>JBJEBR010000038.1:44270-47492 GCA_051870255.1 Candidatus Cryptobacteroides sp.
CGGATCACCCTTGCAAGCTGCCTCCTGCCCTCTTCCAGGACTGCAGGATTGGATTCATCCACAAGGAATCCCGTCTCCACTATCATTACATCGCAGCCGAACTTCTCGCTCACGTGGCGGATATTGGCGATGCAATCGGTGATTGTCGTCTCGGCGTCATCCCTATATCCTCCGTCCATTGCCCAATAAGGATAAAGCGACATGCCAATCATGTCCCATCTGGCTCCTCCTGCCTGGAGGATGCCGAGGTTCCAGTCATAGAGATCCTGGTCGAATCCGTTGTCCAGATGCACTATCACTATAGCATCCGGGAATACGGACTTCACGGCATCATATCCTGCAGCGAACAGACCTGCATATTGCTCAGGATTGCGGCTTGCGCTGCCCATTGATTCGACGATGGTGGTATTGCCGTTTTCGTCAAGCTCCGGCCAGCCATGAGGTCCGGACTTCACCGTCCAGAGGAAGCCGTCGCGCGTCTCGTTGCCGACCTGCACCCATTTCGGGGTGACTCCGTTGTCTTTCAGCAGGGTCAGCACCTCCACGGTATGGGCGGCAAGGTCTTCCTTCATCTGCTCATAGCTGTGTCCGCTCCAGGATGCCGGTATGTTCTGCTTCTGAGGGTCAGCCCACCAGTCGCTGTAATGGAAGTCCACCATCACGGCCATTCCGAGATTCTTTGCCCTGAGCGCCTTCACGAGAAGGTCGTTCTTGTCGCACCAGTTTCCGTGTGCGGAAGGGTCCACCCATACGCGCAGACGGACGGCGTTCAGTCCAAGTTCCTTCATCAGGGCCGTACATTCGCGCTCCTGTCCCTGTCTGTTGTAGAATCTGTGCCCGTGTGCCTCCATCTCAGTCACCCATCCGAGGTCGGCTCCAAGCCAGAAATCAGGTTCCGTCTCCGTGGAGCAAGAGGTGGTCACCAGACCGGTGATTGCCAAGGCGGAAAGTGCAAAACATCCCGCAAGTCTTGTGATAATAGCATTCATACAATCAAATTTTATCTTGTTCATATCATTCCTTCTTACCTTGTGCAAGCGTGAAGAAGAACTGCAATCCTCCGCCATCCCGGTTCACGGCCTTTATCTCCCCTCCGTGGAAAGCCACGGCGTTGCGGACGATTGAAAGTCCCAGTCCCGAGCCACCGTCATCGCGGCTCCTGCCTTCCGAAACGCGGTGGAAGCGTTCGAAAATCTTCGGCAGGTGCTCCGCAGGGACTCCACAGCCGTTGTCATAATAGGTGAAATAGAGGCTGTCAGAAGTCTGTTTCAGGCATTCCAGATGCACAGTTATGCCGACTCCGGCATACTTCAGGCTATTTTCCAGCAAGTTACGAAAAATTGCGTGAACAAGAGTACGATTCGCGACAATTTCAAGATTTTCCGGCAGGGAACACCTTACGCGGACTGCTCCCTTCGTGATCTCCGTATCGAATTCCTCCACGACCTCATTCCATATTGGGCGGAGCAAGACCGGTTCCTTGACAAGTTTCTGCGGAGATTCCTCTATCTTGCTTATCAGGGCCATGTCGCGGATAAGGTCCGACAGGCGCAGGGCTTGGGCATAGGCCCTCCCGATGAAGTTCCTCTGCTTGTCAGGAGGCAGGTCCGGACAGGAAACCAATGTCTCCAGATAGCCTCTTATGCTTGTGACAGGGGTACGGAGCTCATGGGCGACATTGCTTGTCATCTGCTGCTTCATCCTGCGGTTCTGGCTCTCTACGGACTCCGACATACCTCTCCCGAAGCGGCCAGACAATATGATGATGAGTCCTATGAAAGCCGCTATCAGGAGCAATGCCACGATGATGAAAAGCCAGTCAGGCTTCAACGGGGAGTTTCCGGAGCCATCGAACGGCAGGGCGACCCTCACGACCGTATCCCCATATCTCCTGGCAAGGTAGAAATAGTCCTTGTCGGTCGTTGCAGAACGCCTTATCGCAGTTCCTGAAGATTTCTCAAGAGCCTCCCGGACCTCCTGCCTTTCGAGATGGTTTTCCCCATATGCCCCCGAATACTCGGAATCATATGACACATTTCCCCGGACATCCATCACGGTAGTCCTCAAATGGTCAGGCAGTATGGACGAAAGTGTCTCGAAATCAATGGAATCATTGTATATGCTGCAATAAAGCATATCAGCATAGCCCTCAAGCCTCTCCTGTATCGCAAGGCGGCGTATCTGCCTCTCCTGCTGGAGTCTGAAGGCGAGAAAGGCTGCGGCGAAAGCCACGAATATCGCAGTGAAGCCTGTTATCAACCTGCGGGAATATGTACGACCTTCACTGTTCATTCTCAGAAGGATTGAAGATATAACCCCAGCCTGAACGGTTGGTTATGTAGTTCTTGCAGACACCGAGCTTGGCACGGATTCTCGCTATATGGACATCGACAGTCCTTGAGAGGACATAAGGGGCTTCCTTCCAAAGGATTGCAATGATGTCCTCCCTGGAGAAAATCTTGCCCGGATTCGAAGCAAGGAGGGACAGGACCTCAAACTCTTTCTTTGACAGGATCGCCTGCTGCTCGTCAACATAGAGAAGTTTCTTAGACATATCCAGCCTCATCCGGCCGGCTTCGATCACATCGGCTGACGAATTGTCATTAGTACGTCTCAAGACCGCCGCCACCCTCGCAAGCAATTCATTGATTGAAAATGGTTTGGGAATATAGTCATCTCCCCCGGCAGCGAAACCTGTCAACAGGTCGTTCTCTGCACTCTTAGCCGTCAGGAATATTATAGGGACAGGGTTGTTCATTTCCTTGCGGAGCTTTGAAGCCATCGCATACCCGCTCATCCCGGACATCATCACATCAAGGATTATGAGGGAATGGGTCTGATTGAGGATTGAAAGGGCTTCTTCGGCGGAGGACGCGGAATCTACAAGATAACCGGCATTTTCCAGATTGAATTCGAGAATGTCCCGAATGTCGGCTTCGTCATCTACTACGAGTATTCTGTATGGCATAGTATGATAGATAAATCTGGAACAAAGGTAGCAGATTTCGGTCAAGTCGCAAAACAATGCTCCAAGTGTTAACGGAATTGTAACAAAAACAAGACAATTGAGGGTAAGAAAGCAAAATGACAATCTATAATAGTATGGGAAAAGGCTGGTAGTATAGAATGGAAAACGGGTGGCTGAAAATTGCTTTTCAGTCACCCGTTCAATAAAAGTGGCAGCTACCTACTCTCCCACCTGGTGGGGCAGTACCATCGGCG
>JBJEBR010000039.1:0-46813 GCA_051870255.1 Candidatus Cryptobacteroides sp.
TGGGGACCTCATGATTATGAATCATGCGCTCTAACCAGCTGAGCTATCCCGCCATCGGATATTTGCGGGACGGATCCCGGTTGGAGACTTTCGTCTGCCTTTGTTGAGATAGAAGGACTCGAACCCTCACTGACAGAGCCAGAATCTGTAGTGCTACCATTACACCATATCTCAATATAAATTCCCCCTCCCGTCCCCCTTTGTGGGGGAAGTGGCGACCTTTTCGCCTTTCCGACTTTCTTCGAAAGTCCCGGCTCGGTCGCGGCTGCTGATGCAGCCTTGTTAACCCCTGTCGGCTTTGCCGACATCCCCTGTCAGGGGAATTCCGACCACTCCCTTTGGTCGGGGTCGGGCGACCTTTGCGCCTTTCCGACTTTTCTATTCGAAAAGTCCCGGCTCGGTCGCGGCGTCTGATGACGCCTTGTTAAACCCCTTGTAATCCTTGCCGGCTTGCCGACATCCCTTGACCGCGGCTGCTGATGCAGCTTTGTGGTTCGGATTTGGGACTGCAAAAGTAGTAATGTTTTATGAAATTGCAAAATTTATTCGCTTTTTTTTGCAATTATTTGGAACGGACCAGCCAAGGGGACCAGACCTGGGTGGGAAAGGAATGCATGGCAGGTTCGCCCTTGTCCTATTCCTGAACCTTGTCGGTGTAGAGAACGCCTTCGAGGTGGTCGATCTCGTGCTGGAAAATCACGGCGGTGAAACCTCTTACCGTATCTCGTACTGTCTTGATTCCTTGTGCGTTACAGCCTTCGCAACAGCCGTTCCCGCCAAGCTTTCCGCTATGTCTTCCATTCTCGCTGTCCCGGACTGCACCGGCCATATACGGAACCTTCTCCAGTCGCAGAAGGGCATCATCCTCACTTGCGAAAAGCGATGCTGTATTCCTGTCCTTCACGATGGACCTGATGTCCGAATATTCAATGACAATCTCTGTGGAACGGGACACATACCCCCTGCAATCCGGCACGGACAGACAACCTTCCGGACCAACTTGCGTGGAGTCGGATGCCCATACCAGCCTGATGTTGGGATATACCTTGAACGGCTCTCCCTCCATGTCGAATCTCTGCACTGCCACCATCCTCCTGTTCAGACCTACCTGCGGGGCTGCTATCCCGACCCCGTCCTGCGACGGATGGGTGACCGTGGCTGCCATCAGGGAGGCAAGGGTCACGATATCCTCGTCCGACAGGGCCTCGTCGGAAAAGTCCCTGCTGACGGTTCTCAATATCTCAAGGTCGTCCTCATCATTTACCGTGAGGACTCTCATCGTGCCTGCCGGATAGGAGCCGGCTGACGCGCCATTGTCGTCAAGGGCGGTTCTGGAGGCCGCATCCCTGATAAGAGCCCTTTCGGAGTCGGTGAGATTCCCATCTGAGACGGCGCAGGAGACGGCCATCAGGCAGCATGCCGCCGCAATAAACATATATGGTTTCATAATCTTCTGATAAATGTTGTGAATTGCTGATCCAAGCTTTGCGGACAATGTCAGAATCCGGTCGGCTGTGCCGTTTGGGAAACCTTCCCCAGCAGCACGACTGCATAGACCTCGCATCCTTCGCCCCTTCCTACGAACCCGAGTTTTTCCGTCGTCGTCGCTTTGACGGAGACGCAATCGACAGGGATATCCATTATGGAGGCCAGGCATTCGCGCATCGTTATTATATAAGGTGCAAGCTTTGGCCTCTGCATCGCAATGGTGATGTCGGCATTTCCGACCTGCCATCCGGCATCCCTGACGAGCTCCATTACACGCTTCAGCAGAATCTTGCTGTCTATGCCCTTGAACTCCTCGGAAGTGTCCGGGAAATGCTTCCCGATATCTCCCAATGCAAGTGCCCCGAGCAGAGCGTCACACAGGGCGTGAATCGCTACATCACCGTCGGAATGTGCTATGCATCCGACAGGGCTGTCGATCTGTATGCCTCCGAGCCAGAGAGGAAGCCCCTCGGCAAGGGCGTGTACATCATATCCGTTTCCTATTCTAATGTCCATGTCGATTCATTTTTCATTGACCGCAAAAGTAATTAAAAAAATGGACCGGCAATGTGGTTTGAGTCGGGAATTTGGCGGTTTCGGCAGGAATGGGTTTTTAATTGAAATAGAGAAATGGATATTTGCGGCCTATTTAGTTATTAACCCATAAAACAACAAAGACAATGAACTTTAGAATTCTGTCGTCTCTGCTGATTTCAGTATTCTATCTGTTCTCGGTCCCGGTTTTAGCTCAACACAATGTAGTTGTGACCGGCGTAGTGTCTTCTTCGGAAGACGGGCTCCCATTGCCGGGGGCTGCGGTGATGGCGGATGCCTCGAATGCGACCGTGACAGACTTAGACGGAAGATATTCCATTCAGGTGCCGGAGGGAACAGTGCTTACAGCATCCTGCTTCGGATTTGTCCAGATGACCTTTTCTGTTCCTGAAGGAGTGGACAAGGTGTCACACGATTTCAGCATGCAAAGCGAGGCTCAGGCGCTGGATGATGTTGTGGTAATTGCTTATGGTACAAGGAAGAAAGGTACTATAGCCGGATCTGTCACGACGGTAAAATCCGAGAAAATCGCGAATGTGCCGGCTGCCAGCTTCGATCAGGCATTGCAAGGCTCGACACCGGGACTTACGGTCCTTTCCAATTCAGGTGAGCCGAGTGCATCGGCCGTATTCAGCATAAGAGGTACCAACTCCATCAATTCCGGCACGTCTCCATTGTTCATCCTCGACGGAATGCCTATATCCGGATCTGATTTCAATGCTTTGAATCCTAATGACATTGAATCAGTGTCAGTCTTGAAGGATGCATCCTCGACGTCCATCTATGGTGCAAGGGCAGCTAACGGCGTCATCGTGATTACGACCAAACGTGGCCGTCTTGATGGCAGCAAGGCGAGGGTCACTGCAAGGGCTCAGCTCGGATTCTCCAATATGGCGAGTGGCAAGTGGAACATGATGAATACCGAAGAGCGTATTGCTTACGAGAAGGAGGTAGGACTTACGAGTGGCAAGGACTATGAAGCCTTGAGCAAGATAGACTATAATTGGCTTGACGAAGTTTTTCGGGACAATGCCTTTCTTCAGAGCTACGACCTTCAGGTGGACGGATCTCTCAACAAGGTTCGCTATTATGTGTCCGGGAACTTCTACGATCAGGAAGGTATCTCGCTGGATTCTGATTTCAGAAGGTATAACGTTCGTGCCAACGTCGAGGCGCAGGCCAAGGACTGGCTCAAGATTGGGACCAATATATTGCTCACTCACGAAAAGATAAGACAGTCTGTATCTGGCGACTATAATACGGTGACCCCGATTTCGGCCTCCCGTTTCATGATGCCTTACTGGAGTCCTTATAAGAAGGACGGCTCCTACGCATCCCTAAGTGACGGCACTTGGCTCGGTCTGAACCAGAACCCGTTGGAATGGATGGCCAACAATCCGGAAACAAACTACAAGAACAAGGTGATTGGTTCCCTTTTCCTTGAGATTGCTCCGGTCAAAGGGCTTACAATCCGCTCTCAGGGCGGAGTCGATTTCTCGCACATCTTCTCTGAAGCATACTCAATGCCGTCATACATCCCGAACAATGGCCAGGGAACAGCTGCGAAAAGCACCTCGCAGGCATACAACCTGACCATATCCAATACGGTGAACTACAATTTTGACATAGAGAATCTGCATCATCTCAATTTCATGGTAGGTCAGGAAGGTGTCAATTACAAGTCTTCAGGATTCGCTGTGTCAACTACGGGACAGAACAACGACAATCTCACAAACATAGCTTCAGGTACCCGTGCCCGCTCGTGGTCTGACAGCAGTTCATCTTACAACTATGTTTCGTTCTTCGGCAGAGGCGAATACAACTACGGCAGCAGATACTATGCTGATTTCTCAGTCCGTGCCGATGCTTCATCCCGTTTCGGAAAAGACAACAGGTGGGCAGCATTCTGGTCATTGGGTTTCATGTGGGATTTGCGCAACGAGAGTTTCATGAAAGATGTCCATTGGCTTTCAAATGCCCAGATAGCAGTCAGTACGGGAACCTCAGGAAACTCTTCGATTCCTAATTATGACCATCTTGACCTTGTGGGAGGAGGTCCTGACTATATGGGAGATTCCGGTATAGCTCCTATTACCCAGGGCAATGAGAACCTCACCTGGGAGACTCTCTGGACCACGAACCTTGCTTTGCATTTCGGATTCCTCGAAAGAATCAATCTGGATGTGGAACTCTATGACAAGCACACAAGCAACATGCTCATGGCCGTTCCGCAGTCGTATGCCAACGGTGGATTCGGGACATATTGGGACAATGTCGGAGCGATGGTCAACAGGGGTGTGGAGATGAGCCTTGACGTGGATGTAATCAGAACGAGAAATTTCAGGTGGAACGTCAATGCCAATGCCTCATATAATAAGAACAAAATCACTGAACTGTACAACGGTGTCACGGAATATGTCCAGTCAACGACGGGAATGAAACTTCAGGTCGGCCATCCATATTCAGAATTCTATCTGAACAGATATGCCGGAGTCAATCCTGTGGACGGTAATCCTCTTTGGTATGACAAGGACGGCAACATTACATCTGAATATCGTGAGAGCGACAAGGTCATGACAGGATGCACGAGCGAAGCTCCATGGCAGGGCGGTTTCGGGACTGCATTGTCATGGAAAGGCCTCTCGCTTTCTGCACAGTTCAGCTGGGTGGCAGACAGATGGATGATCAACAATGACCGGTATTTCGAGGAGAACACCCTTTTCGACCAGTACAATCAGTCCAAAAGAATGCTTTATGACAGATGGAAAAAGCCAGGTGATGTGACTGATATACCAAAATATGGCACTACTCCTCAATTCGACACACATTTGCTTGAGAATGCTTCATTCCTGCGCCTCAAAAATCTTACCATAGCTTATTCTCTTCCGAAAAGCGTTCTGGACAGAATGAAGGTATTTTCTGCCGCCAGGATTTATGCCCAGGGACAGAATCTTTTGACATTCACCGGATTCTCCGGACTGGACCCGGAATCCAATCTCAATGTTTACAAGGCTCAGTATCCGATGTCACGTCAGTTCACATTCGGTCTTGAAATCACTTTCTAATGGGTAAAAAGATGAAAATCAATATAAACAAAATATTAATCTTCATTGTGACGGCGATTCTTAGTGCCGGATGTCTGGAGAAATTTCCGGAGAATGCCGTGCCGGGAAAGGAGGCTGTCACAAATGTTGCAGAAGCAGAGCAGGCGGTGACCGGCATATATGCTGCGTTCAAGAGCAGTGCGCTATATTCGGGCTATCTGACCTTGCTTCCTGATATCCAGTGCGATATGGTGCAGGCAGTTGAAGGCTACTCCAATGTTTATGGAGATATCTGGAGGTGGGACATTCTCTCCACCAATACCCAGATCCAGTCTGTGTACGGAAGTCTTTACGGAATCATCGGGAAATGCAACTATTTCTTCGATATGGTCTCACAGTTTGAAGGCGACCTTCAGGATGCAACGGAAATAGAGACCCTGAATAATCTCAAGGGTGAGGTCTATTGCGCCAGGGCGCTCTGCTACTCTGAACTGATAAAATGTTTCTGCAAGGCTTATGAACCTGAGACTGCCGACGAAGATCTCGGAGTTGTTCTTGTCACAAGCTATTATAATCCGGAGAGAATCATCCGATCTTCCTTGAAGAAGTCATACGAGTTCGTCCTGGAGGATCTTGACCGGGCATACGAGGGAATATCCCGTGAGGATTATTACAACAATTATACATTCACTAAAGACATTGTGAATGCGCTCCGCGCGAGGGTATGCCTCTATATGCAGGACTGGGAGAAGGCCATTGAGTATTCCTCCTCAGTAATCGACAAAGGATTCCAGCTTTCTTCAGCAAGTGTGGCAACCGGAAGCTCTGTTTCAGCCTACAACTACATGTGGCAGAATGATGCCGGAACTGAAGTCTTGTGGAAAATAGGTTTCACGGTGGATTCATACGGTGGAGCTCTCGGTCGAGTATTCCTCAATTATGACTATGTGAATTATTATCCGGACTACGTCCCTTCTGATGAAATCCTGGCTCTGTATGACAAAAACGACTTGAGATACAGCTCTTTCTTTGCCTATGGACAGACAGGCTACAATCATCATCTGGCATGTCCGTTCCTGGTAAAATACAAGGGCAATCCTACATTTACCAACATCGGGATTCTCCATGTCCAGATGCCTAAGGTGTTCAGGCTTTCCGAGCAGTACCTCATCAGGGCAGAGGCCTATTGCCGTGAGGGGAAATATTCTCTCGCTGCAGATGACCTGACTGTATTGAGAAAGGCCCGCTACAGCACGTACGGCTCGGCAAGTGTCAATGCATCTACATGGGAGCAGACCATCCTTGACGAAAGAGCGAAGGAACTGTTCATGGAAGGCTTCAGGCTTCATGACCTCAAGCGTTTCCACAGAGGATTCGAAAGGAAGGCACAGCAGAATACAGTGAAAGCGGCCAACTCCCTTAAAATCGAGAAGGACGACCCTCGTTTCGTGTGGCCGATTCCTCAGCATGAGCTCGATGCTCCGGGATCTGAAATTCAACCTAACGAAAGCAACAGATAGAAGGAGGTGACAATCATGAAAAAACATACAATCATTGCTATTGCCATGTTGATGGCTGTTCTTTCTTCCTGTGAATCAACACGGCAGATATATGAAGGGCCTTCATATATCGCCTTCGCGGATACCTTGACCGTGGTGCCGGTGCTGGACAACAGTACTTCATATCCTGTCACAATTGCTGCCACACGCACGTCTGCAATAGATCGTGTCGTCGGCGTTGAAATCGTGCAGGGAAAGGAGACGACCGCCGTGGAAGGACGGGATTTCGAGGTTGAGGATTTCAACGTGGTCATTCCGGCCGGACAACTTTCAGCCTCTTTCATGGTCAAAGGACTTTACGACGGGATTGAAGATCCAGACAAAGACTTGACCATCAGGCTGAAACTGGCTTTCATTGAAGAAGGTCAGGATAAGATTTACGACGAAATATTCCACAGTGAAACGAAAGTTGCCCTGAAGAAAATAGCTCCGTTTGATCTGGAATGTCAGTTCACAGGTTATGCTGTGATGTCGTCCGGATTCATCTCCAGTTTCAATCCTTATGGAGCACAGAAGAGATTGGTCAGGGCATCCCTTGTGCCGGGAAAGACAAATACTGTATCGCTTGAGGACCTTTTCAGTGACGGTTATGATGTGGAAATCACATTTGACCCTTCAGATCCGCTCAATCCTTATGCGCAGCTGGAGGAGGGAGCGCCGATTGGCAAAGGCGTCGATTTCTCTTTCGTTCCTCTCGGGGACGGTCTCGTCAGGGTGGCAGACTACGCTGCATTGAATTCGTACTTCGACACCAACAACAGACGGGTGTCCCTATATAATATAATGTATATAAGAGGGGCCGGACAGAACGGCACGGACGGTCTTATAGGTGCTTACAATTCTGTCCTTTACTGGATAAGCGATGCGGAGGCCGAATTTATACTGAACAATGGATTCTGATGAATCCCGATCATGATTTGATTAAATAATTAAACACATTTTGATATGAAAACACCTGTTTTTAGTGCAATCAGAACGGCTGGCCTCGCTTTCCTGGCCGCTGTCAGCCTTTTTGGCTTTGTTTCTTGTGGAAATGAAATCCTTGACGACGGCAAGTTGTCATTCCCGATGATGAAGACCATCGTGGATGTCGAGCCTGGTGATGAAATCATATTTGAATTTGATGCTGAAGAAGACTGGGCATTGACCAGCGACCGTCAGTGGATAAGGTTCAGGGATGAAATCGGAGAGAATGCTTCTCTGGAAGGTTATGCCGGAAGCAATGTGGTTACCATCGTTGTTACTGCCGATGCTCAGGGATTTGAGGGCGACAAGGCTATGGTTGAGATGACAATGGATACTGAAACCAAGGTGATTGCAGAAATCAAGAGGTCTGCCAAGGAGAAGGTAGCAAGGATGTATGTCCGTCACGGACTCGATGAAATCGAAGAGGTGGAATATGTTGATATTGCGTATCTTCCAAGGGAGGAAAGTGTCCTGATTGGTTTCGAAGCCAATTTTGACTGGAAGTTCATCTCGGCTCCGGAATGGGTGGACACCAAACCTGTCGGCTATAAATCATTGGAGGATGTCAATGGTTCTGCTGATCAGGAAATCACTCCGGAAGACTTCGGTGCTTTCTTCGTCAAGAATATGGCAAAGGACAGCGACAGAATAGGTTATGTCGTTATTGGTGAGAAGGAAGGGGACAAGACCATTGAGTTTGAAATCCGCTCCGCCGGCATACCGGCAGCCCAGATTCTTTGGGAAGACACCAAAATTGCCAAAGGAGGAGTTACATGGAGCTATCTCGGCAAAATTGGTGATGCAGAAGATGCTGGAAATTCGGCCGAACTTCATTTCATCGCGAAGGATTTCGACTATGAACTTCTTTATCTGGATGCCAAGGGCAATGCCATTGCAGAGGAAAACCGTTCGTGGCTGACCGTTGAGGATGATGGTGAGGGCAATCTGAAGGTCAGTGCCGTACAGAATGAGGATGGAGGTGATGAGCGTGCCGTATATCTTGGAGTGATGCCTAAAGGCATAGAGCTGGCCATGTATGTCAAAGTTGACACAGAATGGATGAACCTCA
This sequence comes from Candidatus Cryptobacteroides sp., assembly GCA_051870255.1. Lineage (GTDB taxonomy): Bacteria > Bacteroidota > Bacteroidia > Bacteroidales > UBA932 > Cryptobacteroides. The sequence continues at coordinate 8,682 of JBJEBR010000039.1, forward strand.
AGAGCGTATTGTTCCCTTCTTCCGGTTTTGCTTTCAATGCAAATTATCCGTTTGTGGTTGCATTGCAGCAGGAAGCTTCTCCGGGTGGATTCAAACTGATAAATCAGAATTCATACAAGGACTGGCAGAAACCAGAGAGGGCAGAAAATGCAGAAGATATAGTAAAAGGACTCAATCTGAAGGTTTCAGACAATATATGGCAATACAAATTTACTGAAGCTACATGGAGCGGCACTTCGGCTGTCAACCTTGGAATATTGCCTAAAGGATTCCCTGCCGGCAATTGGGGAAGTTTGAAATTCTACGGTTCAGATTATAAGGAGATAATCAGTTCTGAAGGAGTTTATGACATACCTGGCTGGGCGAAAGCTTATTCAATTCAGCCGAGGTCAATTGATTATCAGCTGCACTTCGGCCTTTTGCTGAAGAAAGCCAATCGTACACCATTTGCAGAGCTTCCAGAAGGCGACCTTATCATAGTATTCTACGATAAAAACGGTGCGGAAGTCGGCACCTTTGTAATCAAGAAGTCATAATCTGATTATGAATATCAAAAATTTAATAACCAACGGACTCCTTGTCCTTCTCGCATTTGTCACTTTTGCAGGTTGCGCGAAGGACATTGAAGAACCGTCTTCCGGTGATTACGGCTATGTCCAGTTCAAGATCACCAAGGCGTCAGCCGTGAGCAAGACCGTGGACACCAAGGCCGGCAATTCCCTCGAACTGCTGTCTGATGCCACGAAGCTCAGGGTGAGGCTGCGCGCCGCTGACGGTTTCGTCCTGGAGCAGACCCTCATCGTGACTCCTGTCGATACCGACAAGAGTGAGTGGGGCGTATGGACCGAGAAACTGAAACTTTACAAAGGAAGCTGGACGCTTCTCGGATATGAAATATTCGGCGGGCTGGATGAGTCGTTGCTCACCGGAGAACCGTCCGGTCAGACCGTCATCGATGTCGTCCCTGGTGGCCTTGTAAGGCAGGATGTCTATGTGGATGTCCGTCCTTATGGTTATGCGGACATTGAATTTGTCAAACGCCTGCCTGAAGTCAAGGCTGCAGCCGGAGAGGGATACAGGCTCGATGCAGTCAAGAAGGCTGACATCTCCATCAGACATCAGGATGGAGACCGGTACAATATCCAGGGTGTTGCAACCAAGGTGAAATATCTGTATGACGAAAGCGAAAACAATGACTATAATGTCTCCAGCAAGCTGGTCTGCGATACCACCCTTTTCCTGAGGGCCGGAACATATACAGTAGAAGGATATACCGTATATGACAAGAACAACCGGATTATCGAGGCTCTTCCGACCATGTCAACCGTGCCTGTGGAAGAAAGGAAATTCACTGTTGTTGACAATGGAAGGACAACTGCCAATGTTCCGATTACCTTTACCGAAACAAGCCCGATCATACTTGACGGTATTGCTTTGAAGAAACTTTGGGAGGCTCTTGACGGACCGAACTGGAGCTATGCCGGGCGTTATGAGAACAAAGGATGCAACTGGGATTTCAATCGAGACGTGGACTTGTGGACGGCGCAGCCGGGAGTCCAGGTGCTTGAAAATGGCAGGGTGGCATCCATAAGTTTCAGCGGTTTCGGTGCAAAGGGAGAGATTCCCGAAGGCATATTCAGCCAGTTGACAGAAATCAGGAATCTGACATTCGGCTTCCATGATGATTTCTGGGGTGACACTCCGGGCTATGAGGTTGATGACCCTTCTGCAATGGATACGGATGCTATCCGTTCAAAAATGAAAGAGGATTTCAGAAGGGAAACACCTTTGGCCGGTATGGCAAAGGAGATGAGGGAATATCTTCCGTCCGACCTGAAGAAAACTGTAGAAAGGAGTTTGGCGATGAAACAGCGCAGGGCATCGGTTTCTACGAAGGCAACTCCGCACGAGACATATTCTACCTATATCACGAAATTGCCGGATGATATCGGTGAACTCAAGAACCTCAACCGCCTCTTCATAGCGAACAGCCCGATAAAGGCGCTGCCTGACAGGCTTGCGGATCTGGACAAACTTACCGACATCGAAATCTACAACTGCAGCCAGATGGAAGAGTTCCCTATGGTGCTCTCCCGCCTCAAAAACCTGCAGATGCTGTATTTCGTGAGGAATCAGAAAATTCCTGCACAGTCTCTTTATAACGGTCTTGACGCATTGGCAAAGGGCGAATACACCAAGGACACTTTCCAGGGACTTTATTTCATGTACAACAACCTTGAAAGAGTTCCGGCAAGCATGACTGAGATCAAGAAACTGTCTTTCATCGATTTCTCTGATAACTATATCGAGGTCATTGAGAAAGCTTTCGGAAAGAAACACAACCTCCGTACTGTCGGCTTTGCCAACAACAGGCTCAAATCAATTCCATCCATTCCTGAACCGGACGGAAGCAAATGGTTCGCAGGTGTGGAAGCTGTAGAGACATGGGATTTTTCCGGGAATGAACTTACTGAACTGCCGAATATTTTCGATGCAAATGAACCTTTCTATATGGGAACGGTCAACTTCTCGCAGAACAAGATTTCTTCCATAGAGGATGCGGATTCTGATTACAGGGGAGTGAACGCAGAAATCGTTGACCTGAGCTACAACCGTCTGGAAGAATTCCCGGAATGCATCTACAATTCCCCGAAAGGTGAGAAATACTCATCCAAGATAAATTATATTATTCTAAGGGGCAATGGAATGAAGGAGTTCTCAACCAAGGCTCTCGAAGGCAAGAATACCATCTATACCCAGTCAATGGACTTGAGTTTCAACCGCCTGAAAGCCATGCCAGGCAATTTCCACGCTGTGACATTCCCATACATGTACGGTCTGGACCTTACAGCGAACGCATTCACTGGTTTCCCGTACATTGTCCTCGATATTTCCAAACTGACGATTCTTATGGTACGCTCCCAGAGAGATGATGATGGCTATCGCAGCATGAGCGAATGGCCTGCGCGAATCTCGGCCCATAAAGGACTGAGTGTCCTGTATCTCGGAGGAAATGACATAGGGAAGGTCAAGGACGGTACTTTGCAGTTCATCCGTTTCAGTTTTGAAATAACAGACAACCCTCGTCTTTCCATTGACCTGTCGCCGCTTGCTCCTTATATCAGGATGGGACTTATCGGCGTATTGTATGATGAAGACCAGGATGTAAGAGGTTTGTAAGCCATAAATATGCATGAAATGAGAAAAGATTTATTATACATATTGACATTGACCGCATTGGCGTTCCAGGCTTGCAGCAAGGATATTCCGGAAGTCGAGTTCGGTCTGGATACAGATAAAATCGAGATCGGGCCTGACGGAGGAACCATGAACGTGAAGGTCTCCGTGGCCGGGCGCTGGAGTGCTGAACTGACGGAACCATGGGTACTTGTATCTCCCGCAAGCGGAGTGGGCGAAACTGTCTGCAATGTGCGTATCGACTCTACCTTGCTCAATGATGAGCGCTCGCTCAAGGTCCGTTTCAATGACAGGGACGGCAAGCAGAGCCAGTTGCTTTCCATTGTTCAGGCAGGCTATCCCAAGCAGGTAACCGTTTCCCAGACGGAGGTGGAACTTGAAAATTTTGCTGCTCCGAGCCTGAGGCATTTTGACGTTGACGTCACCTCAAATGTACCTTATACAGTGAAGATTGCACAGAATGAGGACAGGTGGCTGAAGTCTGATGCCGCTACATTCACTCCGAACGGCAAGGCTCGTCCCCGCACAAGGAGAATCCGTTTCACCTGGGACGGCAACAGCTCCGAGGAGGTTCGCCTGGCCGACATAACCTTCGAGACAGAAGAATCACTTGACGTTCAGGAGGCTGTAAAGGTAACCCAGAAACGGGCTCCGGAGATTACAGATGACCGTAAAGGTGATTCGCTTGCAATCGTAATACTTGAGCAGAAGCTGAATGTGTGGACTGCTTTCAACCACGACGAACCTATGGATTATTGGAGCGGCGTGACTCTTTGGAAAGCATCCGACAAGGAGTGCAAGAATGAACCGGAGAGGATAGGCAGGGTGAGGTCTTTGCAATTGACGATGTTCATGACACCGGAAAGCGAGGATGCCAAGGGCTATCCTGCAGAGTTCGCAAAGTTGAGATATCTTGAACGACTTAGCCTGTTCTCAAACGGCAATAAATTCAGGAGGCATATTACGAAGCTGGGAGGTATCACTGAACTTACTGGATTGAAGTATCTTCAATTATTTGCAGCGGGACTTACTGACCTTCCTGATGAATTTGCCAATCTTGAAAACCTTGAAGTGCTTGATTTGAGCGCAAATCTTTTCAGCAGGATACCGGATGTGCTTTCGCCAGATAATTTTCCAAAACTTACCCAGTTGAATCTCGCTACATGCGAAAGGCAAGATTATGGCAACCTGACTGTTCTGACTGTTGACAAGGAGGAAAGAGGTGGTTTCTATATGGATTATGCAGAAGGACGTAACACTTTGAAGAAGTTGTTCTCGTGGAGCAAACTCAAGCGGCTGATACTGTCCAACAATCTTTTTATGGGACAGATTCCTGACATGCTCGATTTTTCTGAAAAATATACTGAAGAGGATATAATTGCAGCAGGAGACACATTGAAGAATGCCACATATAATCTTGTGGGCAAACCGAAAGTACTTCCGAACTGCTATGACTTCCGTATTGGGCTCAATTATCTTACCGGCAATGTCCCAGATTGGATTTTGTATCATCCTAAGCTGATGTTTTGGAATCCTGACATATTAGTATTCAATCAGGAGAACAATCCGGGTGAGGACGGAAATCTTCCTGGTTTCGACAATGTACCTGAATCTTATGATTATTATTGGACTGCTTATCCGTTCTGGGCTGAAAGAATGAGCGGAAATTAAGACCGGATTTAAAATTAATATCAGTAAAAATGAAGAATAGGAATCTTTATATACTTCTGACGGTACTTCTTGCGGCTTCATGCTCGGTGGGGCAACTTGAAACAGGGATTGATATCCCTGTGATAATCAATTCTCCGGAGGATGCAGTGCCGGGAGAACTTCTCGTGAAGTTCAGTCCGGCCTCATCGGACAAACTTGATGCCCAGAGGCTGACAACCAAGGCTTCAGGGATGTCCATCCAGACGCGAAGCGGCATAGAGTCCGTTGATGCCGTACTGGAGCACATCGGGCTTGCCGGCATAGAGAGGGTCTTTCCTGAGAACAACAGGGAGGAAATGACCCGAGAGGCCGGGTTGCATCTGTGGTATGTGCTGAAATTCAATGAGGCTACACCCGTTCAGGATGTGGTTTCCGAACTGTCTGCCCTTGGTGCCGATATTTCGAAAATACAGTATTCGACAATGATAAAGCCCAAGCCGGCCCATGAAGCAGTATCTTATTCCAAGGTAATGGAACATGCTGTCAGAGCTGCGAGGGCGCTGCCTTTCACCGACCCGCTACTTGCTGACCAATGGCACTATGGCAATGACGGCAGCATGCAGTGGAATCTTGACTGGTCACGTGACGGGTCAGCGTCTCCATCCGAGGAAAGAGAGCTGGTGAAGGCTGTGGTCGGGGCCGATGTCAATGCTTTCGAAGCATGGAAGAGATGCACGGGCAATCCTGAGGTCATCGTAGCCGTAATGGATGAAGGTGTCATGTGGGATCATGAGGACCTCAAGGACAATATGTGGATAAACGAAGGTGAAATCTACAAGTCCCCGTATGACAATGACGGCAACGGCTATGCCGGTGACCTGTATGGTTTCAATTTTGCCGAGCAGTCCGCTGCAATCGTCTGTGACAACAATGGATCTACCGGCCACGGAACCCATGTAGCCGGAACCATAGCAGCTTCAAACAACGGAAAGGGAGTCTGTGGAATCGCCGGCGGTGACGGGACCCCGGGAAGTGGCGTGAGAATCATGTCCATACAGATTTTCTCAGGCCAGATGGGAGTACGCCAGTACAACGAGGCTCGCGGAATCAAATATGCGGCAGACAACGGCGCTGTCATCCTGCAGTGCAGCTGGGGCTTGAATTCCGGACTTGCAGATCCTGCATATTCCTCAAGGGGCTATCTGCGTGATGAAGATTGGCTTGCCGGTTCTCCGCTTGAGAAAGAGGCATTCGACTATTTCATTCACTATGCAGGTTCTCCGAACGGAGTCATTGACGGAGGACTGGTCATCTTCGCTGCGGGCAATGAGTATGCTGCTGCAGCCTGCTATCCCGGAGCATACGGCGACTACATAAGTGTCACTGCAATTGCCCCGGACTTCACGCCTTCATCATATACCAACTATGCCAAAGGTGTGGACATTGCGGCTCCTGGCGGAGATACTGACTATTGCGGCGTCCGTGGAGGAATACTTTCCACCCTGCCCCCTGCCTTCAGCAACGGCGAAGGATACGGATATATGGATGGCACGTCAATGGCCTGTCCTCATGTCTCGGGAGTCGCTGCACTGGGACTTTCCTATGCCGCAGACCAGCACAAGCATTTTAAAGCTGCTGATTTCAAGGAACTTATACTTCAGGCAACCGGAGATTTGGACCCGTATCTGACAGGAGACAAGAAATATTACAAATACCAGGGGGCTTCCGGTACGGCCATTCCTTCAAGAATGGAACTCGCGTCCCGCTACAGGGGTAAGATGGGAGTCGGTTATATCGACGCTGCCAAACTTCTCGATCTTGTGGATGCCAACGGCACGAAACTTACCCTTCCTAATCTGTTCGTGACAGCCGGTGCTGAAAAAAGGCAGTCTCTCGACAGATTCTTCGATGGAAAAGGTCTTGCGTTCAGCGTAGCAGGAGTGGCAGACGAAACTGTAGCTAAGGTGAGTGTTGATGGCAATATATTGGTTGTCAATGGATTGAAAACGGGAAGCACTTCTTATACTGTGTCAGCTTCTGACGGTACATCCCAGACAGCATATATCACAGTCAGGAACAGCGACAGCGGAAATCTTTGATATGTTTTCGCCATTTTTATAAATGTAAAAATTTTTGATGGAATGAAGAATGTTTTATACAGACTGCTCTTGCCGCTGATGGCACTTGTCGCGCTTTCCTGCACGAAGGATGTCGTTGCTGAACAGGAGATTGTCGTGGATTATGCGACAGTTTCCGGGGTATGGCAGATGACTCAATGGTGCGGAGAGGCTGTTGGAAGCGCTCAGGATGACACCAGATATTTCTATATGGACATCAATATGAGTGCGGATGAATCCGGCAAACATTGTCTTGTTCTGTATGAGAATTTGAACAGCTCTAAGTCACACAAACTGGAGAGCGTATATCGTATCGTAACTGATGACTCTGGCAATGCGGTCATTCTTGGATACTACGAATATGGCGCCGGAGCATGGGAGCACGAATTCGTCATTTCAGAACTGACTGTTGATTCGATGACCTGGACTGCTTTGGACGAAAGCGGTGACGTGCGCGTATTCATCAGGTGTGAATCCGTTCCCGAGGACATAGTCGCCGGGACAAAATCGGCTTACTGAGAATGGCAGACAGGCGGCAAATAACGAAAAATAGTATATTTGCAACTTATCCAAAGTTTGCAGATATGAGTAAATCGTCGAAATACCGTCTGTTGTCCATCCTGTGGCTTACTCTGCTGTTCTCCATTTCGGGTGCTTTATTGTATCTGGTAGTCTTTGTCTGGGGAATATGGGCCGGCGAGCCTCCTTTCTGGCCCATGGCCTATTCCCTGGCCGTTACAATCGTGTCATTCAACGTATGGGGCTGGACTTCCATAATGGTGTTCAGACGTCTTATCGTGGACAGTGGAACGACATTGGTGCTCCGGACACGCAGCCGTGTGTTTTTCCTGTTGCTCCTGCTTTGCATCTGCTCGCTGCTTTTTACTTATCTTATCTTTGTTTATCTCAGGTGGGTAGGTTATGGCAGGGACATTAATCCGTTTGCCCTGTCCGAATCCGGTCTGATGCTTCTTGTCATGTTCTGGGTTGTGGAGATAGTCGTGGTCTGCTATATCATGGTGGAGTGTTTTGCAAGGCAGACAAGAGAACTTTACAGGAAGAAACGCAATCTTGAGCACAATGCCATGAAGATGCAGTACCAGGTTCTTCAGAATCAGGTGAATCCTCATTTCCTGTTCAACAACCTCAGTGTGCTGGCAGCAGAAATCGAGAGCAATCCGAGGAACGCAGTCCAGTTCGTTCACAATTTTTCTGACATTTTCAGATACATGCTTCAATTGTCGGACAAGGACCTTGTGACCCTGAAGGAAGAATTGGACTTTTTTGACTCATATCTGTTCCTTTACAAGACCCGTTACCGAGACAAGATAAAGATAGACAACAAAGTTGACAGTTCTGCCTATGGAGCATCCCTTCCTCCTATGACATTGCAATTGCTTGTTGAGAATGCATTGAAGCACAATTGCATGACGGTGGAATCGCCGCTGAGGATATCATTGGAACTTGTTGACGATGGCAGACAGCTGAGGTTTGCAAACAATATACAGGAAACGCGCAATTTCCAGATTTCAGGTAGGGGACTTGTCAATCTCTCCTCTCGTTATTCTCTTATATGCGGGAAAAGCATAGAAGTATCCCGCACGGATTTGGAGTTTGTTGTAATAATACCTTTGATCTATGGCAAAACTGAATGCTTTGGTAATTGACGACGAATTGCCTACGGCAAGGCGTCTGTGCTCGATGATAAATACCCTGCGTCCCGACTGGGACATAACCATAGGCCCGAGCAGCATATCGGAGATGGTGAAATGGTTCGAGAAGAATCCATGGCCGGACATCATGTTTCTTGACATCAAACTTGATGATGGTACTGCCTTTGATTTCCTGAACGAAGTCAAACCGGAGAAACCCATCGTCTTCACCACGGCTTATGACGAATATGCTTTGGAGGCTTTCAGGGTCAATGGAATAGATTATTTGCTCAAACCAATCAGAATTGACAGGCTTTCTGAGGCCATCACCAAATTCGAGAGGCTTTATCCCGCTGTAGATCAGGATAATATACAAAAATTGCTTGAGACCTTCGTTCCAGGAGCCGGTTGCAGCTACAAGTCCAGATTCATAGTCCACAAGGTGGATGGCATGCTCATCCTTCATACGGACGAAGTATCGTTCTTCTATTCGGAGAACAAGAAAACTTATGCGGTCACCAACAAAGGCGTCACCCATCAGCTGGCGATGCCGCTGGATTCACTCATGGATGAATTGGATCCCAAACAGTTCTTCAGGGCCAACAGGCAGGCAATCGTCAATATAGATGCGATTGTGAAGGTTGAGCCATATTTCCATAACAGCATGCTGGTTACAACAATGCCTGATTCACAGCATCGGATTACCATATCGAAGGAACGCATGCCCCTTTTCAAGGCTTGGATCAATATGTAAGTCTCTCTTTTTTGTTCCACAGACCGAAAAGTAAATAAAAATAACTAATTTTGTTCCTCATATAAAGCAATGAATATGGGATTCAATTTTAGTTTTTTCGGAAAGCAGGAGCACAGGGTATTCAACTACAAACCCCGTTACTACGATCCTGAAAAAGAAGAGAGAAGAAAGATGTTCGGTCATGTGGACGGAACTGCTCAGAAGGAAGAATATACTCCGGGTTCATATATATCCGGAAGTTTCCGTGACGGCAATTACCAGCGCACCCGCGAGGTGAACAGGGGACAGAAAATCATCGGAATGGTCAGCCTGATACTTATCTTTGCAGTCATCATACTGATTGCCAAATACTTCCCGCTTATCTGGCAATAGTATGGACATCAGGATATTACCGAGTAACATAGCCAATATGATCGCGGCGGGCGAGGTCGTGCAGAGACCTGCATCCGTCGTTAAGGAACTTGTGGAAAATTCCGTGGATGCCGGGGCGACACAGGTCACTGTCGTAATCCAGGATGCCGGTCGGACTCTCATTCAGGTCATCGACAACGGATGCGGCATGTCTCCTGATGAGGCCGTGCTCTGTTTCGAAAGGCATGCAACGTCAAAAATCGCCTCAGCGGAGGATCTTGAGAATATTCTTACATTCGGTTTCCGTGGAGAAGCCCTTGCTTCCATAGCTGCCGTGGCGGAAGTCACTTTGAAGACAAGACGTGAGGAGGACGAAGTGGGATGTCAGGTGGACTATGCTGATTCAAGACATCTTGCAACCGTAGAGGCAGCCGTTCCGCGCGGCTCCAATTTCGCCGTGCGCAACCTTTTCTACAATGTCCCTGCAAGACGCAAGTTCCTCAAGTCCGACAATGTGGAGTTCAAGCACATCGTCGCAGAGTTCACGAGAGTTGCCCTTACACGGCCCGAAGTCGGCTTCACCTTGACCCACAACGGCAAGGAAGTCTATGTGCTCCGTCCGGCTAAGTCATTGAAATTCAGGATTCAGGATGTGCTGGGCACATCGGTGGCAAATGAGGTCGTGGATGTCCATGCGGATACATCCGTTGTCACGGTTGACGGGTTCGTAGGTCGTCCTGACGCCGCGAAGAAGGGGCTTGGCAACCAGTTCTTCTTCGTGAACGGGAGATATTTCAGAAGCCCATACCTGCACAAGGCGGTGATGAAGGCTTATGAAAACCTTGTCCCGGAGGGCGTTACACCATCATATTTCCTGTATCTCTCTGTGGATCCCCATTCGGTGGATGTGAACATCCATCCGACCAAGACGGAAATCAAGTTCGAGGATGACACCGTGATTTTCCAGATAATCTTCGCCTGCATCAAGGAGGCTCTCGGGAAGAATTCGTTTGTTGACAGCATAGATTTCGACCGCGAGGGTGTCACCGACATACCGGTTTTCGGGCGTGGCTTCGAGGAATTCCGTCAGGTCAGCGAGCCTCAGCCAAACGTGGACCGCAACTACAATCCGTTCGACAATGACGGATATCCGGCCGAGGAATCCCATTTCGACAATTCTTTCACAAGTCCCGCAGTTGATACCCCTCAGTCTCATGTCCCGAATTACGGCCCGGTCATCCCGCGTCATCAGGATTACGGACGCCTTTTCGAGGATTCCCTTGCCACTTCCAGGACTTCCCTTGTTGTGAAGGGGAAATATATCGTGACGACAGCGAAGTCAGGCCTGATGCTGATAAATGTCCGCAGAGCAATGGAAAGAATTCTGTATGAACGCTTCCTGAACGCGGTGTCAAGTAACGGACATCTTACCCAGACAGCTCTTTTCCCAGTAACCGTACAGGTCGGGGTGGAGAACATGTGCATATTTGCCGAGCATTCCGCACTGCTTTCAAGTCTAGGCTTTGACATATCTCCGTTCGGCACGGACACAATCGTCGTGAACGGAGTTCCGGAGGGTTACAGCGCGGATGAAGGCCATGTCCAGGCGATGGTGGCGGATCTGATGAGGATACTTTCAGAAGACCATTCCGCACTCCAGGAGATGATGACTGCCAATCTGGCATCCGACCTTGCCCGTCTCGGTGCCTTGAACTGCGATCCTGTCACTGACAGCGCTCAGGCACAGAGATTGATAGACAGCCTGTTCGCCTGCGACAATTCGGAATTTACGGTTTCCGGCCGGAGAATTGTGAGCATCATGACGGTGGAAGACATCGAAAGGCGTTTCTGACGAGGCCGGATTGAAAAGAAAATTAATTTTATGTCATATTACAGTTACAATAATGAAGGCAGGGGAGGCTTCCTGTCAAATGTACCGCCGGTGACCAAGAACATCATTTTCATAAATATACTTGTGATGATAATGACTGCCCTAGGCGGTGATTTCATGTATGAGCACTTCGCTCTGTTCTACCCGACTTCTCCGTTCTTCAAACCATGGCAGGTGGTCACCCACATGTTCATGCACGGCGGTTTCTGGCACCTTTTCTTCAATATGTACACCCTTTTCATTTTCGGATGTGTGCTTGAAAGGGTATGGGGGCCGAAGAAATATCTGCTTTTCTATTTCGTGACCGGACTCGGCGCTGCCCTGCTCCATACGGGAGTGGAATGGATACAGGCACATATATGGATGAATCAGATTGCCGAGGGCAGCCAGCAAGCCGTCGTTGCTCTCCATCAGTTGAAAATGACTCCTACGGTGGGCGCTTCCGGTGCCATCTATGGTGTCCTTATGGGTTATGCAATGCTTTATCCGGATTCGATAATGACTCTTGTGTTCCCTCCTATATCGCTGAAAGCCAAATGGTTCGTTCTGATTTTCGCTGCAATCGAACTTGTTACCGGAGTGACCGGAATGGGTGGGGGAGTAGCGCATTTCGCACATCTCGGAGGTATGATCTTTGGTTTCCTCCTGATATGGTATTGGAAAAAGAAGGGGAAACTTTATAGCAGATATTGATTGTATGTCCAAGAATCGTTTTTTCGGAGTAACCTCACGGGTGTTGATGACGATAGTCGCCGTATTGACTCTTCTGTCAATGCTTTCGGTAGTCGTCAATCCTGCAAAGATATGGATGGTTACTCTGCTTGGATTGCTTTTCGTCCCTCTTGCCATCCTCAATTTCATACTGCTGATATGGGCCATCAAGCGGCGCTCGAAGTCTTTCGTGATACCGCTCGTGGCTTTGCTGCCTGCATTTTATTTCCTCGGGATGTTTGTTAGGGTGCCTTTCCGGGAAATGACGGGCAAAGATGTGCAGGAACAAGTTGAGGTCGTCTCCCCAAATGACGATACGATAAAATTTCTTACCTATAATGTAGGGCGCTTTGCCCTGTATGACAAAGACAAGGATATCCCGGACAGGAGTGCCTGCCTGGATTCGATTTGCAGCTACATCCTTTCAGAGAATCCGGACATCGTCTGCCTTCAGGAAGTCTATGTTCCCAATGGCCAATCTCTCAGAAAGGCCATCCTGAAGAAACTGAAAGGATATACGGCTGAGTATTACCTGTTTACAGACAGCAAAGGTTCTTATGGCAACCTGACTCTGAGCCGGTTCCCGGTGAAGGACAAGGGCAAGATAAAATTTGAAGAAAGTTCCAATCTTGCCATTTATACTGACTATGAGGCTTACGGCAGGAAGTTCAGGGTCTATAACTGCCATTTCGAAAGCTATAACATATCATTCACCGGTATCGTGCGTTCCTTGTTCCCGGCCGATGGCGACGGATTCAATGAGGAAGTTTTCAACGAGGCCGGAAATAAGATGATCCGGTCCATTTCGCGTCGTCCCAAGCAGGTCAATCAGGTGTTTTCGGACATAGAGAACTGCCCGGTGGAGTCATTTGTCTGCGGCGATTTCAATGACAATCCGATGTCATATACATATTACAGGATGACGCGTGGACGCAGGGATGCCTTTGTGGATGCCGGCAGATGGTTTGGAGCTACATATTCCCTCCTTTGGCCTTTCCTGAGGATTGACTATGTCCTGTATCCTGACAGGTACAGGGCTGTCGGATGCCGGACTCCGCGGGTGGGTTATTCCGACCACTATCCCGTTGTCGCCGATGTTGTTTTAAATTAGGATTCTATATATGGAAATGATTCAGGAAATCGGGAAAGCCCTCGAGGTGCTCAGGAACGGAGGCGTGATTCTGTACCCTACCGATACGGTCTGGGGCATAGGCTGCGATGCCACGAATCCGGAGGCGGTGGCAAAGGTATATCAGATCAAGAACCGCCCTGACAGCAAGTCCCTGGTGCTTCTGGCAAGTGACCTTGACATGGTATGCAGATATGTCAGGGAGATACCTGAAATGGCTGTGCAGCTTGTGGAGGTCAATGACAAGCCTATGACGATAATCTACCCGGGCGCCATATCCGGTCCCGCTCCGGATGATTCAGGGGCCATGCCAAAGGCTGACCGTGGATGTCTGGCATACAATGTGGTGGCGGAAGACGGCTCTGTCGGCATAAGGATTCCTATGATGGATTTCTGCCGTCAGCTTGCCTCAAGGCTCGGGAGGCCTCTGGTCTCAACATCTGCCAACATATCCGGAGAACCGACCCCGAAGGATTTCGGTTCCATATCGCCGAAGGTCAAGGAGGCCGTCGATCTCATAGTGGATCCTGCCCTTGCCAAAGGAGCGTCAGGCCATGCCTCTTCGATAATAAAGGTAGGTCTGGACGCAACCATTGAAATAATCCGGAAATAAATTATTCCATGAATCGGAAATATACGGCGCTGACGGCAGTCAGGGCCGCTGTTTCTGTACGCAGGCGAGATGCCCCAAGATGTACCGGGATGAAACCTGATGCAAGTGCAAGTTCTGCCTCATCCTTGGAGAAATCGCCCTCAGGACCTATCAGTATCACAATGTCCCTGCCGCCGTATTCTGCAAGCACATCCCTTATGCTTCTGCGTGGGACATTCTCATCTTCGAAGCAGTAGGCGATGAGTTTCAGCCTGCCATCTCCGCTGTCTGAGCAGGAGCGGATGAATTCTTTGACGGTCACTGGCTCCTCGACAAGAGGAATGGCCCCTTTGAGAGACTGCTTTGAAGCACTGACAAAAATCTTCTCGATTCTCTGTGTCTTGAGCACTTTCCTCTCGGAATGGTCTCCAAATACTGGGCTGAGCCTGTCCAGACCGATTTCGCAGGCTTTCTCCGCGAACCATTCGTATCTGTCATTGTTCTTGGTAGGGCATACCGCCATCTCGAGATTATATGGATGTGTGCCGAAACCTTCCTGTGTTTCGATGACTTCCGCTTCCACTTCCCTCGGATTGTCAGACATTATCCTGCATCGGTACAATGTGCCGAGTCCGTCGATGACGGAAATCACATCCCCGCTCCTGTGCCTGAGCACCTTGACGCAGTGCCCGGATTCATCCTGGTCGAGCCGGCAGAGGCTGCCTGATATATCTTTTGAATAAAACAGTTCCATAACAATTCTTCAGATGTCCCGACTACGCTCGACATGACATTGGTGTTTTCGACTCTTCGAAATTATGTCATTTCGACTGAGCTGAGCGAATGGAGAAATCTATTTCCTACAAAATTAATAACAATTTTTTACCTTTGCCTCCAAACTCAGACAAAACACGATGTTCATAGGATTGTTGTCAGATACCCACGGGGTCTTCGATGCCCCGTTCAGGAATTTCCTGGAACCGGTTGACCAGATATGGCACGCCGGCGATTTCGGCGGGGGCCTCTCTCTCGCCGCCACGATAGCCGAATTCAAGCCGTTGGTCGGTGTGGCCGGCAATTGTGACGACTTCAATCTCCGGTACGACTGCCCGCTCCACCGTTTCTTCGAATGCGAAGGGATGAAGGTGCTGATGACGCATATAGGTGGCTATCCCGGGAAATATGACCGCAATGCCCTTCAGCTGATAGAACGATATCGCCCTGACATATTCGTCTGCGGACATTCCCATATCCTGAAAGTAGTTCGCGACATCAAGCGGGATATGCTCGTGATAAATCCCGGGGCGGCAGGTCTGCAGGGCTTCCATCTTGTCCGCACGGCCCTTCGTTTCCATATAGATGACGGGAAGATCCACGACATGGAGGTTTTCGAGCTTGACCGTGCCTGAATTGCAGGTTTGAAGTCTTTGCGGCTGTACAGATTCAGGATTTCACGGGATTTGTCGGATGCTGTTAAAAATTGATAGATATTGTGTGGCAAAACGGAGAATCTTAAATATTTCATATTGATTACTAATGTGTTAAGAAAATGAAAATTATCAAGAAAATTGTTGGTTTTTCATTTTTTCTCTGTATTTTCGCGTCCACGAACAAAGTTTAACAGAATAAAAGTTAAGGCCATGAAAAAAGTATTGATGTCTTTGGCAGTTGTATGTGCAATGGTAGCTGCATCTTCATGCTCATGCTGCAACAACTGCAAGAAAGCCGAGGCTGCTCCTGAGGAGACCTCATGCTGTGATGAAACAAAAGCTTGCAGCGATTCCACCAAATGCTGCGGATGTTGCGAGAAGGCTGACAGCACTGCTGCCTGCGAGTCTTGCTGCTCAGAGGAGTAGTAGCCAGGATTTATCCTGCATATTGATGAAAGATATTGTTCCGATAGGGCAGTATCTTTTTTTTTGTTATTTTTGTCCGGTTATAAATGGCTTGACTTGAAGATCTCTCCACGCGCTTCGCTTGGTCGAGATGACATTTGAGTAACCTTCGTTGCGAAATATATATGGCAAAGACGAAATCGGTGTGGTTCTGCACATCCTGCGGAAATGAAAGTCCCAAGTGGATGGGAAGGTGCCCTGCATGCGGGGAATGGAATACGATGGTGGAGGAGACGGTGGCGACAGGAAAGCGGCAGTCCCAGTCGGTGCAGGTGCCCGGAGCATCCCGCAAGCCCATGCCACTGGCCCAGATAGACTCATCTCAGGAGGCCCGCATATCCCTATGCAATGCGGAGGTTGACAGGATTCTGGGAGGAGGACTCGTGGAAGGGTCCCTTGTGCTCATCGGCGGGGAGCCAGGCATAGGCAAATCGACACTGTCCCTTCAGATACCGCTTCATTGTCCCCATCTGAAGACCTTGTATGTCACGGGTGAGGAGAGTGCCCGTCAGGTAAAGCTCCGCGCAGCCAGGATAGGAGGTGACGATTCGGATTGCCTCATCTACAGCGAGACCTTGATGGAGAACATTCTCGAGCAGGCCCGCACCATAATGCCTGACCTGATGGTCGTCGATTCCGTCCAGACCATGTTCTCGCAGAACATCGAGTCATCTCCGGGCTCCATCACCCAGATAAAGGAGACCGCCGCCCAGCTTCTCCGTTTTGCCAAGGAGACAGGCGTCCCGGTGATCCTGATAGGGCATATCACCAAGGAGGGGAGCATCGCCGGACCGAAGATCCTGGAGCATATTGTGGATGTCGTCCTGCAGTTCGAGGGCGAGAACAGGGGGACTTACCGCCTGTTGAGAAGCATAAAGAACCGTTTCGGCTCCACTTCGGAGCTGGCTGTGTTCGAGATGACGGGCAAAGGGCTCCGTGAGGTGAGCAATCCTTCGGAAATGCTGATTCCGATGCACGAGGAAGGCCTGAGCGGAGTCGCCGTGAGCGCGATGCTCGACGGTACGAGGCCTTTCCTGATAGAGGTCCAGTCACTTGTCAGCTCTGCGGCATACGGTACTCCGCAGAGAAGCGCGACGGGATTCGATGTCCGCAGGCTGAACATGCTGCTTGCCGTCTTGGAGAAAAGGGCCGGCTTCAAGTTGAGCGTGAAGGATGTGTTCCTGAATATGGCGGGAGGGCTCAGGGTGAACGACCCGGCCTGCGACCTTGCAGTGATTTGCGCAGTCCTGTCCTCCAATTTCGACTTTGCCATACCGTCCGACATCTGTTTCGCGGGCGAGGTCGGACTGAGCGGGGAAATCCGTCCTGTGGCCCAGACTGACAGGAGGGTGATGGAGGCTGCCCGTCTCGGTTTCAAGAAGATATATGTGTCGTCATACAGTTCCTTGGAGGAAATTCAGCCGACGATAGAGGTCGTGAAGGTGGCGGATGTGCCTGCTTTGTGCCGTTCCCTTTTCAAATAGTCCGTGTCTATTCTCCATAGCCGGCCAGTCCTGCTATGAACCTGTCAAGCATAGGATTCACTTTCCAGTTGGGCGATGTGCAGTTGTTCACCATTATGGAGAATATGAGCATTTCGCCCCCGTCCGTCGGCAGGATGTAGCCACTGTAGCACCTGACGCCGTTCATCGAGCCGCTTTTCATGCGGATTCTTTCTTTCAACGCTTCGGGATAATTCTTCAGGTTGTAGGACAATGTGCCGTTTCCGCCAGGTCGGGGCAGCCCGGAGAGATAGTCGCCGAAGCATTCTGTCTGAGTCATTGCATCGAGGAACCTGCACAGGAAATCCGGAGATACGAGGTTGCATCTCGACAATCCGCTTCCGTCCTTGATGAAAATCCCCTTTGAAACGTCCACGCCAAGGTCTTTTGAAAGGATTCCGGCAAGTGTTTCCGCACCGATGCCGTACTCGGCGCTTCCTCCGTACATCTTGCCGAGCGTCCTGAGAAATGTCTCGGCAAACACATTGTTGCTCACGTGGTTGGTCTCGAAGGCAATCCGCGAGAGTTCGGGTGATTCGGTCTGCCCGATGACGGTGATGCTCCTGCAGTTCCGGTCATCCATCCATTCTTTCTCGAGCCTGAAGTCGCCTGCCCCTGAACGGCATTCCAAGCCTTGCTTTTTCAGATATTGCTTGAAATGCCACGCACAGGTGTATTCCGGATATTTATTGCTGCAGTCAATACGCTTGCGTCCTTTGTCGCATCCGAGGGTCCCCCTGATGCAGGCGACTGGGGCAAGGTCGCTCGTGAACATATACAGCCTGTCGCCTGTGCCTTCGGCGCCAGTCGTGCAGGAGTATTGATAATCCATCCAAGGTGTTTCGGGATAATATGGCCTTATGTCCACGGGGTCACCCTCCTTTGCCCCGGGCACTGCGCTGAACGACATCATATTCTCATAGAACATCAGGCCTGTCGTGCCTGTCCCGTAATATGTGCCGAGGTCTTCCCAAAGCCAGGTGGCCTCTTCCGCAGGGCCGTCGAACCAACGCCCGTCACCGATTATGTGTCCGTCGATTTTCTTGATGCCGGCATCGCTGAGCATCCTGTACCATTGCCTGAAAGTCTGCTCTATGGGTGTGGCGATGCTGTCCTTGGAGCCGAGGGTCGGGTCGCCTCCTCCTATTATATACAGGTTGCCGTGCAGGACGCCTGAGCGTATTTCCCCGTCGTAGCCAATCCGGGTCTTGAACCTGAATCCGCTTCCCAACTTATGCAGGGCTGCTCCAGTGGTTATCAACTTCATGTTGGATGCCGGGAGAAGCATCTTGTCTGCATTGACGGACACGATTTCCTTGCCGGATGAGGTTCTGACACATATCCCCACGGCTCCCCGGGAGAATACCGGGTCGCTCGCAAGAGCTTCAGCCTCCTTCTGCAACCTCTCTCCCTGCGCGTATACGTTGCCGGATCCAGCTATCAGTATGACTATCGTATTGAATATGAGAAGAAGATGCCTTTTCATCGCCGTCGTTTCGTTTTGCCGTTCCTGTCCTTATGTCCGGAACAGATGTTGATGCCGCGAAAATAATCATTAGCATCCGTATAATCAAACCCACTTGCGAAACTTGACTGAAAAATGTATCTTTGCAAAGATGTGCTGACAATTATCTGCTTAATCATACAATAATATGGCAAAAAGAGTTTTGGTGTCCGGCGGAGCCGGATATATCGGCAGCCATGTGACTGTCGAGCTTATCGGGGCCGGCTATGAAGTTGTCGTGGCCGACAATATGTCAAACTGCGACATGACCTGCTTCGAGGGTGTGAAGAAAATCACCGGCAGGGAGGACATTCCTTTCTATCAGATTGACTGCTGCGACTTTGCCTCCGTGGACAAGGTATTCACTGACTGGAAGATAGATGCCGTGATTCATTTTGCGGCCTTCAAGGCTGTGGGAGAGTCCGTGGCCGAGCCTATCAAATATTACAGGAACAACCTTGATTCATTCCTCAACATCCTTGAGGTGTCCAAGAACCACGGCGGATGCAATGTCCTCTTCTCTTCTTCGGCCACTGTCTATGGCGAGGCTGAGAAACTCCCTGTGACCGAGCAGACTCCGCGTCTTCCTGCGACATCACCTTACGGCAACACCAAGCAGATCTGCGAGGACATCCTGCGCGATGTCGTGTCAGCGACGAAAGGTGCGGTCAAAGGCGTCGCCCTCCGTTATTTCAACCCGATAGGTGCCCATCCTTCAGCCCTCATAGGCGAACTGCCTCGCGGCGTGCCGAACAACCTCGTGCCGTTCATCACACAGACCGCAATTGGCAAGAGGGAGTGCCTGAGCATATTCGGAAACGATTATCCTACAGAGGATGGCACCTGCCTGCGCGACTACATCGACATCGTCGATCTTGCCAAGGCCCATGTGGCTGCGGTTGCGAGGATGCTCGACGGCAAGATGAAGGAGGACTACGAGATTTTCAACATAGGCACAGGCCGTCCGGTATCGGTATATGAGCTTGTTTCCGCCTTCGAGAAAGTCAATGGCCTGAAGCTCAATTACAAATACGCTCCGAGAAGGGCTGGTGACGTGGTAGCCATCTGGGCAGACACCTCCCTCGCCAACAAGGAACTCGGTTGGAAGGCCGAGCGCACGGTAGAGCAGACCCTCGCCTCCGCCTGGGCCTGGGAAAAACACCTCGCCGGCAAATAATCCTGATGATTAAATAAAGCAGGAGGGTGGCTAAAATCGTTTTTTAGTCACCCTCCTGTTGCTGTTCGATTGAATCTCTAAGATTTTAATCAAATTAAAATGGGTCAGTCTCGCAGCCGCGCTTACGAAATTCATAGGTCATCAGAATATGTCTCCGTTCCACAACATTTTTAGGAAGTCATTGATATAGATTAGTTCTATGCCTCCTGAAGGCCTTGTGATAGGGTCAAGTGAGACCAAGATCAGTCTGCAATCAGGATGCTCTTCCTTAAAGGCTTTCAAGCCATTCTTATGGCGGGCTTTGACCTCCTCGCTGGACTTGATTTCTATAGCAACCTTGGCATCGCCAATGATAGCATCGACTTCCTGGTTGTTGTAGGTATGCCAATATGAAATCTTCTCCCTGCGGCGGAAGTATCCACGATAGGCGATGATCTCCTGAATGACGAAATGCTCGAAGGCGTGCCCATAATCGTCGGATCCGCGTCTGAGGTGATGCCGGCCCATCAGGTAGTTCGTCAAGCCCACGTCAAAATAGTAGAACCTGGGGGCTTGGACCACTTTTCTTTTGACCACCTTCGTGTAAGCCGGTATCTCATAGCCCATCAAGGTATCCTTCAGGATTTGGTAATAGGCCTTGACCGTCTTTGCTGCTACCCCGCAGTCACTGGCGATGTTTGCGTAGTTGATCATCTCGCCATCGGAAATGGCGGCTGCTTCCATGAACTGCTCGAATGCTTCAACGTCCTGGACAGCAGCTTCGTCCCGGATTTCCTCACGGAGATAGACTTCCACGTATCCTTCCAAACGGTCAGTAGCATCATCGACCATATAATGGCGCGGAATCATACCATTCTGGACGGCCTTATCTATCTGGAAGTCCGTGACCTCCTTCCAGACAAGTGGGAACAGCGTCCTGGGATTTGCCCTGCCTCCAAGGGTGTTGGCCCCGGATTTCTTTAGCTTCCGGGCGCTTGAACCGCTGAGAATGAAATGAAGCCCCCGGTTTACCATCAGCCAATGTACGGCATCCAGCAGCTCAGGTACTTTCTGGATTTCATCTACAATAACCAGAGTTCCGGCTGGTTTGGCGAGCAGCGCCTCCCTGAAGGAGTCTGGGTTGCGCTTGAATGCCTTGCGGACTGAATCAATCAACAGGTCATAGTAGATGGCATCCGGGAACCGCTCCTGCAGAAGTGTGGATTTGCCCACCTGGCGAGCACCGAAGAGGAACATCCCTTCGTCCAGCTGGTTCTCTATATCGAAGATTCGCTTATACATGGTTTATTAAAATTTATGGAGATTAGGTCCGATTTTTCTATGAAATTCGGGAATTCAGGTATAAATTTAATGAATTTTAGTTGAAAACCAAAATCATTACATGATTACCTGTTAAAAACGAACAATACCGACATAGCTCTCTCCAAATTCCTTTACATATTTATAAGCCTTCAGGTAACGGGCAAGTCTCGGGTTACGGGAGAAATGAGTGCGGTGAATATCATTAAGCACTTTCTCATCCTCATCGACTCCTTCAATCTCTTTATTCCCATCTGTGATACCCACGACTAAATCGCCACCATCAGCATTAGCGAATGCAATCATGGTAACAGCTAAGTCTTTTGGCTTGATTCGTACACTCTTACGATCAAATGTCTGTCCCTCCTCGCGAGATAAAATATCTTCGATAGTCATAATACTTTCCTTTCGTATATGTTTCTTCGCAAAGATAACGGATTTTGACAAAGCGAAGAACCGATACTTAATTTTCCTATTCTGATAATGGATGCACATTATATCCATTGCCAGTCAAGTAATGTACAACTATGCTTTCTTATGGTATTCCAATATATTTTGATACAAGTAATTGCTGTTGCTTACCAGAAACAATTTCCAACTGATATCATCTAATTTCAAACCATCATGACTAGGCTTCAATGAGGCTGCATTCCCAGAAGTTATGCCGAGTCTTGCCAGTTTGCCATTTGAACTCATCTTTGCGTCATAGCAGGAGTCATCAGGATTAATTCCTTTCTTATCACATATTTCTGCTGCGATTCTGCAACATGAATCACCGCTCAACTTTTTCTTACAGTTGTCTTCGACGACTCTGCAGATATCATCAAAGGACTTGCAATCCTGATATATCGGATTATCAGGATTTCTTAAATATCTAGCTATTTCTTTGCTATGTCCACTAATGTTGTTGA
The DNA here is from genome assembly GCA_051870255.1 of Candidatus Cryptobacteroides sp. Classification (GTDB taxonomy): domain Bacteria; phylum Bacteroidota; class Bacteroidia; order Bacteroidales; family UBA932; genus Cryptobacteroides. The sequence continues at coordinate 31,015 of JBJEBR010000039.1, forward strand.
GGGACTGTGACGGGTTTTTAATGAACAGTTCCAACTTTTTCTTATTGACAACATTCTCGATGATTTGTTTGTCAATATTCAATACTTCTTTTTGTGGCGTCATCCTGGTACGATTAAAGTGACGTGATAGAAGAAAACTCATTCCATCCTTGTTTATTTCTATAACTGCTTTCTGATCCTGCTGGAACTTTCAATACCGAGTATGTTCCTACATTCCCAAATACATCATTTCCTCCGAGATCCGGTGGAGTAGTAGTGCCTATTTGCATATAGTATATAAGGTCGCTACTAAGAAAAGCACCACTACCAATTTCTTTTAGATTGGTACAATTCTGCATTTGTATTCTATGTATTTGGGTACAACCATAAAAACATGATCCCCCTATCGACTCTAGTTTGGAATTGTTTTCAAATGAAATATCCGTTAGAGATATGCAACCATTAAAGCATCCGTAACGTATATCTGTAATAGATGCTGGAATATGGATTGATGTCAGAGATATACAATCATTAAATGTATTGTCTTGTAAAATTTGAATTTGAGAATCTGAACTGAAAACAATGCTTTCCAAGGCCGAGCAACCAGAGAAAGTATTTCCAGCTATTTCTTTACAAGAATCAGGAATAGTAATTGCCTTTAATGATTCACAATTGGAAAATGTGCTGCTGTTATACTTGTCAGTTCTCCTATAATTTCCAATTCTGATCCCGGCTCGAATTCTATCTTTTCTAAGTATGCACAATCAGCGAATACTTCTGCACCAATTATTTTGCAAGAGGCCGGAATTGTGATATCTTTCAATGGTGTTTTACTAAAGCAAGAAGAGCGTATTTCGGTTAATTTGGAATTTGGCTCAAAATTTACTGTTTCTAAGGACTTACAAAGTTGGAATGCGTAATCAACGATTAGTTCGCATGAGGCTGGAATTACGATTTCTTTCAATGCCGTTTGGGAGAAACTATACCTACTTATACTTCTTAATTTGGAATTTGGCTCAAAAATAACGTTTTCCAAAGAGTTACATGTATAGAATGAATACATTCCAATTGTTTCGCATGAGGCTGGAATTATGACAGATGTCAGTGATCCACAATTCTTGAATGCCTCATCACCAATTAATGTACATGAGGCCGGAATTATTAAATTGCCGGAGATACTACTATCAGAGAAGCAATTATCTTGTATTTCAACTAATGTATTTGGAAGAATGTATGTTTCAATAGTCTTCAATGAGCGGAAACATCCCTCCGGTAAACGTTCGATATCCACTTCAGAAATGTCAAGATATTTTAAGGATGGCATTTCATAATATATGTCAAGAAAGTCAACATCATTGAGTACCCCAAGAATCTTTAATGCTGTGATTTTAGATTTATCGAATGATTTCATTTTTGAATGTAGTTCTCCGGCATTATCAACAGCAATACAAACGAGGCCTGACGGATCTGCATATTGTAAGACAACAAACGTTCTGATAACGGTTCCGTTTTTATCAGTAAGTGATACCGTTGTGCATCTGTCATATGGGTTTTGATTCTTAGAAGCTATAAGACAGAATGACCTTGAAGACATCGCTTTAGTCTGTTCGAGACTAAGCCATGCCTGTGCTTCTTCCGGAATGACTATATTATAGTCCATATTAGATTCCGTGCGTACTTCAATCCGTCCTCCTATTGAGGGGACATTAAATTGTTCCTGAGAGATGATGATCGTAGATTTTACACAGTTGAGCACAGCCAATACAGTCCTACCGTTATCATTCACGAATACCAGTATTTCACTTTCCGTAATAGGATCTGGAGAAGTTATCTCTATTGTTCCGGACGTAGATGAAACGGTTTCCACTTTTACTTTCCAACCATCTTGTGCAATGGCCTTTACGATAACACTTTCTGATGCTCCCCCAAGGGTATAACCAATAGTTTTATTTTCTCCTCCGTTTGTAATTGCTACGTCATCCGTATCAAATTGTATTGAAAGAGGGTGGTACTTTGCTATCGTTATGACCGTTCCATCCTGCATTTCAAAGTGGACATAATCCTCGTCTTGTGTTATTGATATGATGCCGGCATCATCACCGCTTGCCTTTCCAGATTCTTGCCATGTCTTACCACCATCATATGATATGAACCATTGGCCATTTTCAATTTTCAACTGAGGCGTTTTAGAAGACGCACAGATTTTGGCTCCGTCAGCATACAGCCAATCTCCATCAAGTGTCCAATACCATGAACCGTCAATGTCCTGCTTAACACCGATAATCGGTGCTGTACCATTATATAATGCGATAGTTTTTCCCGATGAAAAAACTACTGAATATCCTTCGCCATCCGGCAATAGGCTTACAGACTCGATGAACTCTTTATTCTGCAGAGCATTGACCAAAGTCTGTAGAGCATTGATGTTCGTGTTCATTTCAGAACACATTTCTTCGAGTTTTGCAACCCTTGAATCAAGATCGTTCATCTGTTCTTTCAACGAGCAGTTGTCATTGCTGCATGATACTGACAGGAATACTGATGCCAAACCTGAGCAGACTGCTGTTAACAATTGGTTTTTCATAATTCTTTTTTATATCACTCGCGACTCCTTCAAGTGGGATGAAAAAGAAAGTGTGGAGCCGATTCCGATTATCCCTAAGAAGGTTGTGGCGACCTAAACGCGAATAAACGGTACTCTTACCCCACACTCATACAGATATGAGGTAAGCGGGCAATGGATGCCCTACCGCATAACCAAATGAGAATGAGCGCAGTCCGATAATCCTTGCGTTTATGAAAATTGCCACATTTTCTTAGAAGGATGTTCGAAAACACTTTCAGTATGTACGCAGGCTAACCTGCATCGCAAATATAAGGATTTTTTGTGAATGTCAAACTAATAAAAGCAGGCCCGGAGTCGGATGACTTCGGGCCTGTGTCGTTCTGGTGGTGCTTGGTTAAGCGGCTTTCGATACGATGCTGCTCAATTTCTCGCAGAGGGCGTCGAGCTTCTCGAACATCTCTTTGGTAAGAGCCTTGTAGAACTCTTTCTTGTTGCCTTCCGGATGGTTGGCCTTGTTCTTCAGGTCGTTGTAGAGATCTACGGCCTCGTCGATTATCTGTGCTATCTCATCAGTGTTCTTGTGAGGGTTGATTGCTACGAAAAGTGAGCAGTCATCGATGAACTCGCCAACGAAATACTCGATGTCTTTTTTGAAAACTCTAAGATTCATGATATGTAATTATTAATAAGTTATTGTCTTGTCGTCCATACGATTCACCAGACGGTGAACCCTGTATCCAATCGGCAAAGGTAGCATTTCTATTCAAGATTCGCAAGAGCAGCAAGTCGTGATGCCGCTATGAGCCTGTGTGAATTCTCGTAATAGTCAGGCTCCGATGGAATCAGGGAATTGATGCGGACAAGATGGGAGGAATGTATCATACGGCCTTCCCCGAGATAGATTCCCACATGGGTTATCCTTCTTCCATTCTGTTCTGTCGCAGGTGTCCCGAAGAAAACCAGGTCTCCGCGCCTGAGGTTCCGGATCCTGTGGCGCATCTCGTTCTCGAAACCTTCCCCCGTCCTGAGGGCTTCATCCATGAATGCCGGGTCTGCATCCACATCCACCTCATCTCCGCAGAAAACCTGTTGCGAGGCGTTCCTCGGAAGCAGAATACCGTTCATCAGATATGCCCACCTGACCAATCCGCTGCAATCCACTCCCTTAGGCGTCATACCTCCCCATAGATATGGAACTCCGAGCAGCTGCATGGCGGATGAAATCATACCTTCAACCTCCTGCTGCGACACGCATCCGCCCTTCCCTTCATTCACTCCGATGCTCCTGAATCCGTGGAACGGTTTCATCTCGTCTTTCGGCACAAAGCCTTTTTGACCGGACGGCAGGATGACCTCCACCCAGCGACGGCTCACCTTTCCCGCACGGAGAATGTCTCCGCCCACGAGGTCGCAGACCGTCACGGAGCCCAGCGACGGATTCTCGAAGACATGCCCGTACAGATTGGCATAGATATATTTGTCAGCCTTCAGGTAGTCCTCAATTTCGGCCTCCGACATCTCCACGATGCCTTTCTCCGTACACCAAGCCTTATATGGCTGGGGAGATACAATCTCCCTCCAGTAGCCTTTCTCCCCGACGACATCGACGACGGTACCCATCAGTTCCTGAGTCTCCAATGGAGATTCATAGTCCGGCTCCAGCCTCATGTAGATTGAAGACAATGCGACCACGGCCTTGCGAGGGGCCTCTGCCGGGGTGTCCCCTGAGGAATTTGTCTGAGCGAAAGACACTGCTCCCAGGATGCCCAGAAGCAGTGTCATCAATATTGATTTTATGTTCATGATAACAAACCTTAGATGAGAGCCTCTCCGGTCATTGCTGCCGGCTGAGGGATGCCCATCAGCTTGAGGATGGTAGGAGCCACATCGGCGAGCTTGCCGTCCTTCACGGACTCGACACCGGCATTGATGACGATGAACTGCACCGTGTTCAGCGAGTGGGCCGTGTTAGGAGTACCGTCGGTGTTGACTGCGTTGTCGGCGTTTCCGTGGTCTGCGGTGAGAAGAACCACATAATCGTTTGCGATGGCGGCCTCCACAACCTTCTCGACGCACTGGTCAACCTTTGCGACAGCCGTACATATAGCGCTGAACACTCCTGTGTGTCCTACCATGTCACCGTTTGCGAAGTTCAGGATTACCATGTCTTCCTTGCCGGTGTTGAGGACCTCGACGAGCTTCTCGGTCACTTCCGGGGCACTCATCTGAGGCAGGATGTCGTATGTAGGCACCTTAGGGGAGTTCACGAGGATACGGTCTTCGTTCTCGAACTTGTCCTCGCGTCCGCCGTTGAAGAAGAATGTCACATGAGCATATTTCTCGGTCTCGGCGATGCGGAGCTGGCGTTTTCCTGCCTTTGCGACTGTCTCTCCGAGGGTGTCGCATACATTCTCCTTAGGGAAGAGAATGTGGACTCCCTGGAAGGCTGCGTCGTACGGAGTCATGCAGCAGTAGTAGAGAGGAAGGGTATGCATGCCCTGCTCAGGCATGTCCTGCTGTGTGAGGACTGCGGTGAGCTCGCGTGCACGGTCGTTGCGGAAGTTGAAGAAGATCACTGCGTCGCCCTCTTCAATTTTTCCGATTGCGTTTCCGTCTGCTCCGGTGATTACCGTAGGCTTGATGAATTCATCGGTAACACCTTCGGCATAAGATGCTTCGATGGCGTCGGCAGCTGATGTTGCCTTATTGGCCTCTCCGTTTACGAGCATGTCATAGGCAGCCTTGACCCTGTCCCACCGCTTGTCGCGGTCCATGGCATAGAACCTTCCGCAGACAGAAGCAACCTTGCCGGTGCTCTTTGCCATTTCAGCCTCGAGAGCCTCTACGAAACCTTTTCCGCTCTTTGGGTCGCAGTCACGGCCGTCCATGAAACAGTGTACGAATACGTCGCTCAGGCCATATTCCTTTGCCACGTTGAGGAACTCATATACATGCTCGAGTGAGCTGTGAACTCCTCCCATTGAGGCAAGTCCCATCAGATGAAGTTTCTTTCCGTTTTCTTTCACATAGTCATAAGCGGCCTTGATCTCGCTGTTGTCCAGGAGCTTGTGCTCTCGGCATGCGATGTTGATCTTCACAAGGTCCTGATATACGACCCTTCCTGCGCCAAGGTTGAGGTGACCTACCTCCGAGTTGCCCATCTGGCCGTCAGGAAGACCCACGTATTCACCGCAGGCCTGAAGATGTCCGAAAGGATATTTCTCACGGAGAGAGTCGATGTAAGGAGCTCCCTGTGTGAATATTGCGTTTGTCCAGTCGTGTTTGCCCTCGCCCCATCCGTCGAGGATCATAAGAAGAACTTTTCTATCCATAATATAGTCGTTAATTTTTATCCAAATCAATTCGTGCGCAAATATAGCAAAAGTCGAGAGCAGAGGCAAAATTTTATTTTGACTATGCCGAGACCAAAGCGTATATATGAGCTTTGCTCAAATATAGCAAAAGTCGAGAGCAGAGGCAAAATTTAACAGATAATTTCATGTCCTATTCTGTTCAAATGTATTACCTTTGCAAGGTATAATGAAGCAATTGGTATGGCAAGAAAAAGTGGCAAAGGCCAGTCCCGCGGAGGGAAACGCGGTGGACGCAGCAAAAAGGAAAAGAAGGTTTTCCCGCAGGTGACGGGAAGGGTCCAGATGACCCGTGAAGGATATGTATTCGTGATAGCGGAAGGGGAGGAAGATGATGTTTTCGTGAAGGCTTCCAAGACAAGGGGAGCATTGAACGGGGATACCGTGGTCGTGGCGGTGACAAGGGAGAAGACAGACACACAGAGGCGCGAGGGCGAGGTCATAGAGATAGTACAACGCTCTCCAAAGCCGTTTGTCGGTGTCCTGCACATTGTAGGCGAACAGGCCTGGGTGATCATGCAGAGCCGTTTCATGCCTTATGACATCACGGTCCCGTTTGCAGAGCCGGACCAAACCCGTTTCCGCCGGCATGGCAAGGCTTCCAAAGGTCAGTCGCTTGCCCCGGAAGCGGATCGGACAGGGTGGCTCAAACCGGTTTCCGAAGGGGTGTTCTCCATAAATGGTGTATATGAATATGACGAGGAAAAAGGCGAGCGCCGCGAACTGACTGCCTGTCAGGGCATGAAGGTCGCCGCCGTGGTCGATCATTGGGAACGCAGCGAGCCTAACCCGGTGGGCCATATCGTGGATGTATTGGGTGAGCCGGGGGCCAATGATACCGAGATGCACGCCATCCTTGCTGAATATGCGCTTCCATACAGGTTCGAGGCGGAGGTCGCCAATGCCGCAGACATGATTTCGGATGAGATTACATCCTCCGACATTGCAGAGCGCAAGGATTTCCGCGACACCCTTACTTTCACCATAGACCCTGCCGATGCGAAGGACTTCGACGATGCACTCTCGTTCAAGGTCCTCGACAACGGCAATTACGAGGTCGGAATCCATATAGCCGATGTCACCCATTATGTCCGTCCGGGTTCCGTGGTGGACAACGAGGCAAAGGCGAGGGGAACTTCCGTATATCTTGTGGACAGGACGGTCCCTATGCTTCCGGAGAAGCTTTCCAACAAATTGTGTTCGCTCAGGCCGAATGAGGACAAGTTGACATTCTCTGCGGTCTTTGAAATCACGCCTCTGGGCAAGGTCCTCTCCCAATGGTTCGGCAGGACAATCATCAATTCCGATTACAGGTTCGCCTACGAGACCGCCCAGCAGATCATCGATGCAGGTGACAGGGCAATGCAGACAGAACTTCGTGGAGGAACCGACGGAAAGGCTGTTGCAGGCGGTGAGGCTGCGATGGGTGAGGGAGTAACTGAGGGACAGCTGATTCCGGACAACCTGAAGGAGGCGGTCCTGATTCTTCACAAACTTGCCTCCAGGCTGCGCAAGAAGAGATTCGCTGCGGGGGCCATCAGTTTCGAGCGTCCTGAGATGAAGGTGCTTGTGGATGAGACCGGCCGTCCTGTGGATGTGTTCCAGAAGGTTTCCAGGGAGGCTAACTGGCTCATAGAGGAGTTCATGCTCCTTGCCAACAGATGCGTGGCGGAGTTCGTCGCTACCGGATGCAAGGGCGCTGAGGACATGCTCAAGGCTGCTGGATGCGGAGCAGGGGCTGCTGAGGATATTGTCACCACGGAGGAACTGGAGCAGTCTGAAGATAATGAAGCATCTGAAAATAAGGCCGCATCAAAGGACAGACGCAAGTCCAAGGCAAAGACATTCGTCTATCGTGTCCATGATGAGCCTAACCAGGACAAGATAGAGAATCTGCGCAATTTCATCGGCAATTTCGGTTACAAGATGGGTCCTACCGGCAACGGAAAGGAGATTTCCAAGGAACTGAACAAACTGTTCTCGCAGGCCAAGGACACTCCGGAGTTCAATGCCATAGAACTTCTTTCGCTCAGGACCATGGCCAAGGCGCGCTACACAACGGAGAACATAGGGCATTATGGCCTTGCCTTCAAATATTACACTCACTTCACTTCGCCAATCAGGCGTTATCCCGACATGATGGTCCACAGGCTGCTTGCCCGTTACCTTGCCGGAGGTGTATCTGCAAAACAGGAACTTTTCGAGAAACTCTGCAAACATTCCTCCGAGCGTGAAATCGTAGCAGCCGAGGCGGAACGCTCAAGCATCAAGTACAAGCTTGTAGAGTACATGCAGGACAAGGTCGGATATGAGTTCGAAGGCCATGTTTCAGGTCTCACCGAGTGGGGCATGTATGTCGAGGTGGAGCCGACCAAGATAGAGGGAATGGTGGCGCTCAGGGACATCCGTTCGGATTTCTTCGAGTTCGATGCCGAGCGTTACAGACTTGTGGGCAGGCGCAGCCATGTGGTGTACAATCTCGGCGATCCTGTCAGGATCCGTGTCAAGAATACCAACCTGGAGCAGAAACTGCTTGATTATGAGCTCGTGGAGACCGGTTCAGAGGCCCGGGACGAGAGGCTCGACTATGAAAGCGGCAGGGGAACTTCCTTCATGACAGGTGAGGACGGATCCTTCGACAATGTGACCGTCGGCATCAACAAAGCCGCCCGCAAGGAGAAGGTCCGCAAGGCCATCCAGGAGTCCAAGCGCAAATCCTCAAAAACCAAATCCTCAAAAACCAGATCCTCACGGAAATCTAAATAAATCATAATGCAGTTCTGCGGCTGGGAACTTGCCCGGATGGAAAAGGTGTAGTAAGATGGATTTAATTATGAATTATGAAACGGCTGCTTTTGATATTTGTCGCTCTTGCATCGATTGTTTCATTTACCTTTTGCAGTTGCAGGGAAAGTGAAACCGTTCTTGATACGATAGATGCATACATAAATGAATACCCGGACAGTGCTTTGGTTGCATTGTCGGAAATTGATGAAAGCCGTATTCGCGGCAAAGCTGGCAAGAATCATTATAATCTACTAATGGCACAGGCTAAGGATAAATGCTTCATTGATGAAACGGATGATTCCCTGATGCTTTCAGTTGTAGATTATTATTCAAAAGTCAGGAATAAAGAAAAATTATTCAAGGCATATTATTATCTTGGACGCATCCAGCAGAATGCAGGAAGGTATCCTGAGGCAATGCTTTCTTTCATAGAGGCAGAACAGTTAATCGAAGCTTCAGAAACTGAATTTCAGAAGGGGCTTCTCTATGCACAGTTCGGAAAACTATATGAGCAACAAATGAACTTGTCAGATGCATTGTCTGCTTTCGAGAAAGCCTCTTATTATTATACAAAAGCAGGCAGCCTGCCTCACCAGTACTATACGACTCTGGATATCGGGCATTTGTATTTGCGTATGTGCGATTATGGCGCTGCTGAATCACCTATAAAAGAGGTTATGGAATGGGCATATCAATCCGGTAATGATTATCTTACCGGTTATGCTTGTGATCAGTTATGTATGTTGTATGAAGCAATGGGTGATTTTCAATCATTAAACCAGTTGCTCAATAGCAATTATGCCGCATCTTGTCCGAATTCTCTGATAAGAAATTTGTCTTTGGCATATAAGAGTGCCAGGGATAATTGTCCTGCCCAGGTCCAACGGCATTTTGATTCTGCCTGGACAGCTGCAATTTCTGCAACCGACAGTGCAACGATATATCATCAGGAGTATCTGGTATATCAATTATCAGGTCAGGATGACGTGGCACTGGCAGCTCATGAAAAGCTTCTTGCCATTCAAGATTCATTGGTCCGCAGCGCTTTGCAACAGCCGTTACAATACATTCAGGCAGAATATTATAAGACTAAAGCATCTTACATTGAATTGCAGGCAAAAAGCAGATATATTATTGCAGGCTTGCTTATTATTTTATTGATGGTGGCCTTATGTGTTATCGTTATATCCTACAAAAAGAAGTTAGAAAAGAAAAACAATGAGATAGATCAATATATCGAGCAAGTCGAGGGTTTACGAAATGACATTGATAAGAATTTAGCAGAGAATGCTGCTATGATGTCTGTCATAGATGGGAAAGATGATAATATCCGAAATATGGAGGCATCTATCGCAGAATTATTTTCGAAACAATATAAATTCTTGGATAAACTGTGTAGTGTGTATTATGAAACGCATGGATGTCGCAAGGATAAAGATGCCATCTATAAACAGGTAAAGACTGAGATAGAACGCTTCAGTACGGATAACAAATTTCTTCACGAATTGGAAAGTATTCTCAATTTGCATCTGGATGGCGTGATGAAAACTATAAGATCAGAGTTGCCCAATCTGTCTGAAATGGATTTCAGGCTGCTGTGCTTCTTGCTTTCGGGTTTTTCAGCAAAGGCCATAAGTGTATTCACTGGGGACTCTACGGGTAATATATATGTGAAAAAGTACAGATTGATAAATGAAATAAAATCACTTGACTCTCATATTGCCACTAAATTACTGTCTCGCTTCTCGTAATTGATTGAATATATTAATGTTATTCATTATTCTTACAAGATGGATTATTGTTCGGGGGGGGCAACTGTTTGATAATTAGGCTTTTATGGCTGTTTAATTGCCTTGTGTTAGATTTTGTAATTTAACATAAGGCATAAATTATTGATTTATAATTAGTTAACTGTGAGTTTTGTAAGGCGGATTTAGGCCAGTTTTCTATCAAGTGTTTATGAATACCTGTAACTTTGCAAGAAAATTCTAAGCACTTTGATTTATGAAGGGTTATTCAAAATATTTTGTAGCTTGCTTGTCATTGTTATTCTTTTCATGCATAGTATGTTCAGCTTCTGTCATGTGTGATGAGGAAAAGGATAATACAAAGGCTGTTCCGATAGTTGTATCCAATACTTCTCAGGATCTTCATAGAGGTCTAACTCCAGAGATCAATGCCTATTATTCAAATGGGTATGTACATATTTTCTTTTATGGCGTTTCAGGAAATGTTCTCATTACCGTAAACAATGTAACTGATGGCAGTCAGGTTCAGAATCTTTTTGATGCATCGTTCATGAATGTAAGCATGGATATCAGGAGTATATTGACTTCCGGAGAATATTACATTGAGTTAGTGCTCGATAACTTTGATACTTATATTGGGGACTTCTCGTTATAGACGCCTGGATTCATAGTGCTATGAGACATCGCTTTTTATTCGTTTGGCTGATATTGATATGCCTGAGTACGACTTCCTGCATGGAACGCCGGAAAGTAAAGAGGATGATGATGGATTTCATAGAGGCCGAGATCGTAATTCCCGATGATTTGGAAAGCATTTGCAATCGTGAGATTAAACTGATTGATCTTGAGACTGTTAAAGAGAATAAATATATAATCTATTACGATTCTCTGGATTGCTCATCGTGTCGCATCGCTCATTTGGCGGAAAACTATCCTCTGTATGAAATGGCAGATACCAGCTGCTTCTCCGTCCTGACTATATTTTCTCCACGCATTGATGAACTTGAAGAAGTGAAGCTTCATCTTATGATGGTAAATCCTCCGGTCCCGGTTTATGTGGATGTAAACGGATCATTCTGCCGGCATAACTCATTGATACCATCCGATTTGCGGTTTCACAAATTTTTAATCGGCACGCAGAACAATCCGACTTTTGTGGGAAATCCGCTTGCGAGTGAAAGGCTATATGTACTTTTCCGGAAAGCTCTTATACAATCAGATATCATTAACAATTAACACCAAAATCTTATGAAGAAGATTCTTTTAACAATCACACTTTTAACAATTGTATGTTCAACAACTCTTGTACTCTTGGCGCAGACGATAAGTATTTCATATTCTGTTATGCAAAATGTGGATTACATAGTCAAGGATGACTTTGGTGCATTAGGTCCTATGTGTTCGCAGACTGGGAATCCTGGAGCCGTGCGTATGAAGTTGTGCAGTAATTGTCCAGGGCAAATAGGTAAGTATGCAATGGATAGGGTTGCTTTTTGCAATAATTGACAAATAATATGTCTAATAGAATTTTGCTAATCTTGTTGTTGACTATTTCATTAAGTGCGTGTAAATGTAATACCATAATGAATAGTTCAGTCAAGGTTGGATTTAACAAGCCCAATCGGGTTGTGTCAATGTCTGTTGACACAACCTATGGCATTTCTCAGTCATATAGTCACTATTATTCTGATATTCATATAATAGGCGATACCATATTAGTGCTAATGGCTGCAATTACAGATGAGAATAGTTATCACTTCCATTCTTATTCTATTAAATCTCAACGATACTTAGGGCCTTTTGTCCACAATGGCCGCGCACCTGGTGAGATGATTTCCCCTAATATTGTCAGAACAAGTACGAGTGATAAATACTTCACAGTTCAAGACAACAATACTGCAGCAGGATACAGAATAGATATAATTAGTTCACTAAAAAGCAAAAATACACAGTATGTTAAGTCAGATAGTTTTTCTGGAACTTATCTGGATTGGCTTCCTCTGAATGATTCATTGAAGTTTACTATCCAAATCGATAATGACGATATTATTTATCGCTATATTCTAAATGATAGTACAGATTACAAAACTGTTAAGCCTTATAATACGGGTGTGGGATATCGGCATATTACACATTTAAGCAGTATTCTGGTTAATTCCGGTATTACTGAAAAAGTTGCTGAAGTGATGTTATTTTTGCCACAGATCAATATAATTGATTCGGAGTGTAATAATATCTTGAGCATTGCTGTTGATCGGGATTGTTACAAATGGAAAGAGTTTCTGAATCAAAATATGAGTTTGAACACAACTCAGTATTATGTCAGTGCGTCATCTTGCAATGATTATATTTTTGCTGTCTATAAAAAGCAGCCTTTGGATATAATCATGAATAGTAAGACCCAGAGTTATATCCATATATTTGATTGGAGTGGTAATTTTCTCTATAATGTCATAGTAAACGAGAATATAGGAAATGTTGCATTTGATGATATCGGTAATTATCTCTATTGTATAGAAAACTCCGATGGTAGAATAATTCGTTATGATTTGAATGGCTTGTTATAACTGATAACATAGATGTGACTATATCAATATCATTATTTAAACCTTATTTTTATGAAGAAGATTATCATTTCTATTGCAGCTCTGGTCGTAGCGGCTGCTGCAACGGTTGCAATGGCTTCACGCAGTGAGTCTGATTCGCTTTTTGTGGCGAATGTTGAAGCTTTGGCAGAAATCGAAACAGGTGAGTACACTTGTTATAACTCCATAAAAGCTTCTGAGGGGCATAAAATAATGTACTGCCCAATATGTGATTATATTGATGGAACAGACACTATATGGGGGTGGGCTAGTAGTTGCACTAAGTAAGATGAAAATAATACACATAGTAGTCTTAACTTTGGGAGCTGTCATTTCGGTTTCATGTAAATCGGTTACAGCTCCGATTGTTGCTTTTCAAGATTATACCGTAGTCGCAGAATCACCGATATCTATTCAACTTGAGGCTGCGAGAAAGGTAAAGGATGTTCCGATGGCTGTCATCGATTGTAAAATCATAGATTCCTTGTGCTTGTTCAGTCTGAAAGACCCGGAACAAGGATATTTTGTGATATGCAAGCCGGATTTCAAACCAGTTCGATACGCTGTAAAGAAAGGAAATGCTCCAAACGAATTGATAACCTACCAATATTTCAACGATTTGTCATTCCGCCATGAATCAGATTCATTGATTGCATACATAAAGAATACAAAGAAACAAATCTGTCGGTGGAATATCACAGCAACTCTTAATACTGGTGACTGTGTTTTTGAAAGGATCAGTCCTGCCATAAAATCGGCATTTTCTGTCAGATACTTGTATGATAGCCTGGCTTTTGTTATCCGGCCTCATAACAACAGGAGAGGAATAGACAGGCTGCTGTTCAATAATGGCAGATATACTGTACCTGACCATTTTAAGGAACTGTCCAGACATGAAGTTGACAAGGATGATGGCAAATCATTCAATGTGTTGTCGATGATAACTGCATATAATCTTGGTCACGATTTGATAGTTGAAGCAGGAACTGTTGAAAATATCATAAACATATATTCATTGGATGGAACTTTTAAGAAGTCAGTCCAGTGGGGAACTTCTCGGGAATTTGATGTTTTGGATTCAAGTTCATGGCCTATGGCCTATGAGCATCTGGATGCCTATGATCAGTTCATCGCAGCATTGTATTTGGATGACACAGAGAGAGGCCATTATAAGGATGGTTGCATATTACCATCAATAAGAATACTTGATTGGTCCGGGAATCCTTTGATAGAATTGAAATTGCAATACCCAGCTACAAATTTTGAATTCGACTTTGCAAAGAAAAGAATATTGACATTAAACGCAGAAGATGAGTCATGTTATTTATATGATGTGGCAATTTTGTATGAAAAATACCCTGAGATATTTAATTGATGTTTCTTCGCGTTTCAATACTCATTGTTAATGTTCTTGCGTTGTATGAAGGCGGCAAGGGGGTATTGCAGTTGTTCGGGAAACTTCCTTCGGGCAATGCTGGTTTTGCTCTTACCGGAAGTTTTTCCAATCCCGGGCCTTATGGCGGAGTGCTGGCGATAATGATAGCAATTCTTGGTGCTTTTTCTTTTGGAGAGAAGGACAGCCAAAGAAAGTTCGACAAGTTCCTGGTGATGATTTCGTCTGTTTCATGCTTCGTATGTCTTGTAATGCTTCCTGCAACAATGAGCAGAGCTGCATGGCTTTCATTGGGATTGGCTTCAATTGTATTTGGATTTCGGGAAATGAATCTAAGGCAATGGATATTCAACAATAAAGTTAAGAGTGTTATTTTGGCTATAGTACTGTTGTTGTCCGCATCAGGTTTTTTCTTCTTGAAAAAAGATTCGGCCATAGGCCGGTTCCATATCTGGAATATGGAATTAAGGGCAATTGCCAAAAAACCTTGGACAGGTCATGGGAGAGGAACGGTGCTTGGTGTATATGGAGAAACGCAAGCAGAATACTTTGCAGAAAAGCAACGGCCTGAGATTATCTCAAAAGTGGCAGGGTGTCCGGAGTATGCTTTTAATGAGTATTTGAAGATAGGAATTGAATATGGTGTCCCTGCAATGTCGGGAGTAATTGCTGTGCTTGTTCTATTGATTGCAATTTTACTGAAATTTCACTCTCCTTTTGCATACGGGTTGATTGCATTGTGTGTGTTTTCTTTCTTTTCATATCCGTTGAGTGCTGTCAATATTCAGTCGTCCGCAGAAAAGAATTGGAGAAATGTCAGGTATCTGGTGACATTGGGACTGTATGAAGATGCCGTAGAGGACCTGTCTCCGATGTATGACGAGTTATGTGGAAACTTCCGCTATCTGTATGACTTGGGTTATTCGCTCCATAAAACCGGCAGATTTCAGGAAAGCTATGAGATTCTTCTTCAGGGAAGCAAGATGTCCTCTGATCCGATGTTCCACAATATAATGGGAAAGAATCTCGAAGCTATGGGGGATTTCGACGGGGCAGAAAGGGAGTATCTTCTTGCGCATTTCATGGTTCCGTCCCGCATCTATCCGTTGAATTTGCTGATGGATATGATGATACGGCAGGGCCGGGATGCCGAGGCTGTGGAAATCGGAGAGCAGGTTCGAGGGATGTATGTGAACGAAAAGGTACTCCCGATGAAACGGATGCAGAAAGAATGTATCG
Source organism: Candidatus Cryptobacteroides sp. (assembly GCA_051870255.1). Taxonomy (GTDB): domain Bacteria; phylum Bacteroidota; class Bacteroidia; order Bacteroidales; family UBA932; genus Cryptobacteroides. The sequence continues at coordinate 46,683 of JBJEBR010000039.1, forward strand.
CGAAGCTTGATTCTTTGAAAAAGCAGTGCGTCATGCACTAACTATATCAATATTTATTAATTTAAACCTTATTTTTTATGAAAAAGATTATCATTTCTATTGCGGCTCTGGTCGTAGCGGCCGCTGCAACG
>JBJEBR010000040.1:0-11535 GCA_051870255.1 Candidatus Cryptobacteroides sp.
CTTAACATTACATTCTAATATCTGAAATCATGAAACTCAACAGAATATTCGGTAGTCTTGCGGTCGGTTTGCTTGCCTTGGGGATGACTTCCTGCAAGGATTTCCTGAACCGTCCGTCTGAAGATACCTACAACACTTCCAATTTCTATACGAATGACGAGCAGTGCATTCAGGGAGTGAACTACATCTACAATTCTCCGTGGTATGACTTCCAGAGGGGCTTCATCAAGATTGGTGAGGTTATGTCCGGAAACATGTATTGGGGCAGCAGTCCTTATCTTACCTTCACGACCAATGCCACAGATGAGGACCTCATCAACATGTCATACTCTCTCTGGGCTGTCAATGGCCATGTGAACGCGGTTCTGGTCAACATCAATGCCGCAGAAGGTCCTTCCAAGAGCATAAAGGATCAGTGCATGGGTGAAGCCATCACTCTCAAGGCTTTGGCTTACTTCTTCATGGTCAGGACATTCGGTGAGGTGCCGATTGTACACAGCAATTCGCAGCTCCTCGGAACCAATGACTACAACAACATATACAAGGTTACAAAGAAGAATGTATATGAGTACATCATCATGAACCTTGAGAAGGCTATGTCACTCCTTCCCAAGAAGACCTCAGGCTGGAACAACCGCATTGACTATTATGCTGCAGAAGCTCTGCTTGCCAAGGTTTATCTGACAATGGCCGGCGTTGACGGCGCCCTCGACCAGGAACTGCTTCAGAAGGCAGCTTCATACGCCAAGGATGTAATCGAAAATTCAGGCAGAAGCCTTACCCCTGTATATTCAGATGTATTCCGTCTTTCACCTTCCCTCTACAATCAGACAGGTGAGCCTCTCATCAGCTGGATGTGGACGGTTGACGGCAATCAGTGGACCCGTCAGAACACCCTCCAGTCCGACCTCGGAATGGTCGGTTTCGACGAATTCGGTGATGTCTGGGGACAGTGGGGCGGACCTTCTGTGGACCTGCAGGATGCTTTCGGAGTATCTCCGATTGACAACCCTTCAGTAAGGACGACAGAAAAGGATAAACGCCGCAAGGTTACCATGATGATGGCCGGCGACACATATTCATATTTCTGGCAGGACAAGGGCGGCTTCGACCTCCTCCGATTCCTGTATGATCCTGAATATGGAGTGGGAGGTCCTGGAGAATTTTGCGGTCCGTGCGGAGCACAGAACGGAAAGCATCTCTATGGCAACAATGCCGACCATGAGGCTGCCCTCGGCAAATCGGCAGACCGTATGGCCTATGAACTTCCGACCCATATCCTCCGTCTGTCCGACCTCTATCTTGTCTATGCCGAGGCAAGCCTGCTGACAGGCAACAGCGCAGTTGCCCTTGAATATGTCAACAAAGTTCGCGAGCGTGCCGGAGTCAACCTTCTCACATCCGTGACCGTCCAGGATATCTGGAAGGAGCGCCGTCTGGAACTTGCAGGCGAGGGTGACTATTGGTATGACTTCGTCCGCCGTTCATATTACGATATGGATGGAGTGATAGCAGAGATCAAGGCCCAGCGCAGAAATGCCTGGTGGAACCTCAATACGACTTACAAGACCTGGTATGAATCAGGCAAGAAGACCTGGGTGATAGATGAGAACTGCAAATATGATGACGGTACGGCTGCACCGAATGTCACAGCTTCATCATTTACTCTTCCTTTCCCTCAGGAGGATGTGGTAAACAACCCTCATCTTCTTGAGCCGGCACAGGAAATCAATGTCCGCGAAACATATTCCTATAACTTCTAACAGCAGATACAAGAATGAAAAAGATTAATAAGATATTTGCAGCGCTGGCCGTAGCCTCTGGTTTTCTCGCAATTTCCTGTGAGGACCAGCCGGATGCTTTCAGGCCTACGGACGGCGTGCCTGTGCTGCACTACATCCGTCCTGTTGACGTGAATTCCGCCGACTCCCTCCTCACTGAGGCTTATATGGAGTCACAGCTCTGTTTCGTGGGCGAAAACCTGCGCAGCATCCACGAAGTGTGGTTCAACGACCAGCAGGCCGTGCTCAACACCAGTTTCATGACCGACAACACCCTCATCCTGTCGGTTCCTAAGAATATACCAAGTCTTGTTTCCGACAAGATTTATATGATCACATCTGCCAAAGACACTGTAACTGCTGATTTCCATGTACTTGTGCCTGGTCCTTCAATCAGTTCGATGTCTTGCGAATACGCTCTTGCCGGCAGCGAGGCCGTTCTCTACGGTGACTATTTCGTGGATGACCCGAATGTGCGTCTTACCCTTTCGCTCGGAGGCGTTCAAGTGCCGCAGAGCGACATAAAGATAGCCAAGACTTCCCTGACTTTCGTGGTTCCGGATGCTCCGGAAGGACCGGTTGAGGTAAGCACGATCTATGGCACTGCTGAATCCGTGTTCCACTACAAGGACACCCGTGGTATAATCACTGACTTTGACGGAACTACCGATGTGGTTCCTCAAGGATGGAACATATCTGCATCTTACAGCAGCGAAGGCGGTATCAGTGGTGACTATGTGGTTCTCGGCCCGGCTGACCTCGACGAGAGCGGTGCATGGCAGGAGGCTCTCAAGCTCCCATTCTGGTGCGGAAACTGGAACGGTGACCCTATGAGCATCACCTCCGGTGCAGGTATTCCTATCTGCAACTTCATTGATTTCAGCGACTTCAAGAACATGGCCTTCAAGTTCGAGCTCAACATTCCGGCAAGCAATCCTTGGTCAGCTGGTTCTATGCAGATAATCTTCACCAGCGCTGAAATATGTGCCAACGACAGCTGGCAGAACAACTCCTATATCCTAGCTGCTAACGGCCTTTGCCGTGCACTCTATACCCCTTGGGCTGAGACTGGTTCATTCGATACCGGTGGCGAGTGGATCACCGTTACCATTCCTTTCACTGATTTCAAGTACAATGCTGACGGAACCGAAGGTCTGGTTCCGCTTCAGAGTCCGAAAGATTTCGCCAGCCTCGTCATGTGGCCTTGGGATGGTGGAGCCACAGGTACGGCATGTACCCCTATCTTCAAGTATGACAATCTTAGAGCAGTCCCTAACAGATAAGAGTGATGAAAAAGATATTCAATATTATAAGCCTTCTTGCAGCTTCAGTGGCAATCTTGTCCGGTTGTAAGAATGAACTGGTGGACACGAACCAGTATGCCGAGACAGGTGTGGTTCTGAATGTGTACGGACCGCAGCCTGTAATGCGCGGCGGTGAGCTCCGCTTTCTTGGAAGCAACCTTGATAAAGTCACCGAGGTGATTATTCCAGGTGTGGACCCTGTCAGCGAAATCGAAATCGTGAAGGCCGGTGTGCCTTCCGAAATCAGGATAATAGTACCCAAGGACGGACCAGAACCGGGTTTGGTCACTCTCAAGGCTTCCGACGGAACTGAAATCGTGACCAAGACCGCCCTTACTTATCTTGAACCTATAGAGTTGGAGTCATTCTCTCCGGCATCTGTGAAGGCTGACGATGTGCTGACCATCAAAGGCGACTATCTCAACCTTATCCACGAGGTTGTTTTCAGCGATGACGTCATTGTATCAGAGAAGAATTTCACCTCTCATTCCCGTTATGAAATCAAGGTGAAAGTCCCTGTTGAGGCCCGCACAGGCGTAATCGGACTTGGTGACCTTGACGAGACTCTTGCAGAGAATGCCGAACTGATTCCAAACATGATCTATTCTGAGGCTGAACTTGTCGTCGCTCAGCCGGAAGTCTCCGCTATGACAGCCGAAAGGTATATTGCAGGCGCTCAGGTGAAGATTTCAGGAAAGAATTTCCAGTATGTGCAGACTCTTGCCCTTCCTGGAGTCCCTTCAGTTGATTTCACTGCCAATGCAGACGGCACGCAGATTACTTTCGTACTTCCGGATGCTGCCCAGGACGGAACTGCCGTTCTCGTGGCGAAGTCAGGAGTTGAGGTGGAAGCCGGAAGCTATGTGACTGTAGTTCCTACTTCTCTTGCCGCTACTCCTGCACCGGTAAAAGCCGGAGCCGTCCTCACCATCAACGGTGCTGACCTTGCCCTTGTTACGGGAATCGACCTTCCAGGTGCATCCGGCGTGGAATACACGACTTCTGATGCCATTACCCTCACTATGCCGGACACGGCTACCGAGGGAGATGCAACCCTTTGGATGGCAAACGGTAAGAGCGTAGCAGTCGCATTCACCCTTGTGAAACCTGCCTTTGCTTCATACAGCGCCAACCCGGCTGCCGCAGGATCAGACATCACCATCACCGGTACCGACCTTGACCTTGTCAAGAGCGTGACCTTCGGAGGTGACCTGACCGTCGAGGTGGAGGCTACAGAGACTGAAATCACGGTCGCCGTACCTACAACTGCTGAAACAGGAGTCGTCAAGCTCAATCTTGCCAACAAGACAAGTGTCGAGTGCGCCTCTCTTGAAGTGAACAAACCTACTGCCTGCTTCATTACCGAGCTTCCTTCTGCCGAAACTGAGATTTACGGAGGAACAGTGCTCGTAGTCCCTGTCGAGAATGAGGACAAGCTTGAGAGCGTGGAGGTGAACGGAGAAGGCGTCAAGTTCCTGCTCAATGGCAAGACTCTGTATATCAGCCTGCCAGACATGGCCGGCAAGGGTACCGTCGTAAGGCTCATCTCTTCAAATGGTGCTGTTGAATATACCATCGACTGCATTCCGAACAACGTCCAGAAGAAGGTTATCTGGAGCGGTTCATGGGATTGCGGCTCATGGAGCGGAAATCAGGATCTTGCATGGGGCGGCTATGACTGGTCAAGCGTTGACCTGTCTGCCGGAACGGTGACAATGATATTTGACTTCACTGAGGACAGCTCAGCCGGATGGTGGCAGTTTTCTCTCCGTCACGGCAATGAATGGGGTGAACTTCCGGAAAATACGTTCTTTGAGCTTTCTGCCGGACAGACTCAGCTTGAAGTTCCTCTTACACAGACTATGCTCGATGACATCATCGCCAACAACGGACTCATCATCACAGGTTGCAATTACACTCTGACCAAGATTACTCTCAAGACGGAGATTTCGATGGAAGTGACCCTTTGGGAAGGCGAAGCAATCGCAGACAACTGGGGAAATCAGCCGAATCTCTTGTCAGATGGCGGAGCCGAGTTCGCAGCCAATGGAGTGACAGTGGGAAGTACGATCTATTTCTATATCACTCCTCTTGATCCGGCTTGGAAACTGCAGATTGTCGAAGGCCATTGGGGACCGACTTATGCCAGCATCTGTTCTGTCGGAAACGACACGGAGGACGGCAAGTTCACCGAATATGATCTGGATGCCAACGGCGGACGCTATGCCCTTGAAGTTACACAGGACATTTATAATGCGGCCATGACCCAGCAGTGGTGGGGAGGTATATTCCTGCTTAACGGAGACAAGGTCAAAGTAACTAAACTTACTGTTGTCCTATAACATTTTTCCCGTGGAGGCCTGACCGCCTCCTCGGGAGCCAATAGATCTCTCCACTGCGGTGCTTTGCACCTCCAGTCGAGATGACAAAAGAATGTCATCCAGAGCGAGCGTGAGGTTGTCATTACGATTGACCGTGAGGTTGTCATTTCGAGCGGAGCCCGAAGGGCGGAGTCGAGAAATCTATAATAGAAACATAAGATAAATGAAAACAAATAAGCTATTATTGCTATTCGGAGCAATCCTGTCATTGACAGCCGCCTGCCAGAAACCCGACACCCCTGAGGACGAGCCTGCAGCGGCCCCCCAACTGGTCACCTCCACACCTGCCGACGGACAACAGGATGTAAGTTACCTTAACCTGACTGCGACATTGACTTTCGATGTGAATGTCTTCTGTCCGACCAAGAATCGTCAGGAGATAACCATTTCCCCGTCCGGGACGATATCATCCATAGATGCCTACGACAAGGATGTCACGATAGTCCTGGCCGACCTGGAGCCATCCACGTCATATACCCTTCATCTTCCCGAAGGAACGGTGACGGGCTACAAGGATAACCCTGCCAAGGACATAAGCATAAGGTTCAAGACAAAAGACAAGGCCTCAACTGTGATTTCCGCCAGCCTTGTCACGGAGAATCCGAGCCCTAACGCGAAGAAACTTTATGATTATTTGAGGTCTGTATATGGCGTCAAAACCATATCGGGAGCCATAGCAAAGGTCAACTGGAACACGGTCGAGGCCGACTGGATAAACAAGTGGACAGGGAAATACCCTGCAATGGCGACATTCGATTATATCCATCTGTTCGCCTCTCCGGCCAACTGGATCGACTATTCCGACATAACTCCGGTCAGGACATGGTTCAACAAGGGCGGAATCGTCAGCGCCTGCTGGCATTGGAATGTACCATATGCTGACGGCTCGTCAGACTATACCTGCACTCCTGGAAACGGAACCACTGGTACGGCTTTCCGTCCTGCCAACATCTTCAAGGACGGAACATGGGAAAAGCGGACGGCGGACGCGGACCTGGAGAAGATAGCCGGATACCTGAAACTCCTGCAGGCTGAGGGTATTCCTGTGGTATGGAGACCTCTTCACGAGGCTGCCGGCAACACCTATACATACCACTCCGGAGCATGGTTCTGGTGGGGTTTGGACGGAGCCGAGACCTATGTGCGCCTGTGGAGATATATGTTCGACTATTTCAAGGCCGCCGGCTTGGACAACCTTATATGGGTGTGGACCAGTCAGACTTCCTCGCAGGGTGACATCGATTCCCCGTTCTATCCCGGTGATGAATATGTCGATATTGTCGGCAGGGATATATACAATGTTTCCTCTGCATCTTCCGTGGCTGCCAACTTCACGCTTCTGCAGGAACTTTATCCTGATAAGATGATTGCCTTGTCGGAGCACGGTGGAGTGCCGTCAATGGCTGCACAATGGAGCGCCGGGGCGCAATGGCTCTATTTCATGCCGTGGTATGACTATGACAATGACCTTACAGAAGGATATGCCCATATCCATGCCGACATTGCATGGTGGAAGGCAAGCTGGGGATGCCCTGACGTAGTGGGGCTTGATGAACTTCCTGAAGATTTGTACAAATGATGCTTATGAGAAAAATTTCGTTGCTTGTTGCTGCTCTGGCAATGACCGTTTCATGTCAAAGCAAGGATAATCCTGTTCCGGACGATGTGGATTTGTCCATCTCTCCGGAAACCTTGGATGTTTCCGCAGCCGAAGGAGAATACCAGGTGATTGCCCGATGCAGCGTGAAACCATATATCGTGGGAACTTGCGACTGGTGCGGAGTATCAGCCTCGGCCGTGACGGACAATTCCTGCGAATTGACAGTCAAGGTGGATGCAAACGACGTATATGAGCCAAGGACAATCCAGTTTTCCATCGTATGTGACGATCAGAAAAAATATCTGACAGTCAATCAGGAGGCTGCCGTTGAGGACTTCTCTTTCCTCGACGCACCTGCACTCCCGTCCAACGATGCCGTGGCGATGGCTGCCAGGCTCGGATATGGATGGAACCTCGGCAACCAGATGGACGCGATGGTCAACGGGGTGTCCGGAGAGACTTTCTGGGGCAATCCGAAATGCACTCAGGCGACAATGGACGGCCTGAAGGCCAAAGGCTTCTCGACAGTCCGTATCCCTGTGACCTGGATGGGACATATAGGCGATGCTCCTGACTATGCCATCGAGGCGGCATGGCTCGACAGGGTGGCGGAGATTGCCGGCTATGCAAGGACGGCAGGGCTGAACGCCATCGTGAACATGCACCACGACGACAGCCCTTCCGACGGATGGCTCTGCGTTCACAAGGCTGCGAAGGATGCTGCCTACAAGGATGAGATGATGGCAAGATACAAGGCTGTCTGGGAACAGATTGCCAGGAAGTTTGCCGATGAAGGCGACTGGCTCATCTTCGAGGCCTACAACGAGCTTCAGGACGGAAGCTGGGGCTGGGGAGACAACCGCACCGACGGAGGAAAGCAATATGCTGTAATCAATGAACTTGCACAGGCATTCGTCACGACTGTCCGTTCGACGGGCGGAAACAATGCCGACAGATACCTCTCCGTTCTCGGTTATACCGCCGACCCTTCCCTCACTGTCAGTTACCTGACGCTTCCGACGGACACTGCATCCGGCAGGCTGATCGTGTCCGTCCATTATTATGACCCGTCAGGCTATGCCCTCGGCCAGAATTCCGCATATACGGAATGGGGCCATACGGGCACTGTCGGCAAGAAAGACCCGAACCACAGCGAAACAAATGTCCTCGCGACTTTCAAGATGCTGAAAGAGAAATATATAGACAACAATATACCGGTGTATTTGGGTGAATGCGGGGCCGTGAACAGAGCCGATGACCGTGCAAAGGCTTTCCAGAAATATTGGTTCGAGTTCGTTTACAAGGCCGCCAAGGATTATGGCCTGACTCCTGTGCTATGGGACAACGGGGCCACAGGAACCGGCAACGAGTCCTTCGGGTTCATAGGCCATGCAGACGGAGACTATATCAATGATTCCAAGCCGATCATCGACATAATGTACAAGGCCTTCAATACGGCCACACAATCCTATACCCTGAAATCAGTATATGACAATGCTCCTCGGTAGAGATCTCTCCGCTCGTCCTGCGGCCTCGGTCGAGATGACAATACTGTCATATCGAGCGACCAAAGGGAGTCGAGATGATAATACTGTCATATCGAGCGACCAAAGGGAGTCGAGATATCTGAAACAACCTAAACCTTGATAATAATGAATACCAAGACATACGGACATTTTGACGACACTGCGCGAGAGTTCGTGATAACCGACCCGGCCCTGCCATGGCCGTGGATAAACTATCTCGGCACCGAAGACTTCTTCTCCCTCATATCTGCGACTGCGGGCGGCTACTGCTTCTGCAAGGATGCCAAATTCCGCCGTATAACCCGTTACAGGTACAACAGCGTCCCTGCCGATGACGGAGGAAGATATTTCTATGTCAATGACGGCGGCATCGTCTGGAGTCCGGGATGGAAACCCTGCAAGACTCCCCTCGATTTCTATGAATGTCGCCACGGAATGGGTTACACCCGAATCACTGGAAGCAAGAACGGCCTGAAAATCAGCGAACTGTTCTTCGTTCCTCAGGGTTGCCGCTGCGAGGTGCAGAAAGTGACCATAACCAATGAATCGTCTTCCCGCAAGGATTTCACCCTCTTCTCCTTTGTGGAATGGTGCCTGTGGAATGCCCAGACCGATATGGAGAATTTCCAGAGGAATCTCTCTACCGGAGAGGTGGAGATCGAGGGCAGCGTGATATATCACAAGACCGAATACCGCGAGAGGCGCGACCATTTCGCATTCTATGGCGTGAATGTGCCGATTGACGGATATGACACTGACAGGGAGAGTTTCATGGGATTGTACAACGGATTCGACGCCCCGGAGGCCGTACTCGAAGGCCGTTCCCGTCAGAGCGTCGCACACGGCTGGAGTCCAGTCGCTTCACATTGCCTGAAGGTCAGCCTTGCCCCTAGTGAGGTCCGTGAACTTGTCTTCGTGCTCGGATATGTGGAGAACCCTCAGGACGGGAAATTCATCGCACCGCGCGGCACCGAGGTCAATTCCTGCTCGGCGATCATCGACAAGTCGAAGGCTTATGAAATCCTCGGGCGTTTCGACACTCCGCAGAAGGTGGACGAGGCATTTGCCTCCCTCAAGACATACTGGGACGGTATCCTCGGCAATTTCAGCGTATCTTCCCCTGTCCCTGAACTTGACAGGATGGTGAACATATGGAACCAGTACCAATGTATGGTGACATTCAACATGTCCCGTTCTGCTTCATTCTTTGAAAGCGGAATCGGACGCGGAATGGGATTCAGGGACTCCAACCAGGACCTCGTGGGATTCGTCCACCAGATTCCTGAAAGGGCTCGCGAGCGTATCCTCGACATTGCAGCCACCCAGTTCCCGGACGGAGGATGCTACCATCAGTACCAGCCTCTTACCAAGAGGGGCAACGACGGCATCGGCGGAGGCTTCAACGACGACCCTCTCTGGCTTCTGTTCGGAACATTCGCATATCTGAAGGAGACGGGCGATTACTCCATTCTCGACGAGATGGTGCCTTTCGACAATGTACCCGGAAGCGAGAAGACACTCCTGGAGCACCTGCGCATAAGTTTCGGCTACACGGGCAACAATCTCGGTCCTCACGGCCTGCCTCTGATCGGGCGCGCCGACTGGAACGACTGCCTGAACCTGAACTGCTTCTCCGACAATCCTGACGAGTCTTTCCAGACAACGGAGAACAAGACTGAAGGCTCGAAGGCTGAATCCCTGATGATTGCCGGTCTGTATGTGGTCGTGGGAAAGGATTTCGTGCAGCTCCTGGACCGTCTCGGGATGGATTCTTCGCAGGTAGCCGCCTCTGTCGAGGCTATGGAAAAGGCCGTGGAGGAATATGGATGGGACGGAGAATGGTTCCTCAGGGCATATGATTACTATGGCCGCAAGGTGGGTTCGAAGGAGAATGAGGAAGGAAAGATATTCATCGAGAGCCAGGGCTGGTGTACGATGGCGCGTATCGGTGCCGGAAAGGGGATGTGCGACAAGGCTCTTGACAGCGTGAAGGAAAGGCTTGACAGTGAGCATGGTATAGTGCTGAATAATCCGGCGTTCACGAAATATGTGAAGGATTATGGGGAGATTTCGTCATATCCGCAGGGCTATAAGGAAAATGCCGGTATCTTCTGCCACAACAATCCGTGGGTGATTGTGGGTGAGGCCCTTGCAGGGCGCAGGGAGGATGCGTGGGAGCATTATTGCAAGATATCACCGGCCTTCATCAAGGACCAGACGCTTCACAAGGTCGAGCCATATGTATATTGCCAGATGGTTGCGGGCAAGGATGCCTTCAAGCCTGGCGAGGGGAAGAACAGCTGGCTTACCGGCACGGCGGCGTGGAACTGGCTCACCGTTTCGGAATATCTGCTGGGCATAAGGCCTGAATATGACGGAATCACGGTTTGCCCGTGCCTGCCTGCATCGATTGGGGAGTACAAGGTCCACAGGGTGTTCCGTGACGCCGTATATGACATCACGGTCCGCAACACCTGCTCCGGAAAATCCGTTTTCCTGCCATATGAGCCGGGGCATCACGAGGTTACGATAGAATTATAAAGTATAGACAATGAAACCGACAGCAATTTTAACCACGGCATTGATACTCGCCGCAGCCTGCACTCCGCAGGAAAGCCGTTTCGATGAAGGTGCATCCGCACTGATGGACCGCCTTCAGGAAACCATCGACAAAGGAGTGATATTGTACGGCCATCAGGACGACCTGATGTATGGTCATACCTGGAAGATCGACGAGGACGAGACTGAGTTCCTCCGTTCCGATGTCAAGGAAGTCTGCGGCGTATATCCCGCAGTTTACGGACTCGACCTCGGAGGCATAGAGACAGGTGCGGCAATGAATCTCGACAACAATCATTTCACCCTGATGCGTGCATCCGCCGTCACACACCACCTCAGGGGAGGTATCGTGACCTTTTCATGGCATCCGCGCAACCCTCTGAC
>JBJEBR010000041.1:0-44953 GCA_051870255.1 Candidatus Cryptobacteroides sp.
TATCCTTGTCTGCCGTGAACACGAATGATGTCGCTTCAGCAGGGACGCCGGCAACAGTCACCTTGATAAGGCCTCCGAGGTGCTTGAATGCAAGGCCTTCTGCATTGTATGTTGCGTACATCGCTGCGTTTGCCTGATCTGCCACCCATTCGTATGAAGCGGGAAGCTTCACTGATGTCGGGGTATCGGCAATGGTGTATGGGAATACAGCGCATGTCCCCGGAGTTCCCACTACAGTACCGGAAAATGTTGCCGAAGCACCGCTATCTTTAGTAGTAAGTTTATTGAAAGATGAGCCATTGTAGATTCCGATGGCATCGCCGCTCACCCATGAGAATGCACCGGCATCCGACACTGTGGATTTGGTATCCACTACGGCCTCTCGGGTTGCCTTGATACTGAAATTGTACTCGGGAACCAACTCAGTCCTCTGACAGGACACAGCCGCCAATACGATGGCCACTGCAAGATAGATTGACTTTTTCATATTCTGTTGATTTTAATTATTTTACCATATCCCATTTCCAGGGGTTAAACCTTCACCTGTACCGCTTGGATTGCTGTCAGAAAGCACAGCGCCTTCAAGCATGACTTCCACAACCTCGATACGAGGCTCCTGATAGATTGATTCTTTTTCTTTCATAAGCATTGATTATTTGATTGTTGATATTGATTGACATTCTCTGGCGAGACTGGAGGACACGACAAAACATGCGCTCCCCTTGCGGAAAGCGCATCATTATCAGTATTTGAAGTGATTACATTGCTATATCTCCCCCCCCCCATCAAAAATGACAGGATGGTGGAACAATTGGCGCAATATGAATCAAAGGATGTCACAACTGACTAAATCTGAAACTATTATAAGGTACTCGCGTAACGATGCAAATATAGATAATTTTCCATAATTTTGCAGTGTTTTGCATGATCTTTTGAATAATGGACGATATGGAGTGCAAAAAAACGGAAATCCTTGTCATCGGAGGGGGTGCTGCGGGGCTGATGGCGGCATCCGGAGCCGCAGGGGTTCTCTCTGGGAAGGGATCGGTGACCCTGATTGAGAAGATGCCACGGCCTGGAAGGAAAATCATGATTACCGGAAAGGGGCGGTGCAACTTCACCAATGTGAAACCCTGGAACGATTTCTCATCCCACATACATCCCAAACCGGATTTCCTCAAGCCGTCATTCTATAATCTGACGCCGGAGAAAATGATGGAATATCTGTCACGGTACGGGATGGAATCGGTGGTGGAGAGAGGCGACAGGGCATTTCCTGCCTCATACAATGCTGCGGACGTGGTCGATACGCTCCTGAAAGCGGCGACCGGAGCAGGAGCAAAGGTAGTCTGCGGAAAGGAGGTGTCGTCCTGCACGAAATCATCAGAGGGATTCGAGGTCGGATGTACGGACGGAAGCAAGTTCCTGGCACAAAGGCTGATCATCTGCACAGGAGGGCTCTCATATCCGAAGACAGGCTCCACGGGGGATGGTTACAGGTGGGCGGAATCCTTGGGACATTCCATAAAGGAACTGTTTCCCTCGCTGACTGCAATAGTCCCGAAAGGATACAAGAACAGCAATGCCAGGAGCGGGATACGAGGGCATATCGACAGGTCCGAGCCGTTGTCTGAACTCGGCAGACTCCTGTGCGGCAATTCCCTGAAGAATGTGGAACTCACGATTTCGGTTGACGGCAACCCTGTACAGACAGAGTTCGGGGACCTCGACTTCACTGACGGAGGGATTGAGGGACCGATTGGATTCAAGGTCAGCCGCAGATGCGTAAGCGCCCTCGTCCACGGCTCAAAGGTTTCCGCTTCGATTGACCTGAAACCGGCTGTGGCTCCTGAAGCGCTGCACTCCCGCATCCTCTCGCTCTTCGATGAAATATCCGGGGACAGGAGGAGCGCAGGAAAGCAATACAGGGAACGGTTCCGCATACTTCTCGGCAAGGTCCTGCCTGCCAGCATGATCCCGGCATTCGTCCGTTCGAACCAGGGCATGGACCACAAGTCACTTGCCAAGGCACTGAAATCCTGGAAGATGGACATCGAGGGATATGTGGGATATGAGCGATGCGTAATCACGGCCGGTGGTGTGAGCAGGGATGAAATCGTACCTAAGACATTGGAATCCAGATTGACCGAAGGACTGTATTTTGCCGGTGAGGTACTGGACATCGATGCCGACACCGGAGGCTATAACCTCCATGCGGCTTTCTCCACCGGTTACCTTGCTGGAATCAGCGCTGCCAGGTCGCTTCTCAGATGACGCCGCTACCGAGCATCTCGACGGAAGTGTCAGGTACGGAAACATCGGATCCGTCCTCCACAGGCATGTACCACACGGCGAACTGCCCCGGGGTGATGCCACGCTGAGGCGCGTCGAAAAGGATGTACAGGCCGTTGCCACGCATTATCAAGGTCGCATCCTGAAGCGGCTGCCTGTACCTGATCCTAACCCTGTATCTCCGGATTTCCCCGACAGCCATCCTCATATCCTCCCTGATCCAATGTATGTCCTCAGGGGCGATTCTGAGGCAACTGCGCGAAAGTCCCTTGTGGGTGTGCCCCTCCCCTACATATATTATATTGGACTCGATGTCGGTGTCTATTACGAACACGGAATCCCCGTGACCTCCGATATTGAGCCCCTTGCGCTGTCCTATGGTGAAGAACTGCGCCCCGTCGTGCCTGCCTACTATCTTCCCGAAAGGATTGTCCTTGTAACGGGTCTTCCTGACATGTTTCTTGCCGCTGCGATAGGTCTCCGTCTCGAAACGGATGTCATACCTCACCGGTTCGGACAGCCTCAGGAGGCAGTCGTCATCCAAGGCTACAATCTTCTGAAGCGAGAACGGGCAGGCGCCTCTGACGGTCCTGTCCGTCTTGTCCTCCGATATGTAGCCGGTTATCATCCTGACCTGGGCACCCTGGTCCTCCATTATGGAGGCGAGTGTGTCGTGGATGAACCTATATTGCTCATTCAGAGAATAATAGGCATCATATACCTCCACTATGTCGCCCTCCTTTGGGGAAAGCTTCTGCTTAAGGAATGTCGGAAGGTCAACCTTTCCGACAAAGCATATCCCCTGGGAATCCTTCTTGTCGGCAGACTGGAGGTCGGCTTCGTGGGCAATGCGCCTCACCTCGCTTTTGAGCATATCTCCTATCGGGAACATCGCGCAGGCCAGCTGTTCCTGATTCAACTGGCACAGGAAATAGCTCTGGTCCTTGCCTGGGTCGCTGCCGGCAAGAATCCTGTACACCTTGCGTCCGTCCACCTCGGTCTCCTCCTTCCTGCAATAATGCCCCGTCGCCACCATGTCGGCCCCGAGCTTCCTCGCGCATCTGAGGAAGGCATCGAACTTTATCTCCCTGTTGCAAAGGACGTCAGGGTTGGGTGTGCGGCCTCTTTCGTATTCATCGAACATATAATCCACCACCCTCTGGCGATATTCCTTGCTCAAGTCCACGAAATAGAAAGGTATGCCGATTTTCCTGGCCACCATCTCCGCAACGAAGCGGTCCTCCTCCCATTCGCAGTCACCGTGAAGGGTCGTGGAGGCATCGTGCCAGTTCTGCATGAACAATGCGAACACATCATAGCCGGCCTGTTTGAGAAGAAGCGCCGCAACGCTTGAATCCACTCCTCCGGAAAGCCCCACACATACTTTTGTCCTGCTGTTGTCCATAGCCGAAAATGATTTGTCAAATTGTTATAAAAATGACCTTAAATTAGATAAATGTCATGTTTCATGGCACAAATTGTATCTTTTCAAAAGAAAAAAACTATATTTGTACACTTTGCACTTGCGCAAAGATAATTCAATTGATTTGTTATGACAAACAAAGAGATAAAAATATCGTTCGCCGAATACCTGTCCCTTGACGAATTGGAGCCTCAGGACAGGCGTGTCGCAGAAGCTGCAATAGGCGCAACTGCATCATCCTATGCTCCATATTCTGGATTCAACGTAGGTGCAGCCGTGATGCTTGAGGACGGGCAGATCATCACCGGTTCCAACCAGGAGAACGCCGCATATCCTTCAGGGCTTTGCGCCGAAAGGACGGCCATGTTCTATGCAGGGGCCAACAATCCGGACAAGGCAATGTTGAAAATCGCCGTAGCCGGTGGTCAGAACGGCATCCTGTGCGACACCCCTGCCACTCCTTGCGGTGCGTGCAGGCAGGTCATGGCTCAATACCAGCACAAATCCGGGAAGCCTATGGAGGTGATTCTCATCGGTAAAGAGAGGATTTGGAAGTTCTCCAAAGTTGATGACATCCTTCCTTTGATTTTTGACAGCATATAGTTCGATTCCATAACTGTTGTTTCTCCCCCGCAGATTCCTCGCGGGGGCTCGGAATGACAGCCTTATGGTATGCTTTGAATTTCAGCCTGAAAGCCTCATCCTCCTGTCATTCCGAGCGAGAGAAGCGACGATGAATCTGCGGGTGAAGGCGTGCAGTTTGGAGAATAATTTTGGAGTCAATTAAAATTTGATTAACTTTGTGGCCGGGTAAGTCATACACGACCAGCTCCCTCTGAATTCCCCCAGGGCTTGACCGCAGCAAGGGTAGGAGGTCGTAGCGGTGCGATGTATCAAGCTTACCCTTTTTTTTGTACCCGTCAGTCTATGTAGAACTCTATGAGATTGCGGATTGCATTCTGACATACAGGGCAGAATACAGGAGCCTCGTTCGTGTGCATACGGCAGTCCGGATAAGGGCGCCATACTCCTTTCGAAAGATATCCGCCACCCTCATACACCCCGACGAAGTTTGCGGCAGGCTCGCCATCAGCAATCCGTTTCCACATTTCCGCCTTTGGACAAGGCTCTCCCTCGAAAGGCACCTTCGCACCTTCAGGCAGGAGCGCCCCCCATTTGGAGGCGAAATCGCACATCGTCGTGATGTTCTGCTCCCACGGTTCCTCATCCGGGAAATAGTAATCGGAATATTGGTCGTCATAATAATATTCGTCAGCGAGACCTGCGAAACTGTGCCCGAACTCATGCACTACGACAGGCTTGAAGCTGGCGTGATGGGCTGTAGTCAAGGTATATGAATTATATATGCCACCGCCGCCGTAAGTATCTGTATTGGCGAGTATTATGATATGCTCATATGGTATTCCCGCGAGCAGGTCATGAAGCCTGCGGAGGCGCAGTGTGGTAAGATAGCGGTCAGAATAGAATGTGCTGAAATGGGAGCAGAGGGCAGTGTCCTTCCAGTCTCCCTCGGCCGGGACGCTGACTCCGCTGTCATTGGAAGGCGCAGCAACGGCAACGAAGTTGAACCTGTCACGGAAAGTGGCGAAAGGTTCATAGGAAAGGATTTCATCCATCGCCACCTTTGCATCCGCGTAGAAGATTTCAGCCTCCGCGGCAGTATATCCCTCTGCCACGATGGCTATGTCGATGCATTCAGTTGCCGGACCACTCTCCAAAAGCATCCTGTGCGGCACCGGCGATGCCGGAAGGCGTCTCACAAGTATGTCATCAGGGTCGGCAGGATGTTCGAATGAAGCCTGGACTGCTCCGTGGAAATCATATAATTCCACCCTGACCACAGCCTTCTCCTGAGGCATTGGGAGCAGGAATACGTTCTCGAAGGATTTGCGTACGCTCACAGCCTCCTCCGTGGTCTGCCATTCCTGGAACAGGGTCGAGAAACTCTGCCGGTAGAGTACCTTGCCTGAAGCCGCATCCCGCATGCAGATCTGGCCGTTACCCTTGAGGGCGACTGAATCCAGGTTGTGGGAACGCCCTGCCCATCCGTCGAATACGGACATCTCGTCAAGGGCGATTTCAGCGGTCCTGGCTGTTCCGGAAAATATGTAATCCACCCTGAGGGTGCGATTGGCCGCATATGACACATTGAGGGCGGCGAAAGCAAGCAATAATACAACAATCCGTTTCATTCTATTCATTCATTACGATGGAACATCTGATGGCACAATTGATTCCGTCAACGGCCGATGACACGATTCCTCCGGCATAGCCGGCCCCTTCCCCGCAAGGGTACAGTCCAGGGACCTGGATATGCTGCAAGGTCTGGGAGTCGCGAGGAATCCTGACAGGAGAGGAAGTCCTGGATTCCACCCCGAGAAGCAGGGCCTCGTTGGTGTAATAGCCGTGCATCTGCTTGTTCCCTATCATCGGGAAGGCATATTTCAGACGGAGCGATATATGTTCCGGAAGGAGTTCATGCAATGGCGCAGACACTGCTCCAGGATGATATGAGGTCGCAGGAAGTCCGGTTGAAGGTACCTTACGGCAGAAATCCATCATCCTCTGGGCCGGGGCCTTCAATGAACCCGTATAGTCAAACATCGATTTCTCGACATCCTTCTGGAATTGCAGGAGGGCCAAAGGACCGAACCTGGCATATTCAGGCATATCCTCAGGCTCTACAGACACGACGACACCGGAATTGGCCCATCTGGAATTGCGGGCCGAGTTCGACATCCCGTTGAGCACAAGTTCCCCTGGGGCGGTTGCGGCAGGCACGAGCACCCCGCCCGGGCACATGCAGAAGGAGAATACTCCCCTGCCCTCCACCTGGGTGACGAAGGAATATTCCGCCGTAGGCATGAACGGCTGGTATTTGCCGTGATACCTGATATTGTTTATGAGGGACTGAGGATGCTCCACGCGGACTCCGAGGGCAAACCCCTTGGCCTGGAGTTCCCATCCCTTCCTGACGAACAATTCATATATGTCCCTTGCGGAATGTCCCGTGGCGAGTATCACCTGCCTTGCGGAATATACATCCCCATCCGACGATATGACATCGAAAGAACCGTCCGCCTTGCGAACAATGTCCGTCACGCGGGTATCGAAATGATATTCCCCTCCGTGCCCGACGATGCATTTGCGTATATTCTCCACTATCACTGGGAGCCTGTCGCTTCCGATGTGAGGATGTGCGTCGATGAGAATTGAAGGATCGGCGCCGAACTGCACAAGCTGGTGAAGCACCTCCCTGATGTCCCCCCTCTTGGATGAACGGGTGTAAAGCTTTCCGTCAGAGAATGTTCCGGCTCCTCCCTCTCCGAAACAATAGTTCGAATCCGGGTTCACCACTCCCTCCTTCGAGAGCCTTGCCATGTCGAACTTGCGTGCGTGGACATCCTTTCCCCTTTCGAGGATGACGGGTCTGAGGCCCTCCATCAGGAGCCGCAGCGAAGCGAACATACCTGCAGGACCAGCCCCTATCACTATGACCGGAGCGGCAGAGGAAACATCCTTGTAGTCAGGGAGTACATATTCCTCCGGCATCTCGTCCGGATGGTAAACCTCTATCTGGTAGCGGTAAAGAATGTCGGTGCGGGCATCTATGGAACGGCGCACGATGCGGTAGCGGGCCTTCAGCTTCGGAGACATTCCAAGCGCCCTGACGGCGGCTGCCTGAATCTCCTCTTCGGAAAGGTCCTTGTCCAGTCTTGATGTCAGTTCTATCAGTTTCATACTATCAAAATTCAGCGAGACGGCTTACCGGGGCCACATCAAGGGATGTCCTCTCCCCGGCGAGATAATGGAACCAGCCTGCAACGGCAATCATTGCGGCATTGTCGGTGGTGAACTTGAATTCCGGGAGGAATACCGTCCATCCCCTCCTGCGTCCTTCCTCCAGCATCCTGGTACGCAGGCCACTGTTCGCGGAAACGCCTCCGCCGATTGCAATCTGCCTTATGCCGGTCATCTTCGCGGCCTTTATCAATTTGTCCATCAATATGTCTATCAGCGCTTTCTGGAAGCTGGCACATATGTCGGCCCTGTTGTCATCCATGAACGCAGGGTCCTCGGCGAGCCTGTCCCTCACGAAATAGAGCAAGGAGGTCTTGATGCCACTGAAGCTGTAGTCGAGACCTGGGACATGGGGCTTTGCGAACTTGAACCTGTCAGGATTCCCCTCCTTCGCCAGCCTGTCCACTATAGGACCACCCGGATAGCCCAAGCCCATCATCTTGGAACATTTGTCGAAAGCCTCCCCGACTGCATCATCTATGGTCTGGCCGAGTATCTCATATTCAAGCGGGCTGTCCACCCTGACTATCTGGGAGTTGCCCCCGGAAACGAGCAGGCACAGGTAAGGGAATTCCGGCTGACGGCTCTCCACGCCTGGCTGCGTTATGAAATTGGCAAGGATATGTCCCTGGAGATGGTTCACCTCTATCAGAGGCTTGCCGGTCGCGACGGCGAGCCCTTTTGCGAATGATGTACCCACGAGCAACGAGCCGAGAAGACCGGGTCCCCTCGTGAAGGCGATGGCCGTAATCTGGTCCGCAGTGACGCCGGCCCTTGAGAGAGACTCGCTCACCACCGGCACGATGTTCAGCTGATGCGCCCTCGACGCAAGCTCCGGGATGACGCCTCCGTAGGCCTTGTGGACATCCTGGCTCGCAAGCACGTTCGACAGCAGGCAGCCGTCGCTGATGACCGCCGCCGAAGTGTCGTCACAAGACGATTCTATTCCGAGTATTATATCTGCCATAATGTATTTCCGGTTAATCCCTTCCCTGCATGTATTTTGCATTGTGTACACAGAGGTTGGGCGATGCAAAAATACGGTTTTTATCCGATATTTTTTATTATTTTTGCAAGTTGGACAAAAAATGACAGGCTTATCTTACGGAAGATTCTTAAAATATTGTGGCTGATATTGGTGGCCATCGGAATCGTTATCACGGCAGCACTCATCACATTGCAGTTCCCGAGGGTGCAGACTGCCGTGGCAAGGCTTGTCGTGGACAAGGTTTCGGACAAGATTGACGGCGAGATAAGTTTCGAGAAGATTCATCTGAAGCCATTCACCACACTCATCCTGAAGAATACAGTCATTCTCGACAAGGAACCCGTGACCGACCTCGCCGACAGCCTGTCAGTCCCGATGGATACCCTCTTCCGTGCAGAATACATCATCGCAAAGTTCTCGTTCGAGAGCCTGCTCGGCCATGAAGGCGTCCATATAGACAAAATATATCTTACCGGAGCAAAGATGAACCTCGTCATCGAGGATGTCCCGGAAGCCGATTCCGACACCACGACCGTGAACCTTGCCAGGATCTTCCATCTGAAGGCCAACCCCGACAAGCAGATTTCGGAGAAGGAGATCTTCCTGATAAGGAAGGCTGAAATCCGGGACATGGAGTTCGTGATGAAGAACTATTCCGCCCGCAAGCCTCCATACCACGGGGGAATCAACTGGAACGACATGGATGTCCTCGACATCGGCATCAAGGCAAGGAACCTGCGATTCAAGGGAGGCGTGATGGACGGCTCGGCGGACATCATATCGTTCAGGGAGAAAAGCGGATTCGTGTGCAAGTCCATATCCTCTCCTGATGTCAAGGTCGGCAACGGGCGTACCATAATTGAAGACCTGAAGTTAGACGACGGGATTTCCGAGATCAAACTGCCCCTGTTCATGATGAGCTACACCTGCCCAAAGGACTTCGGAGACTTCATCCAGAAGGTCAGGATTGACGGGAAAATCGGCAAGAGTACCCTGGATTTCAGAACATTATGGTATTTTGCCCCACAACTTGAAGGAAACAGGCTCAGGCTTGCCATCTCCGGAGAGGCGTCAGGATATGTGGAGGACTTCAACCTGAAGGACATCAAGGTGACCTCCGTGGCAGGAGGATTTTCCGGAAGCGTGAGCGGAAACATGAAGGGGTTGCCGGACATCAACGCCACCAGGCTGGACATGAAAATCCAGGATTTCCATTTCACCGCCATGGGAATGGGTGACTTCATAAGCGAATGGATGCATGAAGGGAGGCTCGATCTTGACAATTATGCGAAAGGTACCATATTCATGCTCAATGGCGATGTCGAAGGCCTGCTGAACAGGCTTCGCGTGAATGCGGACATAAATTCCATGTCCGGGAGGCTGAGGGCAGGAGCGACCATCCGCAATGTCGCGAATCCCGGCAAGCCAATCGGCATACACGCAGGGCTGAGCACCACCAACCTCGACCTAGGCTCCATAATTGGCACCGACATCATCCGTCAGACCACATTGAGGACCGGGCTGGATGCAGTACTCGAAAAAGATGGCACCCAGGTCCATATAGACTCGCTCATCGTGGACAGACTTCACCTGAACGGTTACGACTATTCCGGAATCGCTGCAGCAGGTGACTTGACGAAGGACAGTTTCAATGGAAAGATAATCTGCAACGACCCGAGCCTCAACTTCCTGATTCAGGGCACCTTCGCCCTCTCCGCCAAGACCAGGAACACCCTATACCGGTTCTACGCCAACATCGGGCAGGCTGACCTCTATGCTATGAACATAGACAAGAGGGGCAAGTCCAAGATACGCCTGCAGACCAATGCTAATTTCACCAGGACTGCCAACGGACAGATGCTCGGGAAAATCGACGTTGGCGGAATCGTGCTGGAGAACCGTCTCGGAAAGCATGAGGTCGGGGACATCAACATAACCTCACACAGTTCTGACGGACTTTACAGGATGAAGCTGAACTCCAAGTTCGCGGATGCGAACTTCTCCGGGACAGCCTCGATCGCCGAATTTGCCAAGGATGTATGCAACATCACGCTCAGGAAGGAGATTCCAGCCATATTCAGTGACAGCACCTACACCTGGAACGGGAATTCATACAATGCCGGGATAAAGTTCCACGACTCGATTGACCTGCTTGCCTACATACTTCCAGGAATGTACATAGCCGACGACACGGCCATAAATGCCACGGTGTCCAAGGACGGGACCTTCGACATGAAACTCGATTCTCCGAGGATTGCTTTCAAGGAGCAGTACATGAAGGAAATATCAGCATCCGTCAGCAACAGGGACGGACATTTCGCCGGAGAGCTTTCGAGCACAGAGGCAAGCGCTGCATCCATGGTCCTGAACGACAACAGATTCATGTTCCTGCTGGACGAGAACCACATCGGGGCCGGATATACATATGAGAACAAGGGGGAACTGATAAACAGGGGTGAATTCTTCCTGCACAGCGACCTCAGGCGTGTGGACGACGAGGTGGAGATGGCGCTTGGCATCCTCCCATCGACCCTGTACCTCAACTCGAAGGAATGGAACATCCAGTCTTCGAGAGTTACGGTCAGAGGACGCGAGATAGATGTGCCATCCATCGAACTGTCCAGCGGGGAGGAGGCCGTCAGGATATCGGGAAGCACTTCAGATACGAGACGCGACACCCTCACGCTGAGCCTTGACAGGTTCGACATCTCAGTCCTCAACTCCCTGGCAGGAAGCGAATTCGGGTTCAAGGGAGCCCTGACTGGAAATGTTCGCCTCACTTCACCACTGACCGAAAAGGGACTTCTTGCCGACCTGATATGCGATTCCACCTTCATCGCCCAGGTACCTTTGGGCGTGCTGCACATCGGAAGCAAGTGGGACGAAAGTTTCAGGAGGTTCGACATCGGGCTGCGGAACGACCTCGACGGCAAGAGCAGCATCGACCTCAGGGGTAACTATTCTCCGAAACACAGCATCCTGAACCTTTCAGGGAAGTTCGACAGGTTCAATGTGGCATACGCGAAGCCTTTCCTGACGGACATCTTCAGCGAGATGGAGGGATACCTGTCGGGAGACATAACGGTTGACGGTCCCGTAAACAGCCTTGCGCTTTCCAGCGAGGGTACAAGGATAGACGATGCAAGACTCAAGATAGCATATACCAATGTCGCCTACACGGCCTCGGGTCCTTTCCATCTTGACAGCGAAGGAGTTTATTTCGACGGTCTGGAAATCGCCGACAGGTTCAATGGCAGCGGCAAGGTAACCGGGAGCATAAACTGGGACAATTTCAACGACATCAGATTCGATACATCAATCAGTGTCAAGGACATAGAGTGCATCGACATAAGCGAGAAGGACGCTGATGTTTTCTACGGGCAGGTATTCGGTTCCGGAAAACTGCACATCGGAGGGCCGATAAACTCCCTCCAGCTCAACATAGACGCCGCCACCACGAAGCCAGGCCAGCTCCATATCCCTATATCCAACATTTCCGCCGGCGGAGGTACGACCAACCTCCTGAAGTTCACGGAACCTGAAAGATTCGTGAAGGTTGACCCGTACGAGGAGATGATGAGGAAGCTCAAGAAGCAGAAGACTGCCTCTGGAGAGCTCGGAGTCAGGATCCATGCCAATGCGACACCGGATGTGGAGGCGTTCATCGAGATTGACAAGGCGAGCGGGAATGTGCTCTCAGGAAGAGGAACAGGCAACATAGACCTTGAGGTGAACAATGACATTTTCAGCATCAAGGGAGATTACAGGCTTACTTCCGGAAAATATAAATTCGTCGCCATGGGACTGGTTTCCAGGGACTTCCAGATTCAGGACGGAAGTACGGTCAATTTCACGGGAGACATAATGGACAGCCGTCTGGACATCGACGCGGTTTACAGGACCAAGGCTTCCCTGTCCACATTGATCTCGGACACATCCTCCGTATCCAACAGAAGGGCCGTGGAATGTGGCATAAGCATATCCGACAAGATAAGCAGCCCACGCATAGACTTCTCCATCAACATACCTGACCTCGACCCGACCGTCAAGGCAAGGGTGGAAAGTGCGCTCAGCACCGACGACAAAGTCCAGAAGCAGTTCCTTTCCCTGTTGATTACCAACAACTTCCTGCCTGACGACCAGTCCGGTATCGTGAACAACATGTACAGCAACGTGGGCGAGTTGATGGCGAACCAGATCAACAACATATTCCAGAAGCTCGACATCCCGCTCGACCTCGGACTGAACTACCAGCCGAACGAAAGGGGCAACGACATATTCGACGTCGCCATATCCACCCAGCTTTTCAACAACAGGGTGATAGTGAACGGAAACATCGGCAACAGGCAATATACCTCCGGGAGCTCCCAGAGCGGGGTTGCCGGTGACATAGAGATAGAGATCAAGCTCGACAGGGCCGGGGCATTCCGCCTGAACCTGTTCTCGCACTCGGCCGACCAATATACCAACTACCTCGACAACACGCAGAGGAGCGGTATCGGTGTGACATATCAGACCGAGTTCAACACCTTCAGGCAGTTCTTCCGCAACATGTTCTCCTCCAAGGCGAAAAGGCAGGAGGCCAGGCTGGAAGAGGAGAGATATATGCTCGAAGGGAAAAAGAATGTGGTAAGCATCACGGCTGACGATGACCGTGTCGCAAGAAGAAACAGAAAAAGATGACAGAGACAAAAGGCAAACTTTATCTTATACCGTCCCCGTTAGGGGATAACAATCCCTCCGAAGTGATTCCGGAGCCAGTGCTCAAATCGCTTTCCGGTTTCAGGACATTCGTCGTGGAGGAGGTAAGGACAGTCCGCCGGTACCTTTCCAGGGCAGGTTTGAAAGGACATATTGAAGGCCTTGAATTCCATGAACTCAACGAGCATACCGATGACGCCACGATTGAGGGCTACCTGAGCCTGTTCGATGACGGCAACGATGTGGCCCTGATTTCGGAGGCCGGTCTGCCTGCCGTGGCGGACCCCGGAGCCAAACTGGTTGCCCTTGCCCATGACAGGGGGATAAAGGTGGTCCCTGCCGTAGGTCCGTCTTCGCTGATGCTGGCCCTGATGGCATCGGGGCTCAACGGGCAGTCCTTCGCGTTCTGCGGATATGTGCCGGCCAAGACCGAGGAACGGAGGAGCCGCCTCAGGACACTTGAGAAGGTTTCCCGCCAGCTCGGCCAGACCCAGATCATGATTGAGACGCCATACCGAAACGATTCGCTTTTTGGCGACCTGCTGTCGGTATGCGCACCACAGACACGGATCTGCGTTGCCGCCGACATCACCACCCCGGACGAATACATAATGACGAGGACCGTGGCCGGATGGCGGAAGGCAGGGCTTGTAATAGGAAAGAGACCTTGCGTCTTCTTAATGTTAGCATAGTGATGAGTGAGTTTTACAATAAGTTGAAGAATCGGATGTCGGATGTCGCAGGCATGGACTTCGCCTTGATCGAACTTGAAGGCATGGAATTCCACGCCTACCACGGATGTCTGGAGAGTGAGCGTAAGGAAGGGAACCTCTTTGTGGTTGATTTCAGCGGATATGCGGACATCCACAAGGCGTCCCGCAGCGACAGTCTTTCAGACACCGTCGATTACGGGAAGGTATATGAAGTGGTCGCAGAGGAGATGGCCGTTCCGTCAAATCTGCTGGAAGCCGTTGCGACGAGGATTGCCGACAGAATCCGCAGCGAGTTCCCTGAATTTGCAGAATTCAAGATAAGGGTGTCAAAGAAGAACCCTCCCGTTGCCGGAAAGGTTCAATGGTCAAGGATTACGGTGGATAGACAGATATGAAAATTGCATTCATAACTCTCGGTTGCAAGCTCAATTACGCAGAGACTTCATCATATGAAAGGGCCTTCCTGAAGGAAGGCTTGCAGGCCGTCCCGTGGACGGAAGGGGCAGATGTTTTTCTTGTGAACACCTGTTCCGTGACTGAGCATTCGGACAAGAAAAGCAGGAACATCATCAGGAAGCTGCACAAGGTCTCGCCTGATGCGAAGATTATCGTGACAGGATGCTATGCGCAGTTGAAACGCACTGAAATAGAGGCTCTTGAAGGGGTTTCGAGGGTGTTCGGGGCAGATGAGAAGGGGCTGATTGTGCCGGAGACTCTCGCGATGCTCGGAGCACAGGATTGCGGAGGTATGCTTGGAAGAAGTTCCTTCTTCCCGGCATATTCGAGCGGTGAGAGGACTCGTTCGTTTCTGAAGGTGCAGGACGGATGTGACTACAAATGTGCCTATTGCACGGTGCCTTACGCCCGTGGGGAGAGCCGCAACATTCCGATAGCGGATATTGTCGCACAGGCGCGCGAGATTGCAGCGGAAGGCATCAGGGAGATTGTCATCACGGGGGTGAACACCGGGGATTTCGGAAAGACCACCGGTGAGAGCTTCCTTGACCTGCTGAAGGCTCTCGACGCTGTGGAAGGCATTGGCAGATACAGGATTTCGTCAATTGAGCCGAATCTGCTCACCGAGGAAATCATAGACTGGATTGCGTCCGGTACGAAATTCCTCCCTCATTTCCACATTCCTCTCCAGAGCGGGAGCGACACGGTGCTCAGACAGATGGGAAGGCGCTATGACACGGCGGCTTTCGCTTCCAAGATCGGGTATGTGAGGAAGAGGCTCGAACAGGAGGGCAAACCCAAGGTTTTCCTCGGAATCGATGTGATCGTCGGCTTTCCGGGCGAGACGGATGAACTGTTCATGGAGACATATAATTTCCTGAAGGATGTCATAAAACCTTCATTCATACATATTTTCCCGTATTCACGCAGGGCAGGGACTCCTGCGGCTGCAAGGAAAGACCAGGTGCAGGATTCAGTCAAGACTGCGAGGGTGGAGATGCTGGAAAAACTGAGCGACGAACTTCATTCAGCCTTCATTGAGGCCAACAGGGGGCTCAGGGGCAAGGTTCTGTTCGAGAGCACGGACAAGGACGGGATGATGTCGGGATATACCGAGAATTACATAAGGGTGTCCGCGCCATATGATTCATCGAAAATCGGAATGATAGTGGAGGTCGGAATATGAAGAAGGCGGAATTGATTTTCCTCGGCACAGGGACTTCCCAGGGCGTGCCGATGATTGGATGCGGATGCGATGTATGCCGCAGCAGGGACCAGAGGGACAAAAGGCTGAGGGCCAGCGCTCTCGTGAAATATTGCGGGATGACGATCCTGATAGATGCCGGTCCGGACTTCAGGCAGCAGATGCTCAGGGAAGGGATTTCCCATCTGGATGCCATCCTGCTGACGCACAACCATAAAGACCATACGGGAGGGCTGGACGATGTCAGGGCGTTCAATTACCTTGAAGGGCTTCCGGCGGAAATCTACTGTGAGAAATATGTGGAGGATTCGCTTCGCAACGAATATTCCTACGCCTTCGCCGAGAAGAAATATCCCGGTGCGCCTGAATGGCACATACATCTGATTGACGAGAAGCCTTTCCAGATTCATCCTTGTGACTGCAGGGAGAGGCTTGTGTGGAAATCGGGGAACGGGTATGAACGCATAATCGATGAGCATCCTGCCAACGAGGACCTCAAGCCTGTGGATGTCACGCCGATAAGGGGCATGCATTACAAGCTCCCCGTGCTTGGATACCGTTTCGGGGACATAGCCTATTGCACCGACATGAACTACATCCCGGAAGCAGAGTTTGAGAAACTGCGTGGGCTTGACCATTTCGTGATCAATTGTGTCAAGTATGGGAAGCATATATCGCATTTCTCCCTCGAAGAAGCCGTTCAGGTGGCCCGGAAGGTCGGTGCCCGCCACAGTTGGCTGACACATCTGTCGCATCAGCTTCCACGTTTTGCAGAGCTGGCGGAATCGCTTCCCGGAGGCTCCGAGGCAATGTCGATGCTTGAAACAGGGGCTTGCCCTGAAGCTCTGCCCGAGGGCAGCATACTCCCCGCCTTCGACGGGCTCAGGATCGGATGAGGCATCATCGACTTGCCGGCTTCCTTTCCCGACGGGCTGCAGGATCGGATGAGGCATCCTCGAATTGCAGGCTTCCTTTTCCGACGGGCTGCAGGCTTGGATGAGGCATCGTCGAATTGCAGGCTTCCTTTCGCGACGGACTGCAGGCTGCCCTGCTGGCCGTTTATCTGGAAGCCCTCTTGCAGAAAATCAAAATAAATAATATCTTTGCACTCCCAAAGTTGTAACCCACACCCTCCCCTGACAGGGGATGTCGGCACAACCTACAGGGGTTAAGACTAACAAGGCGTCAGCAGACGCCGCGACCGGGTCGGGTATTTGCGACAGCAAATACGGAAAGACAACAAGGTCGCCGGACAGGACAGAGTCCTGGCCGTACTCCCCTAACAGGGGATGTCACGCAGTGACAGGGGTTAAGACTAACAAGGCTGCATCAGCAGCCGTGGCCGGGCCGGGACTTTTCCGCAGGAAAAGTTGGAAAGGCGCAAAGGCCACCCGACCCGAACGAAGAGAGCGGTCGGTACTCCCCTAACAGGGGATGTCGGCAAAGCCGACAGGGGTTAAGACTGAGATATGGTGTAATGGTAGCACTACAGATTTTGGTTCTGTCTGTCCAAGTTCGAATCTTGGTATCTCAACAAAAGCGGTCCGGCATAAAAGCCGTGGCCGCTTTTCGTTTTCCATTGCTGCCAAATGCATTGTCAACATATTCCTCATCACGACACTCAGTCCGAAAGAATCCGTCATAATGCTTTCATTGCGTCAGAGCCATCTCTGTGCTCAGTTGCAACATAATGTCGTTCACTACTACCTCGTCTTCAACGAGGGTTTTCATCACTTTGCAGAATGCCTTGACAAATACCGACACAGGCATCAAATTTTGTAACTTTTTCATACTTGCTTGTTTTTTATCGGAGTGCAAACAAACAAGTATTCATGCCAATTGCCAAGGTTGGTTTGTAGTTCGCTGGTCTTGGTTTGTAGTTGACGCTTATCCTACAAACACACTGAAGGCTGCAATCGGCTTTTTACCGCTTGCAGCCTCCAACTGTTTATGATGTTAATTAATTATTGATTATTCTTATACTGAACATAATATTTCCATTTATCAGGTAAGTAATTTAAATTCTCATACTCTTGAGTGTTGCACATCGTATTATAGACATCTTGATTAGCCAATGTCAATGTACGACTAATAACATTTGTACCTGCATCAGTAAGCCAATCTTGCAAACATTGAAGTGCTTCAATATCAGTTGCCAACATGGTTACACTTGAGAGTGCGGAGCAACCTTTGAACATTTCACGATAGCAAAGGTCAGCCAACGTGGTAGCAGGAAGCTCCGGTGCATTGGTGAGTGCGGAGCAACCAGCGAACATACCCTCATAGCAACTATTTGCCAATCTCGTAGCTTTGAGTGCAGGCGCCTGGGTGAGTGCGGTGCAAGAAAACATCTGACAATAGCAACCATCTACCATATAACAAAAAAGCCCCCGGATTGCTCCGAGGGCGTGGCCATCATTGTGATGCTACCAAACAATCAGGAAATGACGGCTAATTTTTGGCGGATAGTTCGTATTCCTTCAGTGATGCGCTTTTGCATCTCTGGGCGTGGGTTGCGCCATCCGCTTGCATAGTGAGTGAGTTGCTGGAGGTTTATGCCCGTGGCTTCAGCAAGCGCCTTGCGGGTTATGAATCCCTCCGAGTATTTAAGCTGGGCCCTTGTGGTCAGGTGCCATTCCGGCTCCCATTCACCGCAGAACTCTTCAGGAAGCGGGTCTCCGTCTTCTTTCATCCAGTCGATATGTTGCTGCAAGGCATCAAGCATATTTGACTTTATTCCTTCCAGGGTCTTCCCGGTAGCAATGCAGGCGATATCTTCATTTTCGGTACAGGACGCATAATTGTGTCCATCCCAGTCAATCTTTATTCCAATCTTGTTTGCCATATCTCTTTATTTTTTTGCAGGGTGGCTATTTCCACCCTGCCTGTTTGAAAATGCTGTTTAATAACTCCTGACTTAAAGTGTCGCTTGGCTTTCCTCTGACAGTGACCTTTCCGGGCTTAGTTGGATTTGTAAACTGCCTGTGGTCGCCCGCCCATTTTTTGATTGTCCATCCGTCCTGCTCAAGGAGCTTGATGATTTGACTTACTTTATATCTTTTCATATCCTGATTGTTTGGTATTGCAAAGATATATAATTTTATATCATTTTCCAAATTTTTCTATTGTTAGATGCAATATTTTTAATATAGATGGGCACTTGCTATCCACTCCTCAAACTCCGGTTCACCGAACGGATCCCTCCTGATGGGTGTGGCGTCTTCTCCCGCAGATTCTTCGTCGCTGCGCTCCTCAGAATGACAGTCAGGAAAGGACTCTGAATGACTGTGGAGAGGAGGGAGGGGTCAGTCGGCGAAGAGGGAGTCTTTGAAGTTTACCAGATAGACTTTCGAGCGGGCTCTGGTCAGGGCGGTATAGAGCCATTTCAGGTCGTCGAGGGTCAGTTCTTCCTGCCAGAAAGCATTGTCAATCAGCACACATTCCCACTGTCCACCCTGGGACTTGTGGCAGGTCAGAGCCTCGGCATATTTCAACTGGAGGGCATTGTAATACTTGTCCTCACGGACTGCCTCGTAGCGTTTCTTCTTGGAGGTGATGTGAGCATAGTCCTCATTAACACCAAGATAGAGTTGGTTGGACTGTTCGTATGTGAGCGATGCGCTCTCGGATTCCAGGGTGTCGAGAATCACCTTCGCCACGATTTCCTGACCGTCATAATCAGGGAACGACAACCTCGCCTCGGCAAAGTGAAGCCCGTAGCGTTCCTCATATTTCGAAATCTTCACCAACTTGGCGATATCCCCGTTTGCAATATAATCCAGATCCTTTATCCCCTCCACGAACTGATAGCAGTTCTTCACAATCATCAGCTTGTCATCCCTGACAAGCCTTTCCTCCTTGAACTGCACCATGGAACGGATACCGAGATTGTACTTGATGGCCCTCCTGTTGGAACGGCACAGCACCACGACCTCGTCCTCCCCATATCTCGAATAGGAATCCGACAGACATTCTATCAGTTCCCCACCGCCTATCCTGTCAATATCCTCGAAACGCCTGGTCTCAAGCCCGAGTTCATCATAAGGAATTGACTCTATCCCGCACGACATCTCCGAAATCAGGTTCCTGACCAAGGTGGCGTTGTACAATATGCCCGATTCCTCCTTCTGCCTCACCACTGTCGTAAGACCTGTGAAAATGACTCCTCCCATCATCTTCATATAATCCTTGGAAAGAGCCGGGGACTCGTCCATCCCCACGGGAGGCAGCTGGGCGCAATCCCCTATCAGCACGACCTTGCAGCCTGCCCCGTTCCTTACGAAAGAAATCAGGTCCTCGAGCAGATTGCCTGAGCCGAAGGAAGCCGTACCCTGCTGTCTGTCGGAATCGATGCCTATCAGCGATACCTCGTCCACCACGAACAATGTATCCTTGTCCTTGTTGGGAGCAAGGCTGAACTCGCCGAATCCGTCTCCGCCCACCGCACGCTGACGATATATGTGCTTGTGGATCGTGAATGCAGGCTGACAAGCATATGAGGAGAGGACCTTCGCAGCACGCCCCGTAGGTGCAAGCAATACGCATTTGCACTTGAGTTCACGGAGGACGGCTGTCACCGAGGCTATCGCCGTCGTCTTTCCTGTACCGGCATATCCATTCACCACGAATATGTCCTCATCGTCTCCGGATATGAAGTCCGCCATCATCCTGAAGAAATTGTCCTGGCAGGGGGTCGGCTCGTATCTGAGGCGCTGGAGGAAAGCATTGTACAGGAAATCGCTTCTGCCCATCATTTCCTCCTTTTGAATATCATTGAAAGGACTATCAGGACAGGATAGATTTCAACACGTCCGAGAAACATATCTACAGTGAATATCAACTTTGACAAAACCGGCTGGGCAGCATAGTTGCTCAATGAGCCAATGCCTGAGAGTCCAGGACCGACACATCCTATGGTAGCAAACACACCGGAAAATGCCTCGACAGGTTCCGTTCCGCACATCATCACAGCCATCATGGAAAAGATTGCGATGATGATATAAAGCACGACATACATCATTGCGGAGGAAAGTGCGTTGTCCGGTAGGATATGTCCGTCTATCCTGAGCTGGGATACGGAATAAGGATGGATTCGATGTTTTATCTCGGCAGCTATTCCCTTGAAAATGAATACAATCCTGTCCAACTTGACACCACCCGTGGTCGAACCTGAGCATCCGCAGTGGAAGGCGGCTATCATCAGCACGAGTCCCGGAAGCAAAGGCCAGGATGAATTGTCAGAGACGGCGAGTCCGGTGGATGTCATATAGCTCACTATATTGAAGAATGAGTCGAAAAGCGTCTTCCCGAAACTACCCTCGACACCACTGACACGCAATGCTATCGCGAGCACGACCGTAAGCAGGGCCATCACCCCGAAATAATATGCTACTATCGAATTCTTCAACGGTTTCAGGGACCTTGTCGCAAATATGCCGTAAAGGATTCCGAAGTGCATCGCAGCAAGGATCATGAACACAATGGAAATGGCATTTATCACACCTGAATCGAAATAGCCAATGGAGGTGTTCTTAGTGCTGAAGCCTCCGGTGGAGACTATGCTGAACGCATGGTTGACGGCATCGAAGAACGGCATGCCTGCAATCCATAACGACAGGAATGTCAGCACATTGAGGCATATATACACCATCGCGATGATCCATACGACCTTGCTGGATTTGTAACGGTATCCCTCCTTGGACAGGGATGACATCTCCATATTGGTGAGTTTCAATCGGTATGGACTTGCATCAGGCATTACCAGAAGCAGAAACACCACGACTCCCAATCCTCCGATAAAATGCGTGGAGGAACGCCAGAAAAGCAGGCTTCGCGGCAGGGCTTCCACATCATTCAATATTGTAGCCCCTGTGGTCGTATATCCGGAAACACTTTCAAACCAAGCATTTACAAGAGTGAACTCCCCTCCCCAGAGGACATATGGCAACATTCCGAAAATAAAGGACAGCAGCCACGACAGGACGATGGTCAGAAAACCGTCGTGCAGGGTGAGGGGCGGTGTCTTGCGGACGAATATGAACGGGAACGCTCCGACTATCAGGGTTATGACGAAGCTTATCGCCAATGGTCCGAATGCAGAATCACGCCCGTCCAAGATGGAGACCATCAGGGACAGGAACATGAAAAGCGCACTCACGAGCAGGGCTTTCCCGACATTCAACGAT
This sequence comes from Candidatus Cryptobacteroides sp., assembly GCA_051870255.1. GTDB lineage: Bacteria > Bacteroidota > Bacteroidia > Bacteroidales > UBA932 > Cryptobacteroides. The sequence continues at coordinate 21,785 of JBJEBR010000041.1, forward strand.
ATGGATTTGATGTTCATTGCTATTCGTCTTTATCTATATGCTCACCCTTGTGTAAAGCCTGGGCCGCATGACGGAGGGTGGAGATGCGTCTTTTCAGTTCGAGGTTCTCCTCGGTCAGCTCGGTCACGCCAGCGTTGATGTTGGCAATCTGGTCGTCGCCCTCGAACACGTTGCTGTAGCGCCTGCCTGTCGCCCTGTAATTGTCAAGTCCGTCTGAAATCTTGTACAACGGATTGACATACAGCACTGTAATGAAATACATAAGCAGGAAGACAAGCAGAAGTCCAGCCCCTACGGATACCACTCCCGGCATGATGCCGCGATAGAAACTCGCATCGAAATTCTCAGAGTTGGAACGGAGTTCGTCGTGAATCACACCGTTCAGGATGACGAAATCTCCGCGAAGCCTCCTGTACTTGGGCTGGAGTTCGCCGAAGAACCACATCCTTGTATCCACGGTATCGGACTCGAATATAGTCTCGAATTCAAGGGATGCCCGGATGAAGGATTCGAATGACGTCATTACCGAATCCGTTGCCGATTTTGCCTTTGGCGACACGAGGCTATGACGGAGGGTGTCGCACTGGGCCGAGAAGCTTGCAAGGTCAAAATCCGGGATGAGGGAGATGTCGTCGCTCATCACGGCGGCAAGCATCTGCAGGTTCTTCTCCGAGGCCATGTCCGCAAGTTTCTGCGACTGGTTCAGACAGTTTATGTTGGTGGCTATCTTCTCCGAGACATAATTGCTCATACGCATATATTCCACAATGGATATTATGCTGGAAAGCAGGAGGATAGCTGCTATTGAGCCAAGCGCCAGAATCAGTCGGCGCCTCATCGATGGTTTTCTTTCCTTGCGTTTCATACTATAATCCTATGCTACATACACAGACAAACTCAAAGCCTGAGGACCGAGTCACAATACCGCAGGATGGCCTCGCGGTGCGTTATGAATACCATTGTATGGTCGGACAGTCCTTCCGTAAGTCTCTGCATCAATATGTTTTCCGTCTGGGCATCGAGGGCGGAGCTGAATTCGTCGAGCAGGAGTATCGATCCCGGACGGAGCAATGCCCTCGCCACGGCAATCCTCTGAGCCTGTCCCTCACTCAACCCTGCACCTGCCTCGAAGCATTGTGTATCAAGCCCGTCAGGAAGCTCCATCACGAAATCGGCAGCCGCGGTGTGGAGGGCTTCTATCAATTTCGAGTCGTCCGCATCGGGATTGCCCATCAGAAGGTTGTCCCTGACGGTCCCGCTGAAAAGGCTGTTGCCCTGTGGCACGAATACAAGGTTGCAGCGTGTGGAGGACGATGCCTGCACGACATTCTTCGAATCATATATTTCCACCTTGCCTGACAACGGTTTGAGAAAAGCCATCATCAGCCTTACCATAGTGCTCTTGCCCACCCCGGTAGGTCCCATTACAGCAGTACGGCTTCCGGGTGCGAAGTCATGGCTGAAATTCCTGAGGACCATCCTCTCCGAATCAGGATATGAGAATGTGACATCCGTGAACCTGACTCCAGCGACACCTTCCATGAATACCTGCCCGGTCTCCTCATCCGCAGCAGATGCCTCCAGTTCCATCAGCCTGTCTATGGATGCGGTGCAATGGATTATGGCAGGAAGCTGCGAGCTCATTTCGACCAATGGACGCTGAACCTGACCAAGAAGCTGGAGGAAGGCAGTCATCATACCGTATGTCACCGTGCCCTTGCTTATTCCGACGACACCCCAAAGGAAGGCGATGGCCTGACCTGCAGAGAAAGCCAACGATATGAACACCCTCGACATCACACTGAACTTCGTGCGGCGTATTTCGTTAGCATACAGGGATTTCTGGAGGCCGTCCAGCTCATTGAGACTTGACGGGGCATATTCAAGTGACTGCAGCACGGTCAGATGCTGTATGCTCTCCTGAAGATGAGACTGCACCTTGCTGTCGCTGTCCCTGATGTCCCTGGTCAGATTCCTGATCTTCATTGTTATGTATTTGCCGAAGAACAGGCCTACAGGCAGGACCACCACTATCAGAAGGGCGAGTCTTGCATCAAGGACAAGGAAAAAGGCGAATGCCGCAAGGAACTGCAGCACGGTGCCGACCAACCCCGGGACCGAAACCGCGAAAGTGGAAGACACCATCCTCACATCCTCCTGAAGGCGGCTGACTATGTCTCCCGTATGCCTTCGGTCGGACACAAGGGTCTGACGATGCAGGAGAATGTCGAACAATTTCTTCCGGAGTCCGTTCTTGAGGGATATTTCAGTCTTGGTCTGGAACCATGAACGGAGGGAGTTCAGGGAAATCCTGAGCAGGATTATCAGCACCATCACGCACGCCCACGGCAGTATCCTGCCCCCTGAGACGGCCAGATCCACAAGTACCTTGCTGACATAGACGAAGGCAACGCCGCAGAATGCCAGCAATACATGGCATAGCAGCATCACCGTCATGCCCGCCCAATAAGGACGGACAACCGTCATAAACCATTTGAGGTACTTGGTCATATCGCAACAGATTTATAATCAAGCGGTCACAGCGTCACAGCAAACCCTGGCGGCATCTGCGTCCGGCAGGCATTCAAGTCCCCAGCAAGGCACTTTCCCCACAACGGACTCGACCGTCCTGTGTATGGCATCGGTATGTTCCCTTTTCCATTTCATGCAGGAGCAGGAAGGCATCAGGGCCGCATAGGACTGGACCACCCCGAGACGCTGAATCCTGTTATATGGAGCCTGTGTCAGACGGACTATCCCTCCGAGAGGATATTTCTCGTTCCTGTAGCACGGGGTCTTGCCGCTCCACGGAGAGCCATATATGATTGCGTGGCCGTCCGTCACACGGATGACCGGATTGTCGTCATTGAGAAGATGGGTACCCTGTATATTCCTGAGCCACAGGCTGCTATGGGTGCTCTTGCCTGTGCCGCTCTTTCCGAGGAACACATATCCCCGTCCGTCCTTCACGGTCACAGAGGCATGTATCAGAAGAGTGTCGTACGGTGTTACATTGAAGGTATAGAGGAGCATCATTGCGTTGCTCACCGCAAATTCCATGAGTTTGTCCGCATTGGCCGAAGGGACATACAGAATGTTGTCCTTGAAGTCGTCAGATGGGACGAGGAGGCAGTCTGGATGCGACTTGGAATAGGAGAAGCCGAAGCTCCAGCGACCGTTGTCGAGAATCCAGAAATATGGAGGTTCGTCATTGAGGCATTCCCTGACCTTGCCGGGATTCAATTCCGAAAGGGAGTCGGCAAGGCAAGCCTTGAGGGTGAACAATGGGCTGTCCGGGCCTTGGTATTCGAATGGTTTATAGGGAGCAAGATGTTCGGCGGCATCGAACCCATCCGGAAGGCTGATGCCGAACACATGGCCTGCAACTTCGTATTTGTGCATAATCATTTCCATAATCTGCCAAAGTTAGCAATAATTTCATTACTTTTGTGTAGTTGTCAAACAGAATTATTCCCCGCCAGATGGCGGACATCCATAAGGAGTGAGCATGACCAAGACTATATTGAAAGACAAGGCATTGATGATGGAGCAGATACGGGCCCTCGTCGCGGAAGGCAAGACCGTATCCCTCACGGTCAAGGGATGGAGCATGAATCCGTTTATGTCGAATATGAGGGACACCATCACACTCGGCCCGTGGGAGGACGCCCAGATAAGGAAGGGCTGCGTCGCTCTTGTCCGGGATGTCCGCGGCAACTATCTGATACACAGAATAATCAGGAGGGATGGGAATATGGTTACGCTTATGGGGGACGGGAATGTCGCCCAGACTGAGCAGGCCACCTTGGAAGATGTGATAGCCATAATGTATGAAATAGAGAGGAAAGGAAGGAAATATACCCCGGAGAGTTTTGTATGGAGGGCATATTCCTGGATATGGGACAAGCTGACACCTGTCAGGCGCTATCCGCTATGGCTTTGGAGGCATCTCGTCCGGCAGATTCCCTTGGAGCCTGGCGACAGAAGATAGGTCATTCTCCTCTGCCGCCTTCTGCTCTTCAAGTTTCTTCCTGTAGGCATCCATACGTTTCTTCCAGGCCGCCTGACGAGCTTTCTTCTCTTTCTCACGGCGTGCCTGGAGTTGTTCGAATTTATTTTCTATATAATTGTCTGCCATTATTTTATATAATCGGTGATTTTCTGCTCGTGGTCGAGACGGCAGACAAGAAGGCGGTCCCCATGTTCAGCAACGATGTAGCCTTCAAGACCTTGAAGCACAACCTTCTTATTGTCAGGCACATGCACGATGCAGTCACGGCAATCGAACATCTTCACCTGTCCCCCGGCATCCTCCTGACCATTGCCCGCACGAAGCCTTCCGCACTCGTCCTCTCCCCTGCTTGCGACGGCATTGCCTTCGGCATCCTTGTCAATCAATGTCTTGAGAGAACCCCATGTCCCGAGATCGCTCCATCCGAAATCTGCTGGAAGCGTAAATATGCAGTCGGCCTTCTCCATCACGGCATAGTCGATGGAAATCTTCTCGCACTTAGGGAACCACTCATTCACGGCAGCCTCCTCCGAGGAAGTGTAGAATGTCGGGGCAATATTATCCATAATCTGCGCCGTATCAGGCACATACATCCTCAACCTCGATACTATGGTGTCCACGTTCCATACAAATATGCCCGCATTCCAAAGGTAATTCTCCTGCGACACATAATATTCCGCAGTGGCCCTGTCTGGTTTCTCACGGAACGAATCCACCTTATAGATGCCGTCATTCCCCTGCACACACTCCCCTGCCGCTATATAGCCATAGCCGGTCTCAGGCCTCGACGGTCTTATCCCGACGGTCACGATACGCTCCCCACAGGCTGTGAAATCCAATGCCATTGAGATGACACGGCGGAACTCCGGGACATTCAGCACGAGCGCATCCGCAGGCGTGAACACAATGTTTGCGGAAGGATATTGAGCACTGATTTTCCAGCAGGCATAAGCGATACAAGGGGCCGTACCCCTACCTACAGGCTCTGCAAGTATATGGTCTTCAGGGATTTCCGGCAACTGAGACTTGACCGTATCCACATATCTCCTACCTGTAACCACCCAGAGATTCTCCTTCGGGCACAGTGTTTCGAAACGGTCGGCAGTCATCTGGATGAGCGTCTTGCCGACTCCGAGTATGTCCACGAACTGCTTCGGGAGCTCAGTCGTGCTCATAGGCCAGAAACGGCTTCCGATGCCACCGGCCATTATCACAACGTGATTGTCAGTATAATTATCTTTTTGCATAGGCTTCCAATGCTTTTTCAAGAATAAGAACCGCCCGCTTCAGGTCGTCCTTGTTAAGTACATAGGCAAGACGGACCTCGTCCTTGCCCATTCCCGGCGTGGAATAGAATCCGCTTCCGGGAGCCATCATCACGGTCTCTCCCTCATAGTTGAAATCGGAAAGACACCAACGGCAGAAATCCTCGGCATCATCGACAGGGAGGCGTACCATGGTATAGAATGCGCCCATAGGTATCGGGGAATATACCCCCGGTATCTTGTTCAGGCCGTCAATCAGGCATTTGCGCCTCTCCACATATTCGTCATAGACCTCTGCGGAATAGTCGGCGGTTCCCTCGATAGACGCCTCTGCGACAATCTGTCCCAGAAGCGGAGGGCTGAGCCTTGCCTGACAGAATTTCATTACGGCGTCGCGCACCTGCTCGTTCTTGGTGACAAGTGCTCCGATTCGGATTCCGCACTCCGAGTAACGCTTTGACACTGAATCTATCAGGACCACATTATCCTCTATGCCTTCGAGGTGGCAGGCGGAAACATAAGGCGAACCCGTGTAGATGAACTCCCTGTAAACCTCGTCGGAGAACAGATACAGGTCATATTTCTTCACAAGGTCACGGATGCGGTTCATCTCGCTTCGGGAGTAGAGATAGCCCGTAGGGTTGTTCGGGTTGCAGATAAGTATCGCCTTGGTGCGTTCGGTTATGAGGGATTCGAATTCCTCCACATGAGGCAGGGAGAAACCGGTCTCGATGCTTGACGACACACTCTTTATCACGGCTCCGGCAGAAACGGCAAAGGCCATGTAGTTGGCATATGCAGGCTCCGGAATGATGATTTCGTCCCCCGGATTGAGGCATGAAAGGAAAGCGAAGAGCACTGCCTCGGAACCGCCTGCAGTAACGATGATATCGTCCGGAGTGAGCTGGATCTTGTATTTGGCGTAATAGTCCACCAACTTCTTCCTCAGGCTGAGGAATCCCTGACTCGGGCTGTATTCCAGCACCTTACGGTCGATGTTGCGAAGGGCATCGAGTGCTGATTCCGGTGTCTGAAGGTCCGGCTGGCCGATGTTCAGGTGGTAAACTTTGATTCCGCGCTGCTTGGCCTCCACAGCATACGGAGTTAGTTTTCTGATAGGAGATGATGGGATATCGTGCCCCCTCCTTGATATTTCAGGCATATCGGTTATTTTTTGTAGTTCTTATACCACTGCGCAAACGCCCGGAGGCCGTCACGCAGAGATGTGGATGGCTTGAAGCCGAAGTCTCTTTCAAGTGCGGATGTATCTGCATAAGTCACCGGGACATCGCCCGGCTGCATAGGCACGAGCTCCTTATGTGCCTCGAAATCATAGTCTTCCGGCAGTACACCGGCTCTTACAAGTTCCTGCTGGAGTATGTCCACGAAATCGAGCAGATTCTCCGGATTGCTGTTACCTATGTTATATACTGCATACGGAGGTATGGGAAGGCCGTCCTCGCCTTTGGTCCTTGCAGGAGCTTTTTCCATGACCCGGGTCACACCTTCCACAATGTCATCGACATAAGTGAAGTCCCTCTTGCAATTGCCATAATTGAAAATCTTTATGGTCTGCCCAGCAACGAGTTTGTCCGTGAATCCGAAATATGCCATGTCAGGACGGCCTGCAGGTCCATAGACCGTGAAGAAACGGAGTCCAGTGGAAGGAATGTCGTACAGTTTGCTGTAGGCATGGGCCATGAGCTCGTTGCTCTTCTTGGTGGCGGCATAGAGGCTCACAGGGTTGTCAACCTTGTCGTCGGTGCTGTACGGGACTTTCTTGTTGGACCCGTAAACTGAACTGGATGAAGCATATACAAGGTGCGTCACTCCCCCTTCATACTGCTGATACGAATGACGGCAGGCTTCAAGAATGTTGTAGAATCCAATCAAGTTTGATTCTATGTATGCATCCGGGTTGGTTATGCTGTAGCGGACTCCTGCCTGGGCAGCAAGATTGACCACGATTGAAGGCTGATACTGGGCAAATATGCTGTTAATAAGTTCCTTGTCTGCAATATTGCCTTTGATGAAGGTGAATCCGTCATATTCGGAAAGCCATTCAAGGCGCTCTTCCTTGAGCTTAGGGTCATAATAGTCGTTCATATTGTCAATCCCGACCACCTTGACGTTCCCATATTTTGTGAATATGGCTTTGACGAGGTTGCTGCCTATGAATCCGGCAGCACCAGTAACAAATATAGTCGTTCCTTCCTGTATCATGTCAGTCTCTCTTGAAGATATCCCTTGTATAAACCTTGTCAGCGACATCGTCCAGGACGGTGTCGTACCTGTTGGCAACTATGGAATCGGACATAGCCTTGAATTTCTCAAGGTCATTGACCACAAGGCTTCCGAAGAATGTCGTGCCATCCTCCAGGGACGGTTCGTAAATGATTACCCTTGCTCCCTTGGCCTTCACGCGTTTCATGACGCCCTGGATGGAACTCTGGCGGAAATTGTCGGAATTGCTTTTCATCGTGAGGCGATAGACTCCAATCGTGCAGTTGCGCTCCTTCGAGGCATCGAACGAGGCGTTCTCGTCGTAATACCCGGCTATGTTCAACACCCTGTCGGCAATGAAATCCTTGCGTGTGCGGTTGCTCTCGACAATGGCGCGAATCAGGTTCTGAGGAACGTCGTCATAGTTTGCGAGGAGCTGCTTGGTATCCTTAGGCAAGCAGTAGCCACCGTAGCCGAATGACGGGTTGTTGTAGTGCGATCCGATACGGGGGTCGAGGCATACTCCATTGATAATATTCTGAGTGTCAAGACCTTTTATTTCCGCATAAGTATCAAGTTCATTGAAATAGCTGACCCGAAGGGCAAGATATGTATTGGCGAAAAGCTTGACTGCCTCAGCCTCGGTGAATCCCATGTAAAGCACTGGAATGTCAGTCTTCAGAGCGCCCTCTTCGAGCAGTCCAGCAAAACAATGTGCAGCTTCCACAAGGCGTGGGTTCGACATGTCCGTTCCTACGATTATCCTGCTCGGATAGAGATTGTCATACAAGGCTTTCGACTCACGGAGGAATTCCGGGCTGAAGAGAATGTTTTCGCTGCCGAATTTTTCCCTCACGGATGCCGTATAGCCGACCGGAATGGTTGACTTGATCACCATTATGGCATCCTTGTTCACACTGAGAACGGTCTTAATCACGGTCTCCACTGCGGAGGTGTCGAAGAAGTTGCGCTTGGTGTCATAGTTGGTCGGTGCCGCTATGATCACAAATTCGGCATCTGAATATGCCGTTTCCGCATCAAGCGTCGCAGTGAGGTCAAGTTTCTCTTCTGCGAAGTATTTCTCTATATATTCATCCTGAATCGGAGACTTGCGTCTGTTTATCATCTCCACTTTCTCCGGCACAATGTCAACGGCTGTCACGCTATGATTTTTTGACAGCAATGTCGCCATTGACAAGCCGACATATCCTGTTCCTGCTACTGCAATTTTCATGTTCTGTATAATCCTTTTAAAAATAATTCAATTCATCTTACAAAGATAGTCAGCAAAAGCTCAAAAAGCAAGTGTTTCAGAAATCTGAATTGTAAATATCCGGGTAATTGAATATCTTCGCAATTCAATTGTAATCAGGAGAAGCATGGATAAATTGTTTGACACTTTCAGGCGGGTCAGGACGTATGAGCCCGCAGAGTCCAGGGCGGCGGAGGGAGAAGTATTCTTTGTCGTGGGATTTGATGAAGACGGGAGAGCTTATCTGAATGTGACGGACAAGAACGGTAAGAGCGTCAAGGCTGATTACAGGCATTACAATGGCAATACCTTCCTTCTGCTGAGGTCGTTGTCGGCAATTCAGGATGCCGAAGTCGTTACCGTATCATGGGGCGGGCGTAAGGAAAATGTGTTCCTGGATTCTCACCCGCAACTTATCTACCAGATACTCAGATGCGATAATGTTGTCAATTCGAAAATGGTCCCCATTGAAGAACTGAATGGACTGTACCGTTTGCGTGCAGACATCGATGAAAATAATGGGATCTGCACACCTTCTTTCAGTCTGGAAAGAATTGACGGTGAGGGACCTTTCAATATCAGGGATTTCCATTTTATCACAGACAACTATGCGCTTTGTGACAATCTGATCGTGGCTGTAAGGCCGATAGGAGAAGAGTTCCTTAAACTTGATGTTTTGTCAGAAAAGTTCAGCAAGGATGTATCGGAACAATACATGTCGTTGCTGATGTCCCATTTTGACAATGTAAGTCTTTACGTGAACGGCACGGAATGCATCAAGTCTGAAACCAATGTAAAAGCTTCTCCTGCAATAGTATTTGAAAAGGTAACGGAAGATAATTCCTTGTTCCTCAGATTGACGGAAAGCATCCCCGGGGTAACGGTAAACTTTGTTGAAGACTTTTCTCCGACACGTATTGTAACACGGATGCCGGATGGAACCATGGCCGTCAGAAATGTCGAGTATCCGGACATGAACAATTATGCCGGAAAGCTGCGTAAAATGGTCAGTTCATGCTCTCCCGACAGGAAGTCTGCAAAAGACATATACGAAGAAAACGGTCTGTTCATCATTCCTGAGGAAACAGCCGGAGCGTTTCTCGTCCGTAATCTTTCTGCCCTGGCGCAGGAATTCGTACTCATAAGTTCGGATAAACTGGCAGGATACAAAATCAGGGCGGTCACGCCAAAGTTCAACATAGCCGTATCTTCAGGCATAGATTTTCTTGAGGGCTTTGCTGAAATACAGATTGACGATCAGGTGTTAACTCTGTCAGATTTCCTTGACCAATACCGCCGTAACCGGTATGTGGAACTTTCAAACGGAGAGAAAGGAATCGTCGATGAAGGTTATGTAAAGCATTTGGAAAGGCTGTTCGACAAGCAGAAGAAAGGACGCAAGATCAAACTCTCGTTTTTCGATCTTCCAGAGGTTTCTTCATTGCTGGACAGTGTCCCGGATGCCGGGATTTTCCGCAGAAGCCGTGATTTCTATGCAGGATTCAATGCCTTGGCCGATTCCCCGGAATTGAAAATAAAGGGTCTTGAGGCGGAGTTGAGACCATATCAGCAGAATGGAGTAAAATGGCTCAAATATTTGTATGACAATGGTTTCGGCGGATGCCTGGCAGATGACATGGGTCTTGGAAAGACTGTCCAGGCCATATCCCTGCTGCTTCTCTCTGTTGCCGGGAAAAAGAAGGAATGCAAGCCTTCGATGGTGATAATGCCCCGCACACTGCTTTTCAACTGGAAGGCTGAATTCGACAAATTCGCCCCTGGGCTGAAACTATATACCTACTACGGCTCCGACCGCAATCTGGCAGCCGCATCTGAAAGTGATGTCATCCTTACGACCTACGCACTGATCAGGAACGACATCGAACATTTCTCCACCATGAAGTTCAACTGTCTGATTCTTGATGAATCACAGAACATAAAGAACATGTCATCCAAGGCATCCCAGGCTGTAATGATGCTGGATGCCGATCATCGGTTCGCTCTCAGCGGCACGCCTGTGGAGAACCGGCTCTCCGAACTCTACTCCCTGTTCCGTTTTCTGAATCCAGGAATGTTCGGAAGCGCAGAAGAATTCAATCAGAGATATGCCATTCCTATCCAGAAAGATGCCGACAAGGATGCAATGGCGCAGCTGCGGAGCAGAATCAATCCTTTCCTTCTGCGCAGAGTGAAGGAAGAGGTGCTCAAGGAGCTGCCGGAAAAGATCGACCAGACAATCTATGTGGAGATGGAGGAAGAACATCTCAGATTCTATGAGAGGCGTCGCAGATATTACTATGAGAACATCAAGAACAGCATTCGTACGGATGGTGTTGCAAAATCGCAGTTCGAAATGTTTCAGGCGCTCAGCGAACTGCGCAGAATCGCCTCGGTGCCGGAGAGCCTGAGCGACGGCAGGATCAAGTCGTCAAAGATTCCAGTGATATCACAGGCTGTCATGGAGGCCGTCGAGAACGGTCACAAGGTCGTTGTGTTCTTCAATTTCATTGCCGGAATCGAACTTCTTGGTGATGAATTGTCAAAAGAGAATGTGGGTTATGTAGTTATGACCGGTGCAACGAGCGACCGGCAGAGTGTCGTGGACCGCTTCCAGAACGATGCCAGCTGCAAGGTCATGCTGATGACTCTCAAGACCGGAGGGGTAGGTCTGAACCTGACGGCTGCCGACACTGTTTTCGTTGCCGAGCCTTGGTGGAATAAAGCAGCTGAAGAGCAGGCAGTTGCACGCTTACACCGTATTGGCCAGAAGTCGGTGGTCCATTCGTTCTCCGTGATAACTTCCTCATCAATCGAGGAGAGAATTCTCCAGCTCCAGCAGCAGAAGGCATCTTTGGTGGAAGCATTGATTTCCTCTGACAGTTCCACTTCAAAGGTTCTTTCAGAGGAGGATATTGACTTTATATTCGGATAGATATGGAACTGTTTGAACAGCAGGAGACAAACATGCAATGCCTGTATGCGGACAATTGTACCGAGATTGACAGGCTGAACAATTGTTTCTATAACTATTACACAGCGGATTATCTCAAGGATTACCTTGGGGATATATTCCCGTATATTGAACATATTACCATTGTCAGGAATGGCAGGCCTGTCCCGAGGACGGAGTTTTTCCCCTCAGGGAAGAAGGTATCTGCATACCGGAAGGACGACTGTGCAAAGGTGCTGGCCCTTGTCCATTCATATAAATCCAATCTCGAATATGTTTTGTCACAGTTGCCTCAATATGTATCGAAGGCGATTCTGGCAATGCTTTCCTTCGGTTATGCTTCGGAAGAGACATTGAGCATTTTCGATGCATCAAATGCGATTGTCAAAGAAGAACAAGACTATTACTTTTATTCCAGGCCCAAGATGGCAAAATACATGGGCATATTCGGAGCCTGTCGTTCAATCTCAAGAACACGATATACGGAGATATATCTGTATATTCCTGAATTCCTGAGAAATGCATATAGCCTGGTCCTCATGCCGCATGTAAATTTGCAGGCTATGTTTTCAGTTGATCCACAACAGGGGCTGGCAATATGCCGCGCAGAAGACGAATTCATAAGTTCATTTCCTGTAATCACCGGGATGTACCGGCAAGGTACCATCAATTGCTCCGGCATGAAAATGGGTACTGCCGCTGCCGCGAAGGTCATGAAATGCCTTTCCATCAAGGAAATCATTCCGGAAGATATCAGGAAGGAGCACAAGATCAATCTGGGACAATATTTCATCCCCTCTTTGGTTCAGGTACTGAACAAAAGGAAGACCGGAAACGTGGAGAACTATGTCAGGGACGCATTCTCCTGTCTGACAAACAGTTTCCCGGTAATAATGCTCCCTGCGCTCCTGCCTCATATAAAAGGTTTCCGGGCCAAATATCTTGAAGGCTCGGGAAAATTCTACTGGGGACAGATTATCAAGGAAGGCCTGGAATTTGCCCCTGACAAGTGGCTGTCTCTGGAGGGAGTGCTGGATTATATCTATTCAGCTCCGGACAACGTCTTCTATGGCTGTCAGTTCAAGAATTTCCGGGACATGAATCCGAGAAATGATATAACCGGTGAATTAATCTATCCTGACACTCAATGGGAAGAAATAGATTTGGAATACATAAGGGCACTGGCGGCTGCCATGTATGGTCTTGGAATAGTCGAAATCGCCGTGGATGCTGATGACATGGGGTATTCCTCTCCGGCAGAAAGGATAAAGCAAATCCGGCTGACGGAACTCGGGAAATATGCTATCGGGCTGTCAGACAAATACATTTTCCAATCCGCCGTAAGTCAGGATTGGTTCAAATTGGATCCGGATCATCTTATCGTGTTTTCGACATCGGCGGACAACCCGTATGAGAGCCTTCTTGCAGAAATAGCTACTCCGATTGGAGGCGGCCGTTTCAAGATTGACAGTGGCAGTTTCCTGAAGAAATGCCATAGTCTTTCCGATGTAAAGGACAAAATCAGCTTTTTCAAAGATTATATCAGCAGCAATCTTCCGGATGTATGGAAAGATTTCTTCGAAAATCTCAAGAAACACTGCAATCCTCTGACCAAAGAAAAAGTGGATTATACCATATTGAAAATCAATGGGGACAATCCGGAACTTGTAAGGCTGCTGACTTCAGACTCCCAGCTGCGCAAGATGATAATCCTTGTCGAGGGCCAGCGTTTCCTCATCAAGCGGGACGACATGAAGCAGTTTGTGGATATGATGAAAGACAAAGGATTCCTGATATAGATACCTTTCAATTGAGTCTAATTCCATTCCTGCAGGAATGCCGTGACGACACGGGTGTATTCGGCGGGGTGGTCCCTGTAGGAGCGGGCGTGGGTGGAGCCGGGGGCTATCCAGCAGGATTTGGGCTGGGGCTTGGCGTCGTAGAGAGGGTGGAGCATGCTGAACGGGACGAATGTATCGGCGTCGCCGTGGATGAAGAGCATCGGCTTGGTGCATCTGGATACCGATTCGAGAGGAGAGGCTTCGCGGAAGTCCCATCCATATTTTAGGCGGCAGAGAAGGCTGGTGCAGTTCATCAGAGGGAAGGCCGGAAGTCCGAACATATCCTTGAGCTGTGCGGAGAATTCATCCCATACGCTCGTGTAGCCGCAGTCTTCGATGAAGGCGCATACATAGTCCGGAAGATCCTTGGCAGAGACATTCATCGTCGTAGCCGCACCCATCGAGACTCCGTGGACCACCAGTCTGGATGGACAGGCTTCGGTCCTGAACAATTCTTCCGCAAGCCGTATCCATTCGACCACATCGTCGGCATCCTTCCATCCCATCTGGATGTCATCGCCGTCGCTCAGGCCGTGGCCGTGGAGGTCGGGCATCAGGATGTTGTACTGGAGGTCGCGGTTGTACATCCTCGCAAGATACAGATATTTGATGGCGGTGTCCTTGTAGCCGTGGACTATGACGGCAGTCCTGCCGCAGGCATTGTCTGCCTTGAGGTATAGGGCGTGATGGACCTCTCCGCTTGGCATGACAGCGAATGTGTCACGTAGCTTGCCGCACTCCTGAAGGCTGTCCACCCAAGGTTTCATATCCGGGAAACGACCATAGAGGACATTGTATGTACTGTCCAGGTCCTTCCTGTTGGGGTCGGAATCGAGTGAGAATCCGAGCATGTATCGGCTTGCTCCGCCCAGGATGGCGAGCAGGAGGACTACAATTCCCAGAACTACATATAACGCAATCCGTGATTTCCTTTTCATGGCTTCAAATATTTTATCTTCAACAAAAAAAATAAATTCGCAGACTTATCTGACAATCTGCGAATTTAATGAATATTCATTAACATACACACAATAAACTTATAAGACAATTAAGATGCAAACATGCCCACGAATGTTGCACCCAATTCCCTAATAGGAAATTTGGCCGAAAATGGCTATAATTGCAAAATATTTCCATAGTAATGGATATAACGATATAAACCATGGAATACCATATATTTGCACCTTACAGGGTTTGCCCGGTCGGAGCACATGTCGACCATCAGCATGGGCTTGTCACCGGTTTCGCAATCGACAAAGGAGTTGACCTCATCTTCACTCCGAGAGAGGACGGAATGGTCAATCTGACCAGCGAGACATTCGGCGGGGAGGTATCTTTCGACATTTCAGCGCCTACGCAGATGCGGGAAAAGAATTGGGGCGACTATGCGCGAGGAGCCAAATATGCACTCAAGAAAAGGTTCGAACTTTCCAAAGGACTTGACGGAGTCATCCGTGGGTCGCTTCCTGTCGGAGGACTCAGCAGCAGCGCGGCCGTGCTGATAGCGTATGTCATGGCGTTCGCGAAATCCAACAACATTGATTTGCAGCCATTTGAGGTGGCTCTGATTGCAAGTGAGGCAGAGAGGGAGTATATCGGGCTGAACAATGGTCTTCTCGACCAGGCTTGCATAGCCCTCGGCAAGAAGGACGGTCTGCTGTTTCTTGACTGTGACACAAACGAATACCGCATAATTGGCCATCCGGACGATATGCCGGATTTCGAGATAGGCATATTCTTCAGCGGGCTTACCCGAAGCCTTGTCAACAGCGATTACAACCTGAGGGTGTCGGAGTGCAAGACCGCGGCGTGGAACATGCTTGCCTATATGGACCAACCACTGAAAAGCATGGACAAGACGTTCCTCCGGGATATTCCCAAATCCACATACGAAAAGACAAAAATAGCCATGCCGGCAAGATTCGCAAGAAGAGCGGAACATTTCTATACCGAGTATCGTCGTGTCCGTCAAGGAGTTACGGCCTGGGAGTCAGGCAACCTGAAACTGTTCGGCAAACTGAGCATGGAGAGTTGCGAGAGTTCCATCCACAACTATGAATGTGGATCTCCGGAGCTGATTTCCATCTATGAGATAATGAGGTCCCTGAAGGGGGTATATGGAGGCCGTTTCAGTGGGGCAGGATTCAAAGGGGCTGTCATTGCATTGGTCGATCCCGCTCATAAGGAAGAGATTGAAAAGGAGCTGACAGCCAGATATCTGGAGCAGTATCCTGAATATGAAAGGACATTCAAGGTGTTCTGGGTTAGACCAGATGACGGGGCCCGTTTCGTATAGAATCAACTCAGTTCCAACAAGTTGCCGTTGAGGTTTCCACCTGCGGCACATCAATGATTGAAGAAAATGAAGAATATAGTAATAGCCGCCGGATATGCCACGAGACTCGGCGAACTTACGAAGAATTTTCCCAAGCCACTCCTCGAAATAGGAAAATCCACGATTCTGGGCAGGATGCTCGACGATATCGACCGGATTCCTCAAATCGATGAACATATCATCATCACAAACCACAGGTTTGCATCGATTTTCAGGGAATGGGCTGAGAAACAGACATATACAAAGCCCGTCACCATCATCGACGACGGCACCGAGACAAATGAAACCAGACTCGGAGCAGTCCGTGACCTTATTTTTGCGATGGACAAACTGGCAATCGACGATGATATGTTAGTGGTGGCGGCAGACAATATCCTTTTCTTCAGTTTCCAGGAGTTCGTGGATTTTGCAATGTCAAAAGGGACATCGTGCATAATGTGCCACAGGCAGGACGATATTGCCAAGCTGCAAAGGACCGGAGTCGTGGAACTTGACGCTTCTGACTTGGTGACAGGTATGGAGGAGAAGCCTCAGGTGCCCAAGACTCATTGGGCAGTGCCGCCGTTCTATGTCTATTTGAAGCATGACCTCGACCTCGTGCGTCATTCGTTGGAGAACGGATGCGGAAGCGATGCTCCAGGAAATCTGGCCCATTACATGGTAGGGCATACGAAGATGCACGCCTGGAAGATGACTGCAGGCAGGTTCGACATCGGCAGTCTCGATACCTACCGTGAGGCCTGCGAGAAGTTTGGAAAATGAAACTAACTTGAAATATTGAAACGACCTTAATTTATATCATATGAATTTCATATTCATTTCCCCTAATTTTCCGGTTACATACTGGAATTTCTGCGACCGCCTGCACAGGGGCGGAGCGAATGTACTCGGCATAGGAGATGCCCCTTACGATGGCTTGGAGCCAAACCTCAAAGCCTCATTGACAGAGTATTACAGGGTAAACAGCCTTGAATCTTACGACGATGTGTTCCGCGCCGTCGCCTTCTTTTCATTCAAATATGGAAAAATCGACTGGATTGAGTCGAACAACGAATACTGGCTTGAGCAGGATGCCCGCCTTCGCAAGGATTTCAATGTAGGCACGGGCATCAACAGCGACGACATCGAGAAGTTCAAGAGCAAGGCTACGATGAAGAAATATTATGCTCTCGGAGGCATCCCTACGGCAAGGCAGATGAAGGTTAGCGACCTTGAGACCGCAGAGAAGTTCATTTCCGAGGTAGGATTCCCTGTGGTGGCGAAGCCCGAAGTAGGAGTCGGAGCCGCGGAGACATTCAAGATCAGCGACATGGAGGGGCTGAAGGCTTTCTTCGACAATAAGCCTTCAATCAGCTATGTGATGGAGGAATTCATATTCGGAGACATCTATTCCTATGATGCCATAGTGGATTCGGAGTCCAATCCTCTTTTCGAGTCCTCCGCCAAATTCCCGCCATCTGTGATGGATATCGTGAACGAGCAGCTCGACCTGGCCTATTTCGTCCTGGAGAAAGTGCCTCAGGCCCTCGAGAAACTTGGCCGTGCCACTGTGAAGGCATTCGGCGTGAAGAGCCGTTTCGTGCATTTCGAGTTCTTCCGTCTGACCAAGGCAAAACCAGGTCTCGGAGAAGTAGGCGACTTCGTCGGACTGGAGGTCAATATGCGCCCGGCAGGAGGCTATACCCCTGACATGATGAATTTTGCACATTCGACAGATGTATATTCAATCTGGGCTGACATGGTCCTGTACGACCGTCGTGTCCTTCCGGCAAGCGGTGACGACCATCTCTGCGTCTATTACGCCCGCCGCGACTGCCACAACTATGTCCACTCTCACGAGGAAATCATGTCCCGCTACGGCTGCGTAATGGCGATGTCCATGCGCATGCCCGACGCCCTGAGCCCCGCAATGGGCAACCAGACATACACCATCCACGCCTTCTCCGAAGAAGAAAAAGCCGACTTCCTCGACTTCGTCTCGGCCCGCAGGTAACCGTCCCATAGTTTCCAATGCAGATATGAGGCTCCCATAAAGTGTTTCGCCTTTTGATATTTTGGCGGGAAATTGTTGATTAAATTGAAAAATACGATATCTTTGACAAAGGGATTTGACTTGGAGCTTTTTTAAAATAATAGGATAGGTCATGAAAGTTTACCACGGCAGTGACAGAGAAGTTATGAATCCAGAAATCAGAACAGGCAAGTTCACAAAAGATTTCGGAGAGGGGTTCTATTGCACAAGACTGAAGAAGCAGGCAAAGAGATGGGCAATGAGAAAGGAAAACCCTACCATAAACACATATGATTACACTCCAGACAAGACACTCACAATTCTTGATTTCAAGGATATGACTGATGAATGGCTGGATTTCATAGTAAACTGCAGAAAAGGGCTGCCACACAATTACGACATCGTAATCGGAGCTATGGCAAATGACCAGATATACAACTACATTGAAGACTTCATTGCTGGAGTTATCACTCGAGAGCAATTCTGGGTACTGGCAAAATTCAAATACCCGACACAACAAATCTGCTTTGCCACAGACGCATCTCTAAGATGCTTATCATTCGTCGAATCAGAAAAAATCAGCAAGAAATGACAGGACGTGAACCCAAAAATCATAATGACCTGTTCTATCTCTGTGCATTGATAGAATATATCGCCAGGGCGACAAAAAACAGAAACAGAGTCATAGTCAACGCCATAGGTGAAGAGCGTCTGAAAAAGATATACACACTCGCAGATATATACCATAGCGACAATATCGCCAGGGTAGCAAACGACATCATCAAAGAGTGCAACATCGAAAACGACTATTTTGAGATCACAGACGTCAAATACTCAGTCCCGTCCCACTGGGACATAGCCAAAGTGTACAAACGACTTATAATAAGCGTATCACAGGACAATCCCAAACAGTACATCAAAACCCTCATCACCGTTTACAACTCTTGGATTGCAGACAAAATTGACGACTACAACAGCAGCTTCTACTACGACTCATCCGACTGCATTTACCAGTCATTCCTGGTTGGGAAACCATTATAATTTTCTCGGATTTCAACAAAAAGAGGCTGCCCCAAAAGCTGACGCACCGCACCGAGGATGCCCTGCTAAGCCACAGACCGTCTATCGGGAAATAAATCCCTCCTGGTCGTAGCCACGACGATATTTGTGAATGAATGTGGAAAAATTATCAAAATTGATAATTTGGTATTATCATTTGCCAAATCCTTTTTGGAACAGTATCATACGAAGGAAAGCATAAATTAATTAATAATACATCACTAAATCACAACATTCATAAGAAACAAAAAACGGAGCCTTGATAGCTCCGTTACATTATAAATCCATCTTATTCATAACAGCCTCAACATCCTCAAGCGGAACATTGAGCATCCTGCTGACATAGAGCGGTGTGATCACTTCCATGCTGCCGGAATGCCTTTCCATCCCGATGAGGTACTCTATGTTCTTTTTCAAATCCCCAATGCAGTTCGAGAAATCATCCTTAGGTTTTTGAGGCGGATTTTCATATGCTTCTGCCATCCCTGCATCATCGGGAACAGCCACCGGATTCAATATATCCTCATCCGACAACGGCTCATAAGCCCCATCCTTGCACTCTACCAACACCGTCCCAGGCTCCAGACAGACCGTATTATGCCACTGCCCGAGCGGCACGCTGAACCCTGCACAATCGCAGGAAGCAAAATTCGGCGAGGAAGCAGCCGCAGCCAAAAAACTATCAATCAGACGACCATCCCCGTCAAAATAATTCTGCCGGACAGATCCACGGATAAGCACAACCGTTTCAGTGGTTTTCCTATGCCTGTGAACTGGCAGCACCGTCCCCGGCTCAAGCGCATTGAGCATCCTCTGGCTACCGTCCGTAGGCGAAGTCCGCAAATCCAGATTCATGCGCAACCGTGGCGACTCCTTCGCCTGCCGACTCAGATTGTCCAATATTTCGTTTGTTATTTTCATGATGCTGCGTCAACTCTTTAAATCACTTCAATTTAACATTCTTTGCCAAGACGCTCTCCCTAACAGTTGCTCCTGGTGCATACTTTGCGCAGAGCGCCTCAGCCAAAACATATTGGGCTTTCGTTGCTGATGGATTCAGAGTGATAGTCATACTGTTCAAAGCACTTTGCTTCAAACTCATGAAATATGATGTAAAAGATAGTTGTTGATGATTATACAAGCAGTTTATTACTGCAGTGCCAGCATCATCAGGATTTGCCATTATCAAAGGATTAGATGGCAATATCGTAATAGCGAAACGAGTCTCTTCTTGAAAAGCCCATCTCTTATGTTTATATTTTCCAACTTTTGCAAATGAAATATTGACTTGAGCATGTGTATCATCAGTCATTGTCCTCTGTACAATGTTATTTGTAGCACCTATGACATCATCTACATATTCTATCTTTCTATAGAACATCTCACCTCCTTGATTAAAGATTGGAAAGAGGAAGTAATCCGAGCGTACAAACTCTTCTTTGGGAATTTTGGATAATAAAGACCCATGGGATTTCAATCCATTAGGTAGATTCAGATCTGTAATAAGGTAGTCTTGAAACATATCTGAATCAATACTAATTCTAACACCATCACTGCCCCCAGCATACATTTTCCACAATGGAATACTTTCTTCTGAATTTTCTGTCCAGCAAGAAACAAAGACATACTGCCCTAGTCTTATTCCATCAGATTGTATGCTGCTTTCCTCTAAGTCATCCACGCAGTCAAGCCTATTGAACTTTAACTTTCCTGTGCTTAATATCATTGCTAATGTTTCTAGACTTGTATAGTGGTGTATCATCATTGGAATTATTCTTTTTTAGAAGATTCATGTATTTCACTGAATATTTCTTCTGCAATAGCATTAAAAAGAGGTATTTTCCTTAATGGGGCAAGCTTGATTCCTGCTACTATTCGTCCCCGATACTTCATTGTATGTTCATGTACCGGATATTGACATAACTCGCAAGGCTGATATTTGACTATCATAACGTATGACTCAACATCTTGCCAATCATATTCAGCAAATGTTTTTCTTTCGCAACAAGAAAACATTTGAACTGAATAATCCTTTTTTGTTTTGCATGAATCAGAATAAGTCACATACCTCTGAGGACATTTAAAATAGCGAACTTTGTCTGATTCCTTTATGATAAATGGATTTCTGAAATGGCCTGATTTTTCTATGCATTTTATAGCTTCACTAATTACATAATGGAACTTTTGACCACTGAAGCAAAGAACATCCTGTTGAATGCCGTTCTTTTTTACTTCTGTAAGAGAAAAACAGCCTTTTTTCTCTCCGAGATATCTCTTGCGAAAGTTTTTGTTTTTATTAGAAAGAATGCACCAAGCCGATGCTCTTCATCCACGGCGACGCCGATACATTCGTCCCGTTCAGCATGCTCCACCCTCTCTACGACGCCAAGCCCCAGCCCAAATCCTGCTGGATAGCCCCCGGATCCACCCACGCCCGCTCCTACAGGGACCACCCCGCCGAATACACCGACACCGTCCGCACCTTCCTTGACGATTGGATTTAGGGATTTGGCATGATTACAGAGATGCTTATTTGTGAATCAATGAAGCGATGAAATTCACAAACGGCTCGATGTCCTCTTCTACGCTGGCCTTCTCAAGCGAGGCCATATATTCATTCCGACGCTCTATGGGTACAATCACCCACGGATAACCACCGGTGACAAACTGACTGTTCATCACAAAGCGGGCAGTCCTGCCGTTGCCATCCATATACGGATGGATGTACACAAAGAAGAAATGCCCCAATACCGCCCTGACAAAAGCGTTATCTTCCTCTTTCATCAAGGCTGATAGTGTCGTCATGGCATCCATCACGTCACCAGGATCCATAGGGACATGCATGGAATTCCTGATATAGACTGGATGAATCCGGTATCCTAGCAGGTCGGAGGCTTTGATGATACCAGACCTGATACATGGCTCAAACAGTTGGAAATGCCACTCTCGATGGTCCTTGACATACATTTCTGCAGCTGATTTCCCAGAGAGGACGGATGCAATGGACTCTCTCAGCATCTGGTATGCCTGATAATAGCCACGGGCGGCCAAGGCATTTTTTCGCTCTTTGTCCTGCACATCGTTTTGGGGGTCCCATTCACCACTCCTTACCTTTTCCAATAAATCTTCCGTTATCTTATATCCTTCTATGGATAAAGAGTTATAGCTGTCCTTAACATAGGTGGCATCCATCATTGTCAGGATACTCTCTGACTCCTGCCTTTGTGGCAGAATCCCTGATGTACTGAGTGATGACAAGACCACCTCCCTCATCTTCATCCACATCAGACGGATACGGGAAGCATAAGGCGATGATTCAAATGTACTGAGACGCACATCGTCTTCAAAAGGATTCTCCTCTGTCACCTTATATCCAACCTGTCGCATGGTTGACAACAGGGCATCAGCCATTTCTTCCCGTCCTATTGAGCGGAGCGCACCAGCCACGCGTCCTGCACGTGTGCTGTGCCCACCATCGATGGCAGCGGATATAATGGGTGAAACATCCCGCAGCGAAGCCAGGCATGTCCGCGCTTCCAACGCATTCTTCCGATAATAATCCGGCCCGACCAACAACAAAGCCAGAGACAATGGGTACAAATGCAAGCCATACCGATGTTCCCGTTCGACAGTAGAAGGCACAGATGCCCTGATATCCAGTATAGATGTCCCAAAAGGTAACTGGAGAATATTGTTTGTTGCAGAAGCACAACGCACAATCAGTTGTTTGGGAATAACGCTCATACCGCTGTAAACATACAACGATAATTCTGGTGACAGGCACCAATCATTTCCGAACTTACTATTCAGGTACGCCACTACAAACGGCCAGTAAGATACATACCACACGGTTGAATCTCCCTCATTCCCAGGAGTGGAAGGAATATACCATCCCTTGATGACCATCTGCAGGTAGCCGCTATCCACAAGACGTTCGGTATGGGTACGTCCCAAGACATCTACACCTTTGATAACCAAGTTATTCCCGTGCTTGTCCTGATACTCCTTGAGTACCTCCATTGACTTCGCCAACTTTTCCTGTATCGTTGCCACCGTTAGTTTATTTTGAGTTATTTATATTAGTTTATTTATCAGAGGAAATATTAGTCTATTTTGTTCCACCTGCATTAGTTTATTTTGCAAATATATAAAAAGAAGTCAGTTAAACTGATTATAGCGGAGTAAATGTACCGTCTACAGCATTTTGATATGTACCACTTG
>JBJEBR010000042.1:0-14370 GCA_051870255.1 Candidatus Cryptobacteroides sp.
CACATCTAAAGAGTCCGAGAGACTGGCTCCGGACACACTCAATGAAACACTACCTGTGGGCAATTTTTCTTCACTTACTGCCACCAATAAAGCGGGATTTCCGTTCTTATCCTCCTGCAGACAAACAAACCACTCTTTTTTCCCCTTTACGAAACGATATAACATATCTTTCTTTTGGACAGCATCCCATGCTTCAAGAGAGTATGCCTGCCCCCTTTTGTATTTTCCTCTTGATGCGGCGTTCTCCGGCCATGCTGATTCAAGCACATAATTCATACGGCTGATTTGCGGTATGGACGGTATGTCGAATTCTGCATATGCCACGACGCCATCTTCAGGAGAATCGTTGACATAGAATCTTGCGGTTCCAAGATTATCTAAAAGGGTAAATTGGCAAGACATGTCGGAATATGGTGTATTTTCACTAAACAGCGCTGCATATTCTTCATAAGCCTCATCCTCGCCCGATACTGATATGCTGACATTGGTAGGATCAGAGGAATCCAATGCAACGCCTCTAAGAAGGGATACATTGCCTTCTTCATCAGTATATAACAGACTTTCCTTAAGGTATATCAATTGCATTTCGGACTCCGGAACTTCCTGTACTTCAGTATTTTCTTCAGGAGCTTGCTTCTCACACGAAATGGTAAACATCAACAGACAAATTGCTGCCTGATAAAAACAAATACGTTTCATGATCGTTATTTTTTTTGTATAAATGACATAAAATTACTGCGTGCCTGAAACAATGGTTTCTGGTCTTTTGCTACATAAAGAGATTCGCCATCTCCGACTTTAAATGATTCTTCCCCCCTGTCTCCATTGTACATTTTTTGGAATTCCTCAGTAGTAATCGAACGCACCTCGGGCAGGAACAATTTGCTGAGAATAGTTTTCGCCTCTGTATTGTCTTGCAGAACATGGGTTATTGAAATCACCACTCCCACCACGTAATCCGGTGCAATAAAATCATACAACATTCCTGTCTCAAACGGATTATTTCCATTTTTCCCATATGTTGAAGGCAACAGGACAATAGGATCTGCAAGAAAGAAATCATTATCCTTGCTGCTCTGGCTGTTCGATGGATAGCCATAATAACGGAATGTGGTATCTTTCTGGTAATAATAATTACCTTTGGCTCCTTCATCTATTTTGCAGCGCTTCTCCTTATCCATTTCCCACATACTGCATGTAGTACCATATTTGTACATTTCGCTCATCATGAACCCGACTTCATCCTTGACCTCAGGATTGCCGCGGTCAACAAGGGATGGTCTGGCAATTGCTTCTTTTTTCTTATCATATTCGAGAATGTCGTTTTTGTATTTGTCGAAATATCCTAAAGGAAGGTTTGGATAAACGCCATACACCCAGAACATTTCCATATTTTTGATCTGTCCGAATGCCTTAGTGTTTATATTCGGTTTCAATGATGCCGGATCAAAGAATGTGAAAAGTCTCAAATCTGCATCTTGAGGATTCATAGTGAAGGTTGAAAGACCCTCAGGCTTGATGGTGAATGATACATCATCATAGGCGCTCAGAAGATAATCGGACACAACATATACAACCGGATTTTCCTGAAGAGACCAGACACCCTGACCCAAATGCTCACTTTGGTTGAATGAGGCACAGTCAAATTCTACACTTATCGCAGAATTTGATGTCTGTGACACGGAATAGCCGTCCATTGTCATATTAGCACCCAAATTCATGTTGATAGTTCCTACGGTTTTTCCTTTGGTCGTGTAATCATCGGTAGCATAACCAAGGAGTGCCTTTGAGAAATTATAGATGGACAATCCGCCGTAAAATACCCCTGTAAGATAATTTTCAGACAGCAGATTGTCGTAACAGTCGGTAAAAAGATGTGTAATGCCGCTGTTGAACTGGTCCAGATAGTTGTTGCCGTTTGCTGTCGTGGTCGAATACTCCGTAGTAGCCTCAAACTCACCATCTATTTTTCCGGCTAACGCTCCTCTCAGAGTTATTCCTGCAACAGATGCTGTCATGCAGTCGAAAGAGAGCCTGTCAACATTCGGTTTGAAGGAAGTGTCGGCATTCGGATTATAGGCGCTATAGTCCAAATCAAAGCAATACCAGCCGGGTTTGAGAGCTGTTGTTTCTGAATTTTTGATATATGGTGTAACGTATTGCTGGAACATATTGGAAGCAGAGTTGGTTACACCAAGAACATTACCTTTCGACTGTATTTCTCCGGCAGACATCGGAATGCCAAATTGCAGAGAGTTGTATAAAGGGTATTTCTGGGTATTGTCGAGCCCCGGAGTGACGAGGAAACAAAACTCTCCGGCATAGCCAGTCGTCTCCTTCTGGTAATAGAATACACGGAGTGTTCCTGTAAAACGGTTATAGAGACAGAAATAAGGTTTGCTGACAACGTAGCCGTCCTTTGTTGAAGATTCGAATAAATTGAAAGCCATTTCCCAACCATTGTTTGCCGAGAGAAGGTTTGTCCCCTCAGAGGAAAATATCAGAGAAGACGGCATATTGGAAATGGCTGCAGTTGCCCACGGCAGAGCGATGATTTCAGATTGCTCCTTGGGTTGACCATTTTCAATGGTTGTTGTTGTCAAAAGGATTTCCTCCTGTTCCCACCAGGTCTGGTTGAACTTTGCATAATCTGCTTTATTATCTCCGTTTGGAATCACAGCTTCATCTCTCATGATCACCACAGTCGCACGTTCTTCTTCGCTGAATCTGACATAGAGCGAGTCTTTGCTGAATGAAGACGGAGTTTGGGAGAGCCTCGTCATCTTAATGACGTTGACATCATAGTCTTTTCCCGAAGACACTTCAATCCACGACATCGGATTATCAATCCGAAGAATGTTCATCTTAGAATCGATTCCGTTCAAAACAAGTGTTATTTCATCTTGTGAGTCTCTCAGGGTTGTCACATAGCGTGCAATTACGCCGTCGGGAATATCATCTACGAGAGGGTTCTTTTCCTGACAACACACAATTGAAAATAACGCGGTAGCTAACGTAAGCGGTTTTAGCAATTTGAGTTTTTTCATTGTAATAATAGTTTTTGCATGACTGGCAAAGATAAACCTTAGGTGAACAAAAAAACTATTATTTTGACGGCTGCTTGTCCGGTTTTGTCTTAGATTATTTCTTATTTTGTCATTTTATTTTCCGGCTCCTGGCAATTCTGTATGGAAGCGGTTGTCCTGAGATATTCCGAAGGTGTCATGGAGAATCTTTCATAAAAGAGGCGGTAGAAGGTGCTCGGATTCGGGAATCCGCACTCGGACGCAATGGCGTTGATTGTATAGTGCGGTTTTTCCTTCATCAGGACCACGGAGTGTTCAAGTCTCAGATTGTTGATATACCGCGTGAATGTCGTGCCTGTGTTGTCCTTGAATATGGATGCAAACATATTCTTTGGAATCCTGTAACGCTCCATCACGGTGGCACGGGTGAAGTCGTGGTCGATATAGAGCCGGTTTTCGATTATGTCCCTGTCAATTTCCTCCCATACGGCATTGCCTGTCTTTTCTTCAGGCGTGCCCCCCCCCGACGACTTCTTCTATGTTTTCCTTTTCGACAAGGCTTCGCAGACGGGCGCACTCGATCTTTGCAGAATAGAGCTTCCGGCGGCAGTCCACCAGGTCTGACACCTCATTGGCAAGAGCGGTGTTCTTTCTTCTGACTTTTCTCAATGTCAGGAACCCATAGACGGCAAATCCTGCTGCGAGAACGATGATTATAAGCGTACATACGAGACTGATCGTCCTTGTCTTCAACTCCATTTTCTGATGCTCGATTTCCCGGTCCTTCTGAGCCGATTCATAAATGGCGGCAAGCTCAAGGGCATTGCTTTCCTGCTCCTGCTTTTTAAGACCTTCTGTCACCGAAGCCAGTTCACGATAATAGACAGCCGCTGAATCGGCAATGCCCATTTCCACATAAGCATTTGCGATTGAACGGTTTATGGTGAGCATGTAATAATTCACGCTGTCGCCCTGAGCTAAAAATGCGTCACGACGCTCCTTGTTCATTTTCACGACATCAGCGTATCTTCCCTTTTCGAAAAGGTAGGGCATGATAATATAGTCTTCCGAAGTCTTGCCTTCCCTTGCCACGATATAGTCGGAATATGCCTTGTCCGCCCCCTCGCTGTCGCCCGTCTTGGAGAGGATCACGGTTTTGTATGCCAGCAATATCCTTTTCTGACGCATGGCGAGTCCGTCCATTTCCCTTCCTCCCTTCGATTCGATTTCTTCAAGCTGCTCCGCCTTGTGGAGATATTTCATCGCCCCGGCATGGTCCCCGTCGCGCAGGCCATACAGAATCAAGGTGTTGAAATTATATGAAAGGTTGTCGTATCTATATTCATAATCAGCATTTTCCATAATCTCGATAGCCTCTTCCATCATCCTGTATCCGCTTTCCTTGTTTTCCTGCAGATATGTGGTCTTGCCGAGGTTGAACAAGGCTATTGACTGCATCGGGGCATTTCCCATCGCACTGGCCTTATCGTAAAGTTCTTTGCACAGGGCTGTTTTGGAGACATCGTCGTGGAGGCAGTCGTAGCAAGATATGCGGCGATGAATAAGTTCGAGGGATTGTTCTGGGTCTTTGGCCAAGTCCGGGGATGAAGATGCCCGGGTGTAGAATTCGAGGGCGAGACGCCATTTCCCGTTGTTGAAATGCAGATCACCCTCGGTGATGTCAAGCTGCCACTGGGGAAGGTCTGATTCATGTCTTAGAAGTTCCATCACACGGCAGGCCTGTTCATAGTCCGTAAGCATCAGTTCATAGACTTTGTCTTCCGAGATTTCACAGGAGAGTTCCGTGGCCTGGGCTGAAAGCATTGCAGCTGCCAATGTTAGAATTGAGAGGATAAGATTCCTGCACTTCATGGTTTCGATTCTGTTTATTTCTCGCAAATTTAGCCCTATTCTCTTTATTTTTCTTTGCCGATTTTCTTCCCGAAGCGTTTATGAGACATATTGAGAGAGGCATAATGACAAAATGAGAGATATTGCCTGAGTTTCCCGCCTCCGGGGACCATGCAGACGGGATGGTGCAAGTGAAATTCATTGTACATTTGTCGAAAGCGATGTATGTATGAAAAAGATTGATAAAATGGTCTGCCTTGCTGCTTTGTCGATATTCGCCCTTTCCTGCGGGAAGGAGGTGGACGACTATGGAGACCGGGATTGCATCAGGATAATGATGGATCCTTCCGGCATCGGTGACGGCGGATACAATGATCTCATATATAAAGGTGCCGTCGGAATATGGTCGCAGTACGGGAAGAGGATTCCCGTCTCTATTGCAACTCCTGATGATCTTGCCCACGCGGAGGATATTCTCGGGCGATGGCTGATGGAGATTGACCGGGAAGACGGAGGTAAGCACCTGATAGTGTTTGCTTCCGCCGTGTATGAGGGGCTGTGCCTTGAGGCAGCGGAGTCTGCGGATCCTAAGGCGGTTGATATGGTGCTGTTCGAAAGTGACTATGACGGAGAGCTTCCGGTTCATTGCTTCTCCACGAGTCTTTACGGTGCATCGTGGATTGCCGGGGCTGTAGCCGCCGATGCCGGAGCGAAGTTCCCGGTCGTCGTTATGGCAAACGGCGTGGACGGACAGAACAGCGATGCCGCAGAGGGATTCCGGGACGGCTATTCCGAGGGATGTCGCTCTGGAGGAGGTTCCGATGAAGCCCGAGATTTGGAGTGCATCTATCTTCGAGACAGTGCCGGGGAAGGGTATGACTGTTCATTAGAGGCATATCAGGGCTGCAGCTTGTGGGTGCAGTCCCACGATTTCATTTTCCCGGTTGCAGGCGGGTCTAATTCTGGAGTTTACCATTATCTGAGGGAGCATCCCAAAGGGGTCTATACCGTGGGAATGGATTCGGACAAGTCCCGTGAGTGCTCAGCCGTGATGATGAATGTGATAAAGAGGATGGATGTGCTTGTAGAGGATGTTCTGCAGGGCTGGATCAAGAGAGGAGAACTTCCGGCAAATGAGGTTTACGGGCTGGAGAGCGGATATGTGGATTGTACCGTGTCGTTCAATTACACTGACTATATTGAATCATATATGGATGGCAGGAAAGATGAAGGTATCAGAAAAGATAATGAATTCATCGGCAGCCGCTGAGCGTCTTCCGATTTTGATTGCTGCTTTCGTGGCGGCGGCCGTGATGTTTTGTTCCTGCGGCAAGGACAATCCCCGGTGGGATGAGGAGTCGTCTGACGGCAGGGAAATATTCAAGGTTGCCGTCGTCCTCCCTATGTCGGGAGGATTGCAGGAGCATTGGGAGAGGACCATGAATTT
Source organism: Candidatus Cryptobacteroides sp. (assembly GCA_051870255.1). Classification (GTDB taxonomy): domain Bacteria; phylum Bacteroidota; class Bacteroidia; order Bacteroidales; family UBA932; genus Cryptobacteroides. Next base: position 6,325 of record JBJEBR010000042.1, read on the forward strand.
GCTCAGAAGCAATGTATATCGGGCTTCAGAAGGTATGGAGCCGGAAATCGGTCTGGAGTTCGAATGGTATGACGAGGATGAAGAGGATATGAGCTCCCTTGCGGTGCAACTGCAGAAGGACGACAAGGTAGCAGCCGTCATTGGTGGGATGTATTCAGCTGATGCTCACATACTTGAACAGACTTTATGCAGGGAGGGGAAGCCGTTTTTCACATTATCCACCACGGAGGAGTCCGTGAGGAAATTTTCTGCCAAAGGAAATCTTTGGGCTATGACCGAAACAGACATCACCCAGTGTGAAGTGCTGCTGACGAGAGTGTCGATGTATGGCGGCAAGAGTGTGGCTCTGATTGCGAAGGATGATCTCTATGGCAAGACTTTCACAGACTGGGTACCTTTCATTTCAGACGAATTGGGCTTGGAGTTCAAGGGCAGTTTCGTGTATGAGGGTGATGGCCGGAGCATTTTCACGGAGGCCTGTTCAAGCGGGGTGGACTTTCTGGTTTGCGCCCCTTCGGGGATAGAGGAGATAGGACAGATTCGCGAGGCGTCCGCTGAGGTGGCAAAGAAGGAGGGAAGGTCTCCCAGACTGCTGTTTTCTGACATAGCTTTCGGAAAGGATGTACTGAGCAGACTGGGGAATGTCGTGGAAGGACTGGAGGGCGTGAGTTTCTGTTCTGACCCGGATTCGGGCTTCGACGTAGCATACGAACAACTTTTCAATGACAAGCCGAGCAAAGGCGAGGCGCAGTTATACGATGCCGGAATGCTTGTTTTCTATGGATTGTTCCACAACCGCATGACGGAGGATGAGACTCTCAACGAGTCCGTCAGGCATATAGTCAAAGGTACGGAGACCGTTCAGGGAAGCTGGATGCCGGAGGACATCAGGCAGGTGCTGTCGATGATGGCGGAGGGCAGGAATCCGGACATCAAGGGTGCCTCCGGATCGTTGCGGTTTGACAACAAGGTGTTTACCAATGTCATATCCACGGTATATTGCAGCTATTACATATATAATGGAGAATATGTCATAATCGATTACAATACCACCACCGGCGAAAACAGGACTGACAGCACCCTTGCCGGATGGAACTGGAAGGTCACACAGATGCAGGAGTTCGAGGATATTCCTTCCGGAGTAATGTATCCGGAACTGACAGGCAGGAAAGCTGTAGTCATTGCGGGTTCAGTGGGCTGGTTGAATTACAGACATCAGGCGGATGCCCTGAATATGTACAGGATACTCAAGAATGCAGGCTATGATGATGATGACATCATTCTGATAATTGAAGACGACCTCGCAAACAACCCGTCGAATCCTTACCCGGGGGTGATAATGATCTCGGACGGCGGAGAGAATCTTTATGAAGGAGCTGTCGTTGATTACAGGACTTCTTCACTTGAGCCGTCTGATTTATGTGACATCCTGCTCGGAAAAAGTTCAGATAAATTGCCTTGCGTGCTTGATTCTTCGGGAAATGACAATGTATTTGTGTTCTGGAGCGGTCACGGGGACAATGGACTTCTTAATTGGGGAGACAGCAAGGAGTTCACTGCAGATATGGCCGGAGATCTGTTCACGGACATGGCTGATTGCGACAAGTTCAGGAAGATGATCTGGTTTATCGAAGCCTGTCACTCTGGGTGTATAGGGCAGGTGTGCGAAGGCGTTCCGGGAATGCTCTGCATCACGGCGGCAGACCCTCATGAGACGTCCAAGGCAGATGTATGGAGTACGGATCTGATGGTGTGGATGAGCAACCGCTTCACATACACCCTTCACGAGTGTCTGTCCACCAATCCGGAGATTTCCATCCGGGATCTCTACTACAGGCTTTTCCTCAACACGGTCGGTTCTCACGTAATGATATACAACATAGAGAATTACGGCAACATATACACCGAAACAACCGCAGAATTCCTCCGATAGGCGATAGCGATGTCTTCATTTTCAGTTTTGGACCCCATACGGAGGCAGAAATGACAAAAGAATCATTATCTTTGCAGGAGGATGACCCAAAAAGTTCTTTTTTTTTGTCATCTCGACTAAGCGAAGCGCCTGGAGAGATCTCCTTAACTAATTGATGGATAATAGATATCTCGACTACGCGCTTCGTGCTTCGCTCGATATGACAGGCTATTTGGTCAGCCGATGAATATATTAAGATAAAACGATGATTGACAAAGAAATGCCGGTGCTGCTCCTGACCGGTTATCTGGGCAGCGGCAAGACTACACTTGTAAACCATATCCTATCAAACGGCAAGGGAATCCGTTTTGCCGTGATTGTCAATGATATAGGAGAAATCAACATTGATGCCGACCTCATTCAGAAAGGCGGAGTGGTGGACCAGAAGGATGACAGCCTGGTCGCCCTCCAGAACGGGTGCATATGCTGTACCCTGAAGACCGACCTCATCCAGCAGATCGAAGACCTGATGGCGATGGACAAATTCGACTACATCGTCATCGAGGCAAGCGGAATATGCGAACCTGAGCCGATAGCCCAGACCATATCCCAGATTCCATATCTCGGAGTGGAATATATCAAGGACGGCATACCCCGTCTTGACTGTGTGGCGACGGTGGTCGATGTGCTCAGGATGAGGGACGAGTTCGAATGCGGAGACACCCTCAAATGGGACAGCATCGACGAGGAAGACATCGAGAGCCTTGTGATTCAGCAGATTGAGTTCTGCGACATCGTCTTGCTCAACAAGGTTTCGGAAGTGTCTGAGGAAGAACTTGCAAGGGTCAGGAAGATAGTCGCCAACCTGAATCCGGGAGCGGAAATCATAGAATGTGACTATGCCGACATAGACTTGAGCCTTCTGCTTGACACGGGCAGGTTCAACTACAGGACGACAGAGGGGAACGCAGGATGGATAAGAGGCCTGGAAGGCGATGTCGAAGAAGATGATGATGATGACGACGATGACGACCATGATGAACATGATGAACATGATGAACATGGGCATCATCATCACGATGAAGACCATCATCACCATGACCACGAGCATCATCACGACCACGAGCATCATCACGAAGAGGGCCACCACCATCATCACGACCACGAAGGCGGCGAGGTGGAGGAATACGGAATCGGGACCTTCGTGTATTACAGGCGCAAGCCATTCGACATGAACAGGTTCGATTGGTTCGTTGCCAAAAGGCTTCCGAAGAATGTCATCCGCGTGAAGGGACTTTGCTGGTTCTCGGACAATCCGGACATGTCATATCTGTTCGAGCAGGCAGGTCGGCAGATTCAGTTGAAGGAGGTCGGAATGTGGTATGCAGCCGCACCTGAGGAGGAACTCAGGACAATGGCGATGTCAGACCCGACGATTGCCAAGGATTGGGATGCGGAATATGGCGACAGGATGCAGAAGCTCGTCTTCATAGGAAGGCATCTTGACAAGAATCAGATAACGGACGACCTCGATTCCTGCCTCTGCGACTGACGGCATACCTTGGGAATCAATCAAACAACACCCTCGGATTCATCTGGTGCGGAGTACGCCACTCAAGGCCCAGCTGTCCGAGGGCGTTTTTGCGTTCATGCCAGAAAGCGAAGCAGAATCCCATACCCCTCGGTTGGTCTTCGAGACGGCTGTAAGCCATCTTGTCGGCCTCATCTATGATTTCCTCCCATCTGGCGGTCCATTCCACGGGGTCGCGTTTCAGCACGCTGTCTTCCCGGATCTTGTCGAACTCCCCTTTGTCGGCATATCCGATGTTGTATGACAGGGCCCTTATCTCGGCACTGACATCTTCAGTCATGGAGAGTTCATGGCCGGACTGGGCCTCAATCCTCGTCAGGACGGTGTACAGCAGGCGGAGCAGGCTGAGTTTGAGGCGAGGATGGTCGAAGACAGAATCTGACATCTTGTCCACGAGAGGATAAAGGGTGTTCAGGAGATGGTCGAAGCCTTCAAGATATTTGGCATAATGCAGGAATGTCCGGGCAAGAGATGCGATTTCCCAGATTCTGTCCTGTCCTTCAAGGTCCTCCTTGGCAAGCAGGACGCATCCACGGCAGATTTCGACATAGGAATCCAGTGCGTCGGAATTCGATTCAAACGGTTTTCCGTCGACCTCCGACAGAATGGTCTCAAAATGTTTCCTTGTTTCCATAGTGATTGACTGTAAGGTTTCACATCGGGCAATTCTGGACCGGGTCAGGCCCAGGCGTCGAAGCGTCCGTCATCATTTTCATATTCCTCATAACCGTGGAGATAGTACTGCTCTATCTCTGATGCGAAGTCAGTGTGGTAGCCGTGCCTGTATGCATTTACCACATTGTCCGTCATATCGTCACATCCAAGCCTGAGGGCGCATAGTTCAAAATGGTGCATCTTCGCCTCGTTGAATTCCTCGGGGGCCTCGTCCTGGAGCAGCATCTGTGCCAGCTGCCTGTAGCATGGGCCGTTGTTCATTATTGCACCCTTCGAGAAGAGGGCCCATGCCTCGGAGTAATCCTGGGCGAAGCCGTATTTGCCCTCATAATGGTACATGCCGAGGAAATATGCTCCGAAACCCTCTCCCAGATCAATGGCTTTGTGAAGGGAGACGTCAAGCTCGGAGGTGATGTCCGGGCGATTTTCAGGAGGCAGGGTTTCATACAATTCATCCGTCAGAATGAAAGGCAGGCCCATATAGGCATCCGGGATGTTCAGATCCCTGCCCATATCCAGTACGGATTGGAATTCATCCGGGTCTATGACATTACCATCAGGGTCACAGGCTCGAAGGATGGCAAGCTGGAAGCAGGCCTTGGGGTCGCCGAGGGTCAACGCTTCCTCGTACCAGGAATCCGCTTCGAGATTCCGCCCCATTTGCCTGCAGCAGGCGCCGACCACTGAGCGGAAACGGGGATGTACAGGGATGCCGGCCTTTGCAGAGTCCTCCATATAGGCGGTAACCTTGTCGTAGATCAGGGACGGCTCGGGCTCCATTCCGTTGAAACCGAAGATTCTGTCGTTGCAAAGGCTCAGGGCGGCCATTATGCTGCCTTTGTCAAGGGCCTGTTGCCTCAATTTCTGGAATTTTTGTCTGTCCACGAGGCCGAATGCGCCTTCCAGCCATAGATAGGCCAGGCACATCGTGGCGTCGGGGATACCGCCTTTGGCGGATTTTTCATAATGGTCGATGGCTGTTTCCAAGGAATCCGGTGTCGGCCTTAGGGCGTCGTTGTAGCGTGCCCAGGCATATTGCAGGAGGGGGTCGCCGCTTTCTGCCCCCTGTCGCATGGATTCCGCCCGGTCACGCAGGAGGAAGAGGTTCCAGTTGTCCTGAAGGATGTCCTGGAACAGGGACAGGGTTTTGTCAGGGGCGAGGCCAGCCTGCAGGAGGGCGTCGTAGGCCTGGGAGATTCTGCGGGTGCGCAGCAGTTCCTGGATTTCCGTTTCGTTCATATCAGGTGGGAGGTTTCTTTTACAAATATGGGATTTTTTTGGAAATGACAAGATATTTTCCCTGTCATTCCGAACGAAGTGAGGAATCTGAGGGGAAGGCTAAAAGGTGGATTCGGCTTGGTGGATTTGGAGGGTACTGCGGTATTCTTCGAGACGTTTGGAAAGCCTGGCTATGGCTCTCCGATATTTCGGATTGCCATACTGGTTGTTGATTTCGGACGGGTCTTTCCTCAGGTCGTAGAATTCCCATTGGTCGATAGGCGCATCCTTCTTCCTGTTCCCGCCACCATCATCCTTGAAATGGATGAGCTTGTAGCGCTTGGTCGCCACCCCGTCATGGCGCCTCACATTATGGACGGCCGGATAGTCCCAATAATGATAATACAGGTCCTTCCTCCATTTCCCCGGCTCCTTGCCTGACCTGAAAAGAGGCTGGAGCGGTTCCCCACACATTTCTTCCGGGACCTCAAGTCCGGCTGCCGTGAGATAGGTCGGAGCAAAATCGATGTTCTGGACGAGCGCATCGCATACGCTTCCCGGCCTGATCCTTCCAGGGCAGCAGATTATCAGAGGCGTGCGGAATGACTCCTCATACATGAACCTTTTGTCAAACCAGTTGTGCTCACCCATATAGAAGCCCTGGTCCGAAGTATAGACGATGATGGTGTCATCCATCAGTCCCTGTTCCTCGAGATAGTCGAGCAGGCGTCCTATTTCATCGTCGAGGCTTTTGACACACCTGACATAATCGTGGATGTAACGCTGGTATTTCCATCTGGTCAGCTCGGTTCCCGTAAGATTGGCTTTCAGGAATTCTTCGTTCCCGTCCCCGTATGCTTCGATGAACATCTGCCTTTCCTGGGGAGACATCCTGTCGAACTCCTTGTGGAAGTCGTCTTTCTTCCTGGGATTCCCAGGAAGGAGTTGCCAGACCTTGTTGTCCGTGGAAAGGGACATATCCTTGGCGATGGTCATCTGTTGCTGCCTGGCGGCATCACATCGAGTCGAATAGTCATCAAGGAAGGTTGCGGGCTCAGGGAATGTCACATCGTCATAGAGGTTGAAATATTTGGGTTCCGGAAACCAGTTCCTGTGGACGCTCTTGTGATGGACAAGCAGGCAGAAAGGCCTCTCCGTGTCCCTGTGTTCCAGCCAGTCTATGGCATAATCCGTTATGATATCAGCGACATAGCCTTCCTGCGTGGTGAAACCTTCATCTCCCCTGCCCCTGAAATCAGGCGAATAATATGTCCCCTGGCCGTCAAGTATCTTCCAGTCGTCAAATCCGTAAGGGTCCGTCTCCAGATGCCATTTCCCGAAAACGGCGGTCTGATAGCCTGCTTCCTGAAGGAGAATCGGGAACGAAAGCTGGCTGGAATCGTAAGGGCATCTCGCCCGAAGGATGGTCTTGCCATGCTGATGGCTGTATTTGCCCGTCAGGAGGGTGGCCCGGCTCGGGGAGGATATGGAATTCTCCACATAGGCACGGGTGAAAAGCATCCCCTGGGCTGCAAGCCTGTCGATGTTCGGAGTCGGAGCGAGGTCTGACAGCGGACCACCATAGGCGCTGATGGTCTGATACGAGTGGTCGTCGCTCATTATGTGGATGATGTTCAGCCTTTGCGGCTGCCCGGGCTGGGCAGCCGCAATTCCCGGCAACAATACCCCGGCAAGTACCGGCAGTACGGATTCACCTATATTCATTTCACAAATTTTACAAATGATAAATTGACAGCCGAGGGGGCTATTCCTTCATAGAAGTCACCTCCAACGGTTTCTCGATGGCATATCGGGCAGCCTGAATTGCGATAGGGGCATTCTCGTCGGTCACAGGGGTCGAATAGCTGCCTGAGGTCGTGTTGCTGTTGTCGTAGCGGTAGCCGTTGCCGTCCATTGTCTTGCCGAATTCAGGGCCTATTATCTTCTCGAACACGAGGCAGGATGCGCCGTAGCGGGAGATGCCGTAATCCATGTGGTAGCCGTCTCGGGTGAGATTCATTGAGTTGTCAAGCTTGGATGTGCGCAGGTTCTGAAGCATGGTGCCTGTGGCAATGATGTCATCCACAGGGCTTTCCGCCAATATCTTCTTTGCCTGGGCCACAAGTACGGCGTACATTCCGGCCTGGTCGCTCCATGTCACATAATCCTTGGATGCGACAGTTATCTTGTCCATGTTGAAATAGGCCTGGGAAAGGATGTAGCAGACCTTAGGACGGGTGGCCTGGGTGGAGCATACATATTCCACAAGGTTGGATATGGCCGTCTTTTCCTCGTCTGTCCAGCTCCAGGCACGATAATGTCCCGTGTGTTCCTGGATGGTGACGATGTCCCAGCGACCGCTTTCTGCCACGCTCTTGATCGAAGCCTTGTCTGCCGCCGTAGTCCACTTGCCGTCGCCAGGATTGGAGTAATGGAAGGTGTTGTTTGCCACGTCCCTGTCGTTATAGTATTCTGGAATGGTGCGGCCTCCGTAATAGCAGTGGGCGAGGGTCACGTCGGTGATCCCAGCCGAGGCAATGATGCCTGGCAGATGCTCCACGGCATCCTTCGTGAAGCTGTTTCCTATGAATAGTATGCGGAGAGAGGCATCCTTGAGCTGCGGAAGTTCGCCTTCCACCGCTCCGCCGCT
>JBJEBR010000042.1:14470-42403 GCA_051870255.1 Candidatus Cryptobacteroides sp.
TGCGGAGAGAGGCATCCTTGAGCTGCGGAAGTTCGCCTTCCACCGCTCCGCCGCTTCCCCAAGGTGAGGATATGTCCGTAATCTTCGCATAATTGGCATCGCTGTAATAGCCTATGTGCTTTATCCAGTTGTCGGCGGTAAGTTCGTGCATCTGATGGGTGCCGGTCGAGGAATATGTGCCGCAGGAACCGCCTGCATAGCATCCCTTGACAGATGCGAACTTGCTGAAATTGGCGACCAGCAGACCGTGGTATTTCTCGTTGGCGCTGATGATTCTACCGAAATTGCCGCCACCGCTCACCACCACGTTGTCGCCATTGAGCGTGGCGACCATTCCTCCGGTGGTGGTTTCCGGATCCGAAGTGATGACTTCCCCATAGTTCGTGCAGTCGTCCATCGAACAGCCGTTGCCCATTGCACAGCAAAGGTTGGCTATACGCCCTTTCTCGAAGGTGTTGGTCTGATTGCCCCTGTTTATGCAATAGCGCATCATGGAGTTGGCATTCATCGTTGCCACTATGCCCGCCGAGCGTCCGCATTTCGCATCGATGTTTCCTTTGTTCTCACAGCTTTCAATCATTGTCACAGCGGAATCGGAACCTGTACAGAATCCGGCGATCCCGCCTACCATCACTCCTGAAGCCGTGCTGTATGTGTTCGCCCCGGAAGTTGCCTTGATGTCCGCATTGTTGACAAGCGAGTTCAGGCTCACTGCCTTTCCGTTGCTGCAGGCATATCCCACGAAGACGCCACAGGAGAAGCGTTTGCCATTGGTGTCAGTTCCTTTGACGACCAGAGGGACATTGTTCACACAGTTCTCGATGACTGCTCCGTTACAAGCCGTTCCCACAAGGACGGCGGCATCAGCCTGGGCCGCAGCCAGGATATAGGCGGCGCTGCCATCTCCCTCCTGGCCAAGCACCAGGTTCCTGACAGTTCCTCCGTCAAGGACTCCGAAGAGGCCGTAGGTGGATTCGGCAGCGACTTTCTTGTCCAGGTTTATGTTGCTGATACAATGGCCCTGGCCGTTGAAAATCCCTTTGAAGGAGGCTCCTTCATATGACATGGAAGTCTCTGAATTGCTGATGCTTGAAGGCATTCCCACAGGCACGGTCTCATAGCCCTTCAGGTCTATGTCATTGAGAAGCACCACCTCACCTGCCTCGTTGCAGAATCTCTCCAAAGATTTTCCGGAATTAACTGCCTCTGCAAAGGCTATGAAATCCGCTGCAGTGGCAATTCCTTTGTAGGAAACACCGTCCTGTTTGATGACTACGCTCTTGGAAGCAGCTCCCTCTGGATTGAAAACTATACTGGCGCTTCGGGACTTTATGGATTCGTTGGGATCGACAACAAGAAGAACCTGCTCGCTGATGACGGCCTTGGTTCCCATCTGCCGTATCCAGTCAACAGGAATATCCAGTGTATATTCACTGTTGTGTTCGACATTGAACGTGAGCGTCCCTCCTGTCGCCGGAATTGCGGTCTCGCCTTCGACCGAGAAGACCACTGCCTCCGGCTCCTCCGGATCAGCATTGCTGGGGTTGTCCTCGTTCATCTGAGTGTTTTCGCAAGCGCATATCCCGAGAAGAAATGGGATATATGCTATGATATGCAGAATGTTCATGTCTGGTTTCATGTTAAATAACTAAAGTCATAATGACATTATTTTCGATTCAAACTCGTCCTTCGGGCAGATGGCGGAGTTGCGCAGGCGTGTGCGGTAGGTATAGACCGTGGCCGGAGAACATTTAAGGAATGTGGCAATCTTTCCGCTCTGGGTTATGCCGATTCTGATGACGGCAAGGATACGCAGTTCCGTCGGCAGGGACTTTATGGAAGACTCCGGAAATCGGTCTTCCTCCCTCAGAAGCGCATTGACCTTATGTACGAAATCAGGGTAGAGGGCAAGGAATGTCTCGTCGAATATCCGATAATAATTGTCATATTCGGAATATATCTGCGAAGGTGAACGGAGCATCTTCATCACGGCGTCCAGACCAGAAGACTTCGCCACCTTGAGGACATCGTGGCGGAAATTGTCATATTTCTCCAGATAGTTGATTGACAATTCCATATAACGGAACACATAGCTGTCCTTGATCTTGTTGGCATCGTTCAATTCGGCATTGGCGTGCTTGAGCTTGTCGTTCACGGCGAGTATCATCCTGCGGGACTCCTTCAGGCGGTGCCTCTGCCGGCTTGAATACACAAGGAGGAATATGATGACGATACAAAGGAGGGAAATGGCGCACAGGCCTATGCCGAGCCATGTGATCCTCACCCTCGAATTGTGTCGCGAAGCTTCGGAAATGACCACCTGGGCACGCCCTGAATCAGGTATCCTGAGGCTGAAATTGCCGGAAAGGACATCGGTCAGGTTGATGTTGATGTAGCGTTCCGCACGGTGCAGCTGACGGTCTTCGAGCAGCAGGGCAAGTTCGTACAAGGCGAGATAGTCCATGTTCGACGCCTTGAAATCCGACTCTGCGGCCTTGATCAGCCATAGGATATGGTTCTGCCTGTCATTCTTCAGGTTGTATATGGTGGCTATGTTGTAGGCTACCGATGCCTTTGTATGGGCCGTGTCATCCAATGTCCCGAACAATTCCGCATATATGTCCAATGCTTCGTCATATCTGCCCTGAAGCCTGAGCAGCTGGGCTTTCACCCGCCGTCCGGAAAACGATGTGGAATCCTGGGCAAGCGACACTACAAGGTATTCTTCAAGATGAGCCCGGTTGTCTTCCCTCTCGGATTCCGTCACCGACATTTTCCATAGATGGTTGTACAGCGCCCTCGCACCGGCAAGATAGGCAGCATAGGACCTGTCATCCATAGAATCCGGATTGATGGACTGGAACATATTGAGAGCCTGCGTATTGTCGCCATTGAGACAAGTGATGCGGATGGTCGCCATCTGCGTGGAAAGCTTCTGATACGAATCCGAGGCATAACGGTCCATCAAAGCCAGATAATGCGCCGTGCTGTCATAGTGATGGTGGTAATATGTCCAGAACAGGCCTTCCGAGCGCACCCATTTCAAAGAGTCGCCTTCTGCCTTCGCAAGACGCCTACGCATCTTCCCGGCATTTTCCTCAAAGGTGTTCCTGAATGTTTCCCTCTGCTCTATCACGGAGTCGAGCCTTTCAAGCGAGCGTTCTATCCCGGAGCGTTTCCCGCAAGAGACCGACAGCAGCAAAACCGCAATTATAAACAACTTACGCATAAGACCGCTTTTGCACAAATATCGCAAATTTATTCAAGAATCCGGCAAATGACGGAGCTGATTCCAGAGACTTCCACCAAGGTTTTCCCTCCCGACCTGACGACGGAAATCGCCGACGGATTCCCATAGATGACCTGCAGGGCACCATCGACCTCTATGGTCGCTGAGGCGGCTTCCTCGCGAGGGTTCAGCACGACGGCATATCTCTCTTTGCCATCGGTGCGTTCATAGATGACGGGATATGGCTCGGTCGGGTCCGTAAGCATCCTCCAATCAGCCGTATTGCCCAAGGAAGGGCTGGCCTTCCGGAGCTCCAGCAAGCCTTTGGTCCAACTGTAAAGTGACGACGGGTCATCCTTCTGGTCCGCGACGCACGGACGGTCTGGAGAAGGGTCCAGAGGCAGATACAACTTCTCCGGCTCGCATTCCGAGAATCCAGCATTCGGTCCCGACGACCATTGCATAGGAGTCCTCTGCGCGGACCTGTCGCGGCTTCCCTCGACCTGCGGCGCCCCGTCCTGGGAACGCATCCCGATTTCCTCCCCGTAATATACGATCGGCACCCACGGCATGGTCAGGAAGAATGTCATCATCGTCTTGAGCTGTGCGGTGTCGGACCTTTGGTTGCGGTTCAGGCGCCATGTGTCGTGGCTGGATGTAGGCATGCACGGGAACCCATGACCCTTGGTTACCTCATACATCCGGGAGAACGGAACGGCGAATGTGTCGAAGCGCCCCTTTCCGGAACGGTCAAACCAGCAATCCTTCGGGCGATAGTTCCCGTTGGCGTCAGGGTTGCGGTATGTATTGTGGACAAGGTCCCTGTACATGGTCTTCCCGCATCCGTTGTGACGGATTATGTCTATGTCGAAACCACAGGAAATGGACTCCACGGGGCTTGACCATTCCGACAGGAAAATCCTGTCAGGATAATGAGCCTTCTGCCAGGAGAATATCTCGTTCCATAGCTTCCTGACCCCGTGGAACTGCTCATCGTCCCCCTTGACGAGGGACCAGGCGAGGTCGCATCGGAATCCGTCAACCCCCTTGTCGAACCAGAACGCGATTATCCTTTTCAGTTCTTCGCGGACGGCTGTGGGACCCGGGGCATCGTAGGCCTGTTCCCAGCCGTGGGACGGGTCAGGGTTGAGATAGCCGTAGTTGAGGGCAGGCTGGATGTCATAATAGTTCATCAGATAGTATCCGTCGCGGGGATAGTCGTTGTCAACCCAGCCTCCCCTGTCAGGTTTCGGGGGGCGGGTTTCCTTCCCGTCTGTCCAGATGTAGTAATCCGCATAGTGCGAATCGGGGCCGTCGTTGGCGGAAGACCGGAACCATGGATGCTTGTCGGAAGTATGCCCTGCCACCAGGTCGAGGCAGACGCGGATTCCCTTGGAATGGGCTTCCTCGACGAGTCCGACCAGGTCCGAATTGGTCCCGAAACGGGGGTCTATCGAGTAGAAATCCGTAATGTCGTAGCCTCCGTCCTCGAATGCACTGCAGAACACCGGGCTTATCCATATCGTGTTGAAGCCTGTCTCGCGGATATAGTCCAGCCTGCTTCTGATTCCATCGAGGTCACCGTAACCATCGGCATTGCTGTCCTGGAATGAGGATGGATATATGTGGTATATTGCGGCGGTTTCAAGCCATGCAGGATAATCGTCATGGAGAGTCCCTGGATATATCCTTGCGGCCCATCCGCCTCCCGGAGCCATCCTGACGGCAACCTTCCTGTCGCAAGGGAGAGGTATGAGTTCACGTGCATAGTCGGAGGCTGCCTTTGCGGCATTGACCCCGTCCCTGAACACCTCCATCACATAATCCCCCGCAGGGATGAAGGAGAGGTCCAATGTCATCTCGCGGGCATCCCAGCCCGTCATAGCGCCCACATACCATTCTTCGCCCTTGGCACGGGCTATGGCGGCATATTCCCCGACCTTCCCATCCAAAGCTATCGTCCTGTCCCACACCGTAGGTATGGAAGATATGAACCCTGTACATTCCTTTTCGGCCATATAGGCCGACGGAGTGTCGCAGAGCATGTTCAGAGGCGATTCGAATATGACATATTCGGCAAGCTGGCGGCAACGGGTACCCTGGCTCATCGGCTCGGTATAGACAGGTCTCCAATTTTTCCTGGATGCGTTGCGCATCGCACCCTGGGTGTAGTCCAGAGGACCTGCGACCATACGGATGAAAGGCATAGTGACATCATATGTCACCATATCCACATTGTCCCTTGACTTGAGCATCTCCAGACCATAGACTCCTTCGAAATTGACCACATTCGGCCAGGTGCGGTTCAGCCCTGCCGGCTTGAACGTCCCGTGATAGTCTATCAAAAGTCCGTACTTGGCAGCAATCTCCGCCGTTGTGCGCTGGAACCTTACCATGTCCTGGTCGTCCCTCTCCATGAAATCCACCTTGAAACCTTTGATTCCCATTCCGGAATAATGGCGGCAGATGCCTTCGACATCACGGCTGAAAGAGGTGTAGCCGGCCCAGAGTATTATGCCCACATTGCGCTGCGACGCATAGTCCACAAGCTCCTGGAGATGGATTTCCGGTACTATCTGCATCAGGTCACGCTGTCCTGCCACGGACCATCCCTCGTCGAGAATCACATATTCAATCCCATTCGCTGAGGCAAAGTCGATGTAGTACTTGTACGTGTCATCATTTACACCTGTCTCGAAATCAACCCCTTTCAGGTTCCAGGCATTCCACCATTCCCAGGCCACCTTCCCGGGACGCACCCAGGAGAAATCGCCTTCAGGGTCGGCAGCGAGGCAAAATACAAGGTCATTGTCCAGCATCTGGGCATCGTTGCGGCTCACGGCTGCCACCCTCCACGGGAAACGGACTCCGAAGCCCTCGTCGTATGAGGCAATGTAGTCCTCGCGGCTGTCCACAAGTTCGTGATGTCCCCTCTTCCCTCCTATGTGGACATCCTTTGGCACGGCAGCGAAAACGCCCTTCAAGGCATCCTGGGTGTCTCCCTTGGCGACAAACATACCCGGGTAGTCAAGCAGGTCCGCCTCCGTGATGCAGACTTTCCGTCCTCCGGCTGCATCCGCCATGACAGGTAGGAAGGCTATCCTTTCCGGATCGAACCCAGACACGGAAGGGCAGCAGTATGTGTTCTCGAAATTGTTCACCTTCTGCGCCTCGATGTCGCCCTTGGTATAGGAATATGCGACCCAGAGAGGGCGGTCTGCTCCAAGGTTGAACTCAGCCTTCTCGGAAACGACCTTCAGAGGGCCACGGGTGGCAGAGACGAAACGATAGGCCGCTCCGCTGTCATACGCCCTGAACTCCACGGAAAAGGTGCGGAAATCCAGCGTGAGCACATTGCATCGGTCCCGGACCTCGGATTTCTTGTACACCTGCGAATGGATTGTCCTGTCAACGGTAGAGCGCACAGCCTTGCGAAGCCTGCATCCCCGTCCCCATTCGGTGCCGTCGGAAAGCGTCATCGAGATGCCGGAATCCGAGATCACGACCTCCTCGCCGGAAAGGACGCTGTATGTGATTGAATCAGACACGGACACCCTGATTTCAAGCTGTCCGCCCGGGGATTCGAGGCTATAGGTTTTCTCGGCGGCGCCTGCCTGGATGAAACACAGGAGCGCCGCCAGGATGATGAGTCTATTTTTCATTTGTTTCAGTGTCTGTAGTGTGGTTCTTCTTGCCGAAGAAACGGTCTATTACAAGGGTTATCGCGCCGTCACCGCTGACATTGCAGGCCGGGCCGTATCCGTCGAGGGCGAGATATATCGTCATCATCAGGGCGCATTGCTCAGGAGTGAAGCCCAGGACGGATTCAAGCAGGCCGATGGAAGCCATCAGCACCCCACCCATCACTCCTGGGGCGGCTACCGACGATATTCCCTGAAGCAGGATGAAGTTGGCGAAGAGCGCGAAATCGATTTCCATTCCGCTCAGGATCATCACGGCGAGGGAAGTCGTCGCCAGCTTGATGGTGGAACCGCACATGTGGACGGTAGAGCAGAGAGGGACCGTGAAATCGGCGATTTCCTTGCTCGCCCCGTTCTTCATCGCACATTCGAGCGTGACAGGGATCACGGCTGAGCTTGAACAGAGGGAGAATCCCGTGAAATATGCCGGGAGAATGTTCCAGAGACATTTGAACGGGTTCTTGCGGGCTATGGCGCAGGCGATGATGTATTGGAGTATGAGATAGCATATTGATATGCCTACTCCTGTCGCTATGACCTTCACTCCGGCACCCATCACGGCGGCAAGTTTGCCGGATGCGCTCATCTCGCACATCATCGTGAAGATGTAGAACGGAAGGAACGGTATGATTCCCTTGTTGATGGTCAGTTTCACGATTTCCCCGAACTCGTCAAAACCCTTCTTGAGGGCTGCGGAGCCTGTGGCGATGATGCCTACACCAACGATGATCGAAAGCAGCAGGGCTGTCAGGATGTCGCAGATCGGGGGTATCTTGATGTTGAAATAAGGCTCGAAGGCCTTTCCTGCCTCGGCGGCGCTTTCAGCGATGTCCCCGGCGGCGATATAGTGCGGGAGCAGGGATGAGGCGCATCCGTATGCGAAGAAACCTGCCCCTACCGTGGATACGTACGAAATGGCTAGCACGGCCACGAGCATCTTCCCCGCACCCTTGCCGAGGTTAGCCACGGAAGGGGTCACGAGCCCCAGCACAAGCAGAGGCACTATGAACTTAAGTATCTGTGCGAAAAGGACATTGAATGTCTTGAGTATGCGCACGAGGACATCAGGCGAGAACAGTCCGAGAAGCGCTCCCGCAGCTATCGCGATGAGGACTTTCGGGAACAGGCCAAGCTTGATTTTCTTCGTCGTCCGAGAGGGTTTCCTTATTGGTGACATATGTTTCGAGGTCAGAATTTGAATACACAGGTTATAGGGTAATGGTCGGATATGTATTTGACTCCATATCCCTCGGAATCAATCACATCGAACTTCAGGGCCTTTGCGTTGCGGAAGAATATGTGGTCCAGGCGGCCTGGATTCTTGCCTTCATATTCAAAACCGTTGAAGGTCGGTCTGGTGCAGGTCCTCGGGGCGACCTCGACTGCGCTGTCCATCCATTCATAGTATGGGTCGAGATAGTATCCGTTGGACTTTGCCCTCTGGATGTTCATGTCCCCGGATATGAATACCACGGCATCATCGCCTGCAATCTTCTTCATCATTTCCACATTGAGTTTGACCCCTTCCTGTTTCGCGGTCTTGCTCTTGTGGTCGAGATGGGTGTCGAAATACCAGAATTCGCGGCCTGAGGCTTTGTCACGAAGCTTCACATAGATGGTGTGCCTTACATGGTTGGCATCCCAGCTCTTGGACACCTTGTCCGGAGTCGGGCTGAGCCAGAAGCGTCCGCTGTCGAGCAGGTCGAAACGGTCACGCTTCCACATTATCATCTGGTTGCGTCCGTGCTTGTCCGGCTCGCCGTCCCTGTAGCGCAGGAAACAGTCATAGTCTGGAAGGTTCTCAATCAGGTATTCGCTTATCCCGTTCATCGTCTCCTGGAAGCCGACGACATCAGGGCTCACATCACGCAACATCTTGATATTAGGCTCCTTGCGGGACTCCCAGCTATAGACTCCCTGGTCATCAGGAGTGATGAAGCGTATGTTGTATGACATCAGTTTGATTTCGCTCTTGCGCGCCCCGGCACATTGGACTCCAGCCAGGAGAGCAGCGGCCATTATGATTATATGTTTCAGTTTCATATCCCTACAGTTTGAAAGTACAGGTCACAGGGTAGTGGTCGGAAACCCATTTCACTCCATAGTCATCGGTGACAGTGATGAAGTCACCTGCTTCCGCCCCGCGATAGAAAATATGGTCGATGTTGGAATTAGGATTCCTTTCCTTGTCAACGAAACCGTTGAAGCTGACCTTGCCGTCGTAATATGCGGCGCACTCCCTTGCACTCCACATATATTCGGAAAGAGGTGCCAGGCTCCTGTATCCCTGACGGTCGGAACTGTCCTCGAAAGAGCAGTTGAGGTCTCCGGTGAGGAAGATGGCGGCTTCGTCCTCGGTGACAATCTCCTTCATGAAGGATATGATTTCCTTGGAGATTTTCAGGCGGGGCTCCACATTGTATTTCTTGTTGCCGTCCTCGTCAAAATCGGATGCCTTGTCCTCCGGGTCGAAAGGATAATGCGTGTTGAAGGCATAGCATACACATCCTGTCGCCTTGTGCATCAGCTTCACCCACACACAGGCGCGGCAATGCTGGTCGGTTGCTCCGAAAGGATAATCGTGGGGTTCGAAAGGTTTCTCCCCCTGCCAGAAATAGCCTTTGTCAACAAGGTCGAAGCGGCTCTTTTTCCACATCAGCATGACGCTGCCGTCATACGAGGCCCCTCTCAAGGTGACCTCGGTGTCCTCGCCGGTATAATCCCCCGGCATTATCTTGAAGCGGTCATATTCGGTTATGACCTCCAGGTCCTCATATTGTCCCTCGGTGGCAAGCTCCTGCAAGCCTACGATGTCGGGCTGGTTGGCGCTGAGCATGTTTATCCATGCGAATTTCCTCGCATCCCACCTTTCGTCGCCCACATCGCCACTCTTGTAACGCAGGTTGCTCGACATCACCTTTATGACGGACGACTCCTCCTTTTGTGGAAGGTCGGACTTCTGTGTCCTTTCCGGGGCGGGTTCCTCCGTGCAGGAGAGGACAAGCATTGCCGCCGCAAATATCAATATTGTCTTGTTCATCGTCATAATCAGTTTAATTGTAGCGTATTGCAAAATAATCCAACGCATTGGAAGCATCCTTGCCGTCAGCGAGCACGCCTTCATTGAAATACACGCTGTTCGTTATCCTGCTGGCAGGTATCAGTCGGATATATACCTTGTCCTTGCCGAGGATGTCCAGCGGAAGAGGGAAATCGTACTGCTTCATCGCAGGTAGCTGCCATTCCTTGTATGTACCTCCAACGACACCGTCAGGCACCACATAGTCCGCCACATCGGCCCAGTCCGCGTCACCGCCGGTCTGAGACCATTGCACTTTCCAGTAATACGGACTCTTGGCAACTGCTGATGTCTCTCCGCCATAAGCGGTGAAAAGGAGGGATATATGCGAGGCAGTTATGCCTGCCGTAGATAATTCTATCACCCAGGAATATGGCAGATCCTTGGCATCGTCCCACCATGATGTGCAGCGCCAGCCGTCCATTATCTCGGTGGAGCCGACCATTCCGACCTTTCCTGCCCCGTCGGCATTGGTATTCGAATAGTCGAAGGTGATTCCATCGGCAAAAGTATAGCCGAGAGGCTCAGCGAGGGACGAATCGAAGCCGACATGGTTCTTGAATGGGTCCAGTCCCGTGGTGGTGCCCACCCAGCCGATGTAGTTGAACGTGGACAGAGGTTTCACAGGCTTCGTTCCTGTGGAATGGTAGAACCGTCCGTTCTTGCTGCCATCGGTTGGCTCGAAATAATATGCCTTGCCGTCTGTCTTGAAACCGGATGTGTAGCAATATTCCACAAGGGTGTTTGAAAATCCGTTTTCACTGTCGAAGGCGATGTCGTCATAGGACTGGTGGCGTATCTGGTACCTGCCTATGTTGCCGCTCTGCTCGTCCGTAGGACCGTCTCCATATACATATCCAGGATAGAGTTCATATACAATCACACCTGAAAGGGTTCCTGAACCGTATGGAAGCCGCACACCGTTGCGGCGGTACGGGCAGGTGGTGTTGGTGTACAGATAGATGCTGCTGCCCCGTGAATCGCGTACGAGTCTCGGATAGCTGACAAGGTGTCCTTTGTTCTTGCCGATCGTATATCCTTCATTCACAGGGGTAAGGGAACCTTTGCGCACTCCGAATTCGCAGTCCTTCAATGTTACATATGTATAGAGGTCTTCATCGGTGAGTTCGTCGAGATATTTCTCCTTTACCGGGATGTCGCCCTTCGTGGCGGCATCGTGCGCTATGATGTTGGCCGTCGAGAGTCCGGATATGACATATCTTTCAGGCTCGGTCTCCTTGCGGATGGTCATGCCGCGCAGAAGGAGGGTGACCTTGTCATAGCGGCTGAAGATGTTGTCCGCAACCGTAGCCGTCTTGATGAGGAATCCATATTGGCCGTCGATGCTCTCGAAGTAAATGTTCTTCTTGTATGATTCATAATCAGCGGCCTCCGATGATGTCTTGACGATTTCGCCTACATTCCCGCTTTCAAGGGAGCTGACCACATAGCCTTCCACGAGGATATTGTCGGCAATTTCCACATCCTTGCCTGCAACGCCCAATGCACGCACATCTGCAAAGGATCTCGATTCACCCAATCCGTCAGAAGAGGTCCTCTGGATCAAATAGAGGTCCTTTGGATATTCAGTGCCTTCTCCGTCGGTGTAGCTCAATGTCACGGTCGCGAAACGAAGCATCTCGGCCGAAGGATTGGCATATACATCCACCTTGATTTCCTCCATGCCTACGGTGACATTCTTCACCCAGGCGTCCTCCTCTTCCTGTGGATAGGAAATCCTGACCGCGATGTTCTCCACATCGTCGATGTTGGTCTCCAGTGCAATCGTTTCGGTGTTGTCCGAACTGCCTGCAAGTATGAGGGTCCCGGAGGCCGGGGTTATCTGAGGATACCTCTTCCCGGTCTGACGGATTGTTATGGTATCCGTCCTCTCGCCTCCGGAGGTGCGCACGACGAGCTTCACGGCCCTTACATAGTCATCATTCTGGGTACAGGTCACCTTGAATGTGCAGTCTCCGTCGAATACAATCTGCTTCAATGCAGTATTCCTGACCCCGTCCGTCATCTTCATCCATCCCACCTCGGTGCCATCGTATGAGAGAATACACTCCTTGTTGGAATATACCGTCACATAACGGGACAGGGAGTCGGTCATCTTCCCGTCGGTCCAGACCGCCCTCGCCGGAATCTCGACCACCTTGTCGGTGATGCCGAGCTCGATGAAATCGAAGCGGTCTCCGTCATCCATGGCGCAGCCGCAGAGGGCCGCCGCCATGGTGATGGAAATCATAATGTTGTGTATGGCTTTTCTCATGTCGATTGTCATTTGTTGTATTTGATTGCGATGGTTCCGATAAGGAAGCGCTGTGCCACGCCGGTCGCCGCGGTCGCAGTGAATTCTCCGGTGTTCCAGTCGATTGCCTCGCTGCTTGCCGCAACAAGGGTGACGGTGACATTCTCCTGCCCTGCAATCGAGTCAGGGAGGTCGATGCAATATTCGCCGAGTCCGAGGGCAAGGTTGAGCAATTTGTAGATTGAAGTTCCCGGAAGAGGTCTTATCTCTATCTTGTCAATCAATTCGTTTGCACCGCTTCCGGCCTTGCAATAGACATTCCAGTTGAGAGGCACCTGGCCTGTGTTGTCGGACTTCATTTCGCCGGTTGCTGCCGTGAATATCAGCACAGGATGTGAACCTGCGGAAATATCCTTGGCCGAGAAGCCTATGCTGATGCTCTGCCTTGCGGATTCGTCTGCATCCCACCAGGCCGGTCCGGTCTTGCTCGTCAGGAACCTGAATCCCCTGTATCCGCCGTCAATGTCAGATGTAGCGCTCGTCTGAAGGAATGCGTTGAATACCTTAGGCTGGATGTCGGACGATGTCTGGACATAGCCTTCACCGGTGCTTGCGAGCAATTTGCCAACAGAACCATCATCGGCAATCTTGTACTGAGTGGTGTTCCCCTGAGGATAGTACCATTCGGCGATGGTGTTGGTGAAGCCTTCCGCCTCGGATTCCGCGATGGATATGTCGGAGAGGCTGCGAGGCCTGATCTGGTATTTGCCCATATTCCTGTAGAACGGAACCTCATCCTTGGTGTCCGCCACGATGATTCCGGTTACCGAGCCGCAGCCGCGAGGCACTATCTTGCCGATGTAATGCCAAGGAGTGTCAGTATTCACAAGCATGTTGATGCATCCTCCCTTTTCGTCGCGGAGCATCCTTGTGGCTACGTTCTGCCTCTGTGCGCTGTCCATCCATGCGCTGCTGATGTTCGCGTATGAACCGAGGTTCACGGCTATCTCGACGGTCTGCAACCTTACAAGCGTATAGACATCATTGTCGGAGATTTCTGCAACGGTCCTTGTATTCGGGGTGAGGTTCACGGTCCCGTCAACGGAGTAGCTGTTTGCTGTGATGCCGGAAAGGGTGTACCTGACAGGATTGTCCTCCCTGGTGAGGGTGGCTCCTGCAAGGGATATCTTGACCTTCTGGCCCTTTGTCACGGCGTTGTCGTCCGGGGTTGCCGTACGGATCCTGATGCCGCAGTGCATGTCTTCAGGCGATACGTAGAATGTAGATTTCGCCACATCGGTGTCAATCTTGCCGTATTCTATCATCGGATTGGTCTGCACATTGTCATCGGTGGCGTCAGATGTGACCACAGCCACGAAATAGTCTCCGTCGAATGTCTTCTGTCCGGCAGCGGAGAGGGTGGCTCGGAGTTCGTCGAACGTGAGTTCCTTCTGGTATTCGACCTGGGTCACGGCCAATTTTGCCTCTATTCCCTTGCTTTCGAGCTTCATGGTTATCACAGCCTTGCGGGATACCCTCTTTTCGTTGGCTGCGACCTTGAACCTGACCACATTGCCATCGAGGGCGACATTGCTTATCCAGTCCCTGTCCGTGCCTTCGTATGCCACCGAAGAAGTGACATCGCCTGCGAATGTCCCGAGGTTCGAGATGCAAGGCGCGGTCTTGTCGGCAGCGAACGAATCGACTGTCATTTCCTCCGGAGTGAATGTCAGGCTGCCACCTGTGGATGTCTGCACGATGTCGAATGTCGTCCTGTAAACATTCTCGTCAATATCCTCGTAAGTCAGTGACAATGAGGCCTTCCTGGACTCTCCGGAAACATTTTCCGCAAGGGAGAAGCTGACCTTGGAACCCTCTATGGTGGCTGATGTCACCCAATCCTGGTTCGCCTCCACCTTCAGTGCGCCTTTTTCAGAGTCCGGAAGATTGGTCTCGAACTCCACGAAATCGGATGTCTCCCAGGAGATGTACTCCCTCTCATTGGCAAGGAATTTCACCGAAGGAGTGGTTATCTCTCCCGCCTGGTTGATGGTGATGTCCAACGGTTCAGCCACGCCTGAAGCCTCTATCCTGATCACGGCCCTTCTCATGAGTTCCGCATTCGCCTGGTAATTGAGTATGAATTCGCCGTCACCGCTTCCGGAGGATTTCTCGATGGTCGCCCATCCCGTTTCCTCTGTGAATGACGCCGTCCATGAACCGTTGCACCACACGAGCACGTGGGTGGAACCTTCCGACGCCTTCAGGTTCAACACTTTGTCATTTACGGCAAGGTCCATCTCCGTTATATCTTCCTGACGGCAACCTCCGGCCATAAGGAGCAGGAGCATCGCCGCAGCCTGGGCCATTCTTTTCATGTTCAGTTTCATAATCATATGTGGTTTTTTATTTTACAATCCATATTGGTGATATTCATCGTTGTCGAGCGCATATCCGGAATATGCTACCTGGGTGTCAGGTATAGGATAATACCTGTGGCAAGGCAGGATGTTCTCCCTGAGCTTCGTCTTCCTCGTCTCGGCCTCAGTCCTCTCATACCATATCCCCCATCTCACGAGGTCGAATTTCCTCTGGAACTCCCCGAAAAGCTCACGTCCCCTCTCTGCCTGGATTTCCTCGAGGACTGCGGACGGGTTCGTGCGGGTATAGAGCCTGATTCCAGCCCTCTCCTTCACCATGTTAAGATATTTCAGGGACTCAGCCATGTCGTCCTCCAGCATGCAGTGCGCCTCGGCAATCATCAGGATCACATCGGCATATCTGAACACCTTGTAATTGTTGGAGTCGTTGTTGGCCTGCATGCCCGGGCACCAGAACTTAGGTCCGAAGAATGCCGTGGTCCTCGTGTCCTTCATGTAGTCGAATGTCTGGCCGTTCCACTCACGCACGATGGACATAGGTCTGCGGAGGTCGTTGTTCTCCTCGACCAGAAGGTTGTTCACCAGGTAATTGTTGGCCTGCGCAGGGGCATAGCTCGTGCAGTTCCCTCCAAGTTCCTCAATTACGACACCGCTGTATTTGTTGCCGGAACGCGGGTAAGGCATGCACATGCAGGCGACGTTTGAAGTGTAGTCGAGACCACCTGCAGAGTAAGTGTGCTGGATTTCGAAGATGGATTCCGGGGTGTTCTTGTACCGGAAAGGAATGTCTGAAAGAGGATACTGGCTGAGTTCCCCATAGATTTCCTCTATCTTCTTGCAGGCCTTCAGGGATGTCTCCCAGTCCTTGTTCCACTGGGCCATCTTGGCGATTATCATATAGCCCATCGCCGCACCTACCCTGTTTTCCTCCACTTCATTGGAACGGATTGCAGGAAGGCATTCGCAGCAAGGCCACAGTTCCTCGATGATCGCTGCCCTCGTGGCGTCTGCCGACATCCTCGGCAGGTGGGTGACCTTCTCGAGAACCTGCTCGTCGCAGACATCATCGGTATAATAAGGCACATCCCCGAAGAAGCAGGTCAGGAGCCAATAGTAATATCCTCTCATTATCTTGCCTTCAGCAAGCAGCTGCTCCTTCTTTTCCTCCGACACCGGGGATTTCTCGATGCCGGCTATGGCTGCATTGCAGTAGCGGATGCCCTTGTAGCAGTTGGTCCAGACATCGGCACCGAAACGCGGCTTCGCTGGAGATATGTCCAGATCCGAATCCTGTGTGGATGAACGGGAATATGCAAGGTCCGTCACACATTCGGTGGCTATCATCATCGTCAGGTTGTAGAGGGACTTCAGCGGGATATAGCAAGAGTTCAGGGCAGATTTGCATTGATTGACATTCTGGTAGAACTCCTCACTCGTGGAGAATGAAGACGAATCCTCTTTCAGGCTGCATCCCATGCAGAGGACCGCAAGGATGGCCGCAAAGATATATTTCAAATGTTTCATATTCTAATACCTTATCTGTAAACTGAATACAACTGTTCTTGCCTTCGGGTAGGCACCGAGGTCGAGACGGCGGAGAGTGGAGCTGTCCCCTGAAGAGGAAACATCCGGGTCGAAGCCGTTGTACTTCTTCCAGAGCCAGAGATTCTCGCCGGAAGCCGTGAGCGTGATGTCCCTGAGCCATTTGACCTTCTTGCTCAGGTCGAATGTATATCCGATTGAAACGCTCTTGAGCCTGAGATACGAGGCATCATAGACCATCCTGTCGGAAGGTATGGAGCAGGACTGCGTACCGCCGGCCCTCGGAAGGTCCGAATCAGGATTACGGGTAGGATGCCACCTGTTGACCATGTAGCTGTACTGGTTGGTCCTGTTGCCTCCTGCCATATACAGTTCCGAATAGTTGTAAATCTTTCCGCCGAGCGAATAGGACAGGTAGATTCCGATGTTGAGTCCGTAGATAGAGAAGGTGTTCTGGAAACCGCCGTAAAGGTCAGGGTCGGCGTTGCCCAGATATACGAGGTCCTTCTGGTCGAGGGCTCCGTCGTTGTTGATGTCATAGTATTTCGGAAGTCCGAGGCTGCTCGCATAGTTGGCCTGGGTGATGGTGCTTTCGCTGACATAGGCGTGGGTGCTTTCGTTGCGGACGAATTCATCGACGCTGTGCCATACTCCGGCATATTTGAATCCCCATACGGCGTTGAGAGGATAACCTTTGACGAAACCGTGCATCATATAAGGGTTGTTTCCTGCAGAGGATGCCGTAGCCACGAATTCGGATGTTCCTATATCATTGACCATCTGACGGTTGCAGGATATGGTGAGGTTGGTCGTCCATGTGAAGTTGCGTTTTACGATGTTGCGGCTCTCGATGGTGAACTCCAATCCTTTGTTGGTGGTGTTTCCAAGGTTGGTGAACTTGGAGGAGAATCCGCTCTGGGATGCCACCTGCACTTCCATCAGGAGGTCCTTGGTCTTGGATATGTAACCCTCGGCGGTCACCGCAAGGCGGTTGTTGAAGAACGAGAGGTCGAGAGCCACGTTGTAGAGGTCCGTCTTTTCCCATGTAAGGTCAGGACTTGGCAGGGACTGCCTGTAATATGAAGCCTGCTGGGCACCGTCGAAAAGATATCCGTTGGTGACAGATGTCAGTTTCTCCAGGCTCCTGTAGGCGGACACCGCATCGTTACCTGTGCGGCCTGCACTGAGGCGGAGCGCGAACTCGTCAATCCAATCCACATGTTTCATGAATTTCTCGTTCTTGATGTTCCATTTGAGTGCAGCCGAAGGGAAGAATCCCCATTTGTTGTTGGCGGCGAAGTTGGATGCCCCGTCATAACGGCCCGTTACCGTGAGATAGTAGCGCTTGCCATAGTTGTAGTCCAACCTCGCAAGCACGGACATCTTGGTAACCTGCGAATATCCCGTGGAAGGGGAAAGGGTGTTCTTGTCGATGACACCCGACATGTCGTTCCATTTCACCTTGTCGTCCATATATCCTGAACCACTGACTGACAGGCTGTTGGAAACATAGCGATATGCCGTGTATCCTCCGAGCAGGTCAAGGGAGTGGCCTTTGTGCGAATATTTCCAGTTTATGGTATTCTCCGTGGAAAGGGTCATGGCCTCGGTCTCCGCCCTGTAGGCTTCTCCGCCCTCTCCCTCGTTCTTTGCCGGCAGGGTGGAAGGATAATACCTGAATGTATGGCTCTGTGTGTCGTAGAATGAATTCTGGCTGCGCAGCTTGAGGCCCTTTGCCAGCTTGAATTCCACATACATCGAATGGGTGGTCGAAGCCTTCCTGACATTGTAGGTGTTCAGGGCGATCGTGGCTGTAGGAGGGTTGTATGTGGCAGCATCCTCGTAATCCGGGTTCACATAGTCGGTCACCTTCAGGAGAGGGTTCAGATATATTGCTGCATTCCTGATGCTGGTGCCTCCGATTGCAGCAAGGTTCCTGTCCTGGTCGCGGTAGGCGTACGAACCCTGATAGCCGATTTTCATCCATTTGAACAGCTGATGGTCAAGGTTGAGCCTTGCCGTGTAACGCTTCATGCCGCTGTTGCGGATGATACCCTGGGTGTCATTGTAGCCGAAGGATGCGTACCAGGAGGATTTCTTGGAGCCGCCTCCCACAGAAAGGCTGTAGTTCTGGGTCGGGGCTGTACGTGTGATCTCGCCAATCCAGTCCGTACCCTTGCCGAGCGAAAGCGGGTCCTTGTACGGGTAGTCGGACAGAGGTTGTCCTTCGGAGATGTCACCGTAGAGGCTCGTGAAAAGTGCCATGTCGTTGCGGTACTGGGCATACTGGGTGGCATCCATCAGGTCGAGTTTCGAAGGCAGCTGGCTGAATCCGGCTTCGGCCTTGAATGTTATTTTCGGCTTGGACGAGCCTGTGTCACCCTTTCTCGTGGTGATGAGTATGACTCCGTTCGAACCCCTTGAACCGTAAATCGCAGTAGAGGATGCGTCCTTGAGCACGGTTATGGACTCAATGTCCGCAGAGTTTATGTCGTTCAGGTCTGCAACGGCATCCATCACGCCGTCCACTACTATCAGAGGCTCGTTTGAGGCGATGATGGACCTTGTTCCCCTGATTCGGATGGAGGTCGTCGCTCCAGGCTCTCCCGTGGTGGACATGATGTCCGCACCGGCGATACGACCCTGCAGGGCCTGGTCGACGGAGAGAACCGGGACATTCTTGATGTCAGACATCTTGACATTCGACACCGAGCCTGTCAGATCCTGTTTCTGGACCGAGCCGTATGCGATGGTGACGGCTTCTTCGAGATACAATGTCTTGTCCGGGACCATTTCAAGCTTCATCGGCTTGTCCTGGACGGGAACGGTCAGGGTCCCGTAACCGAGGAATTGGATTTCGAGCATATCCGAAGCCTTGGCAGTCAATGAAAACCGACCGTCGGCATCCGTTGTGGTGCCGGTCTGCGTTCCGGCTATAAGGACATAAGCGCCGGGGAGCGGTTCGCCTTTCTCGTCAAACACCCGTCCCGTCACCGTCTTCGGCCCATCCTGACTTTGGGCAAAGGCCATTGAAGACATCGACAATACGAGAATGACAAAAGACACGAAGGCTTTCAACAATGATTTCTGTCTCATATCGTGGTATTGGTTATTGAGTTTTGCTATTATATGTGATTACAGATCCAAATAATCGTTGCAGGTCCCGCCGGTCACTCCCCATCCCCTCAGACGGGACAGCAGCACCTTGTCGCCCACAGGAATCCCGTAACATTCAAGCCGTAGCCCCTTGTCGTGACAATGACGGGCAATCTTCTCTGTAAGATAGGATGCGGACGGTCTTATGACAATGTTCCTCAGGTCCGCACATCCGTCTATGTCCTCGACAGTGAATTCCTGTTTCATGTATTCGAGAGGCATGTCGCTCAATTGGGAGGCAATCCGCAGGTAATCCAGTTTGGTGGATGTCAGCACATATCCCGTCGGGAACCCATAGCTTTCCACCATCTCTATCGTCTTCGCTATGCCCTCCGGGGTCAGGCGTTTCAGTTCGATGTATGGCTTGAGACCTGACTCGAGACAAACTTCCAGGAATGACTCGAATGTCGGGATCTTCAGCTGGCGGGCATATTTCTCATCCCAGCCGAACCCTCCGTCTATCCAGAGTTCCTGCAACTGGACGAAGGTGTAGTCGCTGACCTTGCCGGTACCGTCTGTCGTGCGGTCCAAAGTCCTGTCATGCATGCATACCAGCACTCCGTCGGATGTCATCTGCACATCGGTTTCCATCCCGCCGTAATGCACGGCCTCCTCAGCTGCCTTCCTGAACGACAGAAGCGTATT
Source organism: Candidatus Cryptobacteroides sp. (assembly GCA_051870255.1). GTDB lineage: Bacteria > Bacteroidota > Bacteroidia > Bacteroidales > UBA932 > Cryptobacteroides. Next base: position 34,458 of record JBJEBR010000042.1, read on the forward strand.
CTCAGGATAGCGGTTGCTCAATCCCCTGTGAGCTTCGAGGCAGAACGGAGTCTGGTAGCCGTCAAACTGAGCATAGTCGGAAGGTATCACCCATGATGATGCCAGCCAAGGCCTCGGAAGGCTGCCGTCCTCCACCTGCTCCCTTATGCCGGCCTTGGACGGGTCATCGTAAGGATAGCGGTCGAACACGTCGCCGTCCCTTCCCATACGGGGGTCACCCTGACGCCTGAGCAGCTTCCTCAACTGCCTGTCAAGAGATTTCCTGACGGCGGCGCAATCTTTGTCCCCGGCCCTGTTCGTCATGCAATACGGGTCGGTGGACACATCATACAGTTCCACTGCCGCACGTTCTCCCAGAGACAGATTATAGTAGAGACTGTCCGCTCCTGAGCGCATCAGTTCGAGGATTGCAGTCTTGGTGGGCGAGCTGTCTGTGTCACGGTAGCCTGTCATCGGGTCTCCTCCCGGCAACAGGTGCGGCTTCAGGTTGAGAAGATAAAGCCAGTCGCCCTGACGGATGCCGCGGATTGGATAGCCCTGGTCGGCGAACCTCCCGTTATCATCCCTCTCACGCCCGAACAGGAGGATATTCCGACCTGTACCTTCGGACAATCCCTGAAGATTTCCCGAGAAGCTCTGTCCAGCCATATCTCCCATTCCGTTGGCCGAGGCATCCACCCCTGCGAGTTCAAGAATGGTGGGAGCGACATCCACGAAACTCACGAAACCGTCCTCCACCCTTCCAGGATGCGATATTCCGTCAGGCCACATTATGGCCAAAGGCAGATGATGGGCATATTCATAATTGTTACCCTTGCATCGAGGGAACGGCATGCCGTTGTCGGAAGTTATGACAACCACCGTGTTGTCCAGTTCCCCTGCCTGCTCCAGCATGGACAGCATCAGGCCTATCTGGGAATCGAAATATTCTATCTCATAGGCATAGTCCAGCATATCCGTGCGCACCTGCAGGCAGTCCGGCCAGAACGGAGGCACATTCTCTATCATTTCAGGGGCTTTGCCTCCCTTGATGATTCCGCTTCCGTATTCATATTTTCGGTGAGGTTCCTTGCATCCGAACCAGAAGCACCACGGGGAGCCGTCAGGAGCATCCGCAAGGAAGTCTGCGAAGTTGGCGGCATAGTCATTCGTGTTGATGCCGGAGGTCGGCTTGGCGGATTTGCGGGAATTGTACGGGCGGCCTGTAAGCCTGCGCGGTTTCCCGTCCACCGTACCAGGATTGCCGGGACCCCAGCCCTTGCAGGTATATCCTGTCGCATATCCGTTTCCTGACAGGACCTCCATGAAGCTCTTTTCTTCTGCGGGGAAGTTGCAGATATGGTTTGCCGCCTCGCCGAGCTGCCAGGAATATTTCCCCGTCAGCAGACAGGCCCTCGACGGAGCGGATTTCGCATTTGGGGTGTAGCAGTTGGTGTACAGAACTCCCTCGGATGCAACCCTGTCGAAGACGGGGGTTTCCACCCAATTGCAACCCATCGCTCCCCAATGCTCGAATGTGGCGTCATCGGCCACGCATATCAGGAAATTGGGGCGAGAGGGTTTTTCCACGGCAGCTGCCAGTGCCGGTATCAGCACTGACAGCCCCATCAAAGTTCCATATCTTTTCCTGTCCATCACTAAGGTTCCTTGTCAGAAAATATCGTCCTTAGCATCCTGACCCGTCAATTCTGGCGTGCACCAGGGATCCAATCCTCGCCGGAGAACCAGAGTGAATTGTCATTCAGCCATGTATAGAATCCTGAGTTTGCCTCATTGATGGCATCCTTGACCGTTGCGGCGGATATTTTGGTGAGCGAAGCGACCGGTGCAAGCTTGTTGTCTGCTCCGAGTACTGGTGATGCTCCGAAAATGCTTTCCTGTGACTGGTCTCCCGTGTCGGTGCCAAGGCTTCCGTCAAGGGTACATCCGTTGATCTTGCCATCCTCAATCGTATCGCTCCAGAGGTTCAGTCCTGACTTGATTGAACCGGTAGTACCAAGGCCATAGTTCCCGGATGCTGCAATGATGCTACCCACCACCATCGTCTTATCTGTTCCAGAATTGCTGATGACACCTGCAGTCTTGCCATCCTCGTAGAATGTGCAGTTGGCTATGATTGCAGAGTTGGCACCGGTCAGGACAATGGAAGTCGCTCCTTCACTTGTATTCTGATAGAAAGTACATCCATACAGGCCAAGCATAGATGCTGTATTACTCCATATAACGCCATTGGACACCCTTCCATAATTCTCTGTAAAGCAAGTATTGGCAATGTAACAATTGGCAGTTGCATTTGTTATCATTATAGCTCCTCCCTGCGCATTCGAAGATGTCTCGTCATCTGCCCTGTTTGCAACGAATGAACATCCGTCTATCGTCAATGTACCAGGTTGATTATGATTGATGGCTCCACCTCCGTTTCCTTTGGTGACATTACCTTTGAAGGTGCAACCTGTAAAGCTGAATGTTCCCTTACCGTGCATCACGGCGCCACCTCGTCCGGCTGATTCATTGGAATCGAATACACAATTATTGACCTCCACCTTCATGTTTTCATCTCCGGAATAAGATTGGCTGCTTTTTGCCGTAGCGTGCACATTCGATATGGCAGCTCCACCGACATTTCTGTTGAGAGTCGTCGTCTTTTTCGCATAGCTGCTACAAGTATTTCCCTCGAAAGTACATCCATCGAAAACAAATGTTCCGGTACTGGCGAGGTAAACAGCTCCTCCTGTCTCATCGGATAAGTTGGAAATGAAATCACAATCTGTGAATGTGACATTATTGGCATTAACATAAACGGCACCACCCTTTGTCTCTCCGGATGTCCCGGTCGCTTTATTATTCAAAAATCTGCAATTTGTAATCATTGCCGGGCAGCCCAGATAAATTGCTCCTCCCGGATTTGATAACTTACAATTTTTGACCGTAATGCCATCGAGGACAACTTTCTCAAAACACCCATCATTGAACTTGATGAAGCCGCAATAGGTCTCATCACCGAGGTCTCCGTCAAATACAGTTGCCTCTGAATCCGATTTCGCTCCTGTTGCCGGGTCATATCCTCCTTTTATTGTAATAACTGGCTTATATCCAAGAACATCTGAATACAAAGACTTTCTGTTGTTCGCCGTTGAGAGATTCTTGTACTCTCCGACTCCGAGATAGACGGTCTTGCCATCGGTCAGCCAGGCAGAGAGCGACTGCGCTTCGATATTGCTCCCGGAATATGCCAATGCCTTGACGAACATTTCCAAATCCCCGGCATTCTCCCACGAAGAACCATCCTTGGTTCCGGCACCTTCAGGAGTGATGAATATATCGCCGTCATATACCTTCTCGTCTATGGCAGCATTTATCGTCATCACCTGACCACGATCCAGGGTAATGTCCGTTGCGGATTTCTTGAGAGCGACACCATGCCACTTCGACTCGTTCCCGACATGGAAAGCGACACCATTGACGTCAACACCCGGTGCCATGGCAAGATAATATGTCCCAGGTCCTGTGATTCCCTTCAAAGTGATCACCTTGCTTACCGATGCAGCGGTGATTTTCTTCTCAGTATTGACACTGACAGCCCCACCTGCAGGTTTGCAGCTGTAAGGCACGAACTCGACCTTGGTCACATCGTTGCCAGCAATGTCGAACCTGACAAGGGAAACGGCATTCACGAACACGCCGAAATTCTTTTCAGCCGCCGTTGTATATGAGGTCACGATAGCCGCATCCTCGAATTTGCCACCATTCTGCTCATCGGGGATGGTGATTGTCAAAGAAGCTTCGACATCAGCTGCCGCCGGCACGAAGACAGCCTCGGTAACGGCTGGATAGACGGCATAATAAGGGCCCTCCTCTCCGACGAGGGCTGAGAAAGTGGCGGTACCGTCCACGACTGAAGCGGTGGCAGTGACATGATCTCCATTCTCGGCTCCCCAATATATCTCTATCTCGTCACCATCCACCCATGAAACCTTGTTTCCTTCAACGGCAGTCTTGGTCTGGACATCTGCTGTAAAGGTCATAGGCACGAGATTCTGTGAGCAGACAACCTCATCTGTTCCGTTGTCCTTGTTCAGTTCTTCTTCTGAGAAGATTTCCTTGGTACAAGATGCAGCCACCATCACCGACAGGGCAGCATATAAAAAATATCTGCTTTTCATAACCTTCCGATTTTACCATTCCAATTCAAATCCTTCAAGGTCCTCGATAGTGGACCCGTTGACAAAGTCAGTGTTGGAAGTACAAAGACATCCAAAACTCTCGACGACACAGACTTTTACATCCGGCGTTTCATAATTTTTAGTTTCAGTGTTATCCATAATATATCGGTTTTTGGAAATTACATCAGACTGATTTCCGGCAGCGGATCTGACTGCGGATTTGACCGCCTGGAAAATCCGGTTGCCGATTTCAAAATTAGATGTAAACCGACATAAAAAGAACACACCCCGAAGCAATTATAGACCATATCAAGATTAAGAAAGGCCATAAAAATACATTTTATGGCCTTCAAATGGTGTTTATGTAAGATTTAACCTATATCATAAATATAGATTTTCAACCGTGATTTTCCGGGCTATTCCGCAACAAGATAGAGCACGCGGCTGGACCAGTCGTCACGGCGGTTGTAGTCCACATCGTGGCGATAAGGGATTTCAAGACCGTTCTGCATCAGGTAGCGTCCTGAGAACGACTTGCCCTCGAAGCTCAGCGGCTTTTCGTCTATGCGGTTGAGTTCATGGACCTTGTACATCCTGTCAGGGTCGAGACCTGCCATCTTCACGCGAGGAAGATGCTCGTCGTAGAATGTCTCGAGCTTCCACCAGTAGAACACCGCCTTGCTCTTGTCCTCGGAGCAGTACATCAAGGAAGCCAGATTGTGTCCGTCGTAAGGCGACACGAGCCTGTAGATGTCCCCGAACTGGACCACAGGGCGGATTTCCTTGTATTCCGCGATGGCCTTGCGGCACATTTCCTTCTCCTGCTCAGTCATGTTCTTCGGCTGGATTTCCATACCGAGACGGCCGCTCATTGCGACATCAATGCGGTATTTGAGGGAAGTCGTGCGGTAAACCGTATGGTTCGGAACCGCGCTGATATGAGATGCCATCGCGATTGCAGGGAAGAAATATGATGTACCCCACTGCATATAGACCCTCTGGAGGGCATCGGTGTTGTCACTTACCCAGAACTCGTCGAACCAAGGAAGGACACCCCAGTTGGCACGTCCGCCGCCGGAGGCACAGGCCTGGATGGTGATGTCAGGGTATTTGGCCCTAATCCTGTCACAAACCTTGGCGAAGCCTCGGTGATATTCGATATAGAGATGGCTCTGACGGTCTTTCGGCAGATACTGCGAACCGTGGTTCTGGATGGACATGTTGGCATCCCATTTTATGTAGTCTATATCAGGATTCTCCGTCATCAGGTCATCCACGACCTTGAAGATGAAGTCCTGGACCTGAGGATTGGCAAGGTCGAGCACAAGCTGTGTGCCTCCCCTTCCGGTGACAGGCTCACGGCCAGGGGCTTTCAGTACCCAGTCCGGATGTTTCTCATAGAGTTCGCTCACGGTGTTGGTCATCTCCGGCTCGATCCAGATGCCGAAGCTGATGCCTTTTTCGCCGGCCATCTTCACGAGGGTAGCCACGCCGCCAGGGAGTTTGTCGCGGTCAATCACCCAGTCTCCGAGGGAGGATTTGTCGTTCTTGCGAGGATATTTGTCGCCGAACCAGCCGTCATCCATCACGAAAAGCTCTCCGCCCATCGATGCAATGTCGGACATCATCTGATCCATTCCTGCCTCGTTGATGTCGAAATATACCCCTTCCCAGCTGTTCAGCAGGATTTTGCGCTCCTTGTCACCGTGCGCCAGCCTGTAGCGGCGGCCCCAGCGGTGGAAATTGCGGCTCGCCCCGCTCAGGCCTTCGTCGGAGAAGGTGAGGGCAAGTTCAGGTGTACGGAAAATCTCCTTGGACTCCAGGGTGTATTGTGAATTCTCCGGGCATATGCCTGCAAAGAATGAATGCCAGTCGGTGTCGTCCGTCTTCACCCTGAGCTGATAATTGCCGCTGTAGCAGAGAGCGGCACCGATTACACGGCCGCTGTTCTCCTGAGGCTTGCCGTCAAGAGAGAACATCACTTCCGAGTGCTCGGTATGGGCGTTGCGCACTCCGTCCTTGTTCTGCACCATCAATATGCCCCTTTCGAGCTTCTCCTGTACAAGGCGGCCTTCATTGGCCCAGGTGCCATAGATATGGCTTATCCATACATCGCCATAGCGGATAGGGAGACATCCGGAATCGAAGCGCGTGAGCACGACCGGCTTTTTCTCCCGGTTCTCCACCTCGGTCCAGGTCTCGATCATATCCACATCCTTGTATGCCCTGTAACATACCGTCACATAAAGAGGATAGACGGTGTCCTTCATCAGGATGCGGGTTACGGTGGCATTGTCTTCAGCCACATTGGTGACATCCTCGACCTTCAGGACGGTCGAAAGGTTTCCGTCGGAATGGGTCAGGGCAAGGGCTGCCTCAGAAGGACAGTTGAAGCCGTAAGCCGGACAAATATCCATACTGGCTGCTCCGGAGGCTTTCAGTGCAGTGATGTCTGCATCCGAGAGGCGGTTTCCGAAATAGAGATATTCGGCGGATGACCCCTTGTCTGCATTGATTACGAGGGATATGTTCTGTGTGGTGATATGCACCTGTGCGGAGCATATATACGATACCAGCATCAAGGCTGGCAGAAGAACTAAAACTCTTTTCATATCTATTGATTAATCCAATTCTTCACAACCTTGCCCCAATCCTTGACCACTTCATCAGGCCATGGGCCTTCATCTGAAGCCTCTTTGGTAAGCATTGAACAAGTCTCGACCTTGTCGGAAATCGACCAGCAAATCATTGACAGTCCACGTTCCGCCGCCCAGTCCTCATATTCCTGCCACTCCTTCGTACCTAAACGGCCGTCACCGGAAGCCTCCGTTGCAGCACATTCGCTGATCAGCACAGGAAGACCTTTGGAGAGGGCGTAGTCGGTGACATCACGGAGCCAGGCCTCGTGGGTGGCAGCATAGAAATGCATTGTGTACATCAGGTTGTCATAGCCCTCGATCGGGTCGTTTGCCGGGAGGTCAAGCCTCTGGTCCCAGCTCGGGCAGCCCATGAGAATCAAAGGATGGCTGTCGTCAATGGCGGTAATCGCATCTATGAGTTCCCCGGCATAGGCCTTGAGTTCCTTCCAATATGCTTCCATGACCTCCTGATTACCCAGATCGTCGTGCTTGCGGTCCGTTTCATAGAGGGCGCTGACCGGTTCGTTGTAAAGTTCGTATATCACGTTCGGCACGCCTTTGTAACGGGAGGCAACCTTGGTAAAGAAGTCCTTTGCCTCATCGGTGTAGAGCAGGTGCGAATGCCAGTCGACTATAATGTAGCAGCCTTCGGCTATTGCTGCATCAACCACCTTATACAGGCAGTCCAATGCAAAGTCCGGTTCCTGTATATAGCCACCGTGAATGTCTGGATTGTCGCCCTTCGCTATGTCATCGGCAGCAATGGCTGCCCTGAACATCCTGCAGCCCCAATCATTGTGCAGTGTCTGGATGGCTCCCTCATTGTAGAAACGGGGCCAGATATTGTTCCATCCCAGGCTTATACCCTTGAATCTCACCTGATTGCCATTGGCATCCACAAGCCTGTTCCCATCCACCTTGAGGGCCGGGACTGTTTCCGGCGTTCCTTCCTTCTCGACCTTCGGGAGTAAGAAGCATGCTGCACACAGTATGGCCAATGTCACGAAAATTGCCGTTACCTTGCCCTTCTTCATGTCGTTCATCTTCTTCCTTATAGGAAAGATGTAGGCCAGGAAGGCCATCAGGACTGCGATGGCGGCTGGAATGAGAGAGAAGAGGGACCATACCATCGTGCGGACGGAGT
>JBJEBR010000042.1:42503-44913 GCA_051870255.1 Candidatus Cryptobacteroides sp.
GCGATGGCGGCTGGAATGAGAGAGAAGAGGGACCATACCATCGTGCGGACGGAGTCGGTGACCGAGGCCGGGTCGATGCTGGTGTTGCCCATTGCATCCGTGACCATATTGGCTCCGGCAAGGCCAAGCATCAAGGCTATAAGGGAGCCGGAAATGGCGGTTCCGAGCTTCTGGGCCATCGTACCTGACGAGAAGATGAGTCCGGTGGAGGATGTTCCGAATTTCTCGGTGGCATAATCTGCGACATCGGAGTACATTGACCAAAGCAGTGGAGAATAGAGTCCTATACCCATTGAGGTAAGTATCACCATTCCTACCATCACCCAAATCCAGGACGGGTCCATCGGAATGAAGAAGAACAGCACTGAGGTAACGATGCAGATGATTGAAGCACCGATGAATGCTCCTCTTTTTGATCCGATTATGGTCGTGAATTTCGGAGAAAGGCCCCCGAAAATCATGCACGTAACCTCTCCAAATGCCATCAGGACAGTGTAATTGATGATGAGTGATCCTACAGTCACATTTCCGTCGAGGCAGTAGTCAATCATATATCCGACCACGGCATAGCGGAATCCGTTGAAGAAGTTGGTGCATATTCCGGCGGCGGTGAGGATGAGCCATGGTTTGTTCTTGAACAGGTCAACGAACTGCTTGAAGGAGTATTTCTCCGCCCTCACAGGTTTCAGACGCTCTTTTGTGAACAATCCGCAGACAAGGGTGAGCAGGGCGGCGACTCCTCCGAGGATTGCTCCGAGGACTGCATATTGGTGGGCGTCGCTTCCTCCCACCATCTTCTGGAGATAAGGGAAGGAGAGCAGGGTGATGAAGCCCATGGCGTAGGCACCGACCATTCGGAATGAGGAAAATTCGTTCTTCTGGTTGTCGTCGTCGGTCATTACGCCAAGCAGGGATCCATAAGGGACATTCACTGCCGTATAGACGGCCATCATGAGCAGGTAAAAGGTATAAGCCCATATACGTTTGCCGACAGGCCCGAAATCAGGAGTGTAGAGAAGCAGGGCGAATATCAGTCCCAAAGGAATGGCTCCGAAGATGAGCCACGGGCGGTATGTGCCCCAGCGGGACTGGGTGCGGTCTGCAAGGCTTCCCATAACAGGGTCAGTGACCACGTCAAAGAGTCTTGCGACGAGCATTAGCATCGCTGCGTCCGCGAAGCTCAGCCCGAAAATGTTAGTAAAGAAAAGAGGGAAGGCGATTGACATCACCTTCCATACTATTCCGCCCGCTGCGGCATCACCGAGGGCGTATGCGATCTTTTCGCTGAATTTGATTTTTTCTGCCATTATTAATTATGTGGTTAATTATATTTACCAGTCCATATTTGTATAGTCCTCGCCTATGAGAATAACAAAATGTTCAATGACGGATTGGTCTTCCTTATAGAAAACCAGGTGGTTTGAATATTCCTTGTATGGTTTCTCCTGGATACGGACCGAAAGCAGACAGCTGTTTTCTTCTGTCATTTTGATGGTAATCCACTCATCTTCATATTCTGTCTTGGGATCGATTTTCCTGCCGCTATCTTCGAACTGTTCCTGATTCAGGATTTCAAAGGCAAAATCATGTTCGGAGACAATCATGCATTGACCGCCCTTGTCTATGTCAAAGAGTATCAGATTGGCAACAGGATTGGGATATTCAAGAGGAATATTCAGCTTGAAAGGATTCCTGATTTCCGCTGGCTTTGCATCCTGATATCCCTCAAACAGGTTTGTCCACTCATTGTCCGAAGAAACCGAATATTGTATCAGGATTGTCCTTGCGGTCTCCGAGGCATTGTCCGGCACTGTAATGAAAACGACATTGTCCGGTATCGAAGAGCCGTACCTGTTCTGCCAATATCTTGTATATTCAGGTGAATTGGAATATTCCGAGCGGTTATAGGCATGCAAGTCATCCGGGCCGTTGAAAGTGTTGACCTTTCCTTCTACCTCACCATCAATCAGAAGGCGATATGATATGGGAAGATATTCGGCTGACGATTTGGTCCCGGCCTGCTTGAAATCAACAGAAAACCATAGGGTATCTCCCTTATGGGAAATATTCGATTCCATGGTGACATGGCCAGTAACCTGCGGTTCACATACAACAGGCTTTGATGTACATGAAAATGCCATCAAAGCCAAAACGAACAAAGCCCCACTGAAAAAATTATATCGCTTCAAAACCATATAGCATATATTTAAATACATCATAACCACGCCAATCTATGGTAGCAGCATTATACCAAATCGTAGTATATGATAGTATATCACTATTTGATACTTTAAATGTATCATTCGCATTGTAAGAATCTAAATCAATACTTCTATTGCAAGAAAACAGAAGTAAAATAGGTGTTAAATAAAATAATTTTCTCATCGCGTAAATAGATGTTCATTAATAA
>JBJEBR010000043.1:0-11095 GCA_051870255.1 Candidatus Cryptobacteroides sp.
AAAAATAACATCTAAATTCGCGGCTCGAAAAATAGTTAACTAATTTTTTAAGATTATGAAGAAAGGAATCCATCCCGAAACCTACCGTCTTGTAGCTTTCAAGGATATGTCAAATGACCAGGTGTTCATCACCCGTTCATGCGCCAACACCAAGGAGACTATCGAAATCGAAGGTGTTGAGTACCCAGTGGTTAAACTTGAGATTTCAAACACTTCACACCCGTTCTACACAGGTAAGATGAAGCTCGTCGATACCGCCGGCCGCGTTGACAAATTCTACCAGAGATACGCAAACAAGAAGAAATAATTTCTTCCCTACATACGGTACAAAAACGGTGGCTGCCCGCGCAGCCACCGTTTTTCGTATCCTCACGCCACTCCTGTCAACTCGAGCATTCCCGTAAGCCTGTCATCCCGAACACTCTCCCGTAAGGCTGTCATCCCGAACACTCTCCCGTAAGGCTGTCATCCCGAACACTCTCCCGTAAGGCTGTCATCCCGAACGAAGTGAGGGATCTGCGGGCGACGTCGTAGGGCTGTCATTCCGAGCATTCCCATAAGCCTGTCATCCCGAACGAAAGTGAGGGATCTGCGGGCGAATGCGCTTAAAAGTGATGGTTCAGTCTGCCGTGACAGGAAAGAGATGTCTCACTTCGTTCGACATGACAGAGGAAGGCGTTGTTACCCTATGGTACCGGCTGCCGCCGGCTGCGCGCTACAAAAGCCCACAGGGCTGTTTGTTCATCGCTTGCGACCTCAGAATGACAGAGAGGCTGCGTTCCTCAGAATGATAACTTCAAACTGCTGAATGTCAATTCCTTCCTGCTGACGGGGTGGGTGAAGGCCAGGGAGAGGGCGTGGAGGTGGAGTCTTCGGGCTGGGCGCGCTGTGGAAACCTCGGAGCGGACTTCAGGAACTGCGGAGTATCCACCATAGAGCAGGTCGCCGGCTATAGGGCGTCCGAGTCCGAGTGGATGCGCAGAGTGTACCCTCAACTGGTGTGTCCTGCCTGTGAGTGGGCGGAATTCCACATCCGTTGTGCCGTCTGGATATTCCTTCAGGATACGGTACTGAGTGACAGCCTCCTTGCCGTTTGCCATATCGGCTTTCTGCCTCGGCCTTTCATCATAGTCCGGACTCAATGGCAGGGAAATCATACCTTCCGATGAACTTCCTGGCTTGCCAGACACGGAATTGGCTGTCCCGAAAGCAGGCGCCTCAGGGAATGGGGCCGGATCAGGAGGGCACAGCCTCGCTACATATGTCTTTCTTACCGTGCGGTTCTCGAACTGACTTCGGAGGTCTGACTGCGCCGATGAGTTCCGTGCAAATACAATGACTCCGGATGTGTCCATATCAAGCCTGTGGACTGCCAGGACCTCGCTCCCAGTTTCATCAGAAAGCCTTTCCTGCAATGAAATCCTGCCGTCAAGCCCCGGTACCGAAGGCATCCCCGAAGGCTTGCTGGCCACGATTATGTCATCGTCAATGTGCAGGATGGCAGCCTTGGACAAATCACATTCCGGAACTGTCATATCCAGGACATCGAGTCCGTGCATCATAAAGCCGAGCAGGGGACCGCATTTGCTTGTGCAGGAGGGGTAGAAATGCCCGTGGACCCGAACGGCGGTGCGAGGGGATTCCCCGTACCAGAATTCGCCCATGGCCAAAGGCTTGAGTCCGTGCCGATATGCGTATTCGAGCATTTTCGGGGCAGCGCATTCGCCGGTACCGCCGGGAGGGACGATGCCACGCTGTGCGAATATGTCCCATATTGTGGATTCTCTGCCGAGAGCATCGTGGACGACATATTGGTGGAAAATCCATTTCTGGAGTTCGTCGGACATTGATTTTCGTTCTGCTTTCAATGCTGCTATCGTGTCCGTCATGGCTTTCTCCTTCTGCCTGAGAACTGAGAGTTTCTCTTCCCAATCCTTCTTCAGACGGCGGAGGGTTGCTTTTTCGTGTTGGCTCTGGCGGATCAGGGTGGCGGGCAGATTCCTCACTGTCGTCCCTTCGGGACTTCGTTCGGAATGACAATAAGAGATACCTTCGGGACTTCGTTCGGAATGACAGAAGGATATCCCTTCTGGGCTTTGTCCAGAATGACAGAAAGAGTTACCTTCGGGACTTCGTTCGGAATGACAGAAAGAGGAGATTTCCTGCCTTATGCTCTCCCTCCGTTTGCGTGATTCGGCCAGCGCGACCTTCATAGATTCGATTTCAATCCGGGCCTGATTCTCGCAACGGCGCAATTCCTCCCGTAAACCAGCCAGTTCACCGCCATCCTGCAAGGCCGCAATCCGCTCCCCGAACAGTGAAATCTCCTTTTCGCGTACTTTGTAATGCCCCCGAGGGTCGAGCAGGTCGAAAACGGGAGGCACGAAACCTTCAATGATGCTCCTGCCGCCGACATTCCCCGAAAATCCGCTCAAAAATCCGATTTTCCCATCCCTGTCCTCCACGATCAGAACCCCGAGCATCTTTCCCTCCGCAAAAATCTTGGACAATTCCTCCGAACTTCCAATCCTGTCCATCAGAATGCTTGCCGCCTTCCTGACAGCCCCGCAAGGCACATATCGGAAAGGGGAGGGAAACCCTTCAGGCAGCCAGGCCGTCAAGCCCTCAATCCCGTCAGGACATGACTCACCGCCGGAAACCCTATGGATTCCGTATCCAGATTCATCGAGATAAGAGAGGATATTCATCGTCCGAGGATATATTCCCTGCACCACTCTTTCAGACCGCACTCATCACATTTCGGCTTGCGTGCGGTGCAGACATATCTTCCGTGAAGGATCAGCCAATGGTGCGCCTTGCCCCGGATCTGTGGTGCAAACCCATCCGTAAGGTCCTTCTCCACGGCCTCCACCGTAGTTCCTTCGGACAGCCCTATCCTTCGGGAAACCCTGAACACGTGGGTGTCCACGGCAATCACAGGCTTGTCATAGACAACTGATGCTATGACATTTGCAGTCTTCCGTCCAACACCCGGCAGAGTCACCAGCTGATCCGGTTCGGACGGCACCTCGCCTCCGAAATCCGATACAAGCCTCTGAGCCATCCCAATCAGATGCTTTGCCTTGTTGTTCGGGAAGGATATGGATTTTATCAGATTGTAAACCTCGTCGAATGTTGCATCTGCAAGGTCCTGCGGCTGGGGGAACCTGCGGAAAATCTCAGGAGTGTACATGTTCACCCTCTTGTCGGTGCATTGCGCCGAAAGGATGACGGCTATAAGCAGATGGAATGTGGAGTCATACTGAAGTTCCGTCTCCGCAATTTCCATATTCCTTGAGAACCAATCGGTTATGTTATAATACAATTGTCTGTCCACCATACCGTACCCCTCCATCATATCGTGGCCTCGAGGTCTATGGCCTCTTCGTCTTCCTCAAGAGTGCATCTTTCGTCCTTGCAGACCATCACCTTGCCTGGATATTTGTCGAAGATCTGCCTGTTGTGGGTAACCATCACTATGGCAGTGCCTTTCTCACGGTTGATTCCGGTAAGGAGCTTCATGATTCCGTCGGCGGTCTCGTTGTCCAGGTTGCCGGTAGGCTCGTCTGCTATGATTACCTCAGGCTCGTTCAGCAGGGCCCTTGCTATGGCGACCCTCTGCTGCTCTCCTCCGGAAAGCTGATGAGGCATCTTGTGGGCTTTCAACTCCATCCCAACGGCCTTGAGCACATACGAAATCCTGTCTGAAATCTCCTTGTCGGACTTCCATCCCGTGGCCTTCAGGACAAAACCGAGGTTGTCCTCCACGCTCCGGTCCATCAGCAGCTGGAAATCCTGGAACACCACTCCCATCTTTCTCCTGAGATATGGTATCTCCTTGTCTTTCAGCTTCCTCAGGTCATATCCGCATACTTTTCCCTCGCCCTTCTGCAGGCTGTTCTCCGCTATGATTGTCCTGATTATGGAAGTCTTTCCAGTGCCGACCTTCCCGACTATATAGACGAAGTCTCCGGGATATACTTTCATGTCAAGTCCATATATTACGATAGCGTCGCCTCCGGCGATGTCGGCATTCTCAAAGGAAATGATGGGTGTCCTGTCTTCCATATCCGAAAAAATAAATACAAACACACAAATATAGTCGAAAAATGGTTAAATTTGTAATTTATTTTCCATAAACAAAAAATATGAATCCTATGACGATACATAGCACCATATTGACTTCATTGACGGCGGTCCTGCTTCTGCTGCCGGCGAATGCGTCTGCCGACGGAAACAGCCGTGACGGACTGACCGCGACATCAGACATCCGTTACCTGCAAGGCTACGACCACGCCCTGAGAATTATGGATGCCACGATGTACGCGCGCAGCGGGGAAATGTTCTCGGAATTGCAGCGTCGCTACGGGAGGACGGATGCAGAGGGATGCGCCGTCCTTTCAGATGTAGTGATGAATGTCCCGGGATACGAGTGGAGGATGAACCGCTTCCTGAAGGATGAGCCTCAGTCCGTCCTCGTGCCACAGATAAGGTTCTGCCATGCGCTCAATCTTTTCGACGAAGGCCGCTACAAGGCGTCATATGCCATACTTGACGATTTGACTGTCAAACAGATATATAAGAGCATGAGGTGCGAGTACCTTTTCAGGAAGGCATATTGCTGCCTCGAGAACGGGGAATCTGCCAAGGCCGTCGAACTGTTCGAGGAGGTGGAGAAATATCCGATGTCCGACTTCACGGCCCCATCGAGGTATTCCCTCGGCTATCTCCATTACACCGCCAAGGAGTTCGCCCAGGCCCTCGACTGGTTCGGAAAGGCTGCCAAGGACGGGCGTTTCGCGGACATATCCAATTATTATATGGTGGAATGTCATTTCATGCTCCAGGACTATGAATATGTGACGGTAGAGGGAACGAAGATGTATCCGAACATCCCCGACGACCGCAAGCCACATCTGTCAAGGATCATTTCGGAGTCATACCTCGTGCTCGGTGATGCGGAGAATGCCAAGAAGTTCTACAGCCTGCATGCCGAGGCCGGAGGCAAGCCAAAGTCCCGTGCCGACTGGTTCTACAGCGGATCGGTCCTGTATGCCGTCCAGGATTACAGAGGGGCTATCGACAATTTCTGCCGTATGGGGGCACGCACCGACTCCATAGGCCAGGTCGCAAGCTACCATCTCGGCTACAGCTACATCAAGACCAAGAACAAGGTGGCCGCCCTCGACGCCTTCAAGGATGCCTCGATGCTCCACTACGACGAGGACATCGCCCAGGATGCATATTTCAACTATGCCAAGCTGGCGTTCGACCTCAATTCCGACACCTCTGTATTCAGGGAATATCTGAGGGCCTATCCAGATGTCGCAGACAGCGACAGGATAAATGCCTACATCGCCGTGGCTGCCTTGTACAACCACGATTACGAAGGGGCAGTCGAGGCCTATGACAAGATTGACGACCTGGATGACGGCATGAAGTCCAACTATATGAAAGCCAACTACCTGCGTGCTGAACAGCTGATTTCCAGCGGCTCGTACAGGAAAGCGATTCCGTGTCTGCGTACCGCCGCCTTCTTTTCTGACAAGGGCAGCCGCTTCAACCAGCTGACACGCTTCTGGCTCGCCGAGTCCTACTACAGGAACGACCAATATGCCCAGGCTGCTGACATCTTCATCGACCTTTACAACAGGTCTGCCCTCCGCGGAATGCCTGAGTCCTGCCTCATCCCGTTCAACATTGCCTACTGCCGTTACAAGCAGGAGGATTACAGGGGGGCCGTCAAATGGTTCTCGGACTACCTGGAAGAGCCTGTGGTGCTGTTCCGCAAGGAAGCCCTCGTGAGGATGGCTGACTGCTCTTTCATATCCAAGGACTATGCTTCCGCCCTCGATACCTACAACAAGGTCCTCGAAGGCTATTTCAATGTGAATGACATATATCCTTACTATCAGGCGGCCCTCTCTTACGGCCTCACGAACAAGCCTGACAGGAAGATAGAGCTCCTGTCGAATGTGATCGAAGCCTCTCCGGAGGCGGAGTTCTACCCGGAGGCCCTGTTCGAACTCGGAAGGTCCTATGCCGTCAGGGAGGATGACGAGAATGCCTTCAGATGCTTCAACAAGGTCGCGGAGGTCGTAAAGGACAGTACCTTCGTGGCTAAGGCCTATATCGAGATGGGCTCCCTCGCAAGAAACCAGTCCCAGTACAACGAGGCTCTCGGATATTACAAGACGGTGGTGGAGCAGATGCCTCTGTCAGGATGTGCCGAGGACGCCCTCCTGGCAATAGAGTCTATTTACCAGACCCGCAACACCCCGGAGGAGTATATCGCCTACATCGAGAGCATAGGCAAGGGAGCGACCAAGACTGCTGACGAGAAGGAGGACATGATATTCAATTCCGCGGAGCAGATTTTCCTGTCTGAGAACTATCAGAAGGCCCTCGTGTCGCTGGCCGGATATACCGAGAAGTATCCTGACGGCAAATATGTTTACCGTGCCGACTTCTATATGGCGGAATCCTACAGGAAGCTCGGAAAGAGCGAGCAGGCCTGCGATTACTACAGGAAGGTCATCGAGGGCGGGGAAGGCTCCTTCGTGGAGCTGTCCATGCTCAATTTCGCGAAGCTTTCCTACAGCCTTGAAAGATGGGAGGATGCATTCGGCGGATACCTGTCCCTTTACGGTGCGGCCCAGCTTGAAAACAACAGGTTCGAGGCCGTCAAGGGTATGATGCGTTCGGCTTACCGTGGACACAACATCACAGAGGCCGTGAAGAATTCGGACAGGATTCTCGAGGATTCCCGTTCGGACGATGCCCTCAAGGATGAGGCCAGATATGTCAAGGCCAAGTCCTATCTGGCTTCGAGCCGCAGGGACGAGGCATTTGCCATTATGGAGACCCTTTCCAAGGACATGAGGTCCGAGTACGGGGCGGAGGCTGCATACCTCATCATACTGGACTGCTATGACAGCGGGCGTTTCGAGGATGTGGAGAACAAGGTGTTCGCATTCTCTGATTCAGGTACGCCTCAGACATATTGGTTGGCCAAGAGTTTCATCACCCTCGGGGACTCCTATGTCGAGAGAGATGAGTTGCGTCAGGCGAAAGCAACTTTCGAGAGCGTGCGTGACGGCTATTCTCCATCGGGTGCTTCTGATGACGTGCTCGACAATGTCAACATGAGGTTGTCGAAGCTGGAATCTCTCATGTCACAGGAACAGCAGTAAACCATTGATTACTATGATTATGAATAAGATATATCCGTATTTGGCAGCAGCGGCCCTGACCTTGGTGTCGGTGGCCGCAAAGGCGCAGGACCTTGACCCTACCGTCGAAGTAAGGAGGGCATACGAAGGAAAACTTTTCGAGGCGCACAAGCCGCCGCTTACCATGAGCGTACCTGATTCACTCCTGAGGTTTGACCTGGATTTCGATTATTCGGTATTTGACAGCCCGTACAAAGGTTCCTATGAGTTCAATCCATATACCCTTGCAATGGCACCTTTGAGGTCATCTCAGAAGCCTGGACGTTTTCATGTCCGTGTCGGTGCCGGATATGAACTCCATCCTGTTCTTGACCTTGTCTGTGTGCCGGTGCTTCGTGACAGGTTCAGGATGGACGTCTATGCCTCACACAATTCCTTTGTCGGTAAATACAGGGGTATAGGGGCATCCGAATCATCGTCCGGGACCATCCTTTTCGGGGATGACGGCCAAAGGACGAAAGGATATGACTTCCTCACTGATGCCGGGACGGAGCTCCGCTATGACTGGTACGGCGGGAGGCTTGATTTCGGGGCATCATATTTCGGGCTCGCGCAGAAGGATTGGATAAGGAAGAGGGGATATGACGCCCTCGATGTGAATTGCGGCATATCGTCCAAGTCGGACCGTCAGGAATATTTCCTGTACGACGTCAGGGCTGCATACCGCTACGCTGGGGACAAGACCGATATCGCAGGCTTCGAAAGGTTCAGGGAGCATGATTTCAGGTTCGATGCCACCCTGGGACAGGTCTTCGGGACATCCGGCACCCTGACTTTCGATGTCGGGGCAGAGTTCGCGGCCTATTCTGGGGATTTGTCGGCTTCTGCAGGGAATGTGAGGATCGTGCCGCGCTATGTGATCGAGTCCGGACGCTGGAAATTCAACCTCGGCGTAAGGTTGTCTGCCAATGTGTCTGCCAAGGGGGCGACTGCATTCGTGACCAAGGGACAATATGTATATCCTGACGTGGACATATCTGTAGTGGCCATCCCGGATGCCATGAAGATATATGCAAGGGTAGGCGGAGGAGAGAGGATGAACACGATGCGGACCTTGCTCGCCGAGGACAGGCATTTCGATTTTTCCATGGGACGGGACGGGCTCTTTTTCGACAATTCCATCGAGAGGGTGTCTGCCGTGTTCGGATTCGAAGGCAGGATTTCCACGAGGTTCTCATATAACCTCAGGGCAGGATATGTCAATTATGGGAACATGCTTTTCACGGGAATAGGAATGGCTGAGGTGGACGGGCTGGTGAACTACCTCCCGATGGCAGGATATTCGGCCTGCAACAACGCTTTCGCGGCATTGGACTGGGACTGGAAGGCTGAAAGCATAGATTTCAAGGGGGCTGTTGTATATGACAGATATTGGTCAGTTTCCTCTCCGGAGGGGCTTCTGGTCCCGGCTGCATTCCGTGGAAATGCCTCATTCACATATAATTGGAAGAAACGCCTCTATGTCGGGACGGATTGCAGTTGGTCCACTTCAAGGACAGGAATGCTCTCCAGTCCGTCGTTGTACGAGCCTGTCGAGGCAAAGGTGCCCGGATATGCAGATCTCGGCGTTTTCTTCGAATATGTGTTCAACAGGAAATTCTCGCTCTGGGCAAGGGGAGGAAACCTGTTGGATATGACTATTCTCCGCAGCCCTCTCAATGCGGAGGGAGGAATCAATTTTACGGCTGGAATTTGCTTGAATTTGTAAGAAAATTGCTAAATTTGTCCGTTTGATTCTTTGAAACCGAACATGAGATTCTTTGATAGTACTTATACTTTTTAATCATAGAAATGAGCGAAGAGATAACCAACAATTCCACTGCGGAGCAGTACTCCGCGAACAGTATCCAGGTTCTTGAAGGCCTAGAGGCCGTAAGGAAAAGGCCGTCAATGTACATCGGAGACATCGGGGAGAGAGGTCTCCATCATCTTGTCTATGAAGTTGTTGACAACAGTATCGATGAGGCTCTCGCCGGATATTGCACCCATATTGAAGTATATATAAACGAAGATAATTCCATAACAGTCAAGGACAATGGACGAGGTATCCCTACGGGAATGCACGAGAAGGAGCACCGTTCAGCCCTCGAAGTTGTACTTACCGTGCTCCATGCTGGAGGTAAGTTCAGCAAGGACAGCTACAAGGTCTCAGGAGGTCTTCACGGAGTCGGAGTATCCTGCGTGAATGCCCTTTCGGACTACCTGAAGGCAGAGATTCATCGTGAAGGCAAGGTTTTCGTCCAGGAATATTCCAAGGGAAAACCTTTCAAGCCGGTGGCTGTGGTCGGTGATGCCGACGATACCGGTACTACCGTGACATTCCATCCGGACCCGGAGATTTTCCAGGTTACGACAGTATATAAATATGATACTCTTGCAGCTCGTCTTCGCGAGCTTGCATACCTGAACAAAGGAATAAGCCTGTCCCTTACCGATTTGAGGACCCGTGTCCCTGATTTGGACGAGAACGGAAACGAGCTCGAAACGACCCATTTCAAGAATGAAGTCTTCTATTCCAAAGAAGGTCTGAAGGAATTCGTCGAATATCTTGACGCCGGTGCGGAGAAGCTCATCGAGACTCCTATATGTCTCGAAACTGACAAGATAATCCCTATCGAGGTCGCCCTTCAGTATAATACGGGCTATACCGAGAAGATATATTCCTATGTGAACAACATCAATACGATAGAAGGCGGTACCCACCTTCAGGGCTTCAAGATGGGTCTCACGAGGACCCTGAAGAACTATGCCGAGAAGAACGGCATGCTCGCGAAGCTCAAGTTCGACCTCGCAGCCGACGATTTCCGCGAGGGACTTACCGCAGTCGTTTCGGTCAAGGTTGCCGAGCCTCAGTTCGAGGGTCAGACCAAGACCAAGCTCGGTAACGGCGAGGTCGTGTCAGCCGTGTCACAGGCCACTGCCGCTGCATTGGAACTCTATCTTGAGGAGAATCCGCGTGAGGCCAAGATGATTGTGGACAAGGTCATCCTTGCGGCAACCGCCCGCCACGCTGCCCGCAAGGCCCGCGAGATGGTCCAGAGAAAGACCGTGATGTCGGGTGCCGGAATGCCGGGCAAACTCGCCGACTGCTCCGAGAGGGACCCAGAGAAATGCGAGCTTTTCCTCGTGGAGGGAGATTCCGCAGGCGGTACGGCCAAGCAGGGCCGCGACCGTATGACCCAGGCGATCCTTCCTCTGAGGGGTAAGATCCTGAATGTGGAGAAAGCCATGGAGCACAGGGTGTTCGACAGCGAGGAAATCCGCAACATCTACACCGCCCTTGGAGTCACCGTTGGTACGGAGGAGGACAGCAAGGCGTTGAACCTCAGCAAGCTGCGTTACCACAAGGTCATCATCATGACCGATGCCGACGTTGACGGAAGCCACATCGCAACCCTCATCCTGACATTCTTCTTCCGTTATATGATAGACCTCATCAAGAACGGATATGTATATCTCGCCACCCCGCCTCTTTATCTTGTGAAGAAAGGCAAGGAGGAGATATATTGCTGGACTGAGGCACAGCGCAAGGAAGCCACCTTCAAGTTGGGCAAGGGTTCCGAGCAGGGTGTGTTCGTCCAGCGTTACAAAGGTCTCGGTGAGATGAGCGCCGAGCAGCTCGCCTCCACTACGATGGATCCTTCGAAGAGGCTTCTCCGTCAGATTACCATCGACAATGCCGCGGAGGCCGAGCGCACCTTCTCGATGCTCATGGGTGATGATGTGCCGCCTCGCAGGGAGTTCATCGAGCAGAATGCCCATTATGCGAATATAGATGCTTAGATTTCTCCGCTCCCTTCGGTCGGTCGAAATGACAAAATAAACTCATGTCGAGTGAAATGACAAAATAAACTCATGCGAGT
>JBJEBR010000044.1:0-10991 GCA_051870255.1 Candidatus Cryptobacteroides sp.
CATACCACAAAGGTAACTAGACTTATTTTATCAACCTACTTTTTTCGTTGATCCGCTTTGCCGCCATTGGGCATCTCCGTCCTCCGTTTCCTTTGGAAACTCCGGGGCTCCGATGCGCTGAGACTCTGTTATTCGAGCAAATTACCTGGCATAGGCATTTATTGATTATCAATAAGTTAGTATTATGAAATATGCTCGGTGGCATCAACTTGTGTTCACCGAGCATTTGAATCTGGCATTCAGTGGTCCATAAGGGATATCTGCGTGCCCGGTGATTTGCACGAAGTCGGAATGTCAGGGCGATGGGCTGTCATTCCGAACGGAGTGAGGAATCTGCGGGCGAATGCGTTACTACCTCTGGTTTCCGGCTGCCGCCGGCTGCGCGCTACAAAAGCCCACAGGGCTGTTTGTTCTTCGCTTGCGACCCTCAGATTCTTCGTCGCTGCGCTCCTCAGAATGACAGGGAGGAGAGTTGCCTGACAGCCCCCGGGGGGGGCACACCGCTGTCGGCTTTGCAGGGGGGACTTTGATTTTGTGAATTTGGAGGGAATATGCTGAATTTCTTGTAAATTTGTGGTTATGAGAAAAATTGCATTGATATTCCTATCCTTCCTGATGGCAGTTTTCACTGCCGCTGCGCAGACGGGCACTTGGTCCGGCAATATTGACATAAACGGAATCGTCCTTCCATTGGTATTCCATCTCGACCCGGAAAATCCGACCATGGATTCTCCTGAGCAGGGAACGACGGGAATACCTGCTGAAATGGATATCACTCCGTTGGGAGCTATAAACATAAGGATACCATCCATCGGCGCATCATACAAGGGATTGTATCTGGTAAAACAGATAGTCGGCACCTTCGTTCAGGCCGGCAAGGAATTTCCGTTGACGCTCGTGCCCGGGGAGAACAGACCGAACCGTCCGCAGACACCTGTCGGCCCTTTCCCGTATGAGCAGGAGGAAGTCTCGTTTTCCAACGGTTCAGCCGTCTTGAAGGGAACGCTGGTCCTTCCAGATGGCTGGAACGGCAATACGCCGGTTCTTCTGATGGTGACAGGCAGCGGACTTCAGAACCGAGACGAGGAGATATTCGCTCACAAACCTTTCGCCGTGCTCGCCGATGCCCTGGCCCGGGCCGGGATTGCAACCCTCCGCTACGATGACCGTGGCACAGGCGAGTCGAGCGGAGACGTCGCCAACCATACCATCGATGACTTGAAGGATGACGCGTCTGCAGGAGTCGATTTCCTGAAAGAACGCTTTTCAAAAGTGGGAGTGATGGGCCATAGCGAAGGCGGAACGATTGCTTTCATGCTTGCTGCTGAAGGAAGGGCGGACTTCGTAGTCAGCCTTGCCGGTGCGGTTTCGATGAGCGAGACCTTGCTTTGGCAGAATCGTGTCGCTCTGACGGCCTCTGGTTATCCTGAGGAAACCGCCGATACATATTGCGGACTTCTTGCGGAGGCGTTCAAGGCCAGCAAAGAGGGGACTCCGATGCCGTCTGCTGAATATAAGGATCTGCCGGATGAACTCAAACGCAATTATCTGGCAGTTACAAGACAGCTCAATGTGCCGTATATGCATCGGATGCTCGAAGTCGATCTGCGCCCTTCCCTCGCTTCTGTCACCTGTCCTGTCCTTGCCTTGAACGGGGCGAAAGATACCCAGGTGAATCCGGAAAGCAATCTGGAGGCCTTCAGGACTTTCCTGCCTCAAAGCCAGAAGACCTGCATCATGGAGATGGAAGGCCTGAACCATCTGTTCCAGCATTGTACGACAGGTTCGTTCTCGGAATATAAGCTCATAGAGGAAACATTCGCTCCTGAAGCCATCGAGGTCATCATACAATGGATAAAGGAGAATATTTTCTGAGAGCAGGACTTTCTTATTCTTTCGGTATGAATTCCAGCTGTCCGGCAATGACTGAGACAGCAGTTGCCGCCTGCCTGTGACAGCCTCCCGGGGCGTGGCGATGCCGCTTTCGGCGGCGTTTGGAGTATGTCCGAATGCTTTTCTCTGCGGGGGTTTAAAAAAGTTGAACCATATTTTGTATTCTCCGAATTCTTCCCTATTTTTGCACCCTTGTTTGACATATGTGTCAAACAAGGGTGTCAATACATAAATCGGATTTCTATGTACAGATTGGGAATAGACATTGGTTCGACAACCATCAAGACTGCCTTGGTGGATGATGCTTCGGATACACTTGTTTACAATAGCTACAGGAGACATCAGACCAGAATCATCGATTGTCTTGTCGAATCCTTGCGTGAGATAGCTGAAATCGTATCACAGGAGAGCGTGATACTCTGCCTGACCGGCTCCGTCGGGATGGGAGTGGCTGAAAGATATTCCTTGCCATTCATCCAGGAGGTCGTGGCTACGACGAATTATATCAGGAGATATGCAAAGGAGACTTCCACGATGATCGATATCGGTGGGGAAGATGCCAAACTTGTCTTCTTCGATGAGAGTTCGGCTGCGGATCTGAGGATGAACGGGAACTGTGCCGGCGGTACGGGAGCTTTCATAGACCAGATGGCAATCCTGCTCGATGTCTCTCCTTCTGAACTCGGGATGCTTGCATCCAAGTCGTCACGGACATATCCTATCGCCTCGAGATGCGGGGTGTTCTGCAAGACAGACATACAGAACCTGATTGCCAGGAATGTCCCGAGGGAGGACATTGCCGCATCGATATTCCACGCCGTTGCAGTCCAGACGGTCACGACGCTCGCTCACGGACATGACCTGGAGCCGCCAGTGCTGCTTTGCGGCGGTCCTCTGACATTCATACCTGCACTCAGGAAGGCTTTCGAGGATTACCTCGGGCTTGGAGGGGAATCTTTCGTGCTTCCGGACAATGCCAACATCATAACGGCTTGGGGAACCGCATTGTCTGACGAGGCCAAGGCAATCCGTATCAAGGATGTCATAGGAATGCTCGAGCATCCGGTTGCCGGGGGCGGGAGCGTCTTGTCTGGCGGTCTTGAACCTCTGTTCCGTGCCAATGAGGAATATGAGGAATGGAAGACCGACAAATCCATCCTTTCCCTGGAGTCGGCTGACCTGCCTTCCGGAAGGATATCTTGCTTCATAGGCATCGATTCCGGCTCCACCACGACAAAGATTGTTGTCCTGGACAGCCGTGGAAGGCTTGTTTTCTCCCATTATTGTGACAATTGCGGAAATCCTGCCGGCAGCGTGGAGAGGGGACTGAGGCGACTTGACGAACTATGCCGTGCCAATGGGACCGAACTGTCCGTGGAAGGTTCCTGCTCCACAGGATATGGAGAAGACCTTGTAAAGGCCGCTTTCTCTCTCGATGGGAGCATAGTTGAGACGATGGCGCATTATATGGCAGCCAGGCATATAGACCCGGAGGTGTCGTTCATCCTCGACATCGGGGGCCAGGACATGAAGGCTATGTTCATCGACAATGGCGTGATGGACAGGATTGAGGTAAACGAGGCCTGCTCTTCTGGATGTGGCTCATTCATAAGCACTTTCGCCCGTTCGCTCGACTGCACGGTGGAGGAGTTCGCGCATCGTGCCCTGTTCTCGCAGTCGCCTTGCGACCTGGGAACCAGATGTACGGTGTTCATGAACTCGAAGGTGAAACAGGTGCTGCGTGAAGGGGCTTCCGTGGATGACATCTCGGCCGGACTCGCATATTCGGTGGTGAAGAATTGCCTTTACAAGGTGCTTCGCCTGAAGGATGCGGCTGAACTCGGGCAGAGGATTGTCGTTCAGGGTGGAACGATGCGCAACGACGCCATAGTCAGGGCTTTGGATAAGCTGACCGGGGCGAGGGTGTCCAGGAGCGGGGCTCCTGAACTGATGGGCGCATACGGATGTGCCCTGTATGCGATGCAGAATGCATCCGGCCAGGCCGTGCCGTTGGAGTC
The DNA here is from genome assembly GCA_051870255.1 of Candidatus Cryptobacteroides sp. Lineage (GTDB taxonomy): Bacteria > Bacteroidota > Bacteroidia > Bacteroidales > UBA932 > Cryptobacteroides. The sequence continues at coordinate 3,912 of JBJEBR010000044.1, forward strand.
CATGCTCAAGGATTCCGGATACCAGACCAGCACCCTGAATTGCAAGGGATGCGAGAACCGTTGTACGGTCACAAGATACAAGTTCGCGAATGGGAATGTCTATCATTCCGGGAACAGGTGCGAGAAGGTGTTCGGCTCCACCGGCAAGACACATTCGAAGGGCGGCAACGCGTATGAGATGAAGCGCAGGCTGCTGTTCGACAGGCAGGCGAAGGTGGATGCGCCCGTGCTGACCGTGGGGATTCCGCGTTGCCTGAACATGTATGAGGAATATCCTTTCTGGCATACCCTGTTCACGGAGTGCAACATCAGGGTGGTGCTTTCTTCCGTGTCCGAATATGCGCATTATGAGAAATGCTCGTCCAAGGTGATGTCGGACAACCTCTGTTTCCCTGCAAAGTTGGTTCACAGCCATATAGACGACCTTGCCTCGAAGGGTGTGGATAGGATTTTCATGCCGTTCACGGTATTCGAGAAAAGGGATGACGATGCCCAGAACAGTTACAACTGTCCTGTGGTGGCAGGTTATTCCCAGGTCGTGAAATCAGTCCAGGAGGGGAGGATCCCTATTGATTCCCCATCGATGACATTCAAGGATGCCGATGCGCTCTGCAAGGAATGCGAGGAATACCTCGGGCAGTTCGGGATAGGCAGGAATGTAGTCCGCAAGGCTGTCAGGAAGGCGCTTGAGCAGCAGGAGTCATTTGGAAGGGAAATCGCCGGGTACAATATGGAACTGCTGGAGGAGGCGAGGGCGAAAGGCTCCCTTGTGGTGCTTCTGGCAGGCAGGCCGTACCATTCCGACGAACTTATCCAGCACAAGGTGGCTGAGATGGTGGCTGCCCAGGGAGTATATGCAATCACCGACGATATTGTGAGAGGAATGTCCATTCCTCTGGGCGAAAGCGGGATACTTCCACAGTGGTCTTTCATAAACAGGATAGTGAAGGCTGCCTCCTGGGCGGCTGGACAGGGCAGCGATGTGCAGTTCATGCAACTGACCTCATTCGGGTGCGGTCCTGACGCCTTCATCGTGGACCAGGTCCAGGCATTGCTCCATCGCTCAGGCAAGAATCTGACCCTGCTCAAGATTGACGATGTGAACAACATCGGTTCGCTGCGACTGAGGGTGCGTTCCCTCATAGAAAGCCTGAATACTGTCACATCCGGCAGCCAAGGCAGGAACAAGGCAGGTGGCGCGGCGCAGACCACTCCACCATATACTTCGGAATACACGGACAGGACAATCATAATCCCGTTCTTCACTCCGTTCATATCCCCTCTGATTCCTCCTATCGTCCATCTTGCCGGATATGAGGTCGAGAACCTTCCGATGGCGGACCGCGAGTCGGCTGAATGGGGACTGAAATATTCGAACAATGAGATATGCTATCCTGCCACCCTCGTCGTGGGTGACATAGTCAAGGCTTTCAGGAGCGGGAAATATGACCCTGACAAGACCTGCGTGGCCATGACACAGACAGGAGGACAGTGCCGTGCCAGCAACTATCTCCATCTGATAAAGAAAGCCCTCGTCGAGAACGGCTACAAGGACACTCCTGTGATTTCCGTGTCCCTTGGAAGCGGAATCGAAAACTATCAGCCTGGATTCAAGGTCAATTGGATGAAGATTCTTCCGATTGCGCTGGCCTCGATTCTCTACAGCGACTGCATAGCCAGGTTCTATCATTCATCAGTCGTGAGGGAGACCGTGCCAGGGGAGTCAGCGAGGTTGAAGGATCATTATCTTGACCTTGCCGCAGATGCTGCGCGGAACAACCGTCCGGATGAAATGTACAGGCTCCTTGAGAAGGCTGCCGTGGATTTCGACCGGATATGCAGGGACGAGCAGCATCCGAGGGTCGGCATAGTCGGAGAGATATTCCTGAAATTCCATCCGTTCGCTCAGAAGAATGTCACACAATGGCTCATAGACAGGGGAGTCGAAATCGTCTATCCTGCACTTGCCGATTTCTTCATCCAGTCTTTCGTGAACACGAAGGAGAACCGCAGGAAACATCTGAAGAAGAATCCGCTTCCTGATTTTGTCCTGGACTATCTCCATTCCCTCGTGCAGAAACAGGTTGACAAGGTAAACGGAATCGGAGGAAGGTTCAGGTTCTTCATCCCGTTCGACAACATATTCGAGAAGGCCGAAAAGGCTGAGAAGGCAATCTCCATGACGGCTCAGTTCGGCGAAGGATGGCTGATTGCAGGCGAGGTAGGGGCATTGTATGAAATGGGTGTCACCCATATCGTCAGCCTCCAGCCTTTCGGATGCATTGCGAACCATATCGTGGAGAAGGGTATCGAGAAGAAACTGAAATCCCTGTATCCGGGACTGAACATATTGTCCCTGGATTTTGACAGCAGCGTGAGCGAGGTAAATGTGGTGAACCGGCTTCTGCTGTTCTTGGATGGTCTGAAATAATCAGTTATATTTGAAAATCGCAAAGAAACCGAAGCTTATGAAAAACGATACCAATATCGAACAGCACATAATAGAATCCGCAAGGGAGGTCTTCCTTGAGAAGGGCTATGTGGAGACCAGCATGGGCGACATAGCCGAGAAGGCCGGAATCAACAGGAGCGGACTCCATTATTATTTCCGTACCAAGGACAGGATGTTCGAGGCCGTCTTTTCGGACATAATATCATCTTTCCTCCCGTCAGTCAGGCAGGTCTTCCTGGATGACCTTCCGATTGAACAGAGAATCAGGAAGGTCGTTGACATATATTTTGACACATTGATGAGGAACCCTCAGCTTCCGATGTTCGTGCTGAAGGAGGTGCAGCGTGACTCCAGGCTTCTGCTCGATACGATGAAGAGGCTTGTTGACGGCCAGTTCTCCATTCCTGTGGAGGAAGCCTTGAACAAGGAAATGGCCGAGGGTCATATAAGGTCTTTCCCGATACAGTTCATCATATATGAATATTACGGGCTGATGTTCGCCCCGTTCATCGCAAAGCCTCTGACCGACATTCTCTTCAATACTTCCGAGGAAGAGTTCGTCAGGAACATGGAACTGTGGAAGTCCCAGGTAGAGGAGCAGATGTGCCGTCTGCTGTGCGTCTGAGGGTGCATTTACCGAAATATATGACAGTTCCTGCGTAAAACCTGCCATTCCCGTACCGTCCTGTAATATATCTTTGCAGGTGATATTACAAGACGGATAAGATGAAACCATTATTTATGAGGGCCGCCGTTTCCGTGGCCTTCCTGCTGGCTTTGAGTCGTGGATTGTCCGGACAGGAAATCGTGACTTCGGCGAGCGGGGTGGTGTTGGATGCGGAGACATCGGAGCCGGTGCCCTATGCAAGCGTCATGTTCGCAGGGACGCAGTTCGGGACCATGGCCGATGAGGAAGGCCGTTTCTCGTTGAGCAATCCGCACGGGTTCAGCACCCTTGCGGTGCAGATGCTCTCGTACAAGACTGCAATCGTGCCTATTATGCCCGGCAAGGAGAACGACGGGCTGAGAATCAACCTCGAAATCGACGGATTCGGGATTGATGCCGTGACCGTGAAGCCGAGCCGCAGGAAGAACAAATACACCCGCAAGAACAACCCTGCCGTGGACCTGATAAGGGAGGTCATTGCGCACAAGGATGACAACAGGCTGGCTTCCAAGGATTTCTACAAGGCACGCACATACGAGAAGCTCGTGATGTCCCTCGACAAGTTCGATGTGGATTTTGACAGCAGCCGCTTCTGGAGGAATTTCACATTCATAAAGGATTATCTCGACACATCTACATTCAACGCATCCCCTGTGCTTTCAGGGTCACTTCGCGAAAGCATTTACGACGATTATTACAGGAAAAGGCCCCATACCTCCAAGAGGATCGTGCATTACCGCAACATGCAGGGAGTGGACAAGATCCTGGACCGTGAGGGGCTGAGCGCCAACCTCGACCAGATGCTCCAGAGCGTGGACATCTTCAGCGACAACATGGAAATCCTGCTGAACAGTTTCGTCAGCCCTCTGTCGTCCTCTCTCGCGACATCATATTACAAATACTATATCATGGACACCCTCGCCGTCAGCGGTTCGAGGTGTGTGGACCTTGCCTTCGTGCCTGTCAACAGCGAGGGATATGGCTTCACGGGACATCTGTACATCACCACGGACGGTCGTTATGCCCTGAAGAAATATACCCTGAACGTGCCGGCGAACATAAACCTGAATTTCGTCAGCAACCTGAGCATCAGTTCGGAATTCGAGAGCCTTGAAGACGGGATGCTCGTGCCTGTGAGATATGACACTTATGCCAACTTCTACATTTTCAAGAAGATGCGTCAGATATACGCTCACCAGAGCAGGATAATCACAGGATATGAGTTCGATGTGCCGGAGGAGGAAAAGGAATATGCCTTCGCAATCCAGGGCGACTCCGAGACCGATGAAGGTGCGACCTCGCTCCGAAAGCAGGAGTGGGTGGGGATTCGTCCGGAGCCTCTGAAAAAGAGCGAGTCGCTGATAGATTCCCTGGTCATCGAACTGGAGAAGGTGCCGAAGTTCAGGGCTACGATGAAGACCTGCGAGGCAATGTTTTCAGGATATATCCCGACTTCCAGGGTCCGCACGAAAAGCAAATTCGACTTCGGACCTATCTGGAACACGATAAGCTGGAACCGGCTCGAAGGAGTAAGGCTGAGGCTCGGGGGTATGACGACTGCTAATCTCAACCCTCATTTCTTCCTGAACGGATATGTGGCATTCGGATGCAAGGACCTCAGGGTGAAGTACAGCGCCAGTGCAATCTACAGCCTCCGCCCGAAGGAATATCACGCCTACGAGCATTTCCGCAATGCCTTCTACATTACTTCTTCGTATGATGTGCAGGTGCCCGGGCAGCTCTTCTCCGTGTTCGACAGGGATTGCATACTCATGTCGCTGAATTTCGGGCCCAAGTCCGGGAAATATGAATATGTGCTGACCAACCAGTTAAAATATGAGATCGAATGGCCCAGCAGGATAGGGCTCGAGGTCTGGCTGGCACATCATAATACGGAGGCGGCGGGCTTGATGAGTTTCGACAGATACCTTGAAGACGGAACTACGAGGCATATCGACAAGTTCAATGACATCACGCTTGGGATGAAGTTCCGTTTCGCCCCCGGGGAGAGGATTTTCAACAACAGGATGGGTCGTTCCTCCCTGTTCAACCTTTCCAATGAGGCTCCTGTACTTGAATTCGCCCACGAAATCGGATATATGGAGGGCGGCTATATGTTCAACAGGTCGGAATTCACGGCGCAGAAAAGGTTCTGGCTTTCCTCTTTCGGACATATCGATGCAACATTGAATGCAGGCATTGAATGGAACAAGGTGCCTTTCGTGAAGCTGTTCATTCCATATACCAACCAGTCGCTTTTCCTGCAGCCGACGACATTCAACATGATGCAGCCGATGGAATTCCTCACGGACCAATATGTGTCGCTCCATCTGACATATTATATGAAAGGATTGATACTTAACAGGATACCCCTTGTCAAGAAACTGAAGCTCAGGGAAGTGGTGTCGTTCAGCGCACTTTATGGCACCCTTTCGCGGAAGAACAATCCGGCGGTTTCCCCGACTGGGCTTTTCGTGTTCCCCGAGGGGGCTGGCGTGATGGGGAAATACCCTTATATGGAAATGAGCGTGGGCATTGAGAATATTCTCAAGGTCATAAGGGTGGATTATGTCAGGAGGCTCAATTATCTGGGCAATACCGCAGCCCACAAGAACGGCGTGAGGGTGTCGCTTCGCTTCTCTTTCTGACAAAGGGAAGTATGAGGACAGATTTCTCGACTACGCCCTTCGGGCTCCGCTCGAAATGACAGAAAAGAGTGCTTCGCTCAGAATGACAGATGGGAGGGGGCTTCGCTCGAATGAGGGAGAGGGCTTAAGGCTGTCATCCCGAACGAATGTGAGGGATCTGAGGGATATGGTGAATTGGAGAATATGAAGTCAATAGACAAGAAGTTATATAAATAATAGATATAAAACCGGAATTGTACATTATGAGAACATACAGATACTTGACATTGGTGACGCTCCTGACCTGCTGGAGCATAAGTCTGGCGGCACAGGAGACCGACAGGTTCGGAAGGAACAAGGACGAGAAGGTCACGAGCGGAGGCGTTGCGGTGCAGTTCGACGGCACAAGCCTGCTCATAAACAATGTAGATGGGTTCAGCTCAAAACCGGGATTCGGGTTCAGCATAGGCGGATTCGTGGATTTCAAGGTCACGCCGGGATTCGTCATCCAATGCAACATCCTGGCAAACCGTGAACAGTCGATGCTTTACCGTGTCGATAAATCAGGGCAGATGACCACATTCGGTCTGGCAGTCCCGATCTGTTTCCTTGCAAGGTTCGACCGTGGCAGCAAGGGAATCTGGTATGTCGGGGGCGGCCCCTATTCGGAATTCGTCCTCGGATGCAGGACCGACCTTGGAAACGGAGTCTTCAATCCATATACCCAGGTGGTGGGGACGGATGCCGACGGCAACGACATATTTGCGCTTTCGAACAACAATTCCGGCATGAACATAAAGCTCATATATGAATTCGCCTTCCATCTCCAGCTCAGTTTCAGTTCGGCGCTCAGCATCACCGACATCCTCGGATACGACCATTCTGACTGCTGGATGCGTCCTGCCAGAGCCTCCATCGGCATAGCATACCGATTCCGTTGAATCAATATATGACAGAACAATTAATGATACGAAATGAATATGCCTTGGTGACCGGAGCAAGTTCCGGTATAGGTTTCCAATATGCGAGAGTCCTTGCGGATCGTCAGAAAAAAGTTTTGGAGATGCTTTGAATTCTCTCCGAAATCCTTACCTTTGCAGACGATACTTATTTCGAGATGTTGGATGTGGGGAATGAAACATAATCACTCGACTCATAAAAGAGCGGCCGCCCCTTTCGGTCGCTCTTTTCTTATTTACAACCAGATGGTCTAACATTTCAACCGTTCAATTCACTGCAGTTATCAAATGTTTCAATAAGTATCATGAAAAGAGTGATTAGGTTTACGCTTGAAATTCGCACTGACAGTGAGACTGTTCCTTGGTTTTCCCTAA
>JBJEBR010000045.1:0-2639 GCA_051870255.1 Candidatus Cryptobacteroides sp.
GCAGCAATCAGTTTCTGATAGGATTTCTTTGTGGCGTCCATAGCCCACAGAAGCTCAGCAAGCTCACGCTGTTTGTCCATATCAGGCAGTTCAAATTCGTAGTTTTTCAGGTGTTCCCACTTTACACGAGGAGAGAGAGATCCAGCAGACTTGCCAACAGCGAAGTCAAACAGGGCGTCGTTCTGAATGATGAACGGCAGAAGCTCAGGAAGAATGCGATCCGGAATAGCTTCGATAACTGTGATGTCACCGGAGCAAATTCCATCGAATGGTGCAACGGCTGCCTTCTTGAGATAAGCCCTGCGTCGACCGAACAGAACATTGCCTTTGCGGAACATCTTTGTGAAGGTGTTATCGTCGCCTCCACCCCATGCAGTGAGGGTCACTTCCTCCGGGGACAGATGCTCAAGACCGACAATGGGATATCCGTCTTTGCTACCTTTACAGGTCTCCTTATGTTCAATTGCAACTTCGCCCAGCTTCACTTTACTCATTGTCTCCGGCCCCCTTTCTCAGCATTGTGTTCAATCTCTCGTAGCTCAACTTCATCATTTCAGATGCAGCTCTCCAGCTATCATAATGTTCCTGAACGGTGCGATTGTCGATTTCATCTTCGTTCGCTTCCGGCTTTACATATAGCGGAATGCTGAGAGAGAAGTTGTTGTCAGCTATATCTTGAATTGTTGCGATTTTTGCGAAATCACCGTCGTTACAGTAGTTCTTATAAGCGGTTGCGATCCGCTGAATGTGCCGGTCTTCAAGATAGCTCTGTGCATTTTTGCGTTCCACCTCATTTATAGCGTTGATGAAGAGCACCAGTCCACGCCGTTCTGGTCGCTTAGTCATACGGCAGATCATGATACAGGCCTCCATCGGGGAGTTATAGAACAGGTTCGGACCAAGACCAATAACGCATTCTACTCTGTCGCTACGGACCAGCCGCTCACGCATTGCGCTTTCCTCATTGCGGAAAAGGACTCCATGCGGGAACAGAATAGCGCATCGACCGGTATCCTCTTTGAGACTTGCGATAATGTGCTGGAGGAATGCATAGTCAGCACGGCCCTGTGGAGGAACCCCTAAGAAGTTGCGTCCGTATTTGTCGCTCTCAAAAGCGGCACGATCCCACTGGCTAATGGAGTACGGAGGATTGGCCAGAACTAGGTCAAATTGCTGTAGCTGTCCATGCTCAATAAAAGCAGGAGATGCAAGCGTATCGCCGTTGACAATGCTGAAATCCTTTACGCCATGAAGGAACAGATTCATTTTGCCGATGGCCGACGTCAGGGCGTTGATCTCCTGACCGTAAACCGCCACGTTGCGCCATTCCTTACCTTGCGCTTTCAAGTACGCTATGGCTGAAATAAGCATGCCGGCACTTCCACAGGTTGGATCGTATATAGACTCGCCGGATTCTGGTCTCAACATTTCAGTCATCAGGTGGACAACGGTACGGTTGGTATAAAACTCCTGTGCCGTATGGCCGCTGTCATCTGCGAATTTTTTGATCAGGTACTCGTATCCCTGACCGAGTTCATCCTCCGGACAATTGGCAATGGACAGCGTTTTTGTACTGAAATGCTCCAGCAGGTCCTTCAGAAGCCTGTCGGGAAGACGATTCTTGTTGGTCCAAGCTCCATCACCGAAGATGCCCTGCAGCTTATCGGAGTTCGCATTCTCTACTTTCCTGAAGGCCTCAACGATAGCCACACCAACATTTTCGGAAACGGCTCGGACATCGTTCCAGTGATAGCCCTTCGGGACGATAAAGGTGTGAATTTCATCCTCATCAAACTCGGCCGCATCATCGCCATATTCTTCTACGGCGGCAGCGGTTTCTTCATCGTACACATCGCAGATGCGTTTGAAGAAGAGGAGCGGGAAAATGTACTGCTTATAGGCACCGGCATCGATGTTGGTTCTGAGCAGAACAGCAGAGTTCCAAAGGTAGGATTGCAGTTCTTCAATGGTTATTCTCTTACTCACTGACGTAGCCTCCCTTCAGCAGCAGTTCTCTCATCCTTGTTTCGGCTTCGATCATTTCGTCATAGGCTTCAAAATACTGTCTGCGGATTTCTGTCGGAGGAACGGTTTCCTGTTCCTTCTTTTCGATATAGTTGTTGATTGCCAGAGAATAGTCCTTTTCACGGATGTCAGCAATCGTGACGACCTTGACCTTTTCGATTACGTCTTCGTAGGCGGTATAGTAATCAAAAACAGTTTGGATGTCAGCCTCTGTCATAATGTTCTGTGCTCTTTGAGGCGTGTAGATGCCGGAACCATCGATCATACAAATGTGGCCTCTATGGGAGACAGCTTTATTGTTGTTCAGGAACAGGATGCAAGCGGAGACTCCGGTAGAGTAGAACACACCGCTGGCCATTGTGATGATGGCTTCCAGTTTATCCGACTCAACGAGCTGTCGTCGGATTTCGCCTTCCTTGCCGCTTCTGAACAGTACTCCCTGTGGCAGCACAACAGCGCACCGTCCGGTCTTCGGATTCATTGACTTGACCATGTGCTGCAGCCATGCAAAGTCACCGTTGGAATCGGTCGGGCAACCCCAGATATTTCGTCCATAAATGTCGCTGCTGAATTGTTCGGAGCCCCAGTTCTTTAGAGAGAAGGGAGGATTTGCT
>JBJEBR010000046.1:0-42412 GCA_051870255.1 Candidatus Cryptobacteroides sp.
ATTACCTTGTCAAACCTCTCAATTGAACCAAGTTATTTTTTAAGCATTACTTAAAGGATTTATTCTTGAATAAACTATCAATATTTGACAATCCGGAACTTAAGATTTGTCCATAGTCATAAGAGATATGTTTTACATCAGAAGATATGGCAGATAAGTTCAACTGACCAATATTTATCAAATCCTCCTGCTTCTCCAATTTTCCGCCACCTCCATTATTCCTTACTATATTGATAAGTTCAGAACCTAAGTACAAATTTCTGTATGCACAGGAACGGACGTAATCCAAAATGGTATTCATCTTTTCCGAAATTGATTGCAATTCTTCATATTCCGATTTCAATGTTTTCAACAAACTTGCATAAATTTCTGTTTGTGTCTCCAGCTTGCTAACAGAAACAGATCGGAAGAAACCGCTTGTATCCATTTTCTTATTATCATTCAGACTATTCATTATAGCCTCAATTCGATTATTTTCAAGAAGTTGCTTGTAGCGGTCCAGCACGGTTTCACCTTCTGTCGTCTCATTGGCAAGGATAATCTTCTCTTCTCTATCTTGACGACGCTTCATTATATCACCTCCACATATATCCGCTTTTGAAACATAAGGAAGGCAAACAGAATAAAAGAAATCAAGTTTCTCGTCTGCAAATGGAATATTGATACGTAACCTTTCTTCTATGGAGAATACTGTATTTAATTTGGCTTTGCATTTCTTATTGGATTTCAACAAAGTACGAGCAGTCCTCCTATTTTTAAAACAAGATAAAGCCTTCTTCTGAACAGGCATACATATATCTTCCCTTAAAGAGTTTGTCAAGTGTCGTATTGACACTTCTCTTACAAATAGAAATATCAAGGCTATGAATATGATAACTAATGCGATAAGTAAATAATACAACATATACTTAATATCTTTTCACAAAACACCCGACAAGTATACTCCAATAGGCGCGAAAGAAAATGAAGTTTTTTTCCGCGCCTATTGGAGTGTCATCATCAAATCAGGGGCAGATTATTTCTTTGAGCTCCCAAATAGAGTAAGAACTGTTCCTGTAACCGCCACAAATGCAGTTGCAACTTTAGCAACTTTATTGGCTACATTAGATGATTTTTCCAATACTTTTTTTGTAGTTTCAATTTTCTTTCCCATAACAATAATAATATTAAGGTTTTTAATAGAAGTTACAGTTTTATTACCTCCAAATCATTAACATACAAGTGGTTATCCTTGCGAAGCGAGATGTCGGACACGTTCATGAAAGCATCTTTGACATTGAGATCAATATCTAGATTAATGGAATCATTGACAATATAATGGTGCCTGAAAAATTCATTAATGTCTATTTGCACGTATTATTGTTGAAATCATATCCCCGATACCTCTTAAGATATCTGCCACGATTGTACCATCGTGGTCATCCGTACCCCAACTACCATCTGAACCTTTGTGGAAATTATCAGAGTTCTTTTCAACGAGGTGTTTAAGATCGTTACTTTTCATAATTACTGTTATTTAAAATTAATATATCAGAGTCTCCCTGTGCCTTTTCCGAACAGACTTCCTATAAGCTTAATTAATAGCTCCAATAACGATCCATTATTAGGAGATGGAGCAGGACTTGAAAGATTACCATAATCTTGATTGTTTTAGTTATACTTATTTCTTCAGTTTATTAATTATGAACTTGACTAACAGATACAACAACACAGCAACAATAGCAGCAGCGACAAAATAACCGAACCATAGGCTGGCTGTCCAACCAATTGAAGTAAACAAATTGTCGCCTTCGATATAATAGCCTTTGAAATCATGCCGCATTTTAGGATATACAAAAATACATTGGACAATCCCAGCCACTATGCACAGAAATATCAAGCAGCCCCAATTACTTTTATTCTCTTCTTCCATAAGTAAATTTTTTACAATTTCGTTATCTCCAGATCACTAACATTCAAACAGTTCGCCTTCCGGAGCGAAATGCCGAACACACGCATGAAGGCGTCCTCGACATACTGCCAGTTGTTGACTTGGACGGTGTTGTTCAAAGGGGTGACGACCTGGACTTCCATTCCGGGCTCGATGTTGACGCCGTTGCAGCATTTGCGGCGCTTGGTCCTTACTCTGTATAGTGCCATAATAATGAAGTTATAATTGTTAATTCATCGCAGAGAAAAATCTACTCTCACGCTTTCCTTTTCGAAGGAAATGCCGTTGACCTCTATCTTTGACAGGGCTGTGCTTACTTTCTCAATGCCATCAAGGTTCACACAAATGACATTGCCGTCATTGATTGACACGATATCTTCCCTATATTTCAATAGTTTAAGGGCAGTGGAGAGAAGGGCGTTGGCTGTGCCGTCAGAGAGTTGAAGCATCAATATATTGTCAGCAAAGCCGATGTATTTCAAATCGAAACTGAACCGTTTAGACTTCTTGCCGACAAGCGGGAGATTCACCATCAATGTCATTGAAACATTGAATACATCGTCACTGACATAAGACACTCTTACATCTTTGCCCGACTTTTCAAGGACAAGGTCGTGGATTTCATCGTATGTAATACTGAATTTCATCAGGGATTCCGTTTTATCCGTAAATCTTTTTCAGTTCACTGGCGGAGAACATCCTGAAACGATCCTGCCAGTAGCGGGACTTCTCGTCATCGAACTGACCTCGGTCTATGACCGAATATTCGCCCATACGGTGCAGGACGGTATTGTTGCCGTCTCCCATATGCTCCGCCCAGGTAAGTTCTGCGAATGGGGAATCCTGGCGTTGGCCGATGTGGTGAAGTTCGTATGGATCGCCGTTGGAATCACGCGGAGGGAAGCCCTCGCCTATCAGGTCCGCATTGTTGTAATCCTTCCATTTGTCCCAGTCTGCAAGTTTAGTCTTGAGCCACTCCTTGCGACAGTTGAATGCGGACCAGTCGATGTCGGTACGGATCAATGCCGGTCGTCCGCCTACCGATGCCTCTTTCAGTCCCGCACGAATGTATATCCGTGCCTCTTCTGCGGAATCAATGAATTTCAGGATTCTGTCGGACCAGCCGCTTTGGGAACGGACTAGATTAAGTTCTTCAGTTGTCATCGTGGTTGCTATTATAAATAATTCAGTAAAGCTACGAATCGTCACTCCATGAATCAAGTTCATATTTGGTTCAAATAATAAAAAAAAGAGACGCAATGTCTGTACATCACGTCTCTTGGCTTCCGACGGCCTCCCTACAAATGAACAAACACCGCGTCCTGAGGAGCAGTAACCAAATGTAGGTGACCAATGTTTCTTGTTGTCGGAATTCAGAGACGATTCGGCCATTATGTTCTCCAAAGTTATGAATTTTTTTTATCAATACATATCATATCCCCGTCATTTTTTCAGGAGTATGTCGGAAGCCTGAGAAGATACCTTCTCAAAGTGACGCAAATTTATTGGACAGATGTACAGTTATTCTTGGACACCTGATAAATATTTCTAATTTTACGGACAAATTGTAACCATTGATGAAAACTCCGTCGCTAAACAAATATATTTGGTTGATTGACATCCTGTCAACTCCACGCAGTTTGAAGGAAATCAGTGATTTGTGGGTACATTCCAATTTCAATGCGTCTAAAAGGAAAAGGCTCAGCAGGAGTACATTCTACTACTGGAAGGATTTCCTGAAAAACACTTTCGGAATCGAGATTGTCTCCAGTTTGCACGATGGGACCCATAAGTTCAGTATCGCCCCATCGTGCCTTGAGGATGGAATAACCGGCTGGCTTCTGAACACAGCATCAGTGGAGAACATGCTTCTGTCAAACATCGCCATCAGGGACAGGATACTCCTCGAGGACATCCCATCTTCAAGAGATGTCCTCAAGACCGTGCTTGAAGCCATCAAGCAGAACCATCTCATCAGTTTCGATTATGAGGATTACTGGGAGGACCCGATCAACGTCACGATACAGCCGTACTTCGTGAAGCTCGACCGCCAGCACTGGAAGGTCATCGGGCCGCTTGCGGACGGCAAGCTCGAAGGCATACGCTCCTATGCCCTGGATGCGGACAGGATGAAGAACCTCAAGGTGCTGGCAACCAAGTTCCAATATCCGGCGGACTTCTCCCCTGTGGACTTTATGGCGGAGAGCATCGGTACGGCCACATTTCCCACCAAGGCCGCAAAGCCGAAGGATGTCATCATCCTCGCGTGGGAGAAGGTCAACCTCTACCTCAAGCACACTCCACTGCACGGCAGCCAGAGGATACTTCACGACTGTCCTGAGGACGGCTACACCATATTCAGCTACCGCCTGCACACCACCGACGATTTCTATCAGGAAGTCTGCCGATTCGGCAATTATATGGAAGTGCTCTATCCGAACGATGTCCGTGAGGAGATGATGAAAATCATACGCGGTATGGGCGAAGAATATGCCGGAGAATCAAGGAAGACCTGCAAAAAGAGGGTTCCGAGCGTGAGGGAATTGAAATCCTTGCTGAACGGAAAAGGTTACTGAAATTATTCATAATGCCACATTTTTGCAGTAAAATATACTATCTTCGCATCATGAACCAACAACAAGACCTGTAAGATGGCAAAGAATTTCTTCAAAAGGTATATATGGCTGATTGACCTTATCAGCAGAAGAGGCTACATCCTGCTCGAGGATATAAGCAAAGAGTGGCAGAAGAGCCCGCTGAACGACTCTCATGACCCACTTTCTGACAGGACATTCTACAATCACCGGGATGCCATATTTGACATTTTCGGCATTGAAATCAAGAACGACAGGACTTTAGGATATTATATTTCAGGAAAGGACATGGATGGGAACACTACCGCCCAATGGATGCTCCATACATTGTGTCTCAACAATGTCCTGCAGGAGAACGCGGACATGAAAAACCGCATCCTCGTCGAGAAGGCCCCATCAGGAGAGAAGTTCCTCACCGATGTCATCAGCGCGATGCGTTCTGGACGCACCATAAGCCTTACATACCAAAGTTTCAACAAACCGGAACCCCATTGCTTCCCCGTGAGACCGTACTGCGTCAAATATTTCAGACAGAGATGGTATATGCTCGGAGACTCCGACCTCGGGCTGCGTGTTTACGCACTCGACCGTTTCGTGGATATGGAGGAGCTGGACGAGACTTATGAAATTCCTGAAGAATTCGATGCCGAGAGCTTTTTCAGTTCATTCTTCGGCATCATCATCGATGAGAAACCGGTTGACGTAAGTCTGAGGGTGGAGCCGTATCAGGCAAACTATTTCCGTACCCTCCCTATTCACCATAGCCAGAAGGAGATCGAACCGGTGGACGGCTGGCCTGTATTCACTTACCGGCTCGCTCCAACCTACGATTTCATCCGGGAGATACTCGCATACGGACCAGATGTCGAGGTCCTCGCCCCCGAAGTCCTGCGCAATGAAATTGCGGAGAAATCTTCAAGAATGGACAAGATATACAATAAGAAATGAAAGACTTCGCAGCGATAGATTTCGAGACGGCGAATGAGGAGCCGTCCAGCGTGTGCTCGGTAGGCGTGGTGATAGTACGCGACGGAGAAATAGTGGACTCTTTCTACAGCCTCATCCACCCCGAGCCTGAATACTACCAGTGGTTCTGCCAGAGGGTTCACGGGCTTGGGCCAGCTGACACCGAGGACGCACCCGTATTCCCTTATGTGTGGGAGAAGATTGAACCCCTCATCGAAGGACTTCCCCTCGTGGCGCATAACTCGCGCTTCGACGAAGGCTGCCTCAAGTCGGTGTTCCGGGTCTATCAGATGGACTATCCCGACTATGAGTTCCACGACACCCTCGCCGCCTCCCGCCGTCACTTCGGATGCCGCCTTCCCAACCACCAGCTGCAGACCGTATCCGCCGCCTGCGGCTACGACCTGCTGAACCACCATCACGCCCTCGCCGATGCCGAGGCTTGCGCGGCGATTGCGCTCAAGCTGCTATAATTATGGCATATAATTGAAAACCAACGGTCCGGCGACTCTGTGGCGAGTCTGTCAGACCGTTGGTTTGAATTTTTATCGTCCGGTTCCCGAAGTGCGGAAACCGAAGGCACGATTACCACTCGAGGATCTTCTTGAAGTCGTAAGCCTCTGGGTTTGCGATGCCGAGAGCCTTGACAGCCTCGTAATCCTCTGGAGTTACATAGTGAGCTATGTACTTGTAGTAGTTCTGGGCAGTGCCTGCGTTGATGTCAACGATGCGTGGAGGAATCTTGCCTGTCTCAGGGTCCTGGAGGTCGGCGAGATAAAGTGGTGATACATTGCCGTATGCGTCAACATATACCATACATCCTGTCTTGCCCTCGCTGAAGAGCTGGTAAACACCCATCGCGAGTTCGGTGCAATATGTAAGGTCGTATGCCACAGGGTCCTGGCAACGTACGTCATAGCCTATCTCGACCGGACGGCTCTTCACCTTGAGTCCGATCTCCTTGAATTTCTTCTCGAGAAGGTCATTGAAGAGGACAGCCTTTGAAATCTTGCCGAGTTCAGGGTGGCCGTGCTCATCGTATGAGAAATGTACACCTGCATCGACTGCTTCCTGTGCTACACCTGCATCGTGGAAAAGACCTTCGGCAGCCACGATGGTACCATAGTTGACACCCATCAGTTTCCTCTTGAGGATTGCGGAGATGGACAGACGGATGATCTTGTCGAGGGTCATCTTGGTCTTGTTGAACATCTCAGGGATGATTGTCATCGGGCAGTGGGTGGCTTCGCCTATACCGAGCGCAAGGGAACCGCAGGTGCGGCCCATAGCGCTGATTATGAGCCAGTTGCCGGAAGTACGGGCATCCTCGTATATTGTCCTTGCAAGGTGGGCGCCTTCATTCTTGGCGGAGTTGTAACCGAATGTAGGGGCGTTTGCAGGAAGAGGAAGGTCGTTGTCGATGGTCTTCGGGCAGTGGATGTTGGCGATAGGATAGTCCTTGGCTGCGAGGAATTTGGAAATCCTGTTTGCCGTGGAAGCAGTATCGTCGCCTCCGATGGTGACGAGGAGCTTGATGTTGTTGTCCTTGAAAAGGTCGAGGTTGAAGTTCTCCTCGAAATCCTTGTCAGTCGGTTTGAAACGGCTCATCTCAAGATAGGAGCCTCCCCTGTTGAAGTAACGGTCAGCCTTGAAGAAGTCGAGATCCTCAGTGCGGGCGTTCTTGCTGAAAAGTCCGGAATAACCGCCGTGAAGGCCGATCACCCTGTAACCTTTGGAAAGGAATGTCTTTGCAACACTCATTGATACTGAATTCATTCCCGGGGCAGGACCACCGCCGCAAAGGATAATAACTGCGTCTTTCATTTTCTTTGATATTTAAGTTAAAAATCGTTCTGAATCAAACATTTCTGTCCGTTCCGGCAGATGCCGGAGAAAAGGCGTCGCAAAATTATTCAATTTCATTGAAAAAACCGACAACATTGTCAAGATTTTGTAATTTTCCCTTTTACGGATAGTTAAATTTCAAGAAGTCAAAACTGTTTATTAAATTTGTAGGTTATTTGCATAGTGTGCCTTTTCCGAGGCACTGGCTGTATGGAAGAACTTGTATGGACAGAGAAGACGCGAAAAAACGGATAGACGAGCTGCGAGGCATAATAGAGGATGCCAACAGGAGATATTATGTCGAGAACGCTCCCGTCATAAGTGACCATGACTTCGATTTCCTCATGAAGGAACTCGAAGCCCTTGAGCACGAGTATCCTGAACTTGACAGGCCGGACTCCCCCACCCACCATGTCGGGAGCGACCTTGCGTCTGATGGTCCGCAGAAGGAATTTGCCCAGTACAGGCACAGGTATCCGATGCTTTCCCTCGGCAACACATATGACATCACCGAAGTTGAAGCATTTGCCGACAGGGCTGCCAAAGGAATAGGCAACGCCTTCACATACAGCTGCGAACTGAAGTTCGACGGCACTGCAATCTGTCTTACATACCGCCATGGAAAGCTGTTCAGGGCCCTCACGAGGGGTGACGGAACGGTGGGTGACGATGTGACGATGAATGTAAGGCATATATCGAACATTCCTCAGGAACTGAAAGTCCCTTCAGGGTTCATCCCGACGGCGCAGAAGCCTTTCCCCTGGCCCGACGAGTTTGAGATAAGAGGCGAGATATATATGCCGTGGAAAGCATTCGACAGACTCAACGAGGAACGGCTCGCGGATGAGGAACAGCCTTTCGCAAATCCGCGCAACGCAGCATCAGGATCCCTGAAACTGCTTGACAGCAAAGAGGTTGGCAGGAGAGGACTTGAATGTACACTTTATCATATGTTGGGCGAGGATTTGCCTTTCGCTACTCACGACGAGGCTTTGTCAAACGCTTCCTCGTGGGGCCTGCCCGTATCGGACAAGAGGAAAATCTGCCACAGCATCTCCGAGATAGAGGAATTCATATCCTATTGGGATGTCGAGCGCAAGGCACTGCCGTTTGCAACCGATGGCATAGTTCTTAAAATCAACGAGATACCATATCAGAAGGAATTGGGTTACACCGCAAAGTTCCCAAGATGGGCGGTAGCATACAAATTCAAGGCGGAGCAGGCTCTGACAAAGCTCCTTTCCATTGATTACCAGGTAGGAAGGACTGGCGCAGTCACCCCTGTCGCAAATCTTGAACCTGTCCAGCTTTCAGGTACGGTAGTAAAGAGGGCTTCGCTTCACAACGAGGACCAGATGCGTCTTCTCGACATCCGCATAGGCGACTATGTATATGTGGAGAAAGGCGGCGAAATCATCCCGAAAATCACCGGCGTGGAGCTGTCACAAAGGGAAAGCGGCGCAAGCGTCCCTCCTTTCCCTGACAGATGCCCGGACTGCGGCACCCCGCTTGTCAGGGACGAGCAGGAAGCAAAGGCATTCTGCCCGAACCAGACCGGCTGCCCGACACAGATCCAGGCGCGCCTGGTGCATTTCCTGAGCAGGAAGGCAATGAATGTGATAGCAGGTGACGCCACGATTCTCCAGCTTTACAACCTGTCCCTCGTGAAGAATCCTGCGGATTTCTATTCGCTTGACAAGACACAGCTCCTGTCGCTGGAGGGATGGAAGGACAAATCCGCAGAGCGCTTCCTTTCAAGCCTTGCGCAGAGCCGAAAGATACCTTTTGAGAAAGTGCTTTATGCCTTGGGAATCAGATATGTAGGAGAGGCAACCGCCAAGTCCGTGGCAGCGCATTTCGGGTCTATGGACGCAGTAGCCGCCGCTTCGCTTGAGGATCTGCTGAATGTGGAGGATGTAGGTGAGGTGATTGCAAGGAGCATATACGAATTTTTCCGTAACCCTCTCAACATAGAGATGATACAGAGGCTGCGTGAAGCCGGTCTCCAGATGGAGGGTGGTTCCGGAAAGGGGCCGTTGTCGTCGGCTCTCGAAGGCAAGGTCATCGTGATAAGCGGCAATTTCAGCATTTCAAGGGATGAGATGAAAAGCCTGATTGCAGCCCACGGCGGAAAGAACAGCGGTTCAGTGAGCGGCAAGACCACCTATCTCCTTGCAGGAGAGAAACCAGGGCCTGAGAAGCTGAAGAAAGCTGCGTCCCTCGGTGTGGAAATCATTGACGAGGCCCGTTTCATGGAAATGATAGGAGGCAGCGCAAGCCTTATGGAAGATATGCCTGGTGAGGGCGCATCCGTCCGTGACGACGGGAATGAGCCGATGCCGATGGAGGGAGAGCAGTTGAGTTTGTTTTAGATTTGATGAGGCGATGATGGATATCCGGAACAAAATAAGGAAGGTTACAGAATTCCTCAGGGATGAGATCTGGACTTTGGACAACGAGGAACTCTCGAAGGCAAAGGCCAGGTTCGTCAAATATACGAAGGTGGGCCTGATAACCATCCAGACCTTCTCGAAGGAGAAGGTGGGATTCCAGGCCGCGGCCCTGAGCTTTTTCTGCACGATGTCAACTGTACCCCTCGTGGCAATCGCATTCGCCGTGACAGGAGGTCTGGGCCTCGGGGACAAGCTGAAGGAACTTCTGTACATGTATTTCAACAACAATCAGGAGACTATCGACCTTCTTCTCGGTTTCGCGGACAACATCATAAACACCGCGCAGAGCGGTGCGGTTGGACTCATAAGCGCGCTGCTTTTCCTCTGGGTGGTGATATGGATGATGATGTCGGTCGAGCGGGTGTTCAACAGCGTATGGCAGGTGCGCAAATCGAGGAATGTGTTCAAGAGGCTCTCGATATACATCGCCATGCTTTTCATCGCTCCGTTCATCGTGATGATATTCTTCTCCGGCTCATACATCTTCGACGAGATGCTTGAATTCATCGGACTCAACGTGGCGAGTTTCAGCACATTCAAGACAATCCTGAAATGGATTCTCTCCGGAATCATGGCAATACTCATATTCTCCGCAATGTACAAGTTCATACCGAATGCGGAAGTGAGATATTCCGATGCCCTGCGGGCTGCCGCCCTGTCAGGCACAGCTTTCACCATAATGCAATATCTGTATGTGGAGACGCAGGTGTTGGTTACAAGGCTGAACACGGTATATGGTGCATTTGCGATGATTCCCCTGTTCATGGTATGGCTGAATGTGGGATGGAACATCATTTTGATAGGTTCTGAACTGTCATATGCATTCCAGAATGTTGACAGTTACAATATAGACAATTGATTTTATGGGCAAGATATCGGAATTTACACAGCAGGACCACGAGGTCATCGCCCGCGACTACGCAGACCTGAAGGAAGCGGCACGCAAGCGATGTGCCGACCTGAAGGAACTCGAAGTGGTGCAGAAGGCGTTCGAATTCGCCAACGAGGCTCACAAGGGTGTCAGAAGACGCTCCGGCGAACCGTACATACTTCATCCCATCGCCGTCGCGAAGATAGTCGTAAGCAAGATCGGTCTCGGCTACAAGTCCATAGTGGCGGCGCTGCTGCATGATGTGGTGGAGGACACGGACTACACCGTGGACGACATACGCAACCTGTTCGGGGAGAAGGTGGCGACGATAGTGGATGGGCTCACGAAAATCAAGACCGTCCTCGACAACGAGGACAAGGCCCAGCAGAAAAGCATGCAGGCAGAGAATTTCAAGAGAATCCTGCTCACCCTGAACGATGATGTCAGGGTGGTCCTGATAAAGCTTGCCGACCGCCTGCACAACTGCCGCACCATAGAATACATGCCGGAGCACAAGAGGGACAAGATATTGAGTGAGACGATGTTCATATTCATACCTCTGGCCCACAGGCTCGGTCTCTACGAGGTCAAGTCCGAGATGGAGGATATATGGCTCAGGTACAAGGAGCCTGAGGCATTCAACGACATCAGCGCGAAAATCAACCGCAACATCACGGACAAGGAGAAGGAAATCAACGAGTTCATAATCCCGATAGAGGCTGCCCTGAACAAGTCCGGATTCAAGTTCGTGATAAAGAAGCGTGTAAAGACACCATATTCAATCTGGCACAAGATGCAGACCAAGGGCATCACGTTCGACCAGATTTACGACCTTTACGCCGTCAGGATTATATTCGACCCTGGATATGGAACATCCTCCATCGGGAAGCCACTCGAATCCGAGAGGGACCAATGCTACCATATATTCTCCATAATCACAGGCATATACCGATACAAGGCAGACCGTGTCAGGGACTGGGTCAAATATCCGAAGAACAACGGCTACGAAGCCCTGCACTGCACCCTCATGAGCAATTCAGGCGTCTGGATAGAGGTGCAGATACGCTCCACGAGGATGAACGACATCGCCGAGAAAGGTATCGCCGCGCATTGGGCCTACAAGAAGGACGGGTTCGCGGACGAGAATGAGAACGAGATGGACAAATGGATTGTCAAGGTCAAGGAAATCCTCGTCAACCCGGACGTCAACGCCCTCGAACTGCTTGACCTCATCCATAACGACCTGATAAAGACGGACATAATGGTCTTCACCCCCAAAGGTGAGCAGAAGAGCATCGAGAAAGGGGCCACTGCATTGGATTTCGCGTACGCAATCCATTCACAGATAGGCAACAAGGCCATCGCCGCCAAGGTCAACCTCAGGCTCGTGCCTCTGTCCTATGTACTCAAGACCGGAGACCAGGTGGAAATCATCACGGCTGAGAACGAGAAGCCGAAACGGGAGTGGCTGAACTTCCTGAAGACCCCAAAGGCGAAGAAATTCGTCCTTGACCATCTGAAGAGCGAGAGGCAGGAAATCACGAAAATCGGCAAGAAGATGCTTGAGGAACAGCTTCAGGCAATCGGCAGGAAAATTGATGACAGGACATTGCATGCCCTGATGAAAGGCTACGAGATATTCGACTTCAAGGCAGACGAACTGTATTTCAGGGTAGGTGCCGGGCTTGTGAAGCTCACTAACCTCCAGGAAATGCTGAAGAAGGACCCGAAGAAGGAGAAGCCCCAGGGCGGATGGACATTCCCTTGGTTCAAGCCGAAGGAGAAGAAGGAGGATTTCATCATCTCGGACACCCAGGATGCAGCTGGGCACAGGTATGTGATTGCATCTTGCTGCAACCCTATACCGGGTGACAGCGTGATGGGCTTCATAGCCTCAGACGGGACCGTGACCGTGCATAAGAAAAGCTGCCCGACGGCCAACAGCCTTGCTTCCAAATACGGAGACAAGATCGTGATGCCGACCTGGGAGAAGGTGGCGGTCCACAACATGTCGTTCCTCGTGCGCCTTGCGCTGAGGGGATTCGACAGGATAGGCATAATCAATGACATCACGAGATACATTTCCTTCGTGATGAGCGTGAACATCCGCAAGTTCGTGCTGGGGACGGAGGACGGAGTGTTCGAAGGATACATAGATCTCTATGTGCATGACAAGACCGACCTTGACAAGCTTGTGAAGAAACTGCAGAAGATTGAGGGCATACAGAGCGTAGCCCGTATTGACATGGAAAACTGATTGTCGGATGAACAGGAAATTATCATATATGTTGCCGGCCTTGCCGGTAGTGCTCGTACTCGCCTCGATGATGTTCTCACACTCGTGCGCCAACACCACCCAGGCTCCGAGCGGAGGCCCGAAAGACACGATTCCTCCGGTC
Organism: Candidatus Cryptobacteroides sp.; assembly: GCA_051870255.1. Lineage (GTDB taxonomy): Bacteria > Bacteroidota > Bacteroidia > Bacteroidales > UBA932 > Cryptobacteroides. Next base: position 13,059 of record JBJEBR010000046.1, read on the forward strand.
ATAACCAAGTTGAAACCATTGCCGGGGACGGTCAATGTCCCCGTCCACAAGACCAAGCTGGAGATTGTATTCAACGAATATGTGGTAGTGAAGGATGCAAAGAGCATATTCCTCTCCCCTCCTCTCGAGAAAGCTCCGTTGAACAAGATCAAGGGAAAGGGAGTCGTGGTATCGTTCGAAGGTGACCTCGACAGCAACAGGACATATACCCTCGACCTGACAAATGCGATAGCGGACAACAACGAGGGCAACATGTTCCCTGGCTACACATTCGTATTCTCCACGGGTTCGGTCATAGATTCGATGCTCGTGACAGGTACCGTACAGGATTGCAATACCCTCCAGCCTGTAAAGGGTGCGACCGTGATGCTGTACAAGGACCAGGCGGACTCCGCAGTCTTCCTCCACAGGCCGGATGCAGCCGTCAAGACGGACGAATGGGGCTATTTCTGCCTGCGCAACATCCAGGACACCATCTATAGGATTTATGCCGTGATGGACGAGAACAACAACAATATGTATGACCCCGAGACCGAGAAGATTGCCTTCATAGATTCACTTGTAAGGCCTGTGATGGTGGTATCGGACTCGCTGCCCGAGATTCAGAAATACGACATGAAGGACACAGTGAACTGCCTTGCGAGGAAGTCGGAATACGAACTGAACCTGTTCAAGGAAGTCCCGTCCAAGCAGATGATAGTGAACAAGGAGAGAATCGGGGAAAGGACGGCATACATAACCTTCATGGCCCCTTACGCCCAGATAGACTCGATCTGGATAAAAGGGGTGCCCCACAACAAGCTGATAACACAGTTCAACATCAAGCAGGACAGCCTCGAAATCTGGGTAAACGACCCGAAGAAGCAGCCGGACACCCTGTTCCTGTATGTGAACTACCTCAAGACCGACACCCTCGGCCTGCTCAATCCATTCACGGAGGAGATAAGGCTTGCCAAACCAAAGCAGTCCAAGGTAGCCAAGTCCTCCCGCAGGGACATCAAGAAGGAGGACACGACTGCGGTGTTCACGATTGACGCAAAGCCTGAGAATGTGGAGCAGAGCGGCTTCGTAATTGAATTCAAATACCCTCTCGTGGAGGAGACCTTCGACTCCCTTGTGTTCAGATATACAAACCCTAAGCAGCAGGAGGCCACAGGGCTGTACACTGTCACGCGCGACAGCCTGAACCTGCGCAAATATGTAGTGATGCCGAAGCAGAAGTTGCAGACGGGATATGAATACCGCCTGAAAGTCCCTCACAGGAAATTCCGGGACATAAACGGCTTCTACAACGACAGCAGCGAGGTCAAGGTGTCCCTTCCGAAGGATGACAAGCTCAGTTCCCTCACCCTCGTGCTCTCAGGAGTCCACAACAAATACATAATCGACCTGCTTTCGGAGAAAAGGGACAAGGTGCTCCGTTCATTCATCGTGGACAGCGACGAGTCGTTGCTGTTCCCATACCTGAAATCAGGCAAATATTCCATAAGGATAACGGAAGACCTGAACCGCAACGGAATCGTGGACACAGGATGCCTTCTCGAGCACAAACAGCCTGAGAAGGTGCGCTTCTACAAGCTGGAGGACGGCACATTTCTGATTGACATACCGGAGATGATGGAAATAGAACAGCATTTAGATATAGAGGAGATGTTCAGATGAGAAAGATAGTGCTGCTGACTGCCCTGATGATTGCCGCGGTCTTCTCCGCCGATGCCCAGAAGAAGGCCAGGAAACTTGAAATAGAGATTACCGATACGCTCACGGACGCATATCTTGACACCGTCATGGTGAGCAAGAAAGGCTCCATAAACGATTACAGCCTCATCGGTGTCCAGTATGGCGTAGGGTTGAGCCAGGTGATATGGAATCCCTCACAGAAACAGGAGATGGTCTTCGTGCCGTACAATTTCGGGGTCACATACACCAAGTACGGGAAGATGTTCGGTTATATGCCATATTTCGGATTCCAGACGGGAGTGTTCTTCGCCCGGGAGGGATACCGATTCAAATACAACGAGGAAAGCGACTACACCTACAAGGTGGAGGGTGCCGAGAGCGCGATGCTGAACCTCATCGAAGTGCCTGTGATGGCCCATATGCACATCGATTTCTGGAAGATGAAGGTTATGGTGAACATCGGCTGCTATGGAGGCTACAGACTGAGCATAGAGCGTGACCCTGGAAAGACAGGATATGTGGCTCCTGAGAAGGAACATTCGTTCATCGAGACGGACCGCCGATGGGATTACGGAATCAAGGGAGGCCTGGGTTTCGGACTCGTGTTCGACCCGGTGGAAATCCATATAGAGGGAATGTACAAGCATTCTCTTTCATCACTTTACGAACCTGACTACTACAGCAAGGACTACTACAGGTTCGCATATCCTTCCAACATCATAATATCGGTCGGACTGCATATCCAGATAACAAAGAGGACCGGAATGACGAAGTCCCAGCTCAGGAAAGCAGCCAAAGAGCTGGTATATGAAACCAATCCATATAATCTCTGACATCATGAATCCAGTGAATGACACCATACCGACGATGGCTGTGAGGGTCGGCAACATCGTGATAGGAGGCGGTAACCCTATCGTGGTGCAGACAATGTGCAACACCCACACCTCCGATGTGGAGGCATCCGTGGCACAATGCGTCAGGCTGTACGAGGCCGGGGCGCAGCTTATAAGGCTTACCGTGCCTTCAATCGCCCAGGTTGAATCCCTGCGTGAGATAAAGGGAAGGCTCCGCGCAATGGGCATCGACACTCCCCTTGTCGCCGATGTGCATTTCTCGTCCGAGATTGCAATTGCGGCTGCGGAAGTCGTGGAGAAGGTAAGGATAAACCCTGGCAATTTCCACAAGGACCACGAAAAGGCAAAGGAACAGTTCGCCCGTCTGGTGAAGGTGTGCAAGGAGAACGGCACAGCCATAAGAATCGGGCTGAACCACGGTTCCCTCGGCGAGCGGATAACGAACCTGTACGGCAACACTCCGCTCGCGATGAAGGAGGCGGTGATGGAATGGCTTGAGATGTGCGCCGAGAATGATTTCCACGATGTGGTCGTATCGCTGAAGGCAAGCAACACATATGTGATGACGGAGGCTTATCGCCTGCTGTACAGGCAGATGCAGGAGAATGGGATGGTGTTCCCACTTCATCTCGGTGTGACCGAGGCAGGAAACGGGGATGCCGGCAGGATAAAGTCGGCAGTCGGGATCTCGGCCCTTCTGTCAGAGGGTATCGGCGATACGGTAAGGGTATCCCTCACGGAGGCTCCTGAGAACGAGATACCTGTCGCCCGGTATCTTTCGGACAGATATGGGCACCGTCTCCATTCCACGATGGTTTCCATCAACCTGCAGGGCAGGAAGGCTGTGGCGACATACGATGCCCCTTCCAAGGACAGGCTTCTGCTGGATTTCGCCTGTGATTTCGGGAAAAGGCTGCTTGACAAGTCCATAGACGATGTGGAGCTCAGAGGTACCTACAGGGATTCCGATGGGAATATGGTCGCCCTCGACGGAAGCGAATATGCAGCCTATCTTGTAGATGAAGTGATGCAGGCTGCAAGAAGGCGTTTCTACCGTCCTGAATACATTGCATGCCCCGGCTGCGGAAGGACGATGTACAACCTCGAATCCACCTTCAACGAGGTAAAGCGCAGGACTTCTCATCTGAAAGGTATGGTGATAGCCGTGATGGGATGCATCGTGAATGGTCCTGGCGAAATGGCTGACGCCGACTGGGGATATGTCGGAGAGGGCAACGGGATGGTCTCAATCTACAAGGGCAAGACTCCCCTCCTGCGCCATGTACCTGAGTCCGAAGCCATTGACAGACTGCTTCAGTTCATAGAAGGCAAGGAATAGAAAGAAGCCATATCGGGATTCAATGCTCTCCGATATGGCTTCCTTCAAATCTGTCTGACCGGTTTTCACTCAGCCTTCAATATTTCCTTCTGGGCTTCCTCCCATTGTTCCTTGGCGAGTTCCTGCATGTCCACGACCTCGTCTGTCTCATCCACGATTTCCTGGCCGAGCATGGTCTCGATGACATCCTCCATCGTCACGATTCCGCGGAATGTGCCGTATTCGTCAATGATTATGGAGATATGCTCCTTCTTCTCGAGAAGCTTCTCCCAGATGTTGCCGACAGGCTCGTTCTCAGGGAATGATAGGATAGGACGGGCGACCTCCTTGAGCTTGCAGTCGAACTTGTCTTCCGCCATCTTCTCGAGGATGGTCTGACGGAGCACATATCCTATCACGTAGTCGCTGTTCTCCTCGTCATAAACCGGAATCCTCGAATGGGTCAGGTCGAGCTCATAGAATTCCTTTATTGTCATGCTGCCCTCCGCCATCTCGACGACAACGCTCGGCGTCATTATCTCGTGGGCGGTTATCTCGTCGAGCTTGAGGAGGTTCTGTATCATCTTCTTCTCCTCCTTCTCTATCACCTCCTCCTCGGTAGCGACGCTCACCATGGCGGATATGTCCTCACGGCTGACGCTGACCTGGTCGGAACGGGATGAGATGAGCCTTGTAAGGTGCTCCATTACCCAGACTATAGGGAATGTTATGAATATCAGTACATTGATGATGGCTGACGCCGGAAGGGCGAGCTTCCTCCAATAGGACGAGCCTATGGTCTTCGGTATTATTTCAGCAAAGACGAGGATGAGGAGTGTGAACACGGCCGAGAAGATGCCGACGAGGGCGTTGCCATATACATCCATCACGAGTGAACCCACTATCGATGCGCCCACGGTGTTTGCTATCGTGTTGACACAGAGGATTGCAGAAATCGGGCGGTCGGTGTTCTGTTTCAATGATTTGAGTCTTTTGGCCCCCTTCACGCCCTGGTCCTCCAGACCTGTTATGTAGGACAGAGGGGTTGACAGCAATGTCGCCTCCAGAACCGAACACAATGCGGATACCGCAATGGAGGCTATCATACACAGATAAATAGATTGTTCTTCCATAATATTCTATCGCAGTTCGGCAATGACGGTTTCACAGGCTCTCACGCACTCGCCTACCTTGACTTTTATATCGGCATCCAGAGGAAGGTACATGTCAATCCTGGAACCGAACTTGATTATCCCGCACTGCTCGGCCTTCACACCCTTGTCGCCCGGCCTCGCATAGCAGACTATCCTTCTGGCGAATGTGCCGGCAAGCTGCTTGAAGAACACCTCCCCGAAGTTGTTCCTTATGCCTACGGAGGTATGTTCATTCAGTTCCGAAGCCTTCGGGAGGAAGGCAAGCAGATATTTGCCGGGATGGTACTTGTAATAGGTGACCTCACCGCTTATCGGCCAGAAATTGACATGGACATTGAAGAAATCCATATAGACCGACACCTGCATGCACTCGCATCCGAGATGCTCCGGCTCGAAGACCTTCTCGATGAGGACCACTTCCCCGTCTGCCACCGAAGTCACGACATTCTCACCCGGCACCTGTGTCCTGTCCGGCACCCTGAAGAAGAACAGCACGAAGCCCATCAGGAAGAACAGGATGGCGCACAAAGGATAGGAAATGAACGCGTACGGGACGAAACGAAGAAGCAGGTAGGCAAGCAATGCCCCTACCAGCCATACCACGGAAATAAGTCTGTAACAGTCTTTATGGATTGTCATTATAACATTCTGCTATAAGCGGGAGCGGCAACGATGCCACTCTGCATATTCGGTGCAAAGTTATTGTTTTTTTGGCATATAGCAAATATATATGAGGACTAAAAAGTTGCTTTCCAGTCCTCATCATATCGTATCTTATTCCGGATTGCGCTAAAGGAGATTTGTCAGCACAAGATATATGACACCGGTAGGGATTGCGAGAAGGGCGCTGTCGAAACGGTCGAGCATCCCTCCATGTCCGGGGATGATGGCTCCTGAATCCTTCACCTCGTAATGCCTTTTCCACTGTGATTCAATCAGATCGCCATATACTCCGAACACATCGAGGATCAGGGCGAGGATGATGCAATGCACAAGAGGGAACCTGAATATGCCTGTCAGATAGAGGATGACTGCCACAAGGACTGCCGTCAGCATCCCTCCCCAGAAGCCTATCCAGGATTTCTTCGGAGATATTGACGGGAACAGCTTCGCCCCGTACTTCTGCCCGAGGGTCACACCGAAGATGTATGCACCCACATCGGACCCCCATACAATCGCGAAGAAGCACAGTAGCAGAACCCCGTTGAAGCTGCCGTCATGGTCGAACGCCGCGAAATTCAGAAGGCTCCAAGGCACTGCTATGTAAAGGATTGCCGTGTAGAGGCAGGCGAATTTTGCGAACCTGGTCTTGTCCTTGACATACAAGGAGTTGATCATCAGGATGAATACAGGCAGAAATGACAGTATCACAAGTTTGCCGTTCAGGTGGAATCCCTTGTAGAGATAGGTCAGGACGAAGAGTATCACTCCGGCCAGGATGGACAGGATCTGGGAATAGCGGTATTCATCCCCGCAGGTCATCTTCAGAAACTCCCACATCATTATCACAAGGGCGGCGAGCATCACGACTCCGAACACGAATCTGTTGGTAAGGAGGGCAGCGAGCATCACAGCCACGAATCCGACACCCGAAATAGTTCTTTTGGCAAAGTTGTTCATACGGTTCTTGTAATCAGGTTATTCCCGGACGGAAGCATCCGTCACTCATCCACCTCAGGCTCTCCGGAAACGGTCTCTCCAGTTTCCTGGGCTTCCTGGGATTCCTCGGATGGCTTTGCTCCGGCCCTCGGGCCGAATATCCGTTCAAGATCATCTGCAAAGATAACTTCTTTCTCCAATAATAATGCAGCAAGTTCAAGAAATCCTTTGCGGTTGTCGGTGAGAATCTTCATCGTCCTGTCGTGGATGGTCTCAATCAGATCCTTGACCTCCTTGTCAATGAGCTCTGCGGTTTTCTCGCTGTAAGGCTTGGTGAGATCATATCCTCTCGCACCGGTGGAATCATAGAAGGAAATGTTGCCGACCTTGTCGCTCATTCCGTAATATGTGACCATCCCGTACGCCATCTTGGTAAGCCTTTCAAGGTCGTTCAGGGCACCAGTGGAAGGCTGTCCGTTCACGATTTCTTCGGCCACGCGTCCTCCAAGGAGAGAACACATCTCGTCGAGCATCTGCTCCTTGGTGACGAGCTGCCTTTCCTCAGGGAGATACCAGGCGGCTCCGAGAGCCTGTCCCCTCGGCACGATGGTGACCTTGAACAGAGGGTTGGCATTCGGGAGAAGCCAGCTTACCGTGGCGTGTCCTGCCTCGTGGTGTGCAATCGACTTCTTCTCCTCAGGGGTGATTATCTTGGACTTGCGCTCCAATCCGCCGATTATCCTGTCCACGGCGTCGAGGAAGTCCTGTCTGTCTATGGCAGGTTTGTTATGCCTTGCAGCAGTGAGTGCGGCCTCGTTGCAGACATTCGCGATGTCGGCTCCTGAGAATCCAGGGGTATGCTTTGCAAGGAATTCAAGGTCAAAGTCGTCGGCAAGCTTGAGCCCCTTGAGGTGTACCTGGAAAATCTCTTCCCTCTCCTTCAGGTCAGGAAGCTCCACGTGTATCTGCCTGTCGAAACGTCCGGCACGAAGGAGGGCCTTGTCGAGAATGTCGGCACGGTTGGTGGCGGCGAGGATGATGACCCCGGAATTGGAACCGAAGCCGTCCATCTCCGTAAGAAGCTGGTTCAGGGTGTTCTCCCTTTCATCGTTTGACGAAAAGCCCGCGTTCTTGCTCCTTGCCCTTCCCACTGCATCGATTTCGTCGATGAAGACTATGCAAGGGGATTTCTCCTTGGCCTGACGGAAGAGGTCCCTTACCCTGGATGCTCCCACACCTACGAACATCTCCACGAAATCGGAGCCCGAGATGGAGAAGAAAGGAACATTGGCCTCCCCGGCGACGGCCTTGGCAAGCAATGTCTTTCCCGTACCAGGAGGACCGACGAGCAATGCGCCTTTCGGAATCTTGCCTCCGAGGGCGGTATATTTCTTCGGATTCTTCAGGAAATCAACGATTTCCATTACTTCCTCCTTGGCTCCGTAAAGTCCGGCTACATCCTTGAATGTCACCTTTATGCTGTCCTTCTCCGCAAGTTTGCCTGTGGATTTCCCGACATTGAATATGCCACCAGGGCCGGCTCCGCCATTCATGCCCTTGTTCATTCCCCTGAACATGAAGAACCACATCAGGAGAAGGAGCACAGGGAATATTATCCATTCGAGTATGCCCCAATAGTTCTCCTTGCTCTCCATCACGACCTTGACGGCCTGTCCCTCCGGAAGCTGGGCGTTGAGTTCATCGAACATTTCCTCCGCATTGAAGCTTCCGGACACGAGGAACACGAAATGAGGCGACTTGTTGGGGACCTTTCCGCCGAATTTGTCGGCGTATTTCTCCAACCTGTCCGGTTTTATCGTGACATGTCCTTCGAATTCATTGCGGACGAATGTGATTTCCTTGATGTCTCCGGCAATCCATTGAGCCTTGACCTCGTCCCATTCCTCCTTCTGAGGGTTGGAACCGCCCTGGTTGAAGAACATCCATACGATTCCTATAAGAAGGATTATATATATCCACGAGACGCCGACTGAGATTTTAATCGGCTTTCTTTTTTTATTGTTGTCTGCCATTATTGATGTTTGATGCATTTAAGTTTCGCAGACGGCACAACTTTCAGGACCTGAATTACTTGTCACTTGCGAAACTTGATATATTCAGTCCTCGTATGCTGTCCTTTCAGCGTCAGCCCAGAGGTCTTCAAGACGGTAGAATGCCCTGTAAGGGGTCTGGAACACATGGACCACGATGTCCCCATAGTCCAGTATCACCCAGAAGGCGTTTTCCTTGCCTTGCGTGCGCAGCACCTTCCTGCCGCATTTCTCGATCATCCTGTCCTCTATGTTGTCGGCTATAGCCGATACATTCGTGGTGGAATCGGCGTGGCATACTATGAAATAATCTGAAATTGCAGTTCCGATAGGCTGAAGATCAAGCGATACGACCTCCTGTCCTTTCTTTTCGAGCATCGCATCAGCAATGACCTTGAGTTCCTTATTGTCCATTCTTCAAATATTGTTAATTTTGTATTGTCGGTTGAAAAATCGCACAAATATAAACAAAATCCGTGCTATGACAAACAAGCATTCCATCTTATGGCTCGACAATGTCGATTCCACCAATCTCGAGGCCCGCAGACGCATTTCAGACATTGACAATTTGTCAGTCCTGTCAGCCCGCACACAGACAAAAGGGCGGGGGCAGAGGGGCAACAGCTGGGTTTCCTCCCCTGGCGAGAACCTGACATTCAGCATCGTCCTGAAGTTCGGCGGACATCATTCCCAGCAGATGCAGGCCTACGACCAGTTCGCAATCAGCCAGATGGCAGCCCTGTCGGTGGTGGATTTCCTTGCGGAACATGGCATCGAGGCTGAAATCAAATGGCCTAATGACATATATGTGGACAACCGTAAAATCTGCGGGATGCTCATCGAGAACTCCTTGAATGGAGGATGGCTGTCCTGGAGCATCATCGGAATCGGAATAAACGTGAACCAGACAGATTTTCCGGAAACATTGGTAAATCCGACTTCAATGGCCCTCCAGACAGGGCAGAAATATGATGTGGAGAGCCTTCTGCCACAGTTCCTGGAGATTTTCGAGGGATACAGAAGCCGTTGCTTCCATATAAACGGAGGCCTTTGTAAACTCAGGCAGCTCTACCATGCCCAGCTCTGGAGGATGAACAGGATGTGTACCTTCGTGGATTACACGACATCGGAGCCCGGTTACCTGGAAGGTCCCGTCAACATAGTCACTGAAGGAAGCGAGCCTCAGGGAACCCTGTTCACGGGAACCGTTATGGGTGTTTCCGACACGGGGAAGCTTGTAATCGGGATGAAGGAGGGATATTCAAAAGAGTTCGGATTCAAGGAAATCGGCTGGGTTCTCTGATTTTTTCATATCTTTGCGCGTTTTTAAATTTTATCAAAACATGAGACTCAAACCAATGCAGAAACGCGCGATCATCCACTTCTCAAGGTGGAACCGCAAAGGATGGTCTGCCTTTGCATCGATGCACCGCGAAATCAAGATCTGCGTTCTTTCTGTCTCGATGTCCATCATTTCGTCAGCGACACTCACGGGAGCGGACAAGGAAGACAATGTCCCTGCGGACACTTCCCGCACAGTCCGTCTTGAAGAAGCGCAGGTGACCACATCGCGAGCGGTGCAGGTCAGGAGCGCAATGCCGCAGACGACCCTCTACCGTCGCTCGACCGATGCCGCGGCGCCTTTGCAGAACTACGAATCTGCGTTGAAGCTGCTTCCGTCGGTAGATGTGAGGGAAAGAGGAGGATTGGGTTCCCAGGCGGACATCGCAGTCAGAGGAGGCACAGCCGATCAGACCATGGTGATGCTCAACGGCATCAATTTTACGGACGCGAGGACAGGTCACCAAAGCCATTCGCTCCCCATTGACATGGAGTGCGTGTCAGGAATCACTCTTCTTGACGCCGTTCCCGGGGCTGGGGCATTGAGCGGGGCCGTCAACATCAACACAAGGGGCCTGTACCCACGCTATCTCAGGACAGAGGTATCCGGAGGTATTTACGGCTATCTCTACGGAAGCGCATCCGGCGCATATTCACTCGAGAATGCCGACCTCTTCGGGGCCGTGTCCTTCCGCAACAGCGACGGCTACCGCCACAACACCGACTACCGCAACTGGAACGCATTCTTCCGGGCCACGGCAGGCAAGGCGGAAAACGGCACATTCGATTTCCAGATCGGTGCGCAGAAAAGGAGTTTCGGCTCCAACGGATTCTATGCGGCATACAATCCCGAGCAATACGAGCAGACTTCAACCTATCTTGCATCCCTCAGATGGTCAGCCAGATACGGGAATCTTGGACTCGGAGCCTCGGTTTCATACCGCAAGAACTTCGACAGATACGATTGGACGAGAGGAACAGTGATGAACCGGCACAATACCGACAATGCCGGGGCGGAACTCCGTTCAAGCTATGACTGGGCGGCCGGCAGCACGACCATCGGAGCGGACTGGATGTACAACCACATCCTTTCCTCAAACCTCGGAGACCTCCTCGATACCCCAAAGGGTCCTGACGGACGGTACAAGAGGGCGAAATCCAGGAATACGGTCAATCTGTACCTCAGACATTTCAAATCGTGGGAGCATATCGACATTGCAGCGATGGGTGGAGCGTCATTCACGCCCTACGGGACTGCCTCCCTCTGGAGCGCATCCGTGCTTGCGCGTCCCTTCGAGGGCTTCTCCGTAAAGGCTTCGGCTGGACAATCTATGAGGCTGCCGACCTTCACCGACCTGTATTACACATCCGCTGCACAGGTGAACAACCTCGACCTCGTGCCGGAGAAGGCCATAACATACAGTATAGGTGCGGATTACGCATCCGGACCTTGGAATGTCGGCCTGTACGCCTATTTCCGCGACACGAGGGACAGGATTGCATGGGTATGGAGGGATGAACTCACCGTGGGAGAGAACCGCTACACCAGTGTCTGGCATTCGGAACAGATAACGAGGATGTATTCGTGCGGAGTGGAGGCAAGCGGAGGATACAGGAGCGACAAAGGATTCCTGCGCACGCTTACCGTTTCATACGGATTCATCGACAGTGACGAGAAAAGCAAGGTCGAGACATCGACCGTGCTCGACTATATGAGGCACAAGGCATCCGTCAACCTTGAAGTATTCTTCCTCAGGCGGTTCACATTCGCTGCAACCGCTTCCGTATATGACAGATACGGGTCATACAACAGTTATGAGTTTGACAGCGACGGGAATCCCGTCAGGGACGAGAACAACGTGATGATTACGCACAAGACGGACTTCAAGCCATATTTCCTGCTCGATGTCCGTCTCAGCTGTGCCTTCATGGCATTCCGCCTGTATGCGGATGTGAAGAATGTCACCAACACGCGCTACTGCGATTTCGGAGGCGTCATAATGCCTGGCATCTGGGCCACCGCCGGTGTCGTGGTGACTGTAAGATAGGTCTCAGCCTCTCATGGAGGCTATAGTGGCTGCCGGGTCGGAAGATTTGAACACGGCGCTGCCTGCGACAAGGATTTCGGCCCCTGCCTCTATGAGGGAGGCGGCATTGGAAGGCGACACTCCCCCATCGACCTCGATAGGAATATCGATTCCGCGGCGGAGGATTTCCGCTTTCAGGTTCCTGATCCTCGAGTAAGTGTCTTCAATGAACTTCTGGCCTCCGAATCCGGCGAACACAGACATTAAAAGTATGTAATCGGCCTGTTCCAGATAAGGGAACAGGCTTTCTACTTCTATGTCCGGATTGATTACGAGTCCTGCCTTGCATCCACAGTCGTGTATCATTCCGAGCACCGAGGATGGATCGTCGGTGGCGTTCAGATGGAATGAAATCATCGAAGCACCTGCCTTGGCGAACCTTTCGACATATTTCTCCGGGTTCACTATCATCAGGTGGACATCCAAAGGCTTCACTGCCTCGGAAGCAATCGCCTCGACTACCGGGAAACCGTATGAAAGGTTCGGGACGAACACGCCGTCCATGATGTCAAGGTGGAACAGGTCAGCATATTCATTGACCATCGCGACATCCTTGTGCAGATTCAGGAAGTCGGCGGAAAGCATTGATGGAGCTATCTGTACCATATCCTTACTATCTATAGTTTGAAACCACATCCACGAGAAGTGCGACGAACTTGTCCAGGGAGGCGAGTTCGAGGCGCTCACCCGGTGCATGGACTCCCCTGAGCGTCGGTCCGAACGATACCATGTCGAGTCCAGGGAACTTCTCGGTGAACAGTCCACATTCGAGTCCTGCGTGGATTGCCTTCACCTTCGGATCCACGCCGAACAGTTTCCTGTAGGAAGCCACGCAGGCATCCCTCACCGGAGAAACCGCAGCAGGGGCCCATCCGGGATATTCGCTCTCGTGACGCACCACGGCACCGGCAAGCGCGAAACAGGCCTCCATCTTGGCGGCGGCAGCCCTACGCGCTGCAGTGACGCAGCTTCTCTGGCTCGAACCTATGCGGATCACCCCAGGCTCCGTCATCTTGACAGAGGCGAGGTTGGTGGATGTCTCCACGAAGTTCTCTATTTCCTGGCTCATAGCAAGCACACCATGAGGGGAAGCACAGAGGGCCGTCACAAGGTTCCAGGCAGTCATCTCGTCAATAACGGTCTGAGGCCTTTGGGCTACCTCCGCCATGCCTGCATTGAGTTCTTTTTCAATTGCTCCATATTCCTCCTTGAGACCGGCATTGAAATCGGCGAGCCTTTCCCTGATGATGTCCAGGGTGCCTTCCTCGGCAGCAATCACAGCCTTGGCCTCACGGGCTATGGCATTGCGCTTGTTGCCACCGTTTATAGTTGCAAGCTGCCAGTCAAGGTCCTCGATGCCATACAGGAAGCGTCCGAGGAGCTGGACTGCATTTGCGCGTCCCTTGTTGATGTCGTCGCCGCTATGTCCGCCGATGGCATCCTTCACATAGACCTCGGCACAGGTGAAATCAGGATTGACAGGTTCGTCCTTGTAATGGAACTCCGCAGTGGTGTCAAGTCCGCCGGCGCATCCCACGAAAATCTCCCCTTCGTCCTCGGAATCGAGGTTGAGAAGCACCTTGCCGCTGAAGAAACCCGGTTCGAGGGCCATGGCTCCGTCAAGTCCTGTCTCCTCTGACGTGGTGAACAGACATTCAAGCCTGCCGCATGGCAGGTCGCTGTCCAGGAGCGCGAGTTCGGCTGCTATTCCGATGCCGCAGTCTGCTCCGAGAGTGGTGTCCGGGGCTATCATCCATCCGTCCTCGATCACATATCTTATCGGGTCCTTGGAGAAGTCGTGCTGCACGCCTTCATTCTTCTCGCACACCATGTCGGAATGGCTTTGGAGGACGATTGTCGGAACATCTTCCTTGCCGGGAGCCGCTTCCTTGACAATCAGGACATTGCCTGCCTTGTCGGTCCTGCACTCCAATGAATGTTCCTTTGCGAACTGCTGGAGATATGCGATGATATGCTCCTCATGGCCGGATTCCCTCGGAATCCTGGTGATTTCCTTGAAGAAGGACAATACTTTTTCTGAATTCATGGTCTGATAAAAATCAATATCCCCAACATGACCACCGTCATTGACAGTTGGCAGGCTGGGGAGGTTTGTGATACATATTCTGTTATGGTCTTATCTTCTTGCCGGGACAAGCATCTTCTCGATGTCGGTCACATATTGCTTGAAGGTACGGTCCGTGGACATCAGGTCGGCCACCGTCGTGCAGGCATGGAGCACCGTCGCATGGTCCTTTCCTCCGATTTCGGAGCCGATGGTGGAAAGCGAACAGTTAATCATGTTGCGGGACATATACATCGCAATCTGCCTTGCCTGGACTATCTGACGCTTCCTCGTCTTGGAGAGAAGGTCGTCGCGGCTGATGTTGAAATACTCGCAGACCACTTTCTGAACCCTGTCAATCGTGATGTCGTTCTGCTGCTCCCCTACAATCTTCTCCGTAATCTGCTCGGCAAGCTCAACCGTGATTTCCCTGTGGGCAAGCGTGGCATTCGCGATGAGTGAAATCAGGGCGCCCTCCAGTTCGCGGAAATTGGATTTTATCGTCGATGCAAGATATATCAGCACATCGTCGGAAAGCTGGTCGCGCACGCCTTCACGGAATGCCCTCGCCTTCAGCATTTCAAGCCTTGTGTTGAAATCCGGTTTCTGGAGCTCCACTGACAATCCCCATTTCAGACGGGAGAGAAGCCTTTCCTCGAAACTCTCCAGCTCCACAGGAGGTCTGTCGGAAGTGAATATGAGCTGCTTCCCTGACTGATGCAGGTGATTGAATATGTTGAAAAGGGCGTTCTGGGTGCTCTGACCCATCAGGTCCTGGATGTCATCCATTATAAGGACATCCATCTTCATGTAGAACGCCATGAAATCGGTAAGCTTGTTCTTCACGCCAGCCGCATCCATGAACTGGGTCTTGAACCTGTTGGCTGGAACATAGAGGACCACGAGCTCAGGATATTTCTCCTTGATGGCTATTCCAATGGCCTGTGCGATATGTGTCTTTCCCAGGCCTGGACCACCGAACAGGAAAAGCGGGTTGAAGGCAGTCTTGCCAGGTGCCGCCGATATGCTCTCGCCGGCAGTGAATCCCATACGGTTACATTCGCCGACAATCAGGTTCTTGAAATTATATACCGGATTCAGGTGAGGATTGACCTGCACCCTCTGGATGCCTGGATATACGAACGGCCCGGGATTTCCGGCAGGAGTGAACGTGTTTACGGAAATGGTCCTGTTGACAGGAGTCTGGCCATGGGATGCAGGATACCTCAGAGGAGGCTGCTGCTGCACCGGCTTGACGACATATATCAGCTTCGCCGCCGCACCCATCTCCTTCTTGAGGGCAGCCTTCAGTATGTCGAGATAGGCATCCTCAAGATACTCCCTGAAGAACTCGGAAGGGACCTCCACGGTCAGGGTGCTGTCTTCCAGCGAAACAGGGACGATCGGCTTGAACCATACGTTGAACTGCTGCGGTTCTATATTCTGACGAATGAACTGCAGACAGTTGTTCCATACGAGTATGTGTCTTTCCGATGTCATCTGTTAGTTGGTTGTTCTGACGGATATATAGGGTCGTTCCGTTTCGGTATACAAAGATGAGGAAAAAATTTATATAAAAAACAAAAATTACTATTGCAATTTAATTTTATTTTACTTCATATCCGTTTCGGAATTTCCAAAACGGATGATTTATAATTTATTTATAATCAATAAATTACAAATTAGATTTCAGTATAAGTCTCACAATTTCAAGACAGTTGCTATTTTGAATATTTCAAAATCAAGAAACCACCGCGAAACCCAGACAGGGCGCGGTGGAAACCCGTTTCCGCAATCAAGATGACCTCTGAATCAGAAAATCGTGAACTTGATATATTTTTTCGGATTGTCCTGAATTTTGTTGACCAATGAATCGACATCCTTCAGCAAGGAATCGACGGAGTCATATACGGACCCATCGACGAGAAGTTTTCCGAGACTTCCGTCCGGATCGTTGATTTTCTCGAGGAGGGACTTGAAGGATGATACCACTCCCTCAATGTCGGCCGAGTCAATCTTGTCCACGACGGAATTGACTCCGACCATTGCGGTATCGACTTTCTCCGCTATGACATTGATGGATTCCGAGAGCCTTGCCAGGTTCAGTATGAATTCCTCAAGCTCTGCCGAACGCCCGTCAATCACTCCGGACACCCTCTTCAGGTTTGCCATCGTGTTCTCCAGGTGTGCGAGTGTACGGCTGATGCTGGATATGTTGCCGTCACTGAGAAGCTTGTTGACCGACGAGACGGTCACGCTGAGGCTGTCCATCGTATTGTTAACCTTTCCGAGAAGAGGGCCTATGTTGTCCATCAGACCGGACAGAAGGTCTGGTGCGGAGTCAGGTGCGAGGAAGTCTCCGTCTGCTGCAAGTTCGGATGATGTTCCGAGGTCTATCCTGATGCCCTTGCCGCCCATTATGTCCACGCTGTAGATGGTCATGCGGGAATCGGCTGGGATGCGGAAGTCCTTGCTGATTGAACATATGACGTCGAATGCGTCCTTGTCGCGGTCATAGTTTATGTCAGAGACCTTGCCTGCCTTATATCCCTTCACATATACCGGTGCGGACACCACGAGACCTTCGAGGTTGTCATATGTGGATGTGTATTCCACTTCCCTGTTGAATATGTCCTTGCCCCGCAGGTAGTTGATCACGAAGAAGGATATGACAAGTATCGCTATGACGAAGATGCCTATTTTCAGTTCCTTTGAGTATTTCATACTATCAAAATTATTTAAATTCATAAATTCTGTGAGAGACTGACGTCCGTCCAGGAATGACAAGGGGTCAGTTCCTTGTGACCTTGTCGCCTGAAACCTTCACGATGAAAGCTTCAGGAAACTTCTTCCTGACGGCGGAAAGCGAGGCGGCTGCCCCATCCCGTGTATTGGACCAGGCCGTGACATATTTGTATATGTTGCTGTCCTCCGCCTTGATCGCCCTCGTCTCGAGTCCCTTGAAGGCAGGGTCCCCAGGCTTGATGTATCGTCCGAGCCCCATTATCTGGACAGCGTAATATTCATCCCCCGAAGGTACATTCCCGGAAGGAGCCTTGGCCTCATCCTGCGTCTTGACAGGTGCAGTTGCGGCAGGTGCAGGCTGCGTCTCACCCTGGACTGAGGACGGATTCATGCTCCCGTCATAATATGCCTTGTATTTGCAGAAAGCCTCGAAAAGGCGGTCTGCCACCTGCTTCTGGCCGGATTCCGTGCTGAGATACTTGAAATCCGTCGGATTCGATATGAAGCCGAGCTCAAGCAGAACCGCAGGCATGTTGGTGGCCCACAACAGGTAGAACACATCCTGATGTATCCCGGTGTACTGGCTCTGGCGGAAAGGAGGCTTGTGGAACTGTTCGTCCATCTCCGCGGCAAGCATCAGGCTGTTCTCATAGTTCGCATTCCACATAAGGCTGTGGGTTATCACTGACTCTGGCGAATCCGGGTCGAAGCCCTTGTACGTCGTCTCGTAGTTTTCCTCAAGGAGCATAACGGAGTTCTCCCTCCTCGCCACGGACATGCTCTTCGCGAAATAGTCCCCGTTGTTCTTGGAATTCGACGACTTAGGCCCGAGGATGTGGGCTGAGGCCCCGTACGGCGACTTGGAAGGATTGGAGTTGCAGTGGATGGATATGAACAGGTCGGCCTTGTTGCGCTTGGCTATGTTGGCCCTTTCGTTCAGTTCAACGAACACATCGGTCTTTCTCGTATATACGACCTTGACCTCTGGATATGACTTGCTTATCTTCTCTCCGAGGAGCTTCCCTATGCTCAGCACTATATGTTTCTCGCTTGTGGATGGTGTCTGGCCCGGGGCACCCGAATCCTTGCCTCCGTGGCCGGGGTCTATCACCACCGTGCGGAGTCCGAGGTTGCCATTGTCCTGGGCGATGGCCGGCGCATGGCAGGAAAGCATTGCGACGGCAAACATAGACATCAGGAAACGGCATTTTTTATTGTCCATAAGGAGCGACATATTTTGCAATAATTGAAATTAGTTCTAAATTTGCGGGTTGCAAAATTACAAAAAACTTGCGAAAATCCGCAGGTTCGTCCCGAAATGAGGCGTTTTTAACAAACAGATACGGCAGAATGTATATATATAGGAATGGGATAATGAAGAACCGGCTCGGAAGGGTCAGCCTTGTGGCAGTCTTGCTGCTTGTGCTTTTTTCCTTCACGGCGTCTTCACAGAATGACAGGCGGGCAAGGCGCGGCAGGGCGCGCATCGAGACTGTCGAATCCCATCCCCACGGAGCCGAATTGCCTGATTCACTTGTCGCACGCAGGGATTCCATAGCACGTTCAGATTCTCTCTCAAGGGCCGATTCCCTTTCAATGCTTGACAAAAGTTCCCTCGACGCCCCTGCATTCACGGCTGCCAAGGACTCCATAATAGAAGATTTCGACAACGGGAAAAGGACAATCTACTACTACGGCGATGTAAGCGTAAGCTATGCCAACATGAAACTTACTGCCGACTACATGGAGTATGACCTCCTCACCCAGACATTGTACGCGAGAGGCACCACGGATTCCACCGGCGTGACCAAGGGGCAGCCTGTGATGGAGCAAGGCGGCAAGACATACACGATGGAGGAGGTGCGGTACAATTTCGGCACCCAGAAGGCCCGTATCACGAATATGGTGACACAGGAACAGGACGGAATCCTGCATGGCAAGAACATAAAGATGATGCCGGACCGTTCCATAAACATAACAAACGGAAAATATACGGTCTGCGACTGCGAGCATCCGCATTATTACCTGCATCTGACGGCTGCCAAGGTCATCACGAAGCCGTCCCAGAAAACGGTCTTCGGTCCTGCATATCCGGTCATCGAGGATGTCCCTCTGCCTATCGGACTTCCGTTCGGATTCATCCCCAAGAAGCCTGACAGGGCGACCGGCATACTCTTCCCTACCTTCGGTGAGGAAACCTCCAGAGGCTTCTACATGAGGGATCTGGGACTGTATTTTGTCTTAGGCGATTATTTTGACATCGCAGTGACCGGGGACATATATACCCTCGGTTCGTGGGCCGTGAACCTGAATTCCCGATACAAGGTGAATTACAAATGCAACGGTAACTTCACACTCACCTACTCCAACGACCAGACAGGAGAGAAAGGTAGCACCGACTTTTTCCAGACCAGGAACTTCGCCGTGAAATGGAGCCATTCGCAGGACTCCAAGGCAAGGCCAGGAACGAGTTTCAGCGCATCCGTGAACTTTTCCAGCCCTTCCAACAGCAGATACAACTCCACATCCCTGGACGAAGCCATCCAGAACCAGATTTCGTCTTCCATTTCATATGGCAAGAACTGGAACGGCAAGTTCAACCTCAGCCTGAGCCTTCAGCATAACCAGAACTCGAAGGACAGCTCCTACTCGTTCACTCTCCCGAATGTGACGTTCAGCGTCAGCCGTTTCTATCCGTTCAAGCAGAAGCATCGTGTGGGCAAGGAGAAATTCTACGAGAAATTCTCCCTCGCATACAACACCTCATTCCAGAACAGGATCAATTTCAAGGCCTCGGAATTCGGAGGCCCGGACTTCCTGAACAAGTTCCAGAGCGGCATGAGCCATAAATTTACCATCGGACTGCCTAATTTCACGCTCCTGAAATATATCAACATAACCCCGTCCATCAATTACGACATGAACTGGTTCTTCCGGAAAAGCGAGAAGGTATATAACGAGGAGACGGGCAAGGTGGAGACCATCGAGGGGGATGCCTTCAGCGCCTTCGGAGCGACGCACAACTACTCCGGAGGCATAAGTATGAGCACCAGGATATACGGTATGTTCAATTTCGGCAAGCATCACAGGCTGCAGGCCATCCGGCATGTTATGACACCTTCCATATCCGCGTCATTCAGTCCTGAGAAGGGCACCCATTTCAATGGTTGGAGGACATTGACATACACCGACAAGAACGGAGTCGAGCACAGCGAAGACTACAACATATATGCTGGACAGATAAATTCCTATCCCTCCAAGGGCAAGACGGCAAGCATGAGTTTCTCGCTCGGAAACAACTTCGAGGCCAAGGTCAGGGATCTGAAGGATACGACAGGAACGGGCACGAAAAAAATCAAGCTCATAGACCAGCTGAACCTGAGCACCAGCTACAACTTTCTCGCAGACTCACTCAAAATGAGCAATGTCAGTCTCAGCATGAGCACATCCGTATTCGGCAAGCTCGGCATAAACGCGAGCGCCTCCTTCGACCCTTATGCCATCCTGGTAAATGAACAATACACAAGCGGACGTAAAATCAACAGGTTCGCCATCCAGGAACATCAGGGTCTGCTCAGGCTGAACACCGCCAACGTATCCCTCTCATACTCAATTTCCGGCGAGGGTAAGATAAACGGCAACGACGGCAACAAGCAGGGAGGCGGCGGTGGAGGAACTCCATCTGCAAACTATACACGAATCTATTACCATCCTATAACCGGAGAGTACATCCCGGGAGGATGGCTGTATTATACGAATCCTAATTCGCCTTGGTCAATAAACCTGAATTATTCGTATTCATATTCCAGGTCATACCAATATGCTAACGGGGAGTCAAAAATCAACCACAAGCACACTCAGACCTTGGGTATAAGCGGTCAGGTGAAACTTACTCCGCGCCTGTCTATAAACCTGAGTACGAATTTCGATATTATGGCGTTGAAGCTCAGCACGACACAGCTCAGTGCCACTTATGACCTGCATTGCTTCAATATTTCATTCTCTTGGATTCCTACGGGACAGTGGGAGTCCTGGAGCTTCAGAATCCAGGCCAACGCAGCAGCCCTCGCCGATCTCCTCCGCTTCAAGAAGAGCAGCAGCTACTGGGACAATATGTAAAAAAACCGCCTACGGTGTTGTCAGAACGGATATTTTTATTACCTTTGTATGTTCCATCGCAATTTTGGAACACTTAATCTATCTTTTACGATGACATTTTCCCTATCCAAGGGAGTTTCATTTACTTGATAATCACTTATATTTTTTATATGCACAATATTTTCGACCTGAAAGAAATGGATATCGAGCAGCTCCGTTCCTTGTCCGAAGAGCTTGGAGTGAAGGGATACAAGAGAAAGGAGAAGGATGACTTGATATATGATATTCTTGACGAGGAGGCACGCCAGAATGCCCAGAAGGCTCCTGAGGTACCTCAGAAAAAGAAAAGAGGACGTCCGAAAAAAGATGAGAAAGCACCGGTCAAGACCGATGGCCAGCCTGATGCGGATTTGACGGCAAAGGAGGACAAGCCTTCATCTCAGCCTGAACAGGCAAAGAAGCAGCAGGAAGGGGGCCAGGCAAAGGATCCTGAACAGCAGGTACAGAAGAAGCGCGGACGCAAGCCTAAGGCCAAGAATCCGGCTGAGACGCAGCAGGAGGATGAGAGGCAGGTCCAGGAGAATTCAGAACCGGTGAATAATCAGGAGGGAAAGGCCGACAGCCAGACAGGCGAGGCTGCAAGGAACCCTCAGGAAAAAGGCAGGCAGAAACAGAAAAGGGCAAGGATACAGAAGCCGTCCCAGCCTGCCGAGCCTGTGATGCCTCAGGATGGTACCCCTGTAGAAGAGCAAGAAGCTCAGGCGGTTGCACCAAAGCAGCAGGAAGAAGAGCAGAAGCCTCAGCAGAATGAATATCCGCGCAGGCAGTTCAACAACCGCCAGGACAACCAGCAGAATTACAACAACCGTCAGCAGGAAGGCAGACAGGACCAGAGGCAGAAATATCAGCAGCAACCTCAGCCGAAGATTGAGTTCGACGGCGTCGTGGAGGCTACGGGCGTGCTTGAAATAATGCCTGACGGATACGGATTCCTCCGTTCTTCCGACTACAACTATCTGAACTCCCCTGACGATATCTATGTTTCGCAAGCCCAGATAAAGGCCCATGCCCTCAAGACGGGTGATACTGTCACAGGGGAAATCAAGCCACCCAAGGAAGGCGACAAATATTTCCCTCTCGTGCGCATAAAGTACATCAACGGACGCACGCCGGAATTCATCCGCGACAGGATTCCGTTCGATTTCCTCACACCTCTCTTCCCTGAGGAAAAATTCAATCTTCTTGGCAACGGGCACAACGACATGTCCTGCAGGATCGTGGATATGTTCACCCCGATAGGCAAGGGACAGCGTGGTCTTATCGTAGCCCAGCCTAAGACAGGTAAGACAATGCTCCTTAAGGCGATAGCCAATGCCATAGCAGATAACCATCCGGAAGTATATATGATTGTCCTCCTGATAGACGAGCGTCCGGAGGAAGTGACCGACATGGCACGCAGCGTCAAAGCCGAGGTTGTGGCCTCCACTTTCGACGAACCTGCCGAGCGCCACGTGAAGGTTGCCAACATGGTACTTGAAAAGGCAAAGAGGATGGTGGAATGCGGACACGACGTGGTGATCCTGCTCGACTCCATCACAAGGCTTGCAAGGGCATACAATACCGTCCAGCCTGCATCAGGCAAGGTGCTTTCCGGTGGCGTCGATGCAAACGCCCTGCACAAGCCTAAGAGGTTCTTCGGAGCCGCAAGGAACATCGAGAACGGAGGTTCGCTCACAATCCTTGCAACGGCCCTGACCGAGACCGGTTCCAAGATGGACGAGGTCATCTTCGAGGAGTTCAAGGGAACGGGCAACATGGAGCTCCAGCTCGACAGGAGACTTGCCAACAAGAGGATATTCCCTGCCGTGGATGTCACCCTGTCAAGCACAAGGCGCGACGACCTGCTCTACTCCCCTGCCCTTGCGAACAGGATATGGATAATGAGGAAATTCCTTGCAGACATGAACTGCATCGAGGCAATGGAGCTTCTGCAGAGCAAGATGGAGAAGTACGGCACGAACGAGAATCTTCTCCAGAACATGGACAAGGACGACATGTAACAAGAAATCCGGCCATCTGGCCGGATTTCTTTGTTTAAAAGGATAGCGTCAGAGTCTGATTCCGTTTATTATAAGTGACTTTATGGAGTCCTTGCGTTTATCCAGATAGGCCTTCCTTGCTGATGTGTCACATTCGCTGCATGCAAAGCCTTTCGGGGCGATGATGAAGGCGGAAATCGTCAGGGACAATATATTCAGAAGCAAGTCTATAGGCTCAATCGGCCTTATCACTCCTTCTCTGATCGCGTCATTGACCTGTTCCTCAAAACGGGCAAATGCCTTGTTCCGGGACTCGCTTCTGAGGAATCTGTCCCTGAATTTGTCCCATCTCTGAGGATTCATCAGAAGTTCATTCACGACAAACGGAGCAAGCCTTTCATCCAGGTCGACAAGGTCGAAATAAAAATCTATCACATTGCCCATCCTTTCGAGAAAGGACCCGCCTTCTTCCAATGGAGCGTCGAGATATTCCACGGCCTGCTCCATCTTCGGAGAGAATACATCCCAGAACAACTTTTCCTTGGTACGGAAATAATAATGTATCAGGGCCTGGTTGCAGCCCACTATCTTGGCTATTTCCGTAGTGGAAGTGCCGTTGAATCCCTTTTCAAGGAAAAGCCTCTCGGCCACCCATAGAATCCGTTTCTCGATATTCTGACTTTTATCCATATTCTCCTGTCACTCAATACAGATTCTCCATCCGGAGTCCTCATTTTGACTTGCGGTCAATCCAAAGCCAAAGACGCCACATCAGCCAGCCCCAGGCGATGAACAGCACCACATGCACCCATACCGGGACATCCGTGGTGAATGCCCCGTCATGCACCACCTTGTCGAAATCAGGGACATCCACATAATAATATGCCCCCACCCCGAAATCATAGCCTTCGACCAGACCCAGGCGATGCACCATTATATAGACTGCAATAACAACGACTGCCACCGCCATTACGACGGTGACAGCCTTGAGAATGATATTCCTGTCTATCTTCATTTCTCGTCAGCAGGGACCTCGGCACCTGCTGACATCGTTTCGGCCTCCTGCACGAAATCAGCCTCGGCAGCATCCTTTGCAGCCTCCTTGGCCTCTTTCTTGGCAGCCTTGACCTCACGTTTCTCGATTACCTTCTCCTCCTTGTCGTTGAATGTCTTGATGTCAGGCAACGGGAACAGGGTTCCGGAGAGAAGGAGCCATACTACGGCGAATGTCAGGACGATGTTGAATGTCTGGCCTATGATGTAGAGCCACAGCACCTTGCCACCCTGCATGCTCTTGGCAATCTGCTTGAAGTTGGTGTCAAGTCCTATGGAAGTGAATGCAAGCACGAAAGCCCAATCCTTGTAGCCTCCAAGCACCTTGTTCACGGCGTTTGTCTTCTCCGCCCCGAATGCAGGGACGAATATGATTGAGGCCACGACTGATGCAATCATGAAACCAAGGATGAACTTAGGGAAACGATTCCAGATCTCGACTGCACCGACGGATGACTTGCCTGTCTTGTCAACCTTCCTTGCGAAGAAAATAGCCACGAAGAATGCGATGAAGCCGATCAGGATGTTCTGTATCATCTTCACGAGCGAAGCCACCTGCTCAGCCTCAGGACCGAGGGCGCTACCAGCGAGCACGACCGCACCTGTGGAATCCACGGTTCCTCCGATGAGGGCACCACCCATGATCTGGCTCATTCCCGTCCATTCGATTATCATCGGCTCGAAAATCATCATTATTATCGTGAAGATGATGGAGATGGATATTGCCACTGAAAGGTCTTCCTTCTTCGCCCCGGAGGCGGCTCCAGTTGCGATTGCAGCCGATGTACCGCAGACAGAGGTGGCTGCCGAAAGCGTGATCAGGAGCGGCTTGTTGGTTATCTTGAGCACCCTGTTGCCGAACCACCACATGAAAAGGATGACGATAGGTGTCACTCCCCAGGCAATACCAAGGCCGTAGAGACCGAATTTGGCTATGTTGGAGAAAAGGACGGAGAATCCGAACACCACAAGTCCGGTCTTGATGTAGAACTCGGTGCGTATGGCCGGTTTCAGCCATTTAGGGACGCCGACAGTGTTGGATATGAAAAGTCCTATCAGAAGTGCCCAGAAAGCCCATTCGAGATAGCGTTTGAGCGTGAATTCCGCACTTACCATCCTGACTATGAATGCAATCACGAAAAGAAGGATGAATGCTGGGATGAATTTGCGGAGTTTCTCTCCCTGAAGTTTCACGCCGGCACCGAAAAGCACGCCGAGTGTCACGAGGGTGATGAGTGTCTTTTTCCAGAAAGCCCAGGTGCAGAACTGCTGCATCAAAGGGACGACCTTTGCCGCATCCTTTTCAGAAAGGACCTCTCCTGCCGTCCATGTCTTGAAACTCATCGTAGAGAAATCGAACCATCCTGTGAGGACGGCAATACTGCCTACCAGGATGATAATTGCCCCTATCCATACGGACAGCCAGTCTTCTGTATGAAGAAGATTGGAAATTTTACGGTTTTCTTTCATTATGTTCAGATTTTAGTATCGCGTTCGTTTCGCAAGCCGTTTAATAGGCTATTAAACAGATTGCAAAATAAATAATTGTTTGCGAAATACGCAACAGTTTGAACGATAAAGAGCAGGTTTCCCGCGAGATGTCGGTCTGCCTGCCCTTCCGAAATGGTCTATAGATATTTCTTCGTGTGCTCCTGGATCAGGTCTGCATCATCGAAATAATCGATTTTCATTGCCTTGCGCACATCGGCGAGAGTGGCGGCAGCCTCAGCCCTTGCCACCTCGCTCCCCTTCCTCAGTATTTCATATACGCCGGGGATGTCCTTCTCGAACTGATGCCTGCGCTCACGGATCGGGGCAAGGATGTCTTCAAGGATGTTGAAGAGGAATTTCTTGCATGTCCCGTCTCCCAGACCTCCGCGGCGGTAATGAGCCTTCATCGCGTCAAGGTCCTCATATTCAGGAAGGAACTTCGCGAAATGCTCCTTTGTGCAGAACGCGTCGAGATATGTGAAGACAACATTGCCCTCCACCTTTCCCGGGTCGGTTATCTGCAGATGTCCTGAATCTGTGTACATGCTGTTCACCTTCTTCTTTATCTCCTTGGTCGTATCGGACAGGTATATGCAGTTGCCGAGGGACTTGCTCATCTTGGCCTTGCCGTCAGTGCCGGGAAGGCGGCTGCATACTGCATTCTCAGGGAGCAGAATCTCAGGCATTACAAGAGTTTCCCCATATACGGCATTGAATTTATGGACGATCTCGCGTGTCTGCTCAATCATAGGAGCCTGGTCATCGCCGACCGGCACCGTGGTTGCTCGGAAAGCTGTGATATCCGCTGCCTGGCTGATAGGATATGTAAAAAATCCTACAGGTATTCCTTTTTTGTTCTGAGTATCATCTTCCTCATTGTCGGAGAACCCCCTGAGCTGGATTTCGTTCTTGACGGTCGGATTGCGCTGAAGCCTCTGGACTGTCACGAGATTCATATAATAGAATGACAGTTCACACAGTTCAGGCACCTGGGACTGGATAAATATGTTGACTTTCTCAGGATCCAGCCCTGCAGAAAGGTAGTCGAGAGCCACTTCAATTATGTTCTGGCGGACCTTCTCTGGATTGTCAGCATTGTCCGTCAAGGCCTGGGCATCGGCAATCATTATGAATATCTTGTCGAATTCCCCGGAATCCTGGAGTTCGACCCTGCGTCTGAGCGAGCCGACATAATGACCGAGATGAAGCTTGCCTGTAGGACGGTCACCCGTCAATATCACTTTTGCCATAATTTCCTATATAACTATTATTTAACTTTCACCAAGCAGAAATAATCCATGCTGTTCCTGCCATAAGGATGGCAAATATAGCAAAAGTCGAGCGCAGAGGCAAAATTTATTTTGGCTATGCCGAGGGACACTCTGCTACTTGATGAATTCCCGGAATGAATGCCCCACGAAATCCGCAATCACGAAATCAGCATACTCCGCCACGACATCGGCAGGATTGGTAGTGGTAAGCCCCACCACGACAGCCCCCGAATCCCTCCCGGAACGCAATCCGCTCACCGAATCCTCGAACACCACGGTATGTGATGGATCGGCGCCAAGAGCCGCCATCCCCTTGATGTAACATTCAGGAGATGGTTTTGACTGGGTAAAATCCTCACTTGTAAGTATATGATCGAAACGGCTATTGAAATCCGGATGCCTCATACAGACATTCGCCATCTTGCTGTGGTCGGAACTTGTGACTATTGCGGTGCGGATTCCCTCACTTCTGAGAGCGTCAATGAACTGTAGGGCGCCAGGGATATAGTCATATCTCATATGGCGTTCGTATTCCATGACGGATTCCGTGATGGATTCCTTGTCGGCCTCATTGGGAAAATGCTCTTGAAGAATCTTCACGAGGGTCTGTCCCTTTATGGAAATACCGAAACCATCCCCTTTCCCATATTCCTTGCCTACGCCGTTCCAGAATGAGGTATAGTCGGTTTCCGTGTCCAGTATCACACCGTCAAGGTCAAATAAAGCTATATATTCCATGTCTTGCCGAATTTTCGCGCAAAGGTAGGCAAAGTTCAGCATTTATCAGGCATATGACAACAAGAAAAACATAGCACGCTTGGTATGTTGGCATAATTTGGATAAATTTGCAGGATATCAAATCTGGTCAAGAATGTTCATTTCGAAAAACGATGATACCATTTGCGCACCTGCAACCATTCCCGGTACAGGAGCCATATCCATAATCAGGGTCAGCGGTCCCGAAGCCATCGACGCCGCAGACAGGATTGTCAGATGCCGCCATGGGAGATTGGCTGATGCTCAAGGCAATACGGTCAGGTTCGGAACAGTGGCGACCTCCGACGACGAACCCGTCGATGAAGTGCTTGTGAGCGTATTCCGTGCCCCCCATTCCTATACCGGGGAGGACTCCGTGGAGATTTCCTGCCATGCCTCATCATACATAGTTTCACAGATAATCGAACTGCTCAGGGAATGTGGAGTGAGAAGCGCGGAACCGGGTGAATTCACCCAAAGGGCATATCTGAACGGGAAGATGGACCTCGCCCAGGCTGAGGCAGTCGCCGATGTCATAGCCTCCCAGAATGCAGCCTCTCACAGGATTGCATTCAGGCAGATGAAAGGAGGATTCTCGTCCGAATTGTCAGCGATGCGCGCCTCACTGCTTGAAATCGTCTCGCTGATGGAACTGGAGCTGGATTTCAGCGAAGAAGATGTGGAATTCGCGGACAGAGGCAGGCTCAGGAGTCTTCTTGACGGCACGGTGGAGCATATTTCACGGCTCATCGATTCCTTCAAGGCAGGCAACGCAATCAAGAACGGTGTGCCCGTAGCCATCGCAGGTGCCACGAACACAGGGAAAAGCACCTTGCTCAACGCCCTGCTCGGTGAAGACAGGGCCATAGTGTCCGACATCCACGGCACCACGAGGGACACCATTGAGGAAACGTTGAACATAGACGGCATCCTGTTCCGCTTCATAGACACGGCAGGCATACGAGAAACCGATGAGACGGTGGAAAGAATCGGCATAGAAAGGACCATACGGAAAGTATCCGAAGCCTCAGTCGTACTCGCGATGCTCGACATTACACGCAGCCCCGAAGAAAATGCAGAATCCCTCGAAAAGATTCTCTGCCAGATTGACAAATCGGAGCAAAAACTGATGATTTTGCTCAACAAAACGGACTCCGCAGATGATAACACTTTTGTTATCACAAAAAACTATATTGTTTCACTAATTGAGAATAAACATATTAACTCAAAACAGGAAACAAACCATATCCCAAAGGCACACCCTATAGGAAACCAGGCAGAAAACATCTCCGGAATACTGATTCTACCAGTTTCCGCCAAGTCCGGCGACGGCATCCCAGCCCTCAAGGCCGCCCTCGCCTCCTCCAGGAAAGACCTCCTCGGCGACACCGAAGCAACCCTCGTGACCAACACCCGTCACATCGACGCCCTCACAGCCGCCCGCACTTCCCTCCTCCGCGTCCGCTCCGGCCTGGACACTTCCCTCCCCACCGACCTCCTCACCCAGGACATCCGCGAATCCCTCCACCACCTCGGCACCATCACCGGCGACATCACCACCGACGAAGTCTTAGGCAATATTTTCGGGAAGTTTTGCATCGGAAAATAGAAGTTAGAAAATCCCCAAAACAAACAATAGCAAATTATATACAATCCCTTGTTAAACAAAGATTTAGCAAGGGATATATTATTTCAGCATTTATTGTTATTTATGGATATTTTGTTTATTTTTGTACCACATTTGTACCACAC
>JBJEBR010000047.1:0-9781 GCA_051870255.1 Candidatus Cryptobacteroides sp.
ATCCGTAGACTTTCTTTTTATCTCACCTCAGACACACTTTTTGGAACAGTATCTGGCAATCATTATAAATGACTTCTTTTTCAACTATGAAGATTAATAAGGAATATCAAAACAGACATGATATCAGATTAAATACAAGCAACCACTCTCAAATATATCATTGAAAAAAAGCATAATCAACGCCCTTATCATCAAAGTGTTTCATTTGCTTTCTCATACCGAAAAAACGCATTATATTTGTATCCGGATGATAAAATAAATGCAAGAGTATCTGTATATTCAATGCGTGGTTTATATTATTGTCAGTGATAATATTATAGACATATCACAGAAATGAAGTCACGATATTATTGTATTGTGGGATTTATCAAAATTTCGTACAAAGGATTATTCTCAACTGGTTGACGGACTTGTAGATGGTTTGGGAAAACATTATGGAGCATAATTATGGGCAAGACAGTAACCACGTACCTGATTGACGGGGACCCGAAGGGGACTCAATATGCATTCATCAGCAATAAGATTTGCCAGATGTTTGTCGTGCCGCGATCCAACCTTTCTTATCTGAACACACAGGAGAAATTGCAGAAGCCTGCGTTTTACATATTGTTGGGGGAAGATGAATCGACCAAGCCGCAGGCATATATCGGCGAGACGGAAAATTTCAGGGAGCGGGTCAAAGACCATGACAGCAAAAAGGCATTTTGGCAGAAAGCCCTCATATTTGTCTCGAAAGATGCCGATATGACCAAAGTCGATGTGCAATATCTGGAGCATAAAGCGATAGCCGAAGCAAGGAATGCCAACAGGTTCGTCCTGAGTGACAACAAACAGGTTCCTAAAGCGCCCAATCTGCCGGAACACCAGCAGGACTCGATGGATGAATTCTTTGAGGATGTGAAATTCCTGGCATCATTCATTGGTTGCAATATCTTCGAAATATCACAGCCCAAGGCGGAACATCTTTTTTATACCAAAGGCAGGGGATGCAATGCAAGAGGGTTCTATAGTTCTGACGGATTCACAGTCCTGAAAGGGAGTGTAATTGCCAAGACAACTGTTCCTTCCTTCAATTGGAAGGAAAAACGGGACAAGATGGTACGGGAATATGCGACAACTGAAAATGACGCATTGATCATGACATCGGACAAGACCTTTTCAAGCCCCAGCACCGCCGCCGATTTCTGCATCGGCAGCAGCAATAACGGCTGGCTGGTATGGAAAGACAAAGACGGCAATACATTGGATTCAATTTACAGGAAGCAATTGGAATAATGGGGCTTTGAGCTGGATAGCAATTGACCATCGTGCCCTCGATGCCGGTGATGTAATGCCGTTCATTCGCAGGATGGACGATAAACAGAAAAGATACTATCCAATTTTCTTAAAAGAACAGCCGGATATTGTCATAATCGGAAATTATTCGTAACTATACGAAAAATTTAGTATTCAGTTTCGCAAAAGCAAAACTTGGCAGATTATGGATGATATAAGGGTTATCGAGATAAAGAAAAGCATATTCGAGGACAACGGCAGGCAGGCTGACATGCTGAGGGCCGAGCTCAAGGAAAAGGGTGTATTCCTGCTCAATCTGATGTCCTCGCCCGGCAGCGGCAAGACATCTACGCTGATCCGGACCATCAACATGATAAAGGACAGAATCCGGGTGGCGGTGATGGAAGCTGACATAGACAGTGACGTCGATGCCAGGAAAATCAGCGAAGCTACCGGAATTGAGTCGATCCAGCTGCATACCGGAGGTATGTGCCACCTCGATGCTGAAATGACAAGACAGGGCCTGGAAAACCTTGAACCAGGCATGACCGACCTTATAATTCTCGAGAATGTCGGCAATCTCGTATGCCCTGCGGAATTCGATACCGGAAGCTGCTGCAACGTCATGATACTCTCCGTTCCCGAAGGGGATGACAAGCCGTTGAAATACCCTCTCATGTTCTCCGTCTGCGATGTCGTCATCATCAACAAGATGGATGTCCTTCCATATTTCGACTTCGATATGGAGAAATGTCTCGCAAACATCAGGATGCGCAATCCGGATGCGACGGTGATTCCTTTGAGTGCCAAGACTGGAGAAGGAATCGAGGTGTTCGCACAGTGGCTCATGGAACAAGTCCGAGACTGGAAAAGCAAATAACCATACAAACAACCACATTTCTATGCCTGAAATATCAACCAAGTACATTCCGGCGCACAAGGGGGACAAGAACCCTAACCCCAAGCTGATGAAGCTCATCACGAAGGTGACCGACCGAATCGTCAACAAGGTAAAGGGACTGACGACGGACGACCCCGAATACTGGGGCTTTGCGTGCATCTTCGAAGACGAAATGGATGCCGCAACCCGGGAGGCAGCACTTGATCTTCTGCTTGATGTCGTATCATCCAAACCTATGAAAGTCAGGGAACGCCGCCCTTACAAGACGCTCGTGGAATGGAACCGCAAGAAGCATTACACCCAGTCCGACAGCGAGTTCGACGACCTGCTCGACAAGTTGTCTTATCTGGGTATGATAGAGTACGACTATGGTGACAAATACACCCGGGAAGGGCCGGTTCCGGGCACTACATACGGGCGTGAGGACCGTGTGTACTGGGTGCCTCTGTTCGTTCCGGGTTCCGGAGAGTACACGAACATGAATCCCGACCTGCTCGACAGGCATCCGGAGCTGGCGATGTTCTTCGAGAGGATGACATTCCTGCCGTTGGAGCATGTCACTGCCATGGTTCCTCCGGGCGGAGCCGGTATCGGAATGCATGTGATTCCTGTGGAAAAAGCTATATCGATGGAGAACCGTTCCATTGACATAGAGCATATTTCCTATTGGCTGAAGAAATATGAAGGCCATATCGGTGCATCCATCTGTTCATGCCGCTACGGCCGCAAGAAACTCGACGAGGGCTGCGCAGACGACTACCACGACTGGTGCATCGCTGTAGGTGACATGGCCGACTACTGCCGCGAGACCGGGAGAGGACGCGACATCACCTATGACGAGGCGATGGAGATTCTCAGAAGGGCCGAGGACAACGGTTATGTACATCAGGTGACGAACATAGACGGAGAAGGAAAGATTTTCGCGATATGCAACTGCAACGTGAAGATATGCAACGCCTTGCGTACTTCGCAGCTTTTCAACACCCCTAACATGTCGAGGAGCGCCTATGTCGCCGAAGTCAAGACGGAGAATTGTGTGGCCTGCGGAAGATGCGTTGAGTATTGCCCTGCAGGTGCAGTGAAGCTCGGCCAGAAGCTCTGCACGAAGCAGGGGCCTCAGACCTATCCGCGGCAGGAGCTGCCCGATGCAGCCAAATGGGGCAAGGAGAAATGGAGCGAGGATTACCGCGACCGCAACAGAATCAATTGCTACCCTACCGGGACGGCGCCTTGCAAGACTGCCTGTCCTGCACACATAGCCGTTCAGGGCTATCTGAAGAAAGCGGCCGAAGGAAAATACCGTGAGGCTCTGGAACTTATCAAGAGGGAGAATCCGTTCCCGGCAGTATGCGGCAGGGTGTGCAACCGTCGCTGTGAGGATGCCTGCACGAGGGGCACCATCGACCAGCCTGTGGCAATCGACGCTGTAAAGAAATTCATCGCGGAGCAGGACCTCAATGCGGAGCATCGTTTTGTGCCGGAAATCGTCGTGGCGTCGAACCTCGGCAGGTGGAAGGAAAAGATTGCCGTCATCGGAGGCGGCCCTTCAGGACTGAGCTGTGCATATTACCTCGCCACGATGGGCTACTACCCTACCGTATTCGAGAAAAACGCCCTGCCGGGAGGAATGTTGCGTTACGGCATACCGTCATACAAGCTTGAAAAGAATGTCATTGACGCCGAAATCGACATCATGAGGGAAATCGGAGTGGAAATCCGCACCGGAGTCGAGGTCGGAAAGGATGTTACCATCGAGCAGCTGCGCATGGAGGGCTACAAGGCCTTCTATGTGGCAATAGGATGTCAGGGCGGCCGTCTTCCGGGCGTACCGGGACAGAATGCCGAAGGTGTTGTCACCGCCATAGACTTCCTTCATGAAGCAAACACCGGAAATGTCAGCCTCGGCGGAGAAGTCGTTGTCGTAGGAGGAGGAAATGTAGCAATCGATGCAGCACGTGTGGCAAAGCGCAGCGGAGCATCGAAGGTGACCATGCTTTCGCTCGAGACCGAGGACATCATGCCGGCGTCACAGCAGGAAAGGCGTGAGGCCCGTGAGGACGGGGTGATCATTGAGCCGGGCTGGGGACCTGAGGAAGTGCTCGTCGAAGACGGAAGGACATGCGGAATCGTATTCAAGAAGTGTGTTTCCGTATTCGACGAATCACACAGGTTCGCTCCGAAATACGATGAAGGAGAACACAAGCAGCTGAAGGCCGACATGGTGATATTTGCAATCGGGCAGACAGTCCTGCTCAACGATCTGCTCAAAGGCACGGCCGTTGAGTTCCACAGGGGCGTTTATCCGGTTGCCGACACTCTCACACTCCAGACTGCCGAGAAAGACATTTTCGTCGGCGGTGACTGCCTTACCGGTCCGAAGTTCGCAATCGATGCAATAGCAACCGGCAAGGAAGCATCCGAGTCCCTGCACAGATTCGTACAGAACGGTCACATGACCATCGGGCGCAACCGACGTGATTTCATCGAGCTCGACAAAGGAAACATCAAAGTCGAGTCGTACGACAATTCTTCACGGCAGGAAGAGCGCACGGCCGAAAATGTCAAGCCGTTTGCAGAATACCACATGACTTTCACCGAAGAACAGGTTCGAAGGGAGACTTCAAGATGTCTCTCCTGCGGAGCATCTGTCGTGGACCCGAACAAGTGCATAGGATGCGGTCTGTGCACCACCAAATGCGCTTTTGACGCCATCCATCTTTACAGGACACTGCCGGAGTGCAGCAGGATGGTCAAGGCTGAGGACAAGGTGGGGGCACTGCTTCCTTATGTCATCAAGCGCGGGGCGAAAATTCTTGTAAAGAAGAAGAGCTGATGCACGAACTCGGGATAGTCTTCAATATAATGAAGGAAGTCAAGAAAGTTGCCTGCGAAAACGGCTGCGGACATATCTCAAAGGTTGTGATGAACATCGGAGAAGTGTCCACGGTCGTTCCCTACTACCTCGAAGACTGCTGGAAATGGGCGGTGGAAAAGGAAGAAATGCTTACGGGATGCGCTCTCGAAGTCTGCACGGTGAAAGCCTTGACTCACTGCGATTCATGCGGTGCCGACTACCCTACCGTAGCTCACGGCAAGACCTGCCCGGAGTGCGGGAGCGCGCAGACCTGGCTGCTCCAGGGTAACGAAGTTGAAATAAAGGAAATAGAAGCAAATTAAAAAGTAATATCATGTCTTGTTTTTTAGTACCTATGGTTCAGGCGATTGCGACTACGGCATATCGCAGACATATCGGAAAGGACTCTTCAAGAAGTGAAGGGACCCTGCTCGGACAGAATATACCGGCATTGGAAAAGATGCTCTGGGGCGGCACAGTGATGCTGATTGTGGACCACATCATCAACGGTGAGCTGACATGGTCCTTCCCGTTTTTCACGGCCCTGTCCCAGACCGGAGGCGTCAAGGTGTTCTTCCACGAAATCCTCGCAGTCGGAGTACCTATGTCGCTGGTGCTCACAACCGTATGGGCTCTATGGGCTGTATTCCGCACGAAGTCGGCACGCGCCTGAGTCCGGTCCGTCAATAAAAAAAGGAGGGTGACATCTTGGGGTCACCCTCCTTTTTTAGAACATCGTACTGCTATGCGATGCGCGCTGCAGCGTCCTTATAGTACTTCTGGTTGACGAATACATCCTCCTTGTAAGGATTGATGTGGCGTCTCCTGGATTCGTAGATTATGTAGCCGAGAGCTATGACATTGACTATCAGCGCAAGGGCGCTGACAATAGTCATGGCTGTAGGGTCGGCGTTTGCAGAGCCGCCTTCAACGATGCCGTTGAGAGTGCCGTCCGCGTAGAGAGTCGGAAGGGTAGCCCACTTGCTTGAAGTCCCGTCGAGGGCCGTGCACTGGAAAAGAGGAAATATCTGTGCGAACATGCACCAGATTGCAAGGGTGTTGGCACGGTTCTGAATCCAGCCACCTTTGTTCCAGCATATTGCCGCGATGGTAGGGGCAAGGAGAAGTGCGATGCCGCAGAACCATGAGTGGGTCGGCAGACAGTTGTATGTGTATGCGAAATTCCATACATCATAGACAACGATGTAAACCCAGGTCATGTCAGGCCAGAGCATGTCGGTCTTGTCCTTGGAACTGTAAACGCTCCACCATGCGGTCATACAGAAAATGTTGAGAATACCGGCGATGCCGTTCATCACATTGTGCCATCCGCCGTAGAGCCATACCTGCTCTGGAGAGAGGAACCAGCAGTTCCATCCTTTGATGGCAGTCTCAAAATCGGATACTACCGCTATGAGGATGTTGATTGCGACAATGACGAACGGGAAAGGCTTGAACCAGTGCTGTTTGCCGATGCCCCAGCCGTATTTGATCATCATGAAGCCGATACATCCGGTGAGGGCTGCGTAGAGCTTGGCATAATGGAACCAGCCGTTCATGTAGATGTAGGTCTGGTTGTTCAGAGCCCATTCGGCACCCATTGCCGCGCCGATCTGGATAGCGATGAAATACCCGGTCAGAATGACCGGTACAATAAAGAACATGACTGCACCGCCGAATTTGGTCTTGCGTGCAAACTCATTGAGAAGGATCAGGCCGAGAAGGACGCCTAACATGGCAATCCATTGATATACGGCCATATCTCCATAGACATGAAACAACATAATAGGTAGTTTTAATTAGTGGTTATTGTAATAATAGTGTCAATCCGTGTCAGATGTCCTGGACCCTCTGTATTCGTTGGGAGTCATCCCTGTCTGATTCCTGAAAAACTTGTGGAATGAAGGAATGGACTGGAAATTGAGCCTGTATCCGATTTCCTTGACCGTCAGGTCGGAATATTTCAGAAGATTCTTTGCTTCAAGTACAAGGAATGCATCTATCCACTGCGTGGCAGTCTTTCCGCTCGCATTCTTTACTAAAGTCGTGAGATATTTTGGAGTCATGCACATTTTCTCCGCATAGAATGCGACGCCTTTCTCTGTCATGAAATTCTCCGACACGAGTGCAAGGAATTCCTCGTATTTTGCCTGAGTCCTCGTCTGGCCGGATCTTGACACAAGCTGCTTTGCCAATTCATCCTTCCAAAGGTTTCCGAGAAGGCACATCAGTGATGTACCTATCGAGCAAATCGCACTTTCGGTTCCTTCAAGGCTGCTTTTGTACAGGTCGGACACCAATGTATAATAGTCAGCCATAATCTTCTTCCCTTCGTCATCTATGGTTATGCAAGGGCTGCTCATCAACCTGAGGCTCTTCTCGAACAGGCCGTGGAAGTTGATATAACCGCCTTTGAGAAACTCCCTTGTTGAAGCGACGAGTACAGCCTCGCCAGAGAGAAGATCATCCTTTCCGCTTTCCTTGATCTGCATGGTACTCCCCGGGACATAAAAGAGCATGGTATCCTTATACACTCTGAATGTGCTGACATCGATGTCGATGTCAAAATATCCTTGGGTGCAATAGATTGCAGCATAAGCGTTGAGCCGCACAGGATATTGAAACAGGGAAAATGCTTTCTGGGCCGATATCCGGGTTATGATAAACTCGCTGGACATCTCCGTGACATCTGCCGCCCCTGTCATCTGTGCCAATTGAGCAATGTCAATTTCATAATATGGCTCTGTCATATTTGCGTGTCATTAATCCTATCAAATATAACCATTATTTCTGTTCGGACTATCCATATTTCTCTAAATGAGAAATATGGATAATTCGTATAGAAATACGAATATCCACAAATCGAAGAATAAAAATTGTTTCAGGGATAGGCCATTCACCAGCAAGGTCGAGAATGAAGCGGCCTTCCGGAGCCAAATGGTAGTGGCGCCTTAGCCCGCAGATTCCTCGCATCAATCACCAGCAAGGTCCAGATGGCAGAGGATGAGATTGCCGTCATCGTCCCGAAGGTGCATTCCGTTTCCCTCGCAGTACCGGAACCATTTGCATGAACCGCACCTGCCTTTTTTCATCCAGCTGCGGTCACGGTAGGGCTGGAAACGGTTTTCCCAGACATCGATGAAATCATCTGTATAGATATTGCCCTGACGGTAATTGGAGCGGATGCTCGTACAGGCCGAAATCGAGCCGTCAATCAGGACTGAGGCCACGGAAAGTCCTGCCTGACAAGTATATAAATGGTCCCTGACCTGGCCCTCGAATTCTCCGAGGAAGCCTTCACATCCGTAGGAAGCCTTGATCCTCCCCTCTTCCCTCGTTTTCTTTATGAACTCCATCAAGCCGCGGAATCGACCGCTGTCAAGCCGGAGATCGGGATCATTGGCCGCGCGTCCGAGGGGAAACACCGTGAACAGCCTCCATTCCTTCAGTCCGAGGCTTATCAGATATTCCTTGAACTGCTCGAGAGAATCGTAATTGCGGTTGTTGACGCATGTCACGACATCGAATCTGATGTCAGGCACCTTTGCAAGTATTTCGACTGCTTTCGAGGCATGGCTGAAAGAATCCGGTGCACCCCTCATCCAATTATGGTCCTGTTCGAATCCGTCGAGGCTTATCGTGAGCGAATGGACTCCGGATGCAAGGATCTGATCGATTTTTTTCGGTGTCATAAGCCTCCCGTTGGACACCATTCCCCATGGAAATTCAAGGTCATAGATGCTCCGTCCGCATTTGAGGAGGTCGTCGCGCATAAGAGGCTCGCCACCGGAGATGATGACCATTATCCTGTGTGAATCATATTTTTCCTTGATTCTGACAAGCACCTTCCTGAAGTCCTCGAAAGGCATGTCGGGATGGATTGACGAGACCTTGCAGTCGCTGCCGCAATGACGGCATTTCAGATTGCACCTGAGAGTGGATTCCCAGAACAAAGTATTAAGGGAATGCTTTTGCTGCGATTCCCTTACCAACTGCCTGTGAAGTTCCAGAGCAATGCGTTGCTTGATTGACAGAGATGTCATGATGCCTGGTTGTCGAGAGCTGTCCTATTCCTTTGCTTCCACTTCTTCTGCCTTGAGGGTGACATCGGCGGCATAAGTACCCACATTCCAAGTCTCTTCGGGGCCGCTATCCTTTATCTTCTCCATTTTCACCAAATAAATGGTGTCTTTGTAATGCCCGTCAGCGTCCGGATCAATATCGGTGAGCTTCAGATGAAGATCTTCCATTGCGCTACCTGAGATATATTTGATACCGGATAATTCACACTCGCCGTCGTCGACAAGAGTTCCATCCTCCTGGATTTTCTGGAATCCTTCGACAATCTCACCTTGTTCATTTTTATATTGGTATTTGTATCCGGGTGTCAATTTAACGCCTTTGACAGGAATTCCGGTCATGGAATCCACGACCCTGCATTTCACCTCAAACGAGCAATACGGAGTGCCATATTCGCACTTGAGTCCATTAAGCCATCCCGATTCACAGGAGGTGACGGATGCCACTCCCATGGCGGCAAGTGCCCAGTTGCAGAATTTCAAAAACAGGTCTTTCATCGTTGAAATTTTCATTTTACAAATATAACGGATTATGGAGAATAATACTTCCGGAATGTTTGAAGATTTTTGCAATCTGAAAATTGTATATTCGCGGAAGTATTTTCAATTTGATGGCGTTTAGTAAACATTAAAAAATAACTTGGTACATTTTTCAGGCAGCCAAAGACAGTA
>JBJEBR010000048.1:0-39199 GCA_051870255.1 Candidatus Cryptobacteroides sp.
AATTATCTTGCTTTGAACTGCAATTCGCTTTTCTATTAATGTCAAAAACGAGCCAATTTTGTTTTGCTCATCCTTTTTCGGAATAAAATGTTGTGTCTCAAAAAAGCCCGTGACAGGAACATTAAGGAGACCATGATTCCTTGCGCCTTCTCCAGATATATCTTTTACAGCCTGATTCCATTTTGTACTCTCAAAATACTGTACGAGATAATCTGAAGAAATGAAAGGCTTGGGTGCAAAACATATATACAGGCTAGACAAGACCCCAGAGTCATAACGGTCAAGTCTTTTTATTGCGCCAAGCGGGTACCCATCCGAGTAGCTTTTGTTGTATGCAAATTCGCCATTTTTCAGAAGATAATAGTTTGAAAGGTCTGCACCGGCAACAGATTTCTTAAAAAATTGAGTCTGATCAACCAATCCATATTGTGCAGATATAGTAAGGGGTCTCGTAGATTTCAAACATTTATTCTTCCTTGTGACTCTATCAACGAACTCAGATAAAGCTTTTCTTTCCCACTCCCCGCTGAACTCTGGAAATCTCAAAGCTGGAACATTGAAGACGCTGTCTCGTGACTGCAATTATATTTCTAATGTATAGAACTTTAATAATTTCAGACTTATGACAGAGAAATCAATCAAAGAAGTTTCAGACCTCTGGAAAAGGGACAAGAAACAGTATGTGAAGCAGTCAACCTATGCGGCTTACATCTTAATCCTGGAAAATCACATCCTGCCTGCATTTGGTAACAACACAACAATCAGCGAGGATGATGTTCAAGGCTTCATATTCAGCAAATTGGAGTCTGGTATGCGTCAGAAGACGGTGAGGGACATTGTAATCGTGCTGAAGATGGTTGTCAGGTATGGAGCAAAGATCGGTCTTGATTGGAAGTCAGACTGGCAGCTTCACTATCCTACATCGCAGAGCAAAGATGCCATTGAAGTGCTTAGCATTGAGAATCACCGGAAGATTATGACGTACATACAAGGTAACTTCACGTTCAAGAACCTGGGCGTGTATGTGTGCTTGTCATCAGGATTGAGAATAGGAGAAATCTGTGCGCTCAAATGGGAGGATATAGATGTTCGTGAGCACGTTATCCATGTGCGGAGAACGTTGGAACGAGTGTATTTGATAGACGAAGAGCCAAGAAGGACTGTATTGATAGAGGGAATGCCGAAAACCGCAAATTCGGTTCGTGACATTCCCATAACTGGCAATTTGATAAAGATGATAAAGCCTCTGTGTGGAATTGTCAATCCGGCTTACTACGTCCTAAGCAATGAGAATAAGCCAATTGAGCCAAGAACTTACCGCAACTATTACAAGGCGTTGATGCGCAAGATAGGGATTCCGGAAATCAAGTTCCATGGACTGAGGCACAGTTTTGCGACCAGATGTATCGAGAGTAATTGTGACTACAAGACAGTGAGCGTGTTGCTGGGCCATTCGAACATCGGAACAACCTTGAACCAGTACGTTCATCCGAATCTTGAACAAAAGAAGAAGTGCTTGGATAAGGCTTTTAGATTCATGAAGTAAGATACTCACCCTCATGATATCCCTCCCATCTCCTCCACTACCCAATCCGCCAAATCCGCTCCCTTCTCTCGCAACTCCGGCGTGGCGTTCTTCTCCAGGTAGTCGGACACGGTGATGTCCAGCAGGGGGTATTCCCGTGCCTTCTTCCGCCAGAGCTCGTAGCCGCCGAGGTCGGGGATGGCGATGACCTTGCGGCCGAGAAGGACTTTCACGCGGTCGTTGAACTGGGAGAGGCCGCCGGTGGCTAGCCAGAGGAATTCGGGAAAGACTGCGGAGCAGATGACCGCGGTCTTTTCGGCTTCCACCAGGGCAACGGGAAGGTCAGGGTAGAGGGGAAGCAGGTGCTCCCCGAACAGGCACTGGGACAGCGTCCAGCCATCGGGCAGCTGATGCATTGCTTTCAGCCGGCTATGCACCCACATGGCTTCCGGAACGGAGCCATCCTTGATGCGGTGGCCTGTGTGCGGGTCGTAGGGGATAATCTTCCCAGTACGACATCTGCCCATAATGTCGTACTGGTAAAACACGGTGAAACCGTCCCTTGTTGTCCCGATCCGATATTTCTCCACGAGGGCCTTTGCGGTCTCTTCGCCGAATAGGCCGGAAAGGAAGGAGATAAATCCGTTCTTCGGTGTGAAAACCAGAGTTTTCCGGACCGTTACGAGGGGGAGCGTGTCCAACTTCGTCTCAAGCTCTTTGCGTCGCTTTTCGGAGCGTTTCCTGAATTTGGGCAAGGCGTAAACCATTCCGCCCCTTCTGTTCGGCTCGTACGGAGGGTAAAGATTGTAGCCGCAGCTGCGGACGTGGTTGCAACGGCCGTAGCGCTCCACGTCCGCCGGGACGTCGTTCTCGTCCACATACGGAGTGAAGCAGCGTGGCCGTCCGCAACCGGGGCAGCGGTATAGGGAAGTCCTGCCCTTATACTTCAGCAGGTGGTAACGGTAGTTCTTTTTCATATTGTCTCTGGTTTGTGTCCCACTGTCCCGTCTGTCCCGTTTGTCCAGCACCCGGGACACTTGGGACAGTTGGGACACCCGGGACAGTCTTTTCCTTTAGCCATCTGCTGACAGTACTCTTGCCCACACTCATTATCGCGGCTATTTCCCTAAGGCTCTTTCCTTCAGAGTGCAATGCTCTGGCCTCGTCGATTCTCGGATCATGTTCGGCCGAGTACAGCAATTCGCTCTCCGACGCCTCGCCGATGAATTCCATATGCAGCCACCCCATACTGTCCGCCAGTTCGAGCAGGGCAACGTGTTCTCCGTCGTAGATGGCCTCGGAACTGCGCACCTTGACCTGCTTGATGTATCGCTGCGAAGGCTTCCCCGGAACCCTTGCCAGGGCGACGGCGGAGTCCACGAAGGCCATCAGCTTGTGGGAGCCGGCAAGGTCGTTCAATGTCAGAGGCCTGTAGTCAGGTATCTTCGGTGTGTGCGAAAGTATGATCAGGGTGATGCGGTAAGTTTCCTTGAGGTGTTTCAACCTCTGCATGAATATGGTCGCAGAGTCCGCCCTTTCCGCATCGGGGCAGGCGTAGGTTATATTGTCCAGAATCACTACCTGGATTCCTTTCTTCGCCGCCAGCTCTATGCTCTCCAGCAGTCCTTCCTCCATTCCATCCGTTATGGGATCGTCCGTGTTGAATTTCGCTCTCTTGAAGTTATCCGGAAAATAGAAGCGTGTTTCCTGAATTGTGTATCGCTTCTGGAACTGTTTGACTGACAATTCCAGATCTATGTACATTACGGGCTTTACTATAGCTATTTCCACACCTATCTGTACGGCAAGGATAGACTTGCCGACTCCGGGTTTGGAAAACAGTACGGTGATCTCGTTCTCGGCTATCAGGCCGTGGAAGTAAAGAACCGGATCCGGAAGTCTGAGGCCATCTTCAACGAAGTCATTGCCGGACTTCATCTTCAGCAGGCCAAGGTTTTCAAGGCTTTGCTTCCTGTCCAGGATTTCCCGGAAATGCAGTGCCATTCCATCGGTCGCATTCATTTCCCGGCCTCCTGCTTCTTTTCTTCGGCAAGACTCTCATAGTACTCGACCAGTTGCCTGCCGGCTTTCCTTCCGTTCTCTCTGCACTCCTCCCGGATCTCCTGATAATACCACCCCGGGTTCTTCCATTTCATTTCGAGGGCCGAATCATATGCTCGCCTGGCAAGCGAATCCATTGACCAGTATGTATAGTCGAGAACGAAAAAGATGCATATGACCATCATGATTACCAAGCAGCATAGAGTCCCTTTGAAAATGTTTTCATCTGAGAACCACTGTATGAGATGACGCTTGACATTCCTCACGAACCTGTCCCATCCGTCAGTGTTCAATGCGTCAATCTGCTTCTCCAAAGCATCTTTCTCGGCATTCAGTTCCCGGATTTCTGCTTCCATCGATTTCGTTTTGTCTGACAGAGTCGCATATGATGACGAAAGAGCACAGTAGTTGCCGTTCAGGCGGTGGAGCTCGTCATTGTTTGATTTGACATATGACTTGAGGTCATCGATGGTTTCCTGGTACTTCAACGGAAACTTCGTGACCACGGTAACCGCCTTGTGCACGTCTTCCGCCGGGACCACTCTGACCGGGTCGTTCTGGTATTCCATCGCGTTGTTGAACTGCCTTGTGAGATTGTCGCACAGGTCATTGACCTGCTTGAGTATCTTCTGTGACATGAGTTGTTCGTTCTGCTCCTGTATATTCCTGTCAGGAGCATTATTGTTCTTTGCCATATTCTTGAGTTGTTATTTGTTCTATCTGCGGAAGCCCATCTTCCTTTTCTTCTTTTCTTCGGGCTTCTGGTCAATATTATATTCGGTGGTGCCGGAACTTCCCAGAGAACTGAAGAGGATGTCGCCGATATCGGCGGCCAAGCTTTGTCCATGACTCCTGGAAGCGGATTCACTCTGATTCCGACCTGTTTCAGCCATCTTCTCCCGCTTTCCCTCAGAAATCTGTTCCCTGCCTTCGATGGCCTTCCTGATATTCTCATAGGAATATGCCCGTCCGACTTCCGAGCCGCGGAAACGGTGCACCACGCTAGGGCGGGTATCGTCGCTTTTGCTGAAGCTCAGGCCCTGGATGCTGCCGTTGTTCCGGCGGTGTATCTCCATTGAGATACCCTGCGACAGGAGTTCCCGCCCGAGGCTGCGGAGGTCCCGGCAGCGGGGCAGTGCAGCGTCGATGGCGTTACTTATCTGGTAGCAGGCCTTCTCGCGGCCGTGGAGGTCCCGCACGATAGTGTTGCTGCGTCCCTGTGCGAAGTGGAGCCCGTATTTCTCGGTGAGCGCACGACAGGCGGTACCGTTGCGCCGGAAGTCCTGCCACGAGTTCAGGCAGTGGCCGGAGTTGTCCACGCGATTGAAGAATATGTGCACGTGAGGGTTGCCCTTCGCGTTGTAATGACGGACTACCATATACTGTGTGTTCTGGTAGCCCATCATCTCAAGGTATTCGCGGGCAATCTGCGCCATGCGTGCGTTGTCCAGCAGGGATGTGTCCTCCTTCATGAAGCAGAGGGAGATATGCCCGACCGGTTTCTGCACCCCGGTGTTGGTCTCCGCCTGAATGGAGAAGCTCGTGTCAATGGCGTAGGCCATCGTGCTCGAGAGCTGAAGTCTTGCCTCCCCGGTGGAGCGGGCGAGTTCCGCTGCTTCGGTGGGGTCAATGTCCAGGCCCTCCCAGCAGAGCAGGGTGGCTCCG
Source organism: Candidatus Cryptobacteroides sp. (assembly GCA_051870255.1). Lineage (GTDB taxonomy): Bacteria > Bacteroidota > Bacteroidia > Bacteroidales > UBA932 > Cryptobacteroides. The sequence goes on from JBJEBR010000048.1 coordinate 5,252, forward strand.
TCGTGGTTCAGGCAATAGTTGGCGCAGCTGTACGGTGCGCTGCTCATAACGATCTTACCTACCATGGCGCAACACCTCCCTGTAATAGCGGTTGATACCGGTGAATTCCTTCTGGATGTCCATGATCTCCAGGGCGACTTCATTGAGCCTGCCCCGCTCCAGCCAGGTTACCAGCCGGTTCAGGTTTACCCCGATTTTGTACAGGTCCCTGAGCAGTTGTCTCTCTTCGTGGCTGAGGGCCTCGCGTACCTGATGCCTGAGCGCCGCCTTGCGGCAGTATTCAGAAATGGTGAACGGGGTGAGCCCGGCCTTCAGGGATACCTGATCATATTCCTGGTCATTCAGGGTGACAGTCACCTTGTGACGTCGTTTTGCGGCGCCCATCGGAGGGCGTCCTGTCCTTCGTTCCTTTCCCATAATCATTGGTATTGTAAAACTGCGACCGAGGGGAGCGGCGAGGAGTTTCGGCAAGGCCGGAACATAAACTCGCTAACCACCTCAATGTTTCATAAGTTTCTCCACGTCAGACTTCCTGTAGAGGTATTTTCCGCCTATTCTGACAGGTTCGAGATATCCAGTCCGCGCCCACTTGGTCATTGTGGAATCGCACCTTTTCAGAATGGCCATTACCTCTTTCCGTGTAAGGTATTCTTCCTGGCTCTCATGGTTGGCGGATTGTTGTTCTGCAACTTCTTGTGATTTTTGGATTATCACATTGGCGAAGTCAATCAAATCATCGTGACTGATAGCGTAACACACAGTAGATGTGTTTGCAATGGATGGCAGTTCAATTTTTCCCATAAGTTCAATTGTAAATAATTTGACATGTTGTAAAAGCCCAGACTCGGCCCTGGTTCTTATGGGATCCACATAAAAAGACAGCCGCCTCAATCTGAAGCGACTGCAAAAGAATAACAAAAAGTATTGAAATTCAATAATTTACTGTCCAATTAATTGTCCGGACAAATAATTGGACACCATTCTGCGTGATTATTATAGTTTCTCCAGTTCTGCAATGGCTGACTCAATAGAGATGGAATCGGCCTGTTTTTTCTTGGCTCTGCTCAAAGCCTTTCTGAACGCATCCCGATTTTTGCCGGAATGTTCATAGAACGTGGATGAGAAGGCATCAACATTATCCGAAATATATCGCAGACGCACCGCGGCCCAATAATAAATGGCAATATTATTGGCATAACCCTCCGACAAGTACTGGTCCTTGTTCAATATGGAACAGAATTTCTCTATGATCAATTCCTTCTTTTCTTCATCTTCTATCAAGAACAGACTTTCCACATTTCTTTTCGGATGATGTGTGCGGACTGCTTCCAAAGCAAGCTTGTTTTGATCCAACTCTTGTTGCAAGGCAGAATTTTCTTGCGAAAGTGCAAGATTCGCATTGGAGGATTCAAACAGCTGCTCTTTGTATCTTGAATTCTCTTCGGCCAATGCCCCGTTTTTTTGGAGTAAATCCGGAACCTGCGTATACAACATTTCTGAAACTTTACTATCACGGTCCGCCTTTCGACGTTCCGCCCGCCACTTGCGTGTGATTGACAATACAAAAATCTTCAATGACTTGGAAATGTTTGCAGCCGCTGATTCGCTGTTTTGGCCTGAGGGAGAATAGGCATCAATGTTCTCCTGGAATGCGTTGCACATTTTTTTCGTTTGAGAAATCTTGATGTAGTAAACAATGGCCATAAACAAAAAGAACAGGTCACAGACAATCAAAGAAATAACTATCATCCAATCCGGATAGCCTTCTTCAATACATGCATTGTATATTTTTCCAGACATCACAGGCACAAAGATTACTCCTGCGACATTCAATAGCAAGTCAAACCTGAGATTGCTCAGTTCCTTGTCACGTGTATCTTTCAGCGGTTGATTCAGTTTCATATCATTTCAAAATTTCCCAGTGGCCTTTTCTCCCGACTCCGACATATCGAACCTTGTCTTGCATTTGTTTGATTTGTCGCTCTATGGTTTTTGTGCTGACTTTGGCCACTTCTGCCATTTCAGTACGCGTAACGTGTTTATCTTTAGATATCATCCTGATTATCAATGATTCCAATGTATCTACATCCTCCGGGCCACGAGCGACATCTAGAGCGACATCTAGAGCGACATCACGAGCGACATTCTCACCCACAAAAGCAGGATGAATAGGAAGCTCTGCAAGAAAATACTGATTCAGATCATCTGTTTTGAATACCGGATCAGGAGAGCCGTTGTTCCTCATCGCCCTGTAAATCTTAGGAAAACCTGTTGAACGTCCTTCCGTCATATCAAGTTCCTTCAGAAAATCACCTATTCGGCGATTTCTGTAGTTGCGGGATACTACCCGTTCATTCCGGAGGTCTGCATTGGTAATCGGTGGCATCGGGCCTGCCAAACTATATACAATTATTGAATTGGGCTCAATGCGGACTTCAATAGGGTTGCGGTCATCATACGATTTGTGATAAACTGCATTCGACAGCACCTCCTCTATCGCTGTATATGGATAATTATAAGCCCTATTTGCCTCTGCTTTATCTTCAACTTTGACAACCTTCTCCACAATAACCTGAGAACGGATATAGTCCAAGGCTTCCTGTAATTGAAGGTGTATTGGACCATGAAGAATCTTCTCGTCGAAATGGTCACCAACATCGTCATAAAAACGCACAAGCTCTATTCTTGCGTACGGGATGTATTTCTCCGGGTTCTCTGAAAAGAACAACAAACCGACATTCTTTGGCCTCACGAACTCTGGAGTACCGCCAATAATCTGCATCTGCCAACAGAGTTGTTCAAACGGCATATTCTGAATATCCTTTTCCGTAATATTGCTATCTACCTTGCGCAAGAAATCCCTGATATAAATCAAACTGAGGTCATCAAGGCTTGCAGCATGGCATATTCTGTCGTCAAACGGGACTTTGGCCGCCAATGACAGAAGCAACTGTTCCTCCTGCAAAGTCGCCTTCTTTGTCACAGAACCCTGCCTTATGAAATATGCCTTCTGGATTTCCTTTGCACCGAGATGAACCGGAGCTTTATATGGCCTGGTTTCTCCTCCAGGAATCCAGAGTATCAGGATTGTTTTCTCCATATATTGAACTGGCTCCGGAATGACAATCGGCATCGGCTCGATTTTATGGATAGCATTTGTCAACTCCTTCTGAATACCATCAATAGCCTTGATATCAACCCCATACGGCGGAAGGACAGGTGTCCCGTTGTCCTCTTCGATTCCGATAATTATATACCCTCCACCCCAATTGTGGATATCATTGGCAAAGGCGCAAACAGAGTGCAGGACATCTTCAGGATTCCATCCTTTTTTGAAATCCATCCTTTCCCACTCTACAACCTTTCCGCTTAACAACTGATTAATATTTATTGGCAGTCCCATTTGTTGTAATTTATTTCAATAATTAAACTTAATTTTCAACGATTGCGTTCCAATATCTTTACCAAGTCGCGTTTCATGTCCATATCGATATCCCGGTAGCGGGTGAAAGCGCGGCTGCCTTCAACGTGGCCTGTGAGGGCGGATACGAGATTAGGGTCTTTGACCAGCTTATAGATATTTCCGATGAACGTCCTGCGGGCAAGATGACTGCTTGCAATATCATTGATATGAACCTTCTTCTCCTTCCTGGTAACAGTGTCAAGTTCCGTGACCAGATATGTAATGCCGGCAAATTCAAGAACGTCTTTTATGCTGTCATTATAATTTACGGAACTTATGAAAGGCAGAAGACTGTCACCTGGAAGATCAGAATATTTCGCCACTATCTCCAGGGCAATTTTATTAAGAGGGACGACCACAGTCCTCGCAGTCTCCTTGATAGTTTTGGTCGGGATATACTCAACTGCACCATTGATGACATCCTGCTTCTTCAACCGAAGCAAATCCCCGACACGGCATCCGACATTGCACTGGAACACGAAAACATCCCTTTGTGCCTCCAATGCGGGCCGGGAAGAAAAATCTGCCGACCAGATTGTCTGGACATCATCCAAGCTAAGGTATATGGGAGAGCCGTATCGCTCCGAAGGCATCGTAAAGCCCTCAAAAGGGAATGCCTCTATGATTTTTGTCCTATATGCCCAATTGAAGAATGCACGCAGTTCCTTGAATACTCCGCTCAGGTAATTCTCTCCCCGGGGCTTTATTTCCCTTGCTTCAGGATTTGCTTTTAATATCTCCGGAAACCGTTGAACATACTCGAACTCGTTCTCTATGTAGTCATACAGGTCCTCCAGAATGTCCCGGTCTGTTTTTATCACATCAAAGGTATATCTGCTTCGTCCCCGGGAACATCTGACATACGATTCATATCTGTGAATCATCCTTCTGAGGACTTCGTAATGGCGTTTGCGACCCTCTCCAAGTTCCCTGTCATCGAGAAACCTGTCATAAAGCAGATCAAATGTCTGTTTGGCAGGAGTTGTCGCATCCGGTTTCTTCCCACCATCTTTATAATATTTCCGGATTACGCTGGCAAGCCAGTCGGCCGGTACCATTCCATCTGCAGATTTCTTGTCATAATACATCTGGGATACAAAACTGCGAAGGCTCAGAATGTCGTCTGAAAGTTTCCGTTTTTCAGAATCCGGACAAAGACATCTTGGTTTTATACCTTGAGCTCTGGAATCCCAGTAGTCCGGCCGAACAAGAATCCTTGTCTTGACGGTCTGGTCACAGGCCACTCCGTCAAGAAGTCTGATATATACCGGAACAAGTTCTCCTTCCTTGATTCTCCGTGAAACTCGAATCTTGAATTTTATCGTCATCTCCAAGCAAGTTTTTACCAGAAACAAAGATAGAAAATTTGTCCGATATTTGTCCGATATTTGTCCGATATCGGGTAAAATTTAATGAAATACATTACTGCCGATTACTGGTAAATCCCTTCCTTTCCACTTCGCTAACTATTTATTTAGCAGTCATTTACGGAGAGTAAATCCAAGTAGTAAAATGCTGTATTCCTTTGTATTTCATTGTATTTTCTCGAATCCCAACCGGATCACAAGCACATTCGCTCGGCATCGGAGATGCCGGGCTTTTTTAATGCAATCCCGTCAGGAGCTCGCTCCTGTAAAGGGATTGCATTAAAAAAGCCCCAAGCGGTCATAGACCGCGAGCGAATGTGCTCGTAAGAGCGCCCGTGGCGCAGGGCAAAGGGATGTGCGAACAAAGTGAGCAAATCCCAACCGGCGCAGGGCAACGGGATGTGCGAATGAAATGAGCAAATCCCAAAGTGCGAACAAAGTGAGCAATCCCCCGGCGCCAGCCCAGACTGCGAATGAAATGAGCAATCCCCAAGCGCAACCCCAGAGAGCAAGCAAGTGAGCAATCCCAACAGCCCCCTCACCCCCGACGGCTCCTCCCCGCCATCTCGATCCCAGTCACAAGACAGAACCCGATGACAGCGAAAAGGATGGCCCAAGGAATCTGAAGACTGCCGGAAGAAGCAGCCTGCTCCATGGCCTGGGCATTGCTCCACGGCCAAACCTTCACGAGGGAACCGATGATGAAACCCGCAAGAGTGATCAGTGTCTCACGGTGCCAACGTGCGAGAAGCCAGTTCAGGAATTTGCTGAAAGACAGCAGACCAACCACGGCGCCGACTCCGAATACGCAGAGAATCAGGAGATTGCGCCCGAAGTCAACCCCCGATACAAGCCCGGAAATCGCAGTCATCATATATTGGTACTTCCCAAGAATCAGCAGGATGAAACTCCCGGAGATGCCCGGCAGGATCATAGCGCAAATGGCAATCGCACCGCTGATGAAGATGAACCAAAGCCCCTCAGGCGTCTCGGTAGGGGAGAGAGTGCACACCAGGATGCCGAGAACGATGCCGGCAACCACGAAACAGGCATCCTTCCATTTCCATCCCGACACCCCGCGCAGGATGAAGATGGATGAAGCCACGATCAGCCCGAAGAAGAACGCCCAGGTCTGGATAGGGAAATGCCCCAACAGATACTGCATCATCCCCGCCAGAAGCAGGATGCTCGCACCGATACCGATGAAAATGCTCAGCAGGAAGCCCCCGTTGATATGCTTCCAGAACTCGCGGAACTTCCCGTGCAGCAGCAACTTCAATGCAGTCATGTTGATGGAGGCTATGGACCCCACGAACTCGTCATAAATCCCCATTATGAAGGCAATCGTACCCCCGGAAACCCCCGGAATCACATCAGCCGCCCCCATGCATGCCCCCTTCAGGGCCGTCATGATATATCTTTTGAATTGCATGTCTTATTTGATTTTTGTGAGAAACTCCGCCATAGTTGCAAAAACCTGACGTGAATCAGAACCCAGTTGAGGGTCTCCGGAAAATACCATGTCGAAGGCATCCCCTTCAAACCTCCGCCTGCCAATCTTGAAACGCGCCTTCGAGCACTTGCTCAGATATTCAATCGGAAAATCCCCGTTGTCAATCATAGAAATGAACAGGTCCGTCCCGTCCCCGGCGAGCAGCGAGGCCTTCTCCTGAGGCGGCACCCCGTACCAGTTCAGCTCCTTCTTCAGGATCGTGTCCTGGATGCTTGTCATAAGCGGCACATCCTTTCCAATCTTCCTGAAGTCGAGGAATAATGTGTTCACCTTGACATCGTTGGAGCGTCCCCAGGCGAGAATGTCCTCCTTGAGCTGGTCGAATCCGGCCTCCTCGACATCTATCACCACGTCAGCCGTTGAGATGCCAGACAGGGGCACGAAACCCGTAGGGACGGTGCTTGCATCCCGTTGCAGCCTCCTTCGGCGAAGATATTTCCTTATGAACCCCATTGATTATGCCGGGCTGTTTGAGGCGATCAGTTCCCTGATTTCCTTCTTCGCAGCCTTCCAGCGCGGAATGTCAATCTTGGTCCCGATGACCTCCACCACCTTGGCGGCTATTATCGAACCGATTTCCCCGCACACCTTCAGAGGCATTCCGAGAGAATGTGCGTAGAGGAACCCTGCGGCGTAGGTGTCACCTGCCCCGGTCGCGTCAATCGGCTTTGCAGGCCAGGCTTCTATATAATGGTATTCGTCGCCGCTCTTGACCATCGAACCGTCCTTGCCCACCTTCACGACGGCAATCTTGCAATGCTTTGCAATCTCGTCGCAGGCCTCGCGCGGTTCCATCTTCGTGAACGCCTTGGCCTCGGTTTCATTGGCAAAGACTATGTCCACATATTTGTCCACTATGTCGTGGAGGAAGGCATCGTTCGACTCCACCACGTTGTAGGAAGCCATGTCGAGCGAAATGATGCAGCCCGCCTCCTTGGCCAGCTCCACTGCCTTGCGGATAAGAGCCTGGTTCTGGACAAGATAGCCCTCGATGTGGAAATAGTCGTAACCCTGGAAATATTCAGGCTTTATATCCTCCGGCACAAGCTCCAGCGCTGCTCCGAGATATACTGCGAAAGTCCTCTCCGCATTGGCTGCCGTGATGAAGACCATCGCCTTGCCTGAGGACTGTATGCCCTTGAGGAGCATGGACTTGATGCCGTACTGCTCCTGGTCGCTCTTGAAAAGATGTCCGAGGTCGTCATCCCCCACCTTCCCGATGAAGCCGGATTCCATTCCGAATATGGCGGTGCCGGTGATGGTGTTGGCTGCGGAGCCGCCCGCCACAAGCTGTACGCCCATAGGTTTCAGGGTCTGCCAGATTTTGTCTCCTGTCTCCATGTCTACATGCTGCATACTCCCTTTCGGGAGATGGAATTCCTTGAGGAAAGTATCGTCAGGAAGCACTGCGAGGATGTCAGTCAGCGCGTTTCCGATGCCGAGAATCGATGCCATAAATCAATTTCATTAAAAATACACGCAAAGTTAAGAAAGTTTTGGATAAATTTGCAGACTTTGCACACGCTAAGCAGAATATGGACAAAAAACAGATATTCAAATATATATTCTCAGCAGTCATTGCCGCCATCCTCCTTTGGTTTTCTTTCAGGGGAGTAAGTTGGTCTGACTTTGCCGAAGGACTTAAAACCTGCAGATGGGGTTATATCCTGATTTCCATGGCATTGGGAGTCCTCACATTCTGGCTCAGGGCTGTCCGCTGGCGCCGTCTCCTTCTGCCTATCGATGGCAGCATCACCAGGAAAACGGCTTTCAATGCAGTGAATATCGGCTACCTTGCCAACTTCGTTTTCCCGAGAATAGGGGAGTTCGCCCGTTGCGGCGTCATTTCGTCAAACTCGCAGAATCTTCCAGACCAAGATGACGATATCCACAGGAAGAAGGCATCCTATGACAAAGTCCTCGGTACTGTAGTCCTCGAAAGGGGATGGGATATGCTGTCGATGATTATCCTGCTGGTTGTCCTCCTTGCGGCCCGATGGGGCAAATTCGGAGGTTTCTTCATCGATGAAATCTGGAAACCGGCGTCGGGGAGGCTGACCATCAGCCTCTGGTGGATTGTCGTCGCCCTTGCCGTCGTCGCGGCCATAGCCGTCTGGGCGATATGGAAATATCGCAATGTCAATAAATTATGTTCCAAGATATGGGGAATAGCCCGAGGTCTCGTCCAGGGTTTTGCCTCTTGTCTGAAGATGGAACACAAATGGGTGTTCTTCCTCTACACTGTCTTGATATGGGCTTCATACTGGTTCATGGCTGCCGCAACCATGAGGGCGGTGCCGGACCTTGACGCCCTCAACCTCGTGGACGCCCTCTTCCTGTCCCTGGCGGGCAGCATCGGATGGGTGGTCCCTGTCCCTGGTGGAATCGGCGCCTTCCATTTTGTAGTCTCGCTTGCCCTGTCGTCGATTTACGGACTTCCGTTTGCCCAGGGAATAGTCTTCGCCACCCTCTCCCATGAGTCCCAGTCAGTCACGATGATTCTTTTCGGAGGATTATCTTATATTTCCGAGACATTCCGTCGCAGAAAATCGAACTGATGCGAAAAGGGTTTGACTGAAAATCTCAGTCAAACCCCATATCATTTTTTCATTGTGGTCTTGTCCGCCGTTATTCAAGAGTCCAGGTCTGCCAACCTTCTTCGATTCCTTCTCCGTTTATGAGTTCAGGAGTCTGCTTCTGGTTGTTTATCCACATGGAGTTCGTAGCCACGGTTCTCTTCACGGAGTTGTAAAGGTCGCTGATGGACATCTTTCCATCGGATTCCTTGATGGTCTTGAGAAGGAAGTATGTGAACATACCGTGCTTCTTCTCTTTGTAAGGCATGGATCTTTCAAGTGAAGATGTGGCGGTGAAGACTACCATATTGCCTTTCACCGGGGCTTTCTTGACATTCATGACGATTCCTCGTCCCTGGCCGCTGTAGCAGGCATCCATGAATACCATGGTCCTCTTGGCCTGGCTCTCTCCCAGTGTCGCGTAAAGGTCCTCTATCTTGATACCATAGGTAGGATCGGAAATGCTTACATCCGTCGGGATGAGGTATGTCTCGTGGTCTCCTGCATCTACCTGCCCATGGCCGGCATAGAACACATAAAGCTCGCGTGTACCCGGGTCAACCTTGCTGATATTCACCAGTTTGTTGAGATTGAAACGCATCTGGGTGGAAGTTGCGTTCCTCAGGAGGATGACGTTCTCTTTAGGAACTCCCATATAGTCGGTAGCATACTCGGCGAATGCCTCTGCATCTGCGACGGCGTAGTCCACGTTCACCTCATAGGTCGTTGACTGCTTGTAAGTGTTGTAGTCCTCATTACCGATGACGAGAGCGTATTTGTTGTAGTCCGGCTGTGCCACCTGGCTGATGTCGGTCAGGAGTTCTGAAGTGAAACCGATTTCCTGGCTCTTGTCTTCTGTCGCAGCCACAAGCTGAGGCACGGCAGCACCTCCACCGATACTGGCAAAGTTCTGATAATCATTGCCGTACTGGAATCGCATAGGCACACCTCCGTTTTCGAGACTCACCTCTGCATTCATCCTTCCGGCGGAGAATGAGAGATACTCGACCTTGTTGTGAAGTTGTGTGAAATCAGAAATCGTCGCAACAACGGTCAGGTCGTTCTCCGAAACGCTTTCGAGTGTAAGTTCAGTCTTGATTTCCTTGACCTCTCCAGGCTTCATCGTCGGGATTATGAGGTCTCCGTCCGGCTTGTATGTTCCTTCCGGAAGCTGGAGGTCAATCTTCACATTCTTGGCAAGGTCCTTTCCATCATTCTTGATTGTGAGTTTCAGGTTGACCTTGTCGCCTTCTGCAAGTGCGGTATGGTTGTCCTTGTAGAACCAGTAGTTGGTGATAATCGGCTTGCAGGCGTTGATACCCATTGCTTCGAAGGCCCAGTCGGTCTCCTTGATAGGGAACATGTTGCTTGCCGTTCCCCTGAATTTAACATCAATGTCCTCGGACACGAGTGTCACATTGGCCTTACCGGTAAAGTTGACTACAGTGTCTGAATGAGCCCTGAGGACAGGGATTGTCTCGATATGGTTGTCGAACTCGAACCAATTGGCCTGATTCACATTGTTTGCGAACTGGATGCTGACATCGCTGAGGTCTTCGTCACTCGGGTTGCTGACCATCACTGACATCGTGAAATTCTCCTCAGCCTCGACCTTCTTGTTGGCATTCCTGTCGCGCAGGTCGATTCTGGAAATCTCGAGTTCCGGCATCACTGCGTTCTTCTGATATTTGATGCTTCCCAGACGCCCGTTGTGGGAGACGAATGCCACGCCTTCGTGGAAGTCTGTTGCCGACGTGAAAATCGTATCAATTGCGATTTCGCCCTTGTAGTTGATATAGCCGAATTTGCCGTTCTTGCTTACCCAGGCAAGCCCGTCATTGAAGTTGCCGACCCTGTCATACTGGCCTCGTGCTATTACATTTCCTGTGGTGTTGATGTATTGCACGGTGCCGTCATCGAGCATTACGACCGCAGTCCCGCTCTCGTTGAAGTCGGTGCTGTTCTTGGCGAGTACAGGCAGCAACTCGAATTTCGTGTTCATGAATCTGTACACGCTCCCGATTTTCACCTTTGCAAGGCCGTTGATGTAGTTCAGCGGTTGTTCAGGAATGGGCAGTTTCTTGTGGGAACCTTTTGTATTTATGTATTCCCACTGATCTTTGCGCTTGACGAGAGCTATGCCGTTGCTGTAATTATAGACGGTATCGTATCTCGTGTCGATTGTGATACGGCCCTTGCTGTCACAGAAACCCCATTTCCCCGTCTTCTTTTTCATAACGGGAGCAAGACCCTCGGAGAAATTTCCGTAGCGGTATTCCTTGTCAAGCTTGATGGCCTTGCCGTCAGTCCGGATGTAATATGAAGCATTGCTGTTCTCAGCGTAAGCATATCCGTCATAAAAGTCTGATATAGTGTCGAACATGAAGCCGGCTACTGATGTCCCCTTTTTGTCGATGACACCCCATTTGCCGTTTCTTTTTGCTTTTGCAAGTTCCTTCTTGAACGATGTGCACTCATCGAACGAGGGTTCTATTCTTATAGTCCCTTCAGCATTTATATATCCCCAGCGGCCATCTTTCTTGACAGCGGCAAAGCCGTTGCTGAAGTCCATGCATTCTTCATAGATCGGTTCGATTGCAACTTTGCCGTCCACATCGAGGAAGCCCCATTTGTCATTCTGCTTGAATGCGCTGAGTCCGTCGCAGTACGGGCGAATCTGCTCATATCGGATTTCCTTGATCCATTTGAAATTGTCTCCATTGTCTGCCGACAAATTCATTGCGGTCAGCGACAACAGAATAATTAAGCAGAGGTTTCTCATATCCTACTTGATTAACGTAAGTGTATAATATAGCGACCTTTGGTCTGCCGGAAGATTGTAAATCCATGTCAGGATTGACTGATAGTCGAAGCCGCCAAGATATGGGTAATCCTTCTTTGTCGCCACTATTATGACATTGACCTTTTCGATGTCCTTCGTCTTGTCCTGTTTTTCCATGGTAAGTTCGATTCCGTCCGTCAGAGGAATCCTGTAGGTCTGCCCAGCCTTGAAAAGCGGGTTTCCCTCATATTCGTTCGGATAAATCATCGCCGCACCGTTGTCGTCGAACCAGAAGAACTTGATGTATGAGTCAGCCCCGTGTACCTTGAATGAGCATTCAAACACGTCCCCGCTCTTATATACAGGTTCTATGTCGTTCACGGTCAGGGCGTATGTCTTGTCTTCCTTTGTGTCGTCCTTGGTAACCCTGGCGCTGATGGTCACTTCCACGAATTGTTTCTTCAGTTGAGGGTCCCAAAATTCCGAGACCTTCTTGTCCGTGACATTCACGAGCCCGCTGATTGCGATAGTGCTCACTGACGAGCAGGCGTCGGCGAATTCGGTACCGTTGTCGGTAGTCACCTGGCTGAATATTGACCAGACATTTTCCATCACGCCGGCAAGCCTCAAAGCTTCCTTCTTCGCTTCAATGAAGGCTTTTTCTTCAGCCTGAGCCAGTGTTATGTCGCGGCTGACCTCCCACCTGCCCACAGCCTTCCTCACCGTGACGATGTCAGAGGCATGGGCCACGGTGAAGCCGAGAAGGCAGATGGTCAGCAGCGATATTTTCCGTAACAGGAATTTCATGTTATTTGATAAGGATGTCAAGCTGTTTCATAAGATCCTCAGCATCTGAATCGAGGCTCTTCTGCATAGCCTTGATAGCTTCTTTCGTAGCGATGTCAGTGCTGTATCCGAGGGTAACCTGAGACTCGATGTTGCCGTTCTCGAGAGTCCTGTAGATCTCAACGAACTTGATGACTCTGCCGAGGGTGTTGTTGATGATGCTCTTGCTGGCGCTCACAAAAGAGTTGATGGCCACTGCATCGCTTGCGCTGATCTCGTTGTTGGCAATCTTTGCTTCAACCAATGCTGCAATCTGTGTCTGGATCTGTCCGGCGATGTCAAGTTTCGCAGTATTTGTTGACTGCATGTTTGCTGAAGTGTAGTTTGAACCGACGGTCTTGGCAGTAGCCATGAAATAGTAAGGAGTGCCGTCAGAGTCGATTTCGTACTGTGCCTGCCATGAGTTCTCAAGCTGTTTTGCGAGAGGGAGCTGGCCTACAGGCACCTTGTATCCCTGTTTTTCGAGCTTCTTGGCCTCTTTCCTTGCCTCTTTGAGGGCCTTCTCCTTAATCTGCTTGTTGAGCATCTTCTCATGCTGCTCGGCTGCCTTGAATTCTTTCTTGTTTGCAACCTGTGCATTTGCATTCATTGAGAACAGCACCGCTGCTGCAGCGATTGCTGAAACAATCATTCTGATTTTCATGATCTTTTTTATTTAAAGGGTTGTTTATTGTTTGTTCCGGTTGGGTTATTCGATTATTTGATTGACTCGTAGTCAATATTCATCGATGTCTGCATGACGGCTGTATTGTTTTTAAAATAATAAGAATATTCAGTTCGGAATATCTTATTGCCTGTAGTCTCTATAATATAACAAATATTATCGTAGTTAATGTTCTTCTTGATACTGTTGCTGTAGTTCAGATATATGTCAGCGCATATCCATGTCGTACCACTGTCATCCGTCTCGCTGTACAAATCCTCAAAAGAAAATGACAGGGATTCAGACTCTATCAGATTGGATGATATATGTATTTTTCTGATGCATGATTCAGCTGTGGTACCCTCAGGCAGATTATAGAAATAGAATCGCGTTTTTATACGATGTACCGCCTGGGTCAATGTCCTGGAGCCCTCATTGATGCTTGCGTTCCCCGATTCATCGAAGGAAACACTGCGGTAATAGCTTCCATATGTGAAACTATATGAAGTCATATATAATACAAATGGGTCCTTCGAAATTATGTCCTGCGCAAAATTTATGTAATTGTCCTGATAATGCTCCCATTCCAATTCATTTGCTTCAGTTCCTTCCGGCAATATGGCGAATGTGGCGTACAGATTATCCTTGCGTGGAATATTATACAGGTATGATGTCCCGTTTATCTCGCTTTGCTTGAACGGATCATAGTAGGTGTATGTGCTTGTGTCATAATCATAAGAATACAGGAAACACCATATGTCACTCTTTCCTATCTCTGCGCTCTTGACATCCACCTCCATATCGTATTCAGGTGTGAATACGAGTGTCGCTGTCTGAGGACTGTCCTCTTGTGCCGGAGTGACGGCTTCCTTGCTGCATCCGGCGACAAGGACTGCAGCCATTGCAAGTATGTATGCTGTCTGTTTCATAATCCTAGTTCAAGTCTATATCTATGGTTTCCTCAATCATGTCCTCGACCGTGAATGTGAATCCGGTCTCGTTGCGCTTCATCACCAATGTGAATTTGTAATGTCTGTTCTCCTCGAACGGGAAGTCAAGACTTTTCCGTATGACGGTGGTATTGCCTGATTTGTTTAGTATAGTCAGTTCGAGAACACTGTTTGTGCCTGTTACCGTCGGAAGAGTTGCTGCATCGGTGCATAAACTGTATGATGTCTGTCCTGAAGCAATATCACCTGCCTTGGTCAGGATGCCCTTCCTGCCTTGCACCTCCGTTTCTGGCTTCTCATAAGGGATGAGCTCCGGCATCAGAAGACCGGATGTGGTGGAACACTCGAATTCTGAGTATTTGGAACTGTAATGAAGCAAGGCATTTGTCAGTATATTCTCGATTTTATGAGTATTGTCCTCCTGTTTTTCAATATTCCAAAGAGATCCTTCTTGCGGCTGTGTGGCTGATGCAAATACACGGTAGTTGCCGGAGGTTGCATATAGATATCGTCCTTTGCTGTCCATTATGGTATAGCCGTTTTCTGTCGATGTGAATGTGAAGGCATTTGATTCGATGCGGTTTTCCTCCGTGTTGGCAACCACACTCATATAGCCGTTTGCTTCCGATTCATCCGAACTGAATGGAACGGCTATATTGTCTTCGGCTTTGATGAAATACAGTCCATTCGCAAGCTCGTCTGACGGGGTTGGATCATCAGGCTCTGCCGGCACTCCCGGCACTCCCGGCACTTCACCATAAATGGTAGTATTAGAAGGGGTTATGCTGCCATCGGCTTCGAATACCACTCCTTCAGCCTGATACGGCAATACCAGGTCTGCTCCGTCAATGAATTCGCTCAGGTCCAGGAGAGTCCCGTCAAGTGATTTCATCTGAAGGTCAACTGTCAGGTAAGAGTTCATTCTCTTCATCCCGACTGTCAGGCCATCCTCAGCGGCGCTGAATTCTGCTGCACCGGCAATCAGGTCTGAACTTATGAATGGGTCCGTACCTGTCCTGCGGAATTTCAATGAACCATCCTCGTTCTTTGAAACTTCCAGCTCCGCAGATTCGGCAATGTTGCTGAATACGATTCTCTCAGTGCCTTCAGGCAACCAGTATGAGTAAATTCCGTCAACTATCTTGTATTGTTTGACTGCCTGGAATTCAAAGGCTGTCTCGCTGCCGTAGGTGTAGGCATAGATGTCCCCGGTCTTAACGTCTGCAAGAGCCTTTGTGCTTTCTGCGACAGGTCTGACATGGATTTCCATCATGCCTTCCATGCTTTCATTTACTTTGGATTCCTGGCAAGATGCAGTAAGGCCGACAATGCCCAGAAATGCAATATATATCAGATTCTTTTTCATATCCATTTCCTCTCCATTATTGTTTCAACCACCAACCTTTGTCATTGGCTGCCTGTTCGTTGTGTGTGCTTGCTCCGCTGTTCCCTGATACTACATATGTTCCCTGAATGGAAGACTCACTCCTGTCCGGCATTGTAGATATCATGTTGTCTATTGCCGTGGCATCCATTGCATTGTTGCCGACATCAATCTTTATCAGGTTCGGACAATCAGAAAAGTCAAATTTGCTTATCATTCCATATTTCATATAACATTCTTCGAGGGATGAGCATCCGGTAAGGTCTATTGCCTTTAACCTGCCGCAGTATGCATAATTGGAAGAATTGTTATCTTCGTTCTTATTGATTGTTTTCAGTTTTGAGCATCCGCTTAAGTCAAGGAGTTCAAAATAAGTATTATAGTCAACGCTATAACTATAGTAACTACTCCCCATATAAGTGATATCCAATTCTTCCAATTCCGTTAATCCTGATAAATCCAATGTCCCACGGAAATAGGGTATATCATTTATGTAAACTTTTTTCAAGCTTTTTGGGAAAGATAAGCTTTGAAGTGTCTTGTCGTTACTAACGTTACCATCTATATATAGTATTTCCAACTTTAAATTTGAACTCAAATCAAGTTCAGTCACCTTTTCATGACAATTCATGAACTCAAGTGACTTTAATTCAGTCAACGGACTGAAGTCGATATTTGTATTTGCATATCTTGAATAAAATGACTCTATGCCGGAATTTTGGAATGCTATGGATTGTGTTGCACTGGAGTTGAAATCCATACTGACAGCTTTAAGATTCCCGCATTCACTGAAATCCAATGCCCCTGCATTCGTAATCTTTCCCACGGTCTCAAGACTTGTGCACCCGTTCACCGAGAAGTCCGGGCATGACATTCCTCCAACCGATTTGAGTGCTGTCCTGCCAGAGAAGTCAAATGTATTTATTGTAACGCCAGATGTGCGGACTTCTTCAATATTGTCAACTCCTTCGTTCAACAGTTTCGTCAGTGTAATGGAGTCTAAGTAAAGGGTCTTCAATCCTGAACAGTTCGTAATGTTCAATGTCTTTGCAGAATTGTTGTAAATCCGGAGATTTTCCACTGCGCTGCATCCGCTCAGGTTGATAATCCCCATGTTGCTGCAATCATTGACATTTATATATTTGAGCTCAGGACAGTTGACCATCATGGCTCCTGTCATTCCGTCATTATCGTATAAGTTGATTTTCTTCACGGTGGAGGCGATTTTGCTGAAATCAAAGCCAGCCACTTTGTCACAATTGTATGCAGTGAATGACTCAATTGGCTGATTCTCTCCAAAAGTCAGTGTCTCAAATCCAGAATAACCCAAATATAGCCGTCTCAATGACTTCATCTCTGATACATCAACATTTGTTTGGTCGGTGCCTATGCACAGGTCCTCCAAATAGATACAATTGGTAAATGTATATTCATATTGGTCGTAATAGCTGTCTTCAAAATAATAGCCCTTATTTGTGCCATCTGAATTATATTTATCTCCAAGTTCATCAGTTATTATATTGTAAGAGTTGCCGACACCACGGAATCCCGTGATTATCTCACCCTCAATTGTGACTTCCGCTCCGTTGCTCAGCCCGTCAATCGTTATGCGGAAATCATTCAATTCACCGCTGAATTCCCGGGCTTCCGTGTCATTCGGATCTTTCACCGTTATACCTATGCCACTCACATATATTGTACCTGATGAACTAGTATGTTGCGATTTCATCACAATCTTCTGTGGCGCAGCTTTTTGTCTGAATGTAAAGGTTTTGGTGAATCCTTCTTCCGTTGAAAGAAATACCTTTGCCGTTCTCAGATCAGATTCGTTGTCGTAAAGGGCCTTTACGACAAATCCTTTATCTGTCGTCTTGAATGTGAAATTCTCCTCTCCTGATATCATCTCGGCAGTCCAGGCGTATGGCAGGACGGTTGATACTTCCACGTCGACTGAATCATTGGCCTGACGGCCAATCATAGTCGTAGAACTTATTTTAAAGAACTCCTCTTTAGATATGGAAGGGGTGCCTAAATTATTATAGTCTATGGATGGATCTTCGAGAATAAAATCGGCAGAGGCATTCAGGTATTTCATCCGGTATGTAATCGTGTAATGCCTGTTGCTCTGAAGTACCTGGCCAAGATTCTTCTCGTAGGTTTTCTTGGTGCCGTTGGTCATTGTCACCTCTATTTTTGCTGTCGGTATTTCAGAACTTGGAAGGAAACTGGTAACGTAGGACTCACCGTCGCTGCCGACCGACGAGCCTATCCCGTGATATTCTTCTTCAGGCTTATATACCGCTGTCCCGTCAGGAAGCATCGTGACTGAGAATCCAAGGGATGAGTAACATATTGTTAACAACTCGATTGACTCGGTGGACATCTTGTTGCCTTCGCTGTCAATGATATGGAAGAAATTGGTCATCTTTGAGCTCAGTCTCTTCATTGGAACCGTGTAGGTCTGAGCCATTCCACAGGTTATCCCGTCAAGGCGTCCGTAAAGAATCTCCGTGCCAATGTTGAGCGGACTTGCATCACTGCCCTTGAGTGCAAACGTTATATTCCCTTCGTCATCACCCTTCAGCTCAATTCCCTCGCTCTCCGGGTTTATGTTAGTGAATATGACTTCAGTCGTGCCTTCAGGAAGATTGTAAAGCAACGTCCCATCGCTTGTCTGTACGGTGCATCCTGTAGGCAGCACTTCTCCTGCCTGAATCTGACTCGGGACATAAGCGAAAATTTCCGGAATGCTTGTCCCAGACTTGACCTCGATTTCCGGCATTAATAGTTTCACTCTGATGCCTGTTCCAGCATTCCCGTCAGCAATGGGCTGTTCCTTGATACATGAAATCATGGCCGCTGTCGATACTGCGGCAGCCAATATATATGCAAGTGATCGTTTCATACTGTCAAAACCGTTTATAATTCAATTTCTCCTCCGTCCACTATTTCGACATCTTCGATGGTGAATGTGCCGTCAGCTCTGTTGATGTTGACTTTCAATGGCACAGATGTGATACTGTTTGCCTTGAAGCCATCTTCAAGCTGGAATGTCTTCTCCAGTATTCCGTCCGATGTCTGCAATTGGATCGTGCAGCTTACTGCTTCACCCTCGATGCTTGGCATGATGTAGGCGTCCCTTACCAGTGTGACTGTACCGCTTACTCCGGATACAGACTTGCTCATGGAGTATGACCTGTTGCCGGTATATTGCGTAGTACCGTCTGCCTGATATTCAACGCTGCTATAGCAGTTGCCAAGTTTCAATCCAATCTGCGTGATATCATCAAGCCTGCCGATGCAGTCACTGAAATCAATGCTTACGCTGATGCGTGTGCAAGGTCTGACGAAGTTGACCGTTGCGGAAATGTTGCTGCTGACATTTCCGGATGCATATCCTCCGATTACATAGTCGCCGGAAAATCCTCCCGTGCTGATATCTTCCACAACCATGATAGCTGACTGATTGTCTGAAGTCATTTTGTATCCGACGGACCGATAGTTGTTGATTCCGCTGGATGCCAGAATGAAGATTTCGTTTCTCCCCTCAGGAACAGTAGCCTTGTACGAGTCGCCCTCCTGTGTCATAGGTAATGAAGAAGAACCTATGCTGTTGCCTGAGATTGACACCGTGTGTGCTTCCAGGTAACTGTATTCAGGGGTTGTGGTCTCTCCTGTGAACGATGGATAGTTCATCGTGAATGTCAGATCGTAGAAATACTCCTTGACAGTGGTGAATTCAACGCTGTCAGACAAGAACATAACGTTGTCATCACTCCTCACGAATGACCAAATCTTGTAGTCGGTGCCGTCTTTCAGATTGGCAAGCTCGTAGTTGTAATACCCTGAAGCATCTGCCAGGCTCAATTCTTCCATCGTGCATTGTGAGAACGGCACATCCTTTTCTCCATAGATGATTCCGTAGATGCCCGTGACGCCGTAAAGTGCCATGCCGAGCTGCATATTCACGCTCTTTGTGCCGGTCTCGAGAATTGACACCGTCGCGTCGGTCCTTCCGCTGAGGGAGTTGGCCACGATAGAGGTGTTCCCTGAGAACTGAAGCATATAGCGTATCTGTGCAATGCTCAGAGGGTTTTCTGACAAGTCCAGATACTCAAGCTGGGTCATGCCCAACAGCGGTGTGATGTCCAGTATGTCATTGTTTTTCAATGAAAGAGTCCTGAGGCTGGACAATCCGGAAACATTGCTGTCAATTTGGCTGACGTGGCATCCTTCCACCGTGATTGCAGTCGCATTTGTGAATCTGCCGAGGATGCTGGTGTCAAATGTGGAATATGAATTGCTCAAGACCAGTTCCTTGACTCCAGCGTTGCATGTGCGGAGAATGTTCAAGTCGAAGTAGTCGCATAAGAGCAACGGTATTTCAACGTCTGCCAGAGGACTGAGCGTCTGGAGATTGTAGCAATGGTCGATTGAGATTCCGTCTCTGATGTAGTTGAACAGCAGCGGAGAGACATTCTTGATTTCTCCACCTTCAAAATATACCATGCCGTTAACCTTTGAATAGATGCAGTTGTCCACCTGTTCCTGGGTTGTGAAGTGAAGGTCGCCGTTATATACATTGTCCTTGCCAGCCTCAATGACATATTCATTCTGGGTGACGGAGATGAGAATGTTGGTAGTACTCCTGTTTGCGATTATCACTATCTGGGCATGCCTTGCCTGGCGGCTTTCATTGTTCTTGACCTTGAATTTTACATTTGCCTTCCCGTTTTCATCGTATGTCACCTTGAAATCGGAGAGCCATCCTGTCGCACTGCCGGAGGTGTAGGTCACCTGGGTGCTGATGTCCATGTTTGTCGAGAACCATATTTCTCCATCCGAAGGGTTGGATGCAGGAAAAGTCAGTGACTTGCCACTTTCAAGCTCGAGGAAAGGGAAGGACCCGACCATGCCCTCTTCGAACTGGTGGCTGCAACCTGTCACAACAATCAAGGCTGTTATGAATGATATCAATATTCTTTTCATTGTCAATCTCTTTTAGGTTAATCAAATATCGATTTCCTTGATGTGTAGAACCTGAATCCGATGCCCAGCTGCAATCCCATGTTCTTGCTAGGCTCGGAGGTCATGACGTAGCTGTAGTTGAGCGCAAGGCTGTACCTGATGTTGAAGAATACGACTTTGCCGGCGTTTATGTTGATGCCTGCTATGAAACTTCCATAGTCCAGCACGCCGTTGTCCACGGATGTCTTGCCATCAGATATAATTTTGCCGGACATGACTATTGCCTGCTGCCATCCGGCCTCGAACGCAAAACTCCGCCCTAACCACAGCTGAGCGACGACAGGAATGTACAGATACCCGCTGTTGGTCTTGAATGTGCTTGAAGAACCGCTTATGGATGAAACGGAATGAGGGTAGCTTGCGGTCTGGACTCCATATAATCCTTCTACCTGGACACCGAACCAGTCAGTGATTTTCATGCCGACGAAAAGACCACCGCCTCCGCCAAGCTGCACCTTCGTAGTAGGAGAGATTTCGGTTCTTGGCAGGGTCGCAAGGCCGACTCCCTTCGCTCCGAAAGACACTTTGACAATCTGTGCATTCAAAGCCACAGCACTCAGCAGCGTCAGAACGATTGCAAATAATTTTTTCATATATCTTTTTAATATTATGCTGTTACAGGTGTTTTTACACACAATTCCGCAAATATAGTAAATTTCCTATAAACCATTTGTGCATGTGAATAAATTTTAACATTATTTCCATATAAATCAAAACATATCCGGAATGACATACGAAGCTCGTTTTAGGGGTAACGAAAAGGCCGCCACTCCGGACTCATTGGGCGGAATGGCAGCCTTGATAGATGTTTCCGATACCTATTCGAGGGGCAATTCTGCGATTTCATCGCAGTTGCCGGCGGCGGAACCTTTCATGGATATACTCCTGAAAATGAGCGCTGAACTGGCTAGGATGATAACTGACAGAGCGAATACCGCCGCATATGCCCAAGGGCTCATGATGTCCATGAATGTCTCAGCTTCTGCATATTGAGGGGCCTGGGCGAACAGGGCAGACATTGTGTTGTTCGCAAAGTGCATCAGCATTACAAGTTTCAGCGATCCTGTCTTGTAATATATGAATCCGAACCACAGCCCGAGAAGGAATGCCGGCAGGGCCTGCCAAGGATTCAGGTGGAGCACTGCGAAGAAGGCGGCGGAAATCGTAATCGCTGCAGCCGGGCTCATCCTGGTCAGGAGTCCGCGCAGCACGATGCCTCTGCAAAGCCATTCCTCAAAGAACGGGGCGAAGACGGAGACGGAAATCAGGGTTACCCAGAGAGGTGTGTCCTTGAGGAGTGTGTCCATTATGTCCTCAAACCACTGAGGAGCCTCCGGAAGCACTTTCATAAGCGGCTCGACGCAGAATGCCAGGCTTGTCGTCGAGAACGCGGCAGCGAGAGCCAGCACCCACCATCTGTGGCTGCCGAAGTTGTTGCTGTCCAACGCATATCCTTTCTCGAAAGCCTCATTCTTGCGGCTCTGGGAGCTGGCGTAGAGCATAGGAGGGATGAACATCACCGGATAGGACAGCATGGCACCGTAAACCTTGGCGAAATCTGCCGAAATGGCAGTCAGGCCGAGGACTACAAAATTGCCGAGCAGCGAGCCGATTAGGAACATCAGAAACATCATGAACATGCCTCCAATTCCCGGGACATAATGTCCATAACCGGAAAAGAGGTCATATGACCTCTTTCCGCTTTTCCTGAAGAATCCCATGGCTATTTCCTGTAAAGTGGAGAAGGATATACTCCTTTGTCAGCGAATTCCTTGAACTTTGCCACCACGCCCGGTCTGTCCTCCTTGAATGTGACGCCGAACCAGCGTGAAGGGGTGGACAGGAGCTCGGTGGCCGCACTTGCATCCTTGATCATGCAATCCACCACATATGGGATGTAGAACTCGGCTTTCAGTTCTCCGATGTTCTTCTCGAGGAAACCTTTGAAAATCTCTTCGCTCTTTGCGAAATAGTCAGGGGTGAATCCCCACATGTTCATCGAGCATAGAGCCTTTGCAGGCAGTTCAACCCTTTCTCCGGAAGCGTTCTCCCCATAGATTTTCCCGTCTGCCTCCATGGCTATCTTGTGATGCTCCTCCACGTGGGTGAGAACTCCTTTTTCGTCAGCCGTTCCTATGCCCCTTGACACTCCGCCGGACTCCGAAAGGGTGTTGTCCAGTTCGAAACCTACGAGGGAATATACTCCTGTGGTGTTCTCGTGTGCCCTGAGCCAGTCACCGATGATCCTGAATGATTCCTTTCCATAATAGTCATCGCCGTTGATCACCGCGAATGGTTCCTTGACGACATCCTTTGCCATGAGCACGGCGTGGGCGGTTCCCCAAGGTTTCTCGCGTTCAGGGTTGAGGGTGAAGCCCTCCGGTATCTTGTTGAGTTCCTGTGTCACGAACTGGAATTCGAGAGGGGAGCCGTCTGTGCATTTCACATTGCTGTATTTCTCCTTGACAAGCTGCTCCATCTGCTCCTTGAAATATCCCCTGACGATATAGACTACCTTGCCGAATCCGGCCTGGACTGCATCGTAAATTGAATAGTCGATGATGGTTTCACCATTAGGGCCGAGGCCGTCCATCTGTTTGAGTCCGCCGTAACGGCTGCCCATTCCGGCTGCGAGTACAAGAAGTGTTGGTTTCATTGCGGTTGAATTTTGTTTGTTGTTATTTTTTATGTTGTCGATCTCGCTAAAAATCTTTCAAAAATAATTATTTTTGTGGACAAAAGTATAAAAACGCTGAATTTTGGGCAGAATCAAGCAAATATTCCAGGGTGAGCACAGACGCTTCGCGTGGTTTGTAGTCATCACACTTTCGTTTTTCCTGTTCGTATGGATTGTCGGACCGGGGACTACAGTGGTCCATTGGATAAGGGCTAGGATGGAGATTTCCCGTCAGGAGAAGATAATAGAGAACTACCGTCGGGAGAACGAGGCCCTGGACCAGCGATACAACATGCTCAAGCATGACAAGGACACCCTTGAGAAATTCGCGCGGGAGCAGTTCCATTTTTCCGCTCCCGGCGACGATGTCTATCTTCTGGAGGAATAGATGTCCCGACTCCGCCCGGAATGGCAGGAGTCGCCCTGCGTGCTGATCAGAATCCGGTGTAGGTGGCCGGAGTAATGGCCCGGAGTTCTTCCTTGACCGCTTCACTCACATCGAGTGTCTCGATGAAATCCGCTATCACTTCATGGTTGATGCCGGCTCCCGTGCGGGTCAGGGCTTTCAATGTCTCGTATGGATTAGGATAGTTCTCCCTGCGCAGGATGGTCTGGATTGCCTCGGCCACCACGGCCCAGTTCCTGTCGAGGTCTGCACGGATGGCCGTCTCGTTCAGGATCAGTTTCCCGAGTCCTTTCCTGAGGGAGTTGAGGGCTATGATGCTGTGGGACATCGGTACGCCTATGTTCCTCAGGACGGTGGAGTCCGTGAGGTCTCTCTGCAGGCGGGATATTGGGAGCTTCATGGACAGGTGGGTGTATATGGCGTTCGCCATCCCGAGGTTGCCCTCTGCATTCTCGAAGTCTATCGGATTGACCTTGTGCGGCATGGCGGATGAACCGACCTCCCCGGCCTTGACCTTCTGACGGAAATATTCCATCGAGATGTATGTCCAGATGTCTCGTGAGAAATCAATCAGAATCGTGTTTATGCGCCTCAGGCAGTCGAACAGGGAGGCGAGATTGTCGTAATGCTCTATCTGGGTGGTCGGGAATGACCTCCTGAGGCCGAGGGAGGAGACGAACCTGTTGCCGAAGCCTATCCAGTCTATTCCGGGATATGCCACCTTGTGGGCGTTCATGTTGCCTGTCGCACCCCCGAACTTGGCAGGATATGTCAGCTGCCCGAACTGCCTGAGTTGCTCCTCGATACGTACGACATATACATTCATCTCCTTGCCTACCCTTGTAGGTGAGGCTGGCTGCCCGTGGGTCTTGGCGAGCATCGGTATGTCCTTCCACTGCTCGGCCATCGACCTGAGGGTGTCGAGGACTTCGTTCAGGAGTGGAAGGTAGCAATCCTCCACGGCTTCCTTGAATGAGAGCGGCACGGAGGTGTTGTTGATGTCCTGGGATGTCAGTCCGAAATGGATGAATTCGCTCCATTTGCCCAGGCCTGCTTCCTTGAAACGGTCCTTGATGAAGTATTCCACCGCCTTGACGTCGTGGTTGGTGACCTTCTCGATGTCTTTCACCTTGGCTGCATCCTCCGGAGTCATCCCCTGGTAGATTTCCCTCAGCTTCCCGAAGAGCGACTTGTCGAAATCGGCGAGCTGCGGCAGGGGAATTTCACACAATGCTATGAAATATTCGATTTCCACGCGCACCCTGTAGCGTATGAGCGCATATTCGCTGAAATATTCCCTGAGAGGTGCTGTCTGACGCGCGTACCTGCCGTCAATCGGCGATACTGCCAAAAGTGAATGACTTTCCATTGTCCTGTATTCTTAACGAGCGCAAAGATAATTCATACTTGTCAGAAATCCAATCCGTCATATGCGATGGATTTCATCGATGGTTGCGTATCCATTCCGTAGGCAGGCATCCCATATATTTCTTGAAGCAAGTGGCGAAATATGACGGCGTGTTGAATCCGACCATGTCACTGATTTCCGATATGCTGTAGCGTCCGTCCTGCAGGAGCCGGCAGGCTTCCTTGAAACGGATTTTCCTGATGAAGTCGAGTGCGGATTCCCCTGTGAGGGACTTGAGCTTGATGTGCAGGTTGGAACGGCTCATGTTCATCTCCCTTGCGAACTCCTCGGTCGAGAACTCCGCGTTGTCCATGTTCTTCTCGACTATCGCTATGGCCTGTTTCAGAATCTGTTCGTCCATCGCGTTGAAGCTGATCTTCTCAGGTTCTATGTCCATGGATTTGGTGGCCTTGTCCACCATCCTCATCTGGGTGCGCATCATGTTGCGTATCTTTGCGTTGAGAACAGCCATCGAGAACGGCTTGATGATAAAGTCATCGGCCCCGTTGCGGAATGCTTCGAGCTGTTCCTTCTTGTCGGTCTTCGATGAAATCACTATTACAGGGATATGGCTTGTTTCGGCGTTCTGCTTGATGTGTGAACAAAGCTTTATGCCGTCCATCACTGGCATCATAATATCGGTTATGATAATATCGGGAACGAACTCCTTCATTATTTCAAGCACTTCGGCCCCGTTTGCAGCCACCCTTGTTTCGAATGTCCCGGACAGGCCAGAAAGCATGTATCCGCTCACCTCCCCGTTGTCCTCGGCAATGATTATCCTGCCTTTCTTGATACCATCACCCTCGTTCTGCTCGACGGCAACTTCCTCTGAATCAGTGTCAAGAATGTACATATCCTTGGAGTTAGCAGTATGGATTTCGGAACCCTGTCCTCCAAGCTCCTCTGCAGAATATACGCTCAGGTCCTGAGGGATTGTAACGGTGAAAGTAGAGCCTTTGCCCTCCTCACTCTTCAGTTCAATCTTTCCGTGGTGCAGTTCGACAAGCCTCTGGACGAGGGACAGCCCGATGCCGCTGCCTATGTGCTCGTTCTCCATCTGGTAGAATCTCTCGAAGATTCTGTCCTGTTCCACCGCAGGAATCCCGGCTCCAGTGTCGCTGATTTCAAGCACGAGGGAGTCAGTGGTCAGGTTGGCTTTCACCGAG
The DNA here is from genome assembly GCA_051870255.1 of Candidatus Cryptobacteroides sp. GTDB lineage: Bacteria > Bacteroidota > Bacteroidia > Bacteroidales > UBA932 > Cryptobacteroides. Next base: position 31,464 of record JBJEBR010000048.1, read on the forward strand.
ATGCTTCCGGAGTCAGTGTATTTGAATGCGTTGGAAAGCAGGTTGTTCAGTATCAGTTCCATATACTGTCCATCCACGTATGCCGTCTGTCCTTCGAGATTGGTGGTGAGGCTGTATCTGAGTTTCTTCTTGAAAGCCAGTTTATCGTACAGTGTGCAATTTTCCTTCAGGATTTTGAGCACATCCTCTTTTCTCACTTTAAGCTTGAACACATCCAGCTCGGCTCTTCTGTAGTCCATCAGCTGGTTGACGAGGTGGAGCAGCCTCTGGGTGTTGCGTTCCACGTACTTCAGCTGCTTGCGCATCCATGTGTCGTTGCACTTTGAAATCATCTCGGACAAAGGATTGATTATCAATGTAAGAGGTGTACGCATCTCGTGCGAAATATTGATGTAGAAACGCATCTTCATCTGATGGATTTCCTCCTGATGCGCCTTCTCCTGCTTGGCAAGCTCAAGCCTGTTCTCCTCATTCTTGCGTCTTACAATCATCAGGTAAGCAGCTGCAACGAGCATCAGGATAAACACTGCAAGGCCTATTTTTGCGGCTATGGTCAGATACCATACCGGCCTTACCGTGATTTCCAGGACTGTCGGTTCTTCGTTCCATCTGCCGTCGTTGTTGGCTGCCTTGACCAGGAAACGGTATTTCCCGTGCGGGAGGCTTGACCAGGATACTTTCCTTGTCTGGTCGCTCTCATGCCAATGCTTTTCATATCCTTCAAGCATGTATGCGAACCTGTTGTGATGCCCGGCAAGGTAGTTCGGTACTGAGAACCCGATAGAAAACGAGTTCTGGTCGTGCCTGAGGACAATCTTCTGGGTGTATGATATCCCTTGGGAAAGGATGCCTCTCTCATCCGAGGGCAATATTTCCCGTCCGAACATCTCCAGGGATGTGATTATCGGGCGCGGGGTATATGGATTGTCCTCCATCATCTCGGGGAAGAAGGAGGTTATGCCTCCGATTCCTCCGAACATCATTTCTCCATTTGCCCTCCTGACATGTGAGCCGGTGTTGAACTGGTTGCCCTGGAGGCCGTCGTCGGTGGTGAAGTTCCTGAATTGTCCGGAGAATGGATTGAAGCAGCTGAGGCCCCTGTCCGTGCTTATCCACAACCGCCCGTAATTGTCTTCCTCAATTCCGTGGATGATGTCGCTCGGCAGGCCGTCTTCGGATGTGTATTTCGTGAGGCTTCCTTCTATGCGCTCGAAGCAGAGCAGCCCCCTGCGCGTGCCTATCCAGATCAGGGAAGTGGAACTTTCAAAGAAGCACTGTACGAAGGATTCTGAAAGGATCTTGTCGTTCAGAGGCAGTTTGTGTTCCAAAAGTTCCCCATTCTTGATGTCGAACCTGTGGAATCCATAGTCGCCTCCTACCCAGAGCTTGCCTTCCGTGTCCTTCATCAGTGTCCTGATTCTGTTCCTGTCGGGTCCGCTTATGGCGGGGCTTAGGTCAAATGACCTGAATGTCTGCGTCCTGGTGTCGAATAGACGTAGCCCTTCAAGGGTGCCTATCCACAGGTTGTTACGGTCTGCCTGAATGATTGAATATACATTCATCGGGTCGTTTCCGTCTGTATTGTTGAAATGGAGAATCCTGTGTGTCCGCCGGTTGATTGCCGACAGCCCTCCTGCGTGGGCACCTATATATACAAGAGAGGACTCCTTGTCGATGTGTATTGCCTTTATGTCGTCAGATTCGAGGTTCTGTCTCCCGTCCTGCCTCAGGGTGAATGCCGTGAATGTTCCGCTCCTGGTGTCATAATGGTTCACACCTCCGCTGTTGGTGCCAATCCAGAGACTGTTTTGGTCCGTATCTTCGGTTATGCAGCTGACTACATTGTCGTTGAGTGAGTTCTCGAAGGACTGCCTGTGGATTATCGTGAACCTGTTCATCAGTGGATGCCAGTAGTTTATTCCTCCGAAATATGTCCCGAGCCACATTCCTCCCTGCTCATCCCGTCTTATGCATCTTACTGAACTTTGTGACAGGCTTCTTTCCTGGAACGGATCGCTCCCTATGTTGAGGAATCCGTCATCCTCCAGGATGCTCAGTCCATTGTATGTACCCACCCAGAGCCTTCCGAACGAGTCGGTGGAAAGCGTCCTGACATAGTTGGAACTGAGGCTTCTGTCATTGCTCCGGTCGTGTCTGAAATTCCCGCTTTCACCAGTTTCGGGATTGAAATACCACAATCCGTCACCTTCCGTGGCAATCCAGATCAGTCCTTCATGCCTGTAAAGGCATTGTATCGCTTTTGTGTTCTGGGGGGGGGCAAAATATTCTCTTTATGGTCCCTGTATCGGCATTCCAACAGAGAAGCCCGTCCTCACTCGTGCCAATCCATATACTCTCCCCGTCGCTGTACAGGACCGTGGCTCCAAGCTTGCCTGCCTGATGAAGCAATCCCTTGTCGCTCCAGGTCAAGGAGGCCGTATCAAAGAAGATGAGGTCTCCTCCCGCAGCCACCATGATTCTGTCTTCCGCCACGTCCACTATACCGGTGACCGCCCTGTCCTGTGTCAGGAAGTTCCTGAAGGCATCCTTCTGAGTGTCATATAACGACAAGCCTTTACCCGTGCCTATCCACAGTCTTCCGGAATGGTCGAGATAAACCTTGCGGATTATGTCGCTTGCAATCGAGGTTGAGTCTTCGGGATTGTTCCTGTAAATCCTGAAATCGTATCCGTCATATCTGTTCAGGCCGTCGAGGGTGGCGAACCACATCTGCCCGAGCTTGTCCTGACAGCAGGAGAGTACCGTGTTCTGTGACAATCCGTCGTTTACTGAAATGTGCATGAAGGAAATCTTTTCCCGGACTTCATCTGCTCCTTCCGGTCCCCGTGAATCGTAAGATTCTGGTGTAACGGCGTGGTATGCGTAGCCCTTTGCCGGGGTTGACAAGCATATCATGATAAAGCAGAATGCCTTGGCTGCTGCAGACAGATGGGTACTCATGTTAAATGTTTTTTATGTTTCACTTTTGTTCAAAAAGCGCTACAAATTAGTGATTTTCCTGGACATATACCAGTATTTTATAATAAAATAGTTTTCTTTCTTCAAAATTGTCCCATTGGATGAACAAAAAGAGACCGGCATGAGCCGGTCTCTGATAATGGTCGTCATGACCTGTATTTTTAGAACATTTCAGGATCGTTGTTGCTGCCTGAACCGTTGTTGTCGTTCTGGTTCTGACGGCGAGGCTTGTCGCTCCTGCGGTCGTCGCGGCGTGGTCCTCTGTCATTCTGACGGCGGTCTCCACCCTGACGGCGGTCATCGCGGCGCGCTCCTCTGTCGCCCTGAGGCCTTGGCTTGCGCTCAGGTTCCACATAACCTTCCGGCTTCTCGATGAGGGCCTTGCGTGAAAGCCTCATCTTGCCTGTCTTCTCATCGATTTCGAGGAGTTTTACATCCACCTCGTCGCCGATATTGAGCACATCCTCAACCTTCTCGGTCTTGCGCCAGTCGATTTCAGAGATGTGGAGAAGGCCTTCCTTGCCTGGAAGAATCTCGACGAATGCTCCGAATTCAAGCACTGATACGACCTTGCCGTGGTAGATTGTACCGACCTCTGGAACGGCGCAGATGCCGTTGATCCAGTTGAGGGCCTTGTCCATTGCTTCCTTGTTCTCTCCGAAGATATCGACAACTCCCTCTGCAACACCGTTGGTGTTCTCCTCGGTGATTGTGATGACGGTGCCTGTCTCCCTCTGTATTTTCTGGATGACCTCTCCGCCCTTTCCGATGATCGCTCCGATGAATTCGCCCGGAACACGGATCTGGATGATGCGCGGAACGAACGGCTTGTAGTCCTCACGAGGCTCGCTGATGGTCTTCATCATTTCGCCCATGATGTGCATCCTGCCCTGACGGGCCTGCTCAAGAGCCTTCTCGAGGACATCGTATGAAAGTCCGTCAACCTTGATGTCCATCTGGGTGGCAGTGATACCGTCCTTTGTGCCGGTCACCTTGAAATCCATGTCTCCGAGGTGGTCCTCATCTCCGAGGATGTCGGTAAGGATTGCATATCTTTCGTTAGGCCTGTCCTTGTCAGTGATAAGTCCCATTGCAACTCCGGCAACTGGTTTCTTGATCTTCACACCGGCGTCCATCAGGGCGAGGCATCCTGCGCAGACTGTTGCCATTGATGAAGAACCGTTGGACTCGAGGATGTCAGATACTACACGAACAGCATAAGGATTTTCCGGAGCCATAGGAACCATCGGTTTGAGAGCCCTCCATGCAAGGTTTCCATGTCCGATTTCACGACGGCCTACTCCTCTCTGTGCCTTTGCCTCTCCTGTTGAGAAAGGAGGGAAGTTGTAGTGGAGTACAAACTGGTCGGTTCCCTGAACGAGGACCTCGTCGCGCTCCTTCATGTCGAGTTTGGTGCCGAGGGTTACGGTCGAAAGCGACTGTGTCTCACCGCGGGTGAAGATTGCGCTTCCGTGTGCACACGGCAGATAGCCGACCTCGCACCAGATAGGGCGCACCTGGGTGGTGTTCCTTCCGTCAAGACGGACACCTTCGTCCAGGATCATGTTCCTCATTGCGGCCTTCTCGACTGCATGGTAATACCTCTCGACCATCATCTTCTTGTCCTCTCTCTCCTCCTCAGGAATAGTCTGGTAGAATTCCTCCTTCAGGGCGTCGAATGCGTCAGTCCTCTCGTGCTTGCCCTGACCGGACTTCGCGATTGCATAGCACCTGTCGTAGCAGAACTCCTGTACTGCCTTGCGGAGGTCCTCATCGTTCTCCTCATGGCAGTATGTCCTCTTGACGGTCTTTCCGACCTCTTCGGTGAGTTCCATCTGCACCTTGCAATGCTTCTTGATTTCCTCGTGAGCGAACTTGATGGCCTCAAGCATGTCGTGCTCGCTGACCTCGTTCATTTCGCCCTCGACCATCATGATGTTGTCGTATGTAGCTGCGACCATGATGTCTATGTCAGCCTTGTCCATCTCGCTGAAGTTAGGATTGATCTTGAACTGTCCGTCAATCCTTGCGACCCTCACCTCTGAAATCGGGCCTTCAAACGGAATGTCGCTCACTGCAAGTGCTGCAGATGCTGCAAGTCCTGCGAGTGCGTCCGGCTGAATGTCCTTTTCTGCTGAAATAAGATTAACTGTAACATACACTTCTGCGTGGAAATCCTCAGGGAACAGAGGCCTGAGAGCCCTGTCCACGAGCCTTGCGATGAGGATTTCATAATCAGAAGCCTTTCCCTCACGCTTCATGAAGCCTCCCGGGAACCTGCCCGCAGAAGCATATTTCTCCTTGTAGTCAACCTGAAGAGGCATGAAGTCCACATCCTCTTTTGCGTCTTTTGCGCAAGTGACAGCTGCAAGGAGCATAGTGCCGCCCATCTTGACGACAACTGCACCGTCGGCCTGTTTTGCAAGCTTGCCGGTCTCGATTTCGATTGTCCTGCCGTCGGACAATTCGATTTTCTTTGTTACAATGTTCATTACTGACAATTCAACCTGCCTCCCCCGATGGGAGCCGATTACTAATTTTCTTTCTGTTCCGCCCATACGGAGCCGCCATGGCTCCTACATATAGTCCGTACTATATATATGATTGCTCCTTCTGCACCGCAGGTTGATGAGTGTTAGTGCTTCCGGAGCTTTTTCTGCGCTAAAAAAGGGGAAATCCCTCGGGATTCCCCCTTTGTCTTCCTATTCTTGCCGTTATCGACGGAGTCCAAGCTCCTTGACGATAGCTCTGTATCTCTCGATGTCGGTCTCCTTGAGGTAGTCAAGGACACGGCGTCTCTTACCAACGAGCCTCAGAAGTGAACGACGTGTAGAGTAGTCCTTCTTGTTGCTTTTGAGGTGCTCTGTAAGATGAGCGATACGGTAGGAAAATAATGCAATCTGACTCTCTGGAGAGCCGGTGTCAGTATTAGACTTTCCGTACTTCGCGAAAATCTCCTGCTTTTTCTCCGGTGCCAAATATTCAGCCATAGCGAAAAAAGTTTAGAGGGTTAATAAAAATGCTGCCTTCCGTTTCCGGCAAAGCGGGCGCAAAGATACATATAAAATGAAACAAAACAAACCTTTGCGACTAAAAAATAATCAACAAGTGTCGACTTTTTGATATATCCCCGTTTGTGACCTAAGATTTGTCCGGAAGACGGTCAGCCCCAGATTCGGACTATGCCGGCTGCCATTTGCAGCGGACTGGAGAGACGATTGCCCCGTCTTTCTTGAGCTGTGCGAATGCCTTGTCAACTTCCTTGCGGTCAAGGCCTGAAAGGGTTGCTACTTCTCCTGCAGACACTGGCTTGCCTGCGCTTCTCATTGTTTCGAGAACTTTCTCTGTCGTTTCCATAATTGCTGAAGTTTGAATATTTTTGCAATAAAATGTATTTCTGTGCCAAGAAAGGCTATGCAAATATGGCAAATAATTTTCTACATTCAACATTGATATGACACTTCAGAGGATATATTCAGATCCGCAGGCGGGCGAGGTCGTATTCCGCAAACGGGCCGGGGTGAGGAGGGTGAGCATCCGTGTGAGCCCGGGAAGGGGAGTGAGCGTCACGCTGCCTTACCTCGTGTCGTATGACGAGGCCATGCGCTTCTATATTTCCAAGAGGGAGTGGGTGCTGAAGACGATTCAGAGGCAGAAGGAGGCAGCCCTGGTGACGGAATTGTCTACGCAGGAACTTGCTCAGCTCAGGAAACTCGCTGCAGGCTATCTTCCGGAGAGGCTTTCAGAACTTGCCTCGAGATATGGTTTCTCCTATTCATCCTTGAGGCTCAAGCACAACAGGACCAATTGGGGAAGCTGCTCATCCCGTGGCAACATCAACCTGAACATAAGCCTGATGAAGCTCCCTTCGCTGCTCAGGGACTATGTAATCCTGCACGAACTCTGTCATTTGAGGCATCACGACCATTCGCGTGCCTTCCATCTCCTGCTGGAGCATCTGCTGACCGACCATCTCATGAGGGTGATGGAAGGAGGAACCGACGATGTCCAGGCAAAAGAAATGGCCGCCTTGATTGCACGCAAGGCGGCCCTCTCAAGAGCCGTTTACCCTATAGACAGGGTATTTTCTTCAACTATAAGAACTTACAGACCTTAGTCTTGTCCGTCGTGGGGTTATTCGATGGTGAAATCAAATGAATGATCGAATTCCCTGCGGATCGGGCTTCATCAGGTGTCTGTCCCTCTCAGGCGCCGAGTATGTCGATTACCTGTTCGACGCTGAGGGCGTCCTCTGCCCGGAATATGCCGCTGGCCGTACGGCGGAGGCTGTCGAGGTGTGCCCCGGTCCCGAGGGCTTCGCCGAGGTCGCGGGCGAATGCGCGGATGTATGTGCCTTTGCTGCAGGCGATGCGGATTTCGGCCCGGGGCAGGCCGAGGGCGGAATTGTCGGTCACATTGATCCTTGACGATGCTGACGGATGGCCAGATGCGGCTGGTCCGTCGTCCGGATTAGCGTCCTCCTGAATGGATGGGCTCGCAGTGGAGGACTCTCCCTGCTGGCCGTCTGCGGTGGAAAAGGAGAGCAATTCCAGTTCGGAAATCCTGATCCTGGCGGTGCGGATGAGTTCTCGGGCGGCCTCGTCCATCGACCCTCCTTCGCGGTGGAGCTTCCTCGCGAGTTCGTACGCCCTTACGCCGTCCACTGATTTGGCGGAGAAAAGCGGGGCTACCTGTTCCTGCTCCCCGATGAAGCCTCCGAGTGCATCCCTGACGGCTTCCTCCGTGACGTGGCCGTA
>JBJEBR010000049.1:0-39149 GCA_051870255.1 Candidatus Cryptobacteroides sp.
TGCTATAATGCATCGCATTTAGAATACCACCTGGCTCAAAGTCCCTCATCGGCTTTGAGCCTTTCTGTTTTTCATAGTAATGTTATAGTAATGTTTAGAATAGCAAAACCCCTCTCAGCATCGCTGAAAGGGGTTTTAAGAGGTGCCTAGCGGAATCGAACCGCTGTAGCAGGTTTTGCAGACCTGTGCCTAACCGCTCGGCCAAAGCACCGTTTTGTGTTTGGGATTGCAAAGGTAGTCAATTTTTACCAATATGCAAATTTATTTTCCGGAGGGCTGGACAAAATGCATGTGAAATGCAGGGGCTGGACCGTCCTGGCTCTGGTGGGTGTCCGTAAAGCCAAGCGTGGAAAGTGTCTGTCAGGACACCTTCCACGCGGACCAAATAACCAATCCCTGTTACGGGAACAATGAAACTGACTTCATGTCAGAGTCATTTCTCAATGAAACTTATAGCGAATCCGCCGCCTGGGGCGAGCGACATCTGGAGGCTGTCGGATGATGTAACCTCCTGTTTCGTTATTCTGTATGCCTGCGGATTGTTCCTGTAGTGGGCATCCGGGGCATCTGCATAGATTGTGGCTTCGTAGGTCTTGCCTTCGTCGAGGAACGACATCGGCACGTCGAGGGTGCGGGCATTCTCGTCAGTTACGCCTCCGACGAACCATCTGCCGGTTTTCTTGCCCTGCCTTGCAACCACGATATAGTCTCCCGGCTCGGCGAGCAGATATTTGGACTGATGCCAATCGACCTCCACATCCTTGATGAACTGGAAGGCATCCAGGAACTGTCCGTAGTGTTCAGGATAGTCGGCTGCCATCTGGAGAGGGGAGTACATGGTCAGATACAATGCGAGCTGGTTGGCAATGGTGGCGTTTACCCAAGAGGTGTTCCTGCCGCCTGTTGCCGTGGCAAGGTCCATGACGAAGATGCCAGGGGTGAAGTCCATAGGGCCTCCGTTGAGGCGTGTGAACGGAAGAACCGTGACATGTGAAGGGACAGTCCCGCCGAATGCCTGGTATTCGGTTCCCCTTGCAGACTCGTTGCCTACGAGGTTAGGGTATGTGCGGCAGAGTCCGGTAGGGCGAACTGCCTCATGGGCGTTCACCATGACATGGTGTCTGGCAGCCTCGGTCACGGCGTAGAGGTAGTGGTTCACGAGCCACTGGCTGTAGTGATGCTCCCCGAAAGGAAGGATGTCGCCTACATATCCGCTCTTGACGGCGTCATAGCCGTATTTGTTCATCAGGCTGTAGGCCTGTTCCATGTGACGCTCGTAATTGCGTACAGACGAGGATGTCTCGTGGTGCATCATCAGCTTGACTCTCTTGGAGTGTGCATAGTCGTTCAGGGCCTTGATGTCGAAGTCAGGATATGGGGTAAGGAAGTCGAATACATAGTCCTTGTTGCAGTTGGCCCAGTCTTCCCAGCCTTCGTTCCATCCTTCCACGAGAACCTGGTCGAAACCGTGTTCTGCCGCGAAGTCGATGTACCTGCGGACATTCGCATTGTTTGCGGAATGTCTTCCGTTCGGATTGCATTTGCTGTAGTCGGTCACGCCGAGCACCACTGAGGAGCAGTCGTCTGTGTAGGACCAGCTTCCCTTGCCAGAAATCATCTCCCACCATACTCCGATGTATTTGACAGGGTGAATCCAGGATACGTCTTCGTATGCGCAAGGGTCGTTGAGGTTGAGGACAAGGCGTGATGCAAGCTGAGCCGTGGCGCTCGTTGCCACCTGGATAGTCCTCCAAGGGGTCTTGCAAGGAGTCTGCATACGGCCTTTCCATCCCTGTGCGTCAGGAGTGAGGAATGAAGTGAATGTGTAGGTCGAAGGGTCGAGCAGCAGATGCATGCAAGGGTAGTTGACAAGGGCGGCCTCGTGGATGTTGATATAGAGTCCGTTGTCGGTGCGCATCTGGAGGGAAGTCTGTACTCCGTTCACTGAGAAAAGTGTCTGTGAGTCGTTCCCGCTTACGGCAGCCTTGAAGTTGGAGGCGATTTCGGACAGACGGCTTTGGGTGTAGTTGTATTCCTGTGTGTCGAAGTCTCCCGGAATCCACCATGAAGTATGGTCGCCAGTAAATGCGAACTCTGTCAGTTCTTCCTTGATCACGAAGTAGTTGAGCTTGTCCTGGGCAGGGAATTCATACCTGAATCCGAGTCCGTCGTCGAACAGTCTGAACCTTATGGCGAGCTTCCTGCCTGTCGATTCCTGCACGAGGTTCACGAGCAGTTCGTTGTAGTTGTTCCTGATTGAGTCCTCCTCGCCCCATACCGGATGCCAGGTCTCGTCGAAAGATGAGGTCTCAGTGCTTTCGACGCTGAATCCGTCATGGAAGGAGTTGCAAGGCTGCCAGTCAGTCTTGCCGATTGTCCCGTCGGCGTTGTATTCGAGTTTCTGGGCCTTCAGCACTCCGCGCAGCTCGAATCCGAGGGCGGAAGGCAGGATGACAGCTTCTCCGTCCCGCTCGAGGGAGTACATCGGCGTGCCGTCCTCCGCAAGGTGGAAGGTCATCTCCAGGTTCCCGTCAGGGGATGCAATCGACTGTATGTCAGTGGCCGTCTTCGCGGCCTGGCCGCATCCCGCGAGCAGGATGGCGGCGCAGATGCATATGCAATATGACAATCTGTTCATATTTAAATAATTTATGTCCGTTTAATTCAACGTTATTTAAGTTTCACATTTGTGAAACTACCTTATTTTGAGGCCCATAAGGGCCGATGGCAAGTCCCTTTCCCGGGGAAAGGGATTTAGGGATAGGTCCTCGTAGACAGGAAATGTGTGGAGGACAGAACTTTCGCAAGCGGTGTAACCTTCAATCAGAATCACATATTACTTTCGAAACTAATGTAATATTATTCTATGCGGCTTTCCATCGTCCGGAACCCTGACCATATATATTCCGTTCTTCTTGTCGAACGATACCCATGCCGACGAGAAGTCGCTCTCCGCCTCAGAGGTTATCCTGTCGGCTCCCGTCTTCCTTGCGGATGCTCCATCGACGGATGCCTTGCGGAACTCCTTGTCGGAATATATCCTGATGATGAAGTTGCGCTTGCCGGCGATTTCATACCCCTGTCCTTCGCGTTCCCCGATTGTTATTTCAAGTCCCTCGGGAACACTTTCGCAGGTGATGTCGGTGCGCAGATATTCTCCGCGCTGGTAGCCGAGGCTTTCGCCGTCGTCCTCGTAGAGGCTGAATGAAGCCGAAGCGCCTGTCGTGGCAGGGAATATCTCGAATGTCACCGGATATACGGCCTTCTGCCTTGTGTATTCCATCACAGGCATGCGAGGTATTATGCTGCCTTTCCTCACGAACATCGGGATGGTGCTCAGCGGAGCATCCACGCTCGTCCACTGTCCACCTTCGTAAGAGGTCTTCTTGTCATTGAAGTCAATCCATTCTCCTTCAGGAAGATATATATTCCTTTTGCGGGCGTTCTTCCTGACGACCGGAGCGACGAGAAGTTCCTCTCCGAACATGAACTGTGTGTCCGTGGAGTAGGTCTGGCTGTCGTATGGGAATTCCAGGAACATGGCCCTCATCAGAGGAAGACCTGTGTCGTGGGCTTCTCTCGCATAAGTGTAGATATATGGCAACAGGCTGTATTTCAGGGATATGGCGTCCTTGACATATTTCTCGGCGTCGTCTCCGAACAGCCAAGGTTCCACTGCGTTGTCTCCTTCGTGGTGGATACGGCTCAGAGGATTGAATGCGCCCATCTGCACCCATCTGACATACAGCTCGGCCATTGCCGGATAATCATATATATCTCCGCAATATCCGGATATGTCGGTTGTAGTGAATGGTATCAGTCCAAGTCCTGCGGAAAGCAGGACGGGAATCTGGTTTTCCAGCTGGGCCCATCCCTCCGTCACATCGTCGGCGCATCCGCTGTCTCCAGTCCATCCGAAAGTGTATTTCTGGAGTCCGGCATATGCAGCCCTTGTCATCTGGAATACCCTGCGGTCAGGATTGCGTTTCTCGAACTGTTCCTTGACCACCTTGTCCCAGGTAAGCCCATATACATTGTGGATTTCGGAGTGCATTCCGAGATTGTGCTGCATATGAAGCCTTTCCGTGGATTCCTCGTTGCTCCAGGCAGGCTCTCCCATATCGGTCCAGAACCCGGCTGCACCGTCGTCCAACGGCTTCTGCTGGTATTCTCCCCACCAGTCGGCCACTTCCGGGATGGTGAAATCGACCAATCCACAGTCTCCGCCCCACGGCCAAGGCATGTCATAGCTCCGGCCAGTCCGGCTGTCCTTGACGAAATACCCGAGGCTGTCGGCCTCCGCCCACTGCCTTGCATTCGCCTTGGAAATCACGGGGTCCTGCGAAAGTATCACTTTGAACCCCATCGAATCGAGGTCTGAAAGCATCTTGCGCGGATTGGTGTAATTCCCTTTGCGCCATTCGAAATCCTGGAGATGGTCCGTCCAGCCGATGTCCTGATAGATGATGTCGCACGGAATCCCTCTTTCCCGGTAGCCTTCCGCTATGGTGTAGGTCAGTTCCTCGTTGGTGAGGAGCCCCCTGCATTGAGCAAATCCGAGTGCCCATCTCGGTGGCATCAGAGGCTTGCCGGTAAGACTCGTGTACCGTCCCATTATCTCCTTGAAATCCTTTCCGAAAATGAAATAATAGACCATTTCCCCGTCAGGGACCTCGAAACTGTAACGGTCGCGGCTTTCCGTGCCGAACCTGAACTCGGTCTTGTAGGTGTTGTCGAGGAATATGCCGTAGCGGTAGTTGCTCATGAAGAACGGGATGCTTTTGTACAATGGGTCCTCGACAGTGCTGTAACACGGCTTGTCGCTGTTCCACATCTTGTATTGCTCACCCGTCCTGTCAAGCTTGCCGGTCTTCTCGCCGAGTCCGAAGAAATGTTCGTCCCGACGGAGAATCTTGTATTCCACCTTCCTTGTGCCATCCACAGTCCTGCCTCTGTCGGCGCAGTCGCTGAAGAGGAGCTTCTGGTATTTGTCGAAAATCTTCAGGCTCAACGGGTCCTTGTCGATGCGGATCCTGAGCTTGTCAGTGAAAATCTCGTAACAGGCCTCCTGCTCGCTCACGGACATGCCAATATCTTCGAGATTGTCATCCTCCACAGCGAACGAACGGCGTTCCTGAAGATTTCCGTCAGGGGCGAACCTCACCCTTACCACGGAACTGCTGCAAAGCTTCAGTTCGAGGACGCTTCCGTCCGTCGCCGTGAAGCAGGCGCATCGTCCGTCAATCGTACAAGAACTGCCTTCCGCTTGTGCGGCAAATGGCAGGAATGTCATGATAAACAATAATATAAGCCTCATAATCATTCTATTACGATCATTGTCCAATATTTCAGGGACGGAACCGTGAATGTCACGGAGCCTTCTGTCTGGCGGAATGCAAGTTCGACTGGTGCTCCGGCATGCTTGTCAGGGGAGGCAGCCCAGATGCGCTCTATCTTCCTGCCTTCATACTTCAGCTCGACAGGCATGTCGTTCACAAGTCTCGGCTCCATCGCGCTGCCGTCGAGGTCCCTCCAGCTGAGGTTCTCAGCCGAAAGGAAATTCAGCAGATGTACGACGGTGCGTCCTTCCACCTCCTTGGCGAAAGTCACGACCTTGGAAGCCTGCGGAGGCCAGCTTACGACAGGTGCCTTCTTCGTGCTCGAGGTGCAGGTCATATCCACCTTCACCTCGGCCTTGGTGCCCACTCCTCTGAGAAGGTTCTCATAAGCCGTCATGAAGTCGTAGTATCTCACCATCCAGGTGCGCAGCCCTTCGCTCATCTTCACTCCCTGATATGGGAAATACTCCCTGCAAAGCATATGGTCTCCGAGTTCCAGGTGCGCCCCTCCGAGAGCGAACATCACCGCGTCGGCCATCAGCACTCCCGGAACATTGAATTCCCGGTTGTCGCATTCGTAGTTCATATATGCGGCGAATACGGTATTCAGCTTGTCCCCACTGTATGAGTCATTTGCCTTGATGATGTTGTAGAGCGACTTGAATTCGGCCTCGTCACCCCACATCTCGTTGTACAGGAATCCGACATTCCCCGTTCCTGCAATCTGCGAAGCTCCGTAGCTGCCGACTGCGTTCATTACGAGGGTCTTGTCAGGATGCGCTGCCTTCATGGCATCTATGAACGAGGCATATCCCTTCGGAAGGTTGACTGCCAAGCTGTTCCAGTTGTAGCGGTCACCCCTGTAACCGAGCTGATCGATGTGGAAACCGTCGAAATCGAAGTTCGAATATACCTCGTCGTTGCGTTCGGCGAGGTAGGCCTGCCACTCGGTGTTGCCTGGGTCGAGGAGGTAGATGTTGCTTTTCCAGCTGGAAGGAAGCCCGTGGAAATCGATGTCCGTGCGCCCCGTGCCTTTGAACAGGTACCATTCATCCTTCACTCCGTCACTTGAGGCGTCATCGAGTGCCCCGAGACAGAGGTTGTAGAACATGGATTTCATTCCGAGGGAGTGCTGGACTTCGATGTATTTTTTCACTGCTTCCGTATATACATCCCTGTTGGCGATGTCCTTGTACACCTCCAGCAGATTGTCACGGGTGCCTCCGAGCGGCCAATGGTGCTTGTTGTGCCAGTCGTAGAACTGGATTCCGTTGATGTGGCAACGGTTCAGATAGGCCATCTCGCCCTCTATCACCCCTTCGCCGAGCTTGGATTTGTCGAAGTCTCCCACGAATCCGTATCTCGGGAACCTGGTCCAGTCGCTTGACACATCCACGGCTATGGTCCCGTATATGGCCTCGCTCCCGTCCTCCTTCTTCACGTGGACATCCACGAGGTATCCCGTGAAATCATCGGAAGGGGCTGTCCATTCCCACGAAGTGCCTGCCGCATCCGTCTCGGCTATGGTTTCTCCCATATGCCTGTAACGGACCTTGGCTCCGGATGGAATGTTGTCAGCGGTGAACTTCACCTTTTCACCCGGATTGTACCTTGCCTTGTCCGTAGCCAGTTCGATGGATATGGTGGACGAGACAGGGACGACATCGGTCACTTCCGCTATCACGGTGTCCTTGTCCTGGTCTGTCGGATCAACAGGAGCGCCGCCCTCCCTGCATGAAAGCAGGAAGGCGACGCATGCTGTCATTGCTATGATTGTCCTTTTCGTCATTTCTTGGCAATGGTGATGGTTTCTTTGAGCTGGTTGAGCGTGATGGTGTATGTTCCGGCGGACTGGATCACCCATTTCTGGTCGATGTCGCCTACCGAGAAGTCGAGGTACTGTGCCTTGAATGCATCATTTGACTTGTCGATGAACAGCATCCTTTCCTCCTGTCCGCTCGGGGCGATTCCTGCCTCTGCAGCCATGAACCATGCTCCGTTCCAGTCGGATTTCTTGTCGCAGGTGAATTTGAGTTCGCCCGTGCCGAGCTGGCCTTCCCAGGTGAGGGTGTAAGGGTCTGAAGGATCGACTGTCATAGGTACGGCATCTGACAAGCTCCATCCGCAAGGGGCTGCGTCTCCGACGAGGTAGATGCACTCGTAAGGTTCGAACTCGGTCATCATCATGCGCTCCCTGTTCTTGCGGATGTCAACGCAGATCTTGTATGCCTTGTTGATTTCCTCATCTTTCAGGTACCATTTGTTGTCCGGGTCGTATCCGCTGACGAATTCCATGGAGGTGTCGGTGTAAGGAGCGTTCGACTGGGTCGCCTTGAGCATGTTCTCCCAGGCACCGTTGGCGGTTCCGAACTTGAATTCACCGCCGTTGTCGAAATAGCGTCCCATACGGAAGAGGAACGGGTCGAGGATGTCCTTGTCCATTGCTTCGAATCCCCATCCGGTCATGTTGCCGACGAAATAGAGCTGGTCGTAAGCCGGAGTCTCGGCGTCGCTCTTGTTCCAGCTTATCTCGCCTGTGAGGAGGTTGACATCCACCTTGTAGGTATAGCCTTCCTCGATCCTGAACTTCTCGTCAGGGTCATCGTCGCTGCCACGATAGACGAGCTTGCCATCCGTGCCCTTGTTGTATGAAGGGAGGAACTGTCCGAGGTTGGTGATGAACTTGAAGTCGCCTTCCTTCATGTTCCCTGTCCATGTGAACACTCCGTTGGAAGTGCGTGCCATCTCGGAGGCATTGTCAGCAGACCATCCGTTAGGGGCGGCGTCGCCGATGATGTAGAGGGTCTTGGTGACAGGAAGGTAGGCCGTCACATCGAATGATACGGTGCTGACCTGTTTCTCAGTACATTCAGGTACGGTTGCGGTGACCCTTGCCTCGAGGGAATAGCTGGCAGTGTCACCTGGTTTCCCTGAAGTTATGTCTCCGAACTTGCCTCTGACGATTTCGTTGAATTCCTCGACGCTCTTTGTCCAGGAATATACCCTGATTTCATTCTCCACGGCGACATACGGATCGGCGAATCCATTGCCGGCCTTGTCTATCTCGAGGGTGTAGTAAATCTTGTTGCCAGTCCCGAAATTGTTACCGGTGCTCCATTCGAGTGAGATGGCGTCGGAGGAGTGGTTTGCTTCCTCCATGACCACTTCCTCGGCACTTGCACTGAGCAGAAGTGTGTCGCTTCCCTTGTCAAGCTCCGTGTAGTTGTCGTCCACGCAGGAAGCAAGGAATGATATGCCTGCGGCGGCAGCCGCCATTTTCAATATATATCGTCTCATATTGTCAAATATTTACGGTTGGTTTCCATATTCATCAATATCCAGGATTCTGGTCCATCAGAGGGTTCGCGTCCCTTTCGGTCTGAGGGATAGGGAACAGAAGGCGGTCCTTGGTGACATTCGTCTTGCCGATGGACTTGAAGAAATCCACTGCATAGGTTCCGTCGCCGATGCGGATGAGGTCGAACCATCTGTGGCCTTCGAAGGCAAGCTCCATACGGCGCTCGTGGATGATTTTCTCACGCATCTCGTCCTGGGAAATGCTGCCTGACACTCCTGCCAGACCGGCTCTCCTGCGGACTATGTTCAGAGGAAGGGCGGCGTCAGACGTCCTTCCGAGCTCGTTGAGGGCTTCGGCCTTCTTCAGGAGCACATCTGCGTAGCGATATACGACGAAGTTCGCTGGATTCGTGTTGTATTCCGGTGACACTGACTTAGGTACAAGGAATTTGCGGACATTGTAGCCTGTATTTGAATATGAACTTTTGTAAACATGTCCGTCGAAGTCAGGACATCCTTCATAGAGGATGGTCCAGTCCTTCCTCAGGTCGCCTTCCTCATACTGGCTCACGAACTCGGCGGTAGGCTGGTTCCAGCCATATCCACCTGCCACGAAGTCTGCGTTTCGAGGGCCCATGAACGTGGAGAGCCAGGATGACTGTACATCGTTGCCCCAGAAATCATATTCGGTGTTGCCCGTGTATTGAACCTCGAAGAGGGATTCGGCGCAGTTGTTCTTCGTAGCGTCGAAATTGTCCGTGTAGTTCATCGTTGAGAGGTCGTAGCCGAAGTTCTCGATCTGTTCGCAGAGTTCGACCACCTTGGAGTAGTAGCTCTGGTTCTTCGGAGCGAGGGTGAGGTAGATGTCGGCAAGTTCCGCCAGGGCTGATTCCTTGCAGGCACGTCCCACATTCTGGCTGTCGTATTCAGCTTTCTCAGGCAGCAGTTCCACGGCCTTGGTGCAGTCGTCGATGATGAGTGCATAGACTTCTTCAACTGAGCTTCTTGCGATGGCCGGGTCTTCACCCGGGTTGTAAGGCTCAAGTCTCAGAGGAAGTTTGCCGTACAGACGCACGAGGATATAATAGTAGTGTGAACGGAGGAAATATGCTTCTCCGAGGCACCTGTTCTTGACGTCTTCATCTATATCGGCGCTCTCGAGGCTGTTGAGCAATATGTTGCACTGTCCGATTCCTACCCACGGAGACCTCCACATGTAAAGGGCCATGCCGTTGTCGCTCTGTGTCACGAAATCAGCCGCCTGTATGGTCTCGAGTCCGTCGGTACCACCGCCGGCTCCCACATTGCTGTTCCCTGCCACGATGTCGAGGGTCCAGATTCGCTGGTTGTACATGTTTGAAGACTGGAGAGTGCGGTAGCAGGCGTTTGTCAGGGCTATTGCAACCTCTTCAGTTACATTTGTGTCCGGGTCCACCTGATTCTTAGGTGCTTTCGTCAGGAAATCGCTGCAGGATGTCAGGATACCGGCGGCCAGGATGATATATAATGCTTTTTTCATAAAATGTCACGATTAGAAGTTAACATTGAGTCCTATGCTGAAAGTCCTCGGGATAGGGTAGAGGGAAGAGTCGATTCCGTTGATGGAAACTTCCGGGTCGAATCCCGAATACTTGGTGATGGTAGCGACATTCTCGCATGAAAGGGCGACGCGGATGCCTTCGAGATGTATCTTCTCCATCCATCTCTTAGGGAAGGAGTAGGCGAGGGTTATGTTCTTCACCCTCAGGTATGAACCATCCTCCACGAAGCGGTCGGAAACGCGGCAGTTCTGGTTCGGGTCGCCATAGACGGCGCGTGGCATGAAGTTGCTCGTGCCTTCTCCTGTCCACCTCTTCAGGACGGCAGTCGTCTGGTTGACCGCCGCTGCCATTCCCGTATTGTCTATGTTGTTGGCATTGTATATCTTGTTGCCGGCGACACCCTGGAGATATATGGAGAGTTCAAGTCCTTTCCATTCGAGAGTGTTGTTCATTGAGAACAGCCAGGTCGGGTTCGGGTTGCCGATTACGGTACGGTCGCTGTCGTTGATGACTCCGTCGTTGTTCAGGTCGCGGAACCTGATGTCTCCAGGCTCTGCTCCAGGCTGGTCTGCGTGGTTGGCAATCTCCTGCTCGTTCTGGAAGATGCCGTCCGTTACATATCCGTAGAATACATTGATAGGGTATCCGTTGGCGAGCATCGTGACATATGAGTTCTTGACCTGGTTGATGTATGAAGGCACATCGCTGTTCAGGTCGATTATCCTGTTGGTGTTGTATGTCGCGTTGATGTCGGTCTGCCAGTTGAACTCACCTGCGAAGTTCACTGTATGGAGAGCCATCTCGACTCCACGGTTGCGTACCTTTCCGGCGTTGGTGTAGGTCGTGCTGGTGTCCTCGAAACCGGATGTAATCGGAATGGAAGCCTTCACGAGCATGTCCCTCGTGTCCTTGATATAACCATCCACTGAGAACTGGAGTCGTGAATCAAGGAATGAGATGTCGATTCCGACATTGGTCTGTGCGACCTCCTCCCAATGGAGTGACGGATTGGAGAGTGTCCTTGCAAAGAGGGTTGACTGCTCCTTGCCAGTAGTTCCGAATGAATAGACTGCAGTGTCATATACGGCGAGATAGCCGTAGTTGCCGACGCTTGCCTGGCTTCCCGTAACACCGTATCCGGCGCGGATCTTGAGGTCGTTCACGGCCTTGTTCTCAGGGAACCAGTTTTCCTTTGACGGACGCCAGGCCACTGATACTGACGGGAATGTTCCCCAACGGTTGTTGGCTCCGAAACGGCTGGAACCGTCATGACGTACCGTTGCGGTGATGAGGTAACGGTCAGCATATGAGTAGTTCACCCTCGCCATGATGGACATGAGGGACCATTCCGTCTCGTTTCCTCCTATTGCATACATCTCCTGTCCGTTGTCCATCTCGTGGATGCTGTCGAACATGAATACATTCTTCTGCGCGTTCAGATAGTCGTATTTGTTCCACTGTGCAGAAGTACCGGCCATGATTGCGAGATGATGTTTCTTCGCAAACGTGTGGTCGAAGAGAAAATAGTTGTCCCACAGATATGTGAAGGACTTGTTGTCGCTCTTGTAGCGTGAACTTTGCTCCACTGGGGTAGGTTTCCAGTCATATTTAGGAGTGAAGCTGTCGGCGAACCAGAATTTGGCGTCATATCCGAACGTGCTCTTGAATTTCAGCCATTTCGTGAAGGAAATCTCTGCGCTGATGTTTGCGAGGATGTTGTAGCCCTTCGTGGTGCTGCTGTTGACCTGGTTGACTCCCACAGGGTTGCGGGTGCTGCCGTACCATTCTGAATTGCCTTCAGGACCGGTCCAGTCGCCGTTCTCATCCTTCACGTCGAATACAGGAAGCGCGCTCATTATGCTTCCGATGCTGTATTCTCCGGATGTCTTGTTGTCGGCGCTGAAAGTGATGTTGTTGGTGAATTTCAACCATTTGAACACCTGTGCGTCGCTGTTGCTCTGGAAAGTGAACCTCTTGTAGTCCACATTCTTCACGATACCGCTCTGGTCGTAGAAACCTCCGGATACATAATAATGTGCCTTGTCGTTGCCGCCTGAATAGCTGACGGTGTAGTTCTGTACGATGCCCGTTCCGAGCATTTCGTCGAGCCAGTTCGTACCTGCTCCGAGAGCCTCGGGGTTGGTCCATTCAGGATTGGAGTTCCTGCCGCTGGCAGCCATCATCTCGTTGCTCAGCTGGGCATACTGTGCCGCGTTGAGCATCTGAGGGACATTGTGAGCGTTCTGGAAGGATGCGTTGGCGCTGACTGATATCCTGCCCTTGCCCTCGCTTCCTCTCTTTGTGGTTATCATCACGACTCCGTTTGCACCACGGGAACCGTAAATGGCGGCTGCGGATGCGTCCTTCAAAACGTCGATTCTCTCTATGTCATTGGTATTCAGGGATGCAAGCCCAAGGTCGGTAGGTACGCCATCGATGACGATGAGAGGGTCGCAGTTGTTGATTGAACCCAGACCTCTGATCTTGATGTTCACATTCGAACCAGGTGTACCTGAGTCGATGATCTGCACACCTGCAACCTTGCCCTGGAGAGCCTGGCCCACATTGGACACAGGAGAATCCTTGAGCTGGTCGGATGACACTGCCGATACGGCGCCGGTGAGGTCGCTCTTGCGTATGGTTCCATAACCGATTACAAGAACCTCGCTCAACAGCTCGGCATCATCTTTCAGGACCACTTCATAATATGTCCTTGAATCCACCTTCACTTCTTCCGTCAAGAAACTCACGCATGAAATCTCAAGGACGGCTCCCTGTGAAGTCATCAGGCTGAAGGAACCGTCAACATCGGCAACAGTGCCGTTTGAAGTCCCTTTCTCAACTACAGACGCACCGGGAATTCCTTCGCCGGCGGCATCTTTCACTATACCTTTTACATTGATTTGTTGTGCGGAAAGGCACAACGGAAGTAACAAACCGATCAGGAATGAAAACATCCTGAATCCGGATGATTCTTTGTGCTTTAGCATAAGATTGGTTTTTAGTTAAAGTTTGCATCACAAAGTAAATTAAAGACCAATCCAATTCAAATATGTAGTAGGAAATTAGTAGTGTTTCAAGGGGTGTTGGAGATTGTAATATATTGTAAATCAATTATTATCTAAAATATTTCCCTCTCGAAAATAGTAGTTCTTCAGAGCCTTCTTCCAATCTTCATGAGCTCTTTTTCGAACTCTTCCCGGTCGATTGAGGCCGAGTTTTTCATCTTCACGCGATAGTTGTAGATAGTCGAAACGGAACGCCTGAGGAAGTGCGCAATCCTCACGGAATCGTTCACGCCGAGCCTTATCAGCGCAAGCACCCTCAGTTCCGTGCTGAGAATCTTGTTCTTCGAATGTACCTCTATCTGCTTGTCCTCCTGGAGCAGTTCGTTCAACTGTGGTATGAAATCCGGGAAAAGGTCCAGGAAGGTGGCGTCGAACTGTGCGTAGAACCCTTCGAGCTCCTCCTCCATGAAGGCTTTGGACTTCAGGGCATTGAGAAGTTCCGCAGTACCTTCCTCCTTGGCAATCTTCCTGATGGAGGACCTGTACCTGTCGAGACCGTCTATATAGTCCGAGCACATGTTCAGGTACCGTCCGAGGTATGAATCCTTGATTCCGTTGCTCTCCCTCAGGAGCATGTTGGATTTCTTCAGTTCCTCGTTAAGCCTTCCCAACTGTTCGTTCCTCTCCCTTGTGAGCAGTTCGGCATCCGCAACCCTCTGCTTCTCCTTCATCAGTACGAGGGTGAGGAATACCAGGAGTACGAGCATGAATCCCATGATTGCGAGGAAATATTTCATCTGGACATTCTTGTCCTTCATCATGGTGTCGTAGGAATTCGCGATTATCGGCATCAGCACGAACACTGTCTCCTTGCTGCTCTGGGCCTTGGCCCTGACGGCATCATTCACAGACCTCGTTATATATGTATATGCCCTTTCTATGTCCCCGTCCTCGTACAGCATGCCGGCAAGCTCTATGAGCGACATATATTCATATTTGGGAACCTGAAGGTCATAGGTAGCGCTCCTGGCAAGCCAGGTCTTGGCTTTCGTCCTGTCTCCTTCCATCCTGTATGTCATGGCTATGCTGTAGCAGAGAATGCCTTTTTCCTTCAGGTCTATGTCGTCCCTTGAAGCCCATTCAAGTAGCAGCGCACGCGCCTGTTCCACCTTGTCCTGTTCCATGAGGATGTTGGCATCGAGATATGCCGTGGCGATGTCGGTGCTGTCAAGGGCCTGCATCATCATGTCCCTGTATTTGCTCCTCTGCATTTCATAGCGTCTTGTCAGCACTGGGTCGCTCGAAGATGAAATCAGGTTGGAATACACCGTGTTCAGCAGGGAATGCCTGCGCTTTGCCAGTTCGTGGTCCAGTCCGCACGTGTCTATCTGGGCAATCTGCCTCAGCGCCTCCTCGTTCATTCCCGATATGGCGTACCTGTCGGCGATGTCGAGCACGGCGTCATAGATTTTCTCCCGGTCACCCATCGCTGTCGCAAGCTTGATTTTCCTGTGGGCGTAGAACATCGCGGAGTCCACGTCGTACTGGAAATATTCGTTGAATATCTCGTTCAGGGCCCAGTACAGCTCGTCGTTCGACATATTCTCCCGGATACCAGCCTTCAGGGACTCTATCCTGGAATGTTTGCCATATTCGATGATTTCCTCGTTCTCAAGAATCGTGTCGAGCGCCTTGATGGCCGAGGCGACCTCTTCCTCGTCATCCTTCCCGTTTCTGCAGGCTGCAGCCGCCATCAGGACCACGCCACAGACGATGTAACGTAACAATCTGCCCATATTGAAGAACAAATATTTTGATTCCCTGCAAAAATAAATATAAAATCCTTATCTTTACAAATGAAGATTTAAAATGCTTTCTTATGGGACTGAACATCAGGAATTTCGTGCTTGAGTCCGCAGAAGACGGGCTCGCAATCTCAGTCGCAGCCGCCTCACCTTCCTCTCCCAAGGCTGTCTTGCAGCTTGTCCATGGGATGTGCGAACACAAGGAAAGGTATTATCCTATGATTGAATATCTTGTCTCACGTGGATTCGCCTGCGTCATACACGACCACCGCGGCCATGGTTCGAGCGTAAGGTCACAGGATGACCTCGGCTACTTTTATGAAGGAGGATGGAGGGCTGCCGTGGAGGATGTTTTTCTTGTGACACGCTGGGCCAAGGAAGAATATCCCGGACTCCCACTCTTCCTTTTCGGCCACAGCATGGGCTCTCTGGTAGTGCGCACATACACCAAGACGCACGACGACGAGATTTCCGGACTCATCGTATGCGGCAGCCCGAGCAACAACCCTGCGGCCGGGGCAGGCAAGGCGCTTGCCAGGTTGATCGGTGTCTTCGGCGGAGACCACTGCCGCCCGGGGCTTATCCAGAAGATTGCCTTCGGCAGTTTCAATTCTGCATTTCCGGATGCCAAATCACCCAATTCGTGGGTATGCTCCGATGAAGATATCGTGACCGAATATGATGCAGACCCTCTTTGCAACTACCGTTTCACGGCCAACGGCTTCGTGAATCTGTTCTCCCTCGTGCAGCAGACATATTCCCCGAAAGGCTGGAAAGTCTCAAATCCAGGCCTCGCGATACATTTCATCGCAGGTGCAGACGACCCGTGCATAACTTCGCCTGCCAGGTTCAGGGAGGCGGTGGATTTCATGCGCGGCGTAGGCTACTCCAATGTCACCTCCCACCTCTATCCGGGACTTCGCCACGAGATTCACAACGAAAAGACCAAGGCGGATGTCTGGAAGGACATCGCCGACACGATAGACAGTTGGATGAATTAAAACCATGTAGTTATGCAGACACTAAGAAACCAATTCCTGACAATCGATGTCAATGACCACGGAGCCGAACTCACAAGCATCAGGAGGAACGGCGTAGAGTATTTGTGGCAGGCCGACCCTGCATTCTGGAAAAGGCATTCACCTGTCCTGTTCCCGATCGTGGGAAGCGTATGGAATGGAACATACAGGGTTGATGGAAAGGAATATGCTCTCGGCCAGCACGGTTTTGCAAGGGATATGGAGTTCGTCCTCGTATCCCGCACCGAGGATTCGGTTACATACCGCCTCGAATCCGATGAAAGGACCCTCTCCAGGTATCCTTGGCCTTTCCGGCTCGAAATCTGCTACCGCCTCAGGGACAATGCCGTCGATGTGCATTGGAAGGTGGAGAACACCGGCTCGTCCCAGATGTATTTCCAGATAGGTGCTCACCCTGCATTCAACTATCCGCAATACGACCCATCCCGCAGTGAAAGGGGATTCTTCTCATTCGACAGGTCGGAGGGCCTCGAATGTATAAGGATAGTGGAGAAGGGATGCGTCGATGCCATGAAGAAATATCCTCTCGAAGTGGGGGAGGACGGGCTCTATCCGTTGACCGCCACCACATTCGACGAAATCGACACCCTCATGCTCCAGGACAGCCAGCTGAGGAAGGTCACCCTCCACGCTCCCGACCGCACCCCTTGGCTGAGCCTGACCTTCGACGCACCTGTTGTAGGTCTCTGGTCTCCGCCATGCAAGAACGCCCCGTTCATCTGCATAGAGCCTTGGTACGGACGCTGTGACCGTGTCGCCTACACAGGAGAATACAAGGACCGCGACTGGGTGAACGCCCTCGCCCCGGGCTATGTGTTCCAAGCCTCCTACAGCATCATTGTCGAATGACCTTGTGATTCCGAAGTGAACAGGTAAATCGTCATTAGGCTGGGATGATCAATAATCTTGGATTCAATATCCGGAAATGCTGTGCGAAAGAGTCAGTGTTTCCGGATTCATATTGATATTCAAAACAAATTCATATCTTTGTAAAAGATAATTCTGCTCAATAATCAAGAGCCTTTTTCATTATGGCAAAGAATATTTTTGGACAACATGCCGCTGACCGCGAGAGCAACCGGCAATGGGATGAATTGATTGACAACATCATCAAAGGAGATGTCATACCGGTGATTGGCCCCGGATTCCTTGCTGAGGATGAAAATGATGCCGGAAGATGTGTCAATCCTCACCAGGTCCTGGTCGATATGCTGTCTGAATCGTATGGTATAAAGTCACCCCATCATTCTTTTTCTGAACTCCTTTATGATGATGCATTTCCTGCAAGCCAGAGGAAAGATATATATGACATGCTCGGTGAAGCATTTCAGTCGGAGACGGAGACCGAGAAGATTTTCAAACCATCATGGCTTCTGATGAAACTGATTGAAGTGTGTCGTTTCAGATTCGTCATCACCACTTCTTTCACTCCGATTGTGGAGTATGCAATGGACAAGGTATGGAACGAGAAGGTCAGGGTAATGAAATTCAGCAACAATCCGTCTGAGAATGACGATCTCAAGACAGCAGATGAGTTGCAGATTCCGACGGTATATTATATGTTCGGTAAAGTTTGTCGCAATGCCGAGCGCTATGTGGTCAAGGACTCCGATATGCTGTCATTTTGTCGTTCATGGCTCAGTTCTGCCCCAAAGACTCTGGTGAATGTATTGAAACACAAATATCTGCTGATCCTTGGGAACAATTATTCGGATTGGCTATGCCGTTTCATATGGTATTCAATGAAAGTGGAACTTGATTCGGATCCCAAAGGAATGATTGTGGATGAATCGGCCAATGACAATCTTCTTCAGTTCATGAAAAGGATAGATGCCTTTACCCAGACTGATCCACGAGCTGTAATTGCAAAGATTGAACAAATGGTCCGCGCCAAGGAACAAGAGAAGGAAAAGAGCAGGTACAGACTTCCGGAAATGAATGCTGATGTTTTCCTGAGCTATTCCAGAAGAGATGAAAAAGTGATACGGATGCTTTATGATGCCTTGACCTCGAGAGGATTGCGGGTATGGTATGACAAAGAGAACCTTGGATTGGGAGACAGATTCATGGAGGAAATCAAACAGTCTATAAGGAAATCAAGGGTGTTTGTGCCACTTCTTACTCATAACATGGAAGAAGAAAGGAACCAGTCTCATCCGTATCGTACGGAATGGAAGACAGCCATTGAAGTTGCTTCCACATACGGAAGGAATTATATTCTTCCTATATCAGAAGCCGGTTTCGACATGTATTCATCCTCGATACCAAATGAATTACAGAAGCATAATTCAGATTCCTACAATCCAGAGCATCCGGATTTCACCGTGTTTGCCGATAAAGTATTCAATTTCCTAATGACTATCTGACTATGGAACCGACCAACTCAAAAAATCCATGGAAAGGACTGCAGGCATATCAGGAAAATGACCTGATCTATGGACGGGATGCCGAAATAAAGGAATTGTATACGGATATCATATACAATACCCAGACAGTCGTATATGGTAAATCCGGAATAGGAAAGTCATCGATTGTAAATGCCGGAATAATTCCGAGGGCCAGATTGGACGGAATACTCCCTGTAAGCATACGCTTTTGTCATTCAGTCGGACAAGATACCGGAGATTCAGTTGGCTATGCAGACCAGATCAGGCAACGGATATATGAAGAGGCCTCAAGAGTCGGAGCTGTCATTGAGGAACTTGTACCTCATTCTGGTTCTCATCCGGAGTCCTTATGGGAACTTCTTCATAGACATTGCATCTGGACGGGTCAGGATGAGAACCGTACCAGGCTCATCCCGATGCTGCTCATCGACCAGTTTGAGGAAATCTTCACCCTTGAGAATGACGAGGAGAAAGTCAAGTCCTTCTTCAGGGAACTGGCTGACCTTCTGAATGAGATCCAGCCTGAGTATCTTTCCTCCGATCATGAGGATTTTCCTTCCGGAGAGAATGGATCATCGGAGCAGGGGAATGGAGTGGACAGAAAAAACATCTTTTCCAGGATTGTCGGTAAAACCCGCACAGACAATCCTGAATATCTTTCCCGCAGCGACTTCCACATAGTCTTCATATTGAGAGAGGATTTCTTGTCATATCTGGAGAGGTACACGGCTTGTATTCCGGTAATGAAGAATAACAGATATGCGATGCTTCCGCTCAATGAGGAACAGGTGATGGATATTATCATGCAGCCGCAGCCAGGTCTCGTGAGCAGTTCTGTCGCAGAACTTATTATCCAGAAGGTTACGGGCAGGACGGACTTCTCCATCGACTCCATTCCGGAAATCAATGTCGATGCCGCCGTCCTCTCGCTGTATCTGAGCAGGATATATGAAAAGAAACATGGTGATGAGATAACGGCTGATGTCGTCATGCAGTTCAGCGATGATATAATCCGTGATTTCTATGACGAATCCATGGCCGGGATACCGGAGGAGATTGTCGAAAAACTGGAGAATGAACTCCTCACTTCAGACAACAGGAGAAACAATGTTTCCCGTACGGACCTTATCATGGGAGGTGTCCCGTCCGATGTCATAGATACCCTTCTCAATGACAAGTACATCCTCCGTCAGTTTTCCTATAGCGGAGACCTGAGAATCGAGTTCATGCATGACATTCTCTGCAAGGTGGTAAGCAACAGGATATTCCAGAGGGAACAGGACAGGATTCTCATGGAAGGCCGTATCAGGGAACAGGCTCTCAGGCTTCGGAACAAGAGGTTGAAATTTTCGATTGTCGGCTCAGTGCTCGTACTCATTGCCGCGACAGTCATCCTATGGGATGGCTTGTATAACGATATCTCAATCAACTATGGCCAGGTAATCAAGCGCAACGGCTGGTATGAGGGAATAGAGAGGCTGTCATCTGAGGAATCCTCATTTCGTGACTGTTCATATATACTGAAAAGAAAAGGTAGATGGTCGAAGCATCCGTATGCCATGCAAGCGAGGGATGGCTATGGTAATCTGACGACAGACCATGCCATTACCACTTACCTTCTGGACAATTGTGACCGGACTGACAGCGGTGCCATGGCCGATATGGTCAGGGATCTCAATACTGTATGCCAATGGGAGTTCGTCGCAGACCAGGAAGGGGATTTCGTCATTCAGGAGAGGGCTATGGACAAGGATGGCAATGTAATATATGCATACAACCGATCGATTACTTCTGACAAGAACAAGATAATCGGTTCGTATTCTGATGTCTATGGTTTTCCTCTGATGTTCCGTGATTCTGCATACCTCTTTCTTGGCATAACAATGGACAAGAGAGGGTTTGAAGTCCTTTATGAGTTCTATGACGACATGGGGATGCCTGTTACCAACAAGGATGGTGTGTAC
Organism: Candidatus Cryptobacteroides sp.; assembly: GCA_051870255.1. Lineage (GTDB taxonomy): Bacteria > Bacteroidota > Bacteroidia > Bacteroidales > UBA932 > Cryptobacteroides. The sequence continues at coordinate 20,382 of JBJEBR010000049.1, forward strand.
AAGACGCGCAAGTATTATCTGGACAACGGTATCCAATATATGGAATTGTCATGCGGGCTTGATGGCAGACCGGTCATTGACCGTTTTGACAATTGCGGATGGATAGTCACGGAATTCACGCCGGACAGCCTTTTGTATCTGGAAACTGTCTATATTGACGACGATGACAATCCTCAGAGTTCTACAGACGAATCCATAACGGTGACAAGATTCACTTATGACGAGCATTGCCGCAGGACATCCACGAGTTGGTGGACATGTGACGGGTATCCGGATACGGGCAATTCAGGCTATCATGCCCAGATATATGAGTACGATGACCATGGAAAGTGTACCAGCATATGTCTGAAGGACAAGGATGGAAATGATTGTTTCGACAAAGACGGATATGGAGCCTCATATTTCGTCTATGACAAAGACGGTGAGATCGTCGAAGAACGTCATGTATATAGAGATATGACCAATGTTTTCTCAAAGGTATATGACGATGGTAAGCTGAGTCAGTCCTCCTACACTCTGCGCGCAAATGATACTATCTGTCAATATCGTTCAGTTTTTGACTATGACAAGAATGAATCCATTGAATTCTATCCGGAGTATTGTGTGAGGAAAGTATATGACAATTATTTCAATCTCATTTCCTTGTCCTATTATGATGAGGATGACGACAATCCGATAGAGGTTTCTGGTTTTCATGAGAAAAGGATTGATTATGACTTCCGTGAAGGGAAGAAGCATATCAGGATTTCTTTCTTCGGTGTAGATGGCAATCTTGTCGTTCCGGACAAGCAGAAGTGGGCGGTCTCGGAATCCGTAATTGACCTTGTTGACTTCACGGTTGCTGTACTCGAATATGATTCCGGACTTGAATTACTTGCCGGATATAAGAAACTCTATGAGGATGACTCATTCAAGCATCCGATAGCAGTTGAAAGCATAAATGATGATTTGCAGACGATTCGAAATTATTCTGGCAATTCATTCTATTACAGACTGAATCTCATATCTCCGGCCAAGCCGTCACGTCGGAATGAAATCATTGGCTTCTATGCGGTGAACGAGTTCAATGAGCCTTCATTGATTTTCAAGAAATCATCACGAGGCTCGGATTCTTTGTTCCATACTTGTTATTTCAGCAAATCAGGCACTTTATATTTTGATGAATTCGGCATTCCTATGAATCCGGAAGATCAGGTCAGGACGTATCTCTCATATGTGGAAAGAATCGATGGTACTCCTGAAACCGGCTTTGTTGACGGTGACATAATCATAGAGTGCAATGACTGGGTAATGAATACGAACGACCCGGTAAACAATGCCAATAAGATTGATTTTCCGTGGGATGTGGATGGAGAGAGACACTTTGTCGTAGCCAGGGTCAATTCCGACCGTTCTTCTTACGATACTGTTCATGTGAATATCCCATCAGGAATGTCTCTTGACAGATATGTCCGATTCAAAAAGTTCAGAGCTTCCTCATATGAATATGAAAGGCTGGAGAAAGTAATTGACACTTATCTATGGAAGACAGTTATCAGGTGTCATGTCGCTGATACTGAATGTCAGGCATACAAGTCAGGTATTGAGGGTTATATCTATCTTCTTGAATACAATGGCTGGACATTGAACGGGAACGGGGTCGATAACTTGCAGACCCTGGAGCAATATTCACAACCTGAAGGAAATCATTTCGTATATTGGAATCCCGATACGGAAACAGTCTGTGTCTTCGATACCGATAGCCGGAATCCGGGTTTTGTCGTTGATAAATTGGTGTCCTTCAACCCTTATTATTATCAATTCATGATTGATTCTTACAAGACGTTCAAGGATAATCAATCTGCACAATGATTTTTTCAAGATGCATTGATAGAAAACAGAGCATATTGGACTCCTTAATATACAGATAAGGAGTCTGTGTTCACTTCGGCTCCTACTGAATCTGCATCAATGATGCTGGTGATAAGCGCGCCGGGAGGATTGGAATCCCGAATTGTGTGTGGAGAGTCTCTTGTGGACTCTCCTTTATCATTTTTCGAGTGCATTTTTTTATGCCGTCAGGACGGAATTCCGATAAAAATGTCTAATTTTGAAGTTCTCTGAATTGGAGGAACTGTCATGACTTATGAAGAAATGATTTGCCATGCGCATGATGAACTGATCCGTGCGCTCCCGTCAACATTCGACCCAGCCCAGGTGGCTTTGATTGAAGATGCATTTGCCCTCGCCAAGGAGGCCCACGCCAGCCAGACCCGCAAGAGCGGCCTGCCCTACATCCTGCATCCTCTCGCCGTGGCCCTGATAGTGGCCAAGGACATGAGGCAGCACGATGCCGCGGTCATTGCCGCAGCGCTCCTGCATGACGTGGTGGAGGACACCGAATACACGATAGAGGACATAACAAGGCGTTTCGGAGCCGATGTCGCCTTCCTTGTAGGGGCGGTCACGAAGCCGAACAAGGCCCAGGTCGACAATTTCCAGCACATCCTCGGTTCCGTGAAGGGCGACATCAGGGTGCTTATCCTGAAACTCTCCGACCGTCTGCACAACATGAGGACCCTGGAATCCATGCGTCCTCAGAAACAATGGAAGATAGCATCCGAGACACAGTTCTTCTTCGCACCGCTTGCAGGCCGCCTCGGACTGTACAAGGTGAAGTCTGAACTGGAGAACCTGGCGTTCCGGTTCCTGAATCCGCAGGAATATGCATTCGTGGAGAAGGCTCTCGCCGAGGATCGCGAGAGGACGAGGGAGGCTGTGGAGAGCTTCATGAGGGATGCTACGGAGGCCGTCTCGGCAGTCCTCGGGGATTCAGTGTTCTGGGACATACGCTATCGCAAGCCGTTCAGCGTGTGGAGGGAGATGCAGGAACTTGGATGCGACTTCTACCATGTGCCGTTCAAGCATTACATCAGGGCAGCCTTCAACCCGGCAGATGTCGGGAAGGACACGGGACGCGAGATGTCGGAGCAGGATGCCGTGATGAAGATTTATTCCACCCTTGCCTCGGCATATCGCGAGCAGACAGGCACATTCGTCAATTACATGGCCCAGCCGAAGGCTAACGGATACAGGTCCGTGCATTTCCGGCTTCTGAACCCTTACGGTGGCATCGAGGAATTCCATGTAGGTTCCTACAATATGCGTGAACAATCCTATTTCGGATGCATCATAGAGAATCAGGAACAATGGCTCGTCCGTTTCACGAAGGTCCTGAACGAACTTGCACAGGACCCGGAATCCCTGATGCCAGGCATACGAGATTCGTTCTACAACGAGGATGTGGTCGTATTCACCCCCAAGAGCACCAAGCCGATAACGCTTCCGAAGGGCGCAACAGCCCTCGACTATGCCTATGGCGTGAATGTCACGATGGGCGACCATGCCAAATATGCCCGCATAAATGGACGTCTGTCCTCCATCAAGACAGTGCTCAAGAGAGGGGATTGCGTGGAGATAGGCACATCCGAACTCACCCATCCGAAGGCGGACTGGCTCGATGCCGTGGTCTCTTACAAGGCCAAGAAACATATAAGGAATTACCTGAAGAGGCAGCCTACCCCGAAATACATCCTCTGCCCACACTGCCATCCGATGCCGGGCAGCGAGATAATCGGTTTCGAGGATGCTCAGAAGCGTATCACCGTCCACGGCAGGAACTGCCCTGATGCCATCCGCATCGCCTCCGAGATGGGCAACACCATAGTCTCCATCGACGATTTCTGCGCAGACCCTGCTATCCTCTATCCTGTGAAGATAGTGATAACCGGAGTGGACCGGTATCATCTCCTGAGGGACATCATAGACTGCATCGTGGAGGAACACAAGCTTTCGTTGACATCCCTCGCAACGAGCACGGCAGACGAGATAGTCACTTGCACCATAGAATTTGCAGTGCATTCCGCAACGGAACTCAAGGACACCATATCGAGCATCTGCGCAATCGATGGTGTGGAGGAGGTTCGCCAGTCCATGTCATAGACTTATCAATTATAGTAGGACATTATGATACAATTAGGAATAAAAGGCCGTCAGGAGGCCATCGTGACCGAAGACATGCTCTCGACCAATGTGGGAAGCGGCGCCGTGCGGGTGTTCGCCACCCCTATGATGATAGCCCTGATTGAAAAGACGGCCACACTCTCCGTGGAGCCATATCTCGAAGATGGTTTCAGCACGGTAGGCACACTTGTGAATGTCTCCCATCTTGCAGCCACCCCTGTTGGAGCCAAGGTATGGGCAGAGACGGAACTTGTGGAGGTGGACCGTCGCAGGCTGACATTCAAGGTCGCAGCCTATGATGAGCAGGGGCTGATAGGGGAAGGTACACACGACCGCTTCATAATAGATGTAGCCAAGTTCCAGCAGAAAGCTGACGCAAAGAGATAGTGCAATGGATTCAGGTATGACAATTCGGGATTATATGGGAAACAGGAAAATCCCTGTCTCAAAGGGAACAAGTGGAAGAATATATGGAAGGATGGCGGCTTTGCTGGTTCTGATCTGTCTGTCGGCACATAAGCTGGAAGCCGGTGTCCCTTCGGTCCGGGAAGCCAGCTCACTTCCAGCCGTGGTCTATGTGGGAGGGCAGCTTCAGCATGTCCAGGGCATAGCATATGACGCAGAACGGGATTGTATGTATATGTCTTTCACGAGCCGTTTCCTGAAGGTTGACATGCAGGGAAACATACTTGCATCCATAGACAGGATTCAGGGACATCTTGGAGCCATGACCTTCAATCCTGACAATCGGAAGGTCTATGCCTCGCTTGAATGCAAGGACGACGAGATAGGTCAGGGAATCGCCAAGGCGCTGGATGTCAAGTCAGTATCCCGTTCCGACTCCCGTTTCTACATAGCAATCATAGACGTGGATGCCCTCGAAGGCCTGGGAATGGACCCGGAGAACAATCCGGTGCTGAAGACCGTCTGCATAAGGAAGGCGCTGGAGGACTATTCCTTCAAGGCCAAGGACGGCACCGAACATAGATACGGATGCTCCGGCATCGACGGCGTCACGATAGCGCCTGCCATAGGTCCTGCCAAGGCTGCCCTCTATGGCGGCAGGAAGCAGGAGGAAATGTATCTGTATGTGGGATATGGGATATATGGGGACGTCTCAAGGTCCGACAATGACTATCAGGTGATTCAGAGATACGGTCTCGACGAACTTGACGCCCTCTCCCGTGAGGTGGTCTTCGGGCAGACACATTCATCAGGTCCTGCCAAGCCGTCAAAGGAATATTTCGTATATACCGGCAATACGGTGTACGGGGTGCAGAACATGGCATACGACCCTTTCACCGACTGCATCTGTCTTGCAGTATATAAGGGAAAGAAGCCGGAGTTCCCAAACTATACCTTCTTTGCGCTGCCGGTTGTGCAGAAGCCGTTCAAGGCGGCCCTGAAAGGAGGACGTGACGGCAAGAGGCACCTGCAGCTCTCCCTTGCAAGCCCTTCCGAGCCATATTTCATCAATCCGAAGGTGGATGAGGCTACGGGTGTGACCGGATGGCGTTTCAAATGGGGTTCCACGGGTATCTGTCCAATAGGGAAGGGCCTTTGGTATATTTCCGAGAATTTCCGCAACCCACAGACCAAGGAGGAATCCTGCACGGCAAGGCTTTATCGCTGGACAGGATCTCCGGACGGTCCTTTCATCCCTTTCGAGTGATGTCCGGCATGCCATTCCGGAAGACCTGTGCGATGCGGAATTTATGTTATGATTTTTAATCTGATATTTGCCATTCTTGAATATTTGTTATAATTTTGGTAAATTTTGATTTTAATTGTTAATCGTAAATTACTGAAATCATAATGGATATCAAACATGGACCTTTATGTGCGACATTCGGCAAGAAACCGGAAGAACTGACGGTTGACGATGTCGTATCTTATTTCCTCGAAAGGGAAGCCGAGATTGTGAATTTCATGTATCCTGCCTCGGACGGACGCTTGAAGACTCTGAATTTCGCGGTGAATGACGAAAACTACCTCCGCGAAATCCTTACGGAAGGCGAGAGGGTGGACGGATCGAGCCTGTTCCCTTTCATCGAGGCTGGAAGCAGCGACATATATGTCATCCCCCGGATCGGTACGGCTTTCGTGGACCCGTTCTCAGACGGAGTTGCGGTCTGCTTCCTGTGCGCGTTCTGCGACAAGGACGGGAACCGTCTTGAACTATCACCTGAATATACCCTTCAGAAGGCTTCCGAGGCATTCATCCGGGAGACTGGCATGGAGTTCCATGCAATGGGGGAACTTGAATATTATGTATGTGCGCCGGATGATGACGGACAGTTGTCTGCGTTCCCGGCAACGGACCAGAGAGGCTATCACGAATCAGGTCCTTTCGCCAAGTTCAACGATTTCCGCGTGGAGTGCATGAGGATGATAATGAGATGCGGAGGCAAGATCAAATACGGACATTCGGAGGTCGGGAACTTCCGTCTTGGGAATGTCGTCTATGAACAGAATGAAATCGAGTTCCTGCCCGTTCCAGTGGTCGAGGCCGCCGATACGCTCATGATAGCGAAATGGGTGATCCGGAACCTGGCCTATCGCTGGGGACTCGATGTCAGCTTTGCCCCGAAGATCACTGAGGGCAAGGCCGGAAGCGGTCTCCATGTGCATCTGAAAATCGTCAAGGACGGAGTCAACCTCATGACGTCCCGTGACGGAGGTCTCTCAGACATTGCACTTAAGGCGATTGCCGGAATGCTCAGGCTTGCTCCGAGCATAACGGCCTTCGGTAACGGCAATCCTGTTTCATACCTGAGGCTCGTGCCTCATCAGGAGGCTCCTACAAGGGTATGCTGGGGTATGCGCAACCGCTCGGCCCTGGTGAGGGTTCCTCTCGGATGGTCAGGAGGCAAGGACATGTCCGAACTCGTGAACGGACGTTCTGCCGTGGAATCGGTCAGTGAAAGGACTGACGGAGGCAGGCAGACCGTGGAGATAAGGTCTTCTGACTGCTCGGCGGACATATACCTGCTCATGGCTGCAATCTGTACGGCATGCCGTCATGGCCTGACAATGCCGGATGCCATCGCTTTCGCAGAATCCACCTTCGTGGACAGGAACATCCACGCGGAAGGGGAGGATGCTTTCTCAAGTCTTGAGAATCTCCCTGCTTCATGCAGCGAGTCAGCCGAGGCTCTGGCCGGACACAGGGATGTCTATGAGTCATACGGGGTATTCAGTCCTCAGGTCATCGAGGCCAGGATTACCACTCTGAAATCCTTCGGAGACGCCAATCTCCGCGAGGAACTGAAACGGAATCCTCAACTTATGTCAGACCTTGTCCGCAGATATTATTATTGCGGCTGATGAACCTTCGGGTATATATAGAAATCATTTACCCAGGAAAAAGCATAACGGCACAGCCAGGCGGGACCTCCAGTCATCCTCGCAATGGCTGTGCCCTTCGTATAGCCTGTGCATGAAATGGTCTGAGTCCCACCCGAGGGACTCGATGGCGCGGTTCAGTTCATCCTGGGCCTGTACATAGGTGGCATCCAATGTCTCTGTCCCGCAATCCATGTACAACATATGCGAATTAGGCTCGGGCAGGCAGGTCTCCATATATCTACGGTATGCCCTCTGGAATCTCGGCCGTTTCCTGTCGGTAGCCGGGTCGGACATGGTGCAATGCGTGGAAAGGCATGCGGCTCCGTTGAATACTTCAGGGTATCTGCATAGTGCGTATGAGGATATGAGTCCTCCGCAGCTGCTCCCCGCAATCCAGGTGTGACTCCGGTCGGTATAAGTAGGGAACTTCCTGTCTATGAATGGTTTGAGTTCCTCCACTATGAACTTCAGATAAGCGTTTCCCATAGGCTCGTATTCCCTGAATATCCGTTCCCCGCGCCTGAGGAACCTGCTCATGTCGTCCGGGCAGTATTCCCCGATGCGCAGTCCGCTCACATTGTCGATGCCTACGACTATGCACGGCCTAACCTTGCCCTGTCCAATCAGTTCCCCGAGGGTTTCGTCCACGCCCCATTCCTGTCCGTTCCAGGAAAACTCCGAATCGAAAAGCATCTGTCCGTCGTGCATATACAGCACATCGTGTCCGCCACCCTGAAGCCATCCGTCAGGGAGCCATACCCTCACGGCCCTCGGTGCGACGAACCTTGAAGGAAAATTGTCGAAGTTCACAAGTGTGCCGCAGGACACCTGCGGCTCCCGGCGCTCGAGTGCCGATGAATCAATTGCTTTCATTGTTTTCCGTATTCCTGATTATCCTGAACCTCCAAGTAATCCCTATCTGGATATTATGGATGCTGCTGAAAGTGTCCGTGAAATATATTGCGTGAAGCCTGAGCTTGTCGTTCTTCAACGGGAAATATTCCAATCCGCATCCCCCGTAGAAGGATTCGGTCCCCGGGGCTATCACCCTGTCATAGGCCTTGCCTTCCGGATCCACATTGGAGGCATCGTTGATTTCATATCCGAACTTGGCGCAGATGTTCCAGTTCCTGACAGTCCATATGACCTTCCCGATTATGCTGTAATCCGTGAACAGAGGATTCTTCTGCCCGATGCCTGCACGGTTGAAGAAATCCACATCCACGGCTACATTGCCGAATATCATATGGTTGCCCAATGCAAGATAATTTACCATCCTTCCGTCCGTGTCCTCCACGAAGTTCAAGCTCCAGATGGTCTTCCACCATTTCGCGAACTGGCCTCCCCAGGCGATGTTGTACGCAAGTTCCTTCTTGAATCCGTCGGAAAGGGGAGAGTTGCCCACCTGCAGGATCACAGACTGGTCTGGAAGGAAATTGTAATCCAGGTTCACCCCGAACACATATCCCTGGTCCAGGCCACTGCAGAAACGGCTGTAGAAATACACGTCGATGGCCGGGGAATCATATTCATATCCTCCTATCAATGCGGCAGTCTTCCCGGCATAGAGCTTCAGTTTCGGGGTGACCTGCCAGTTGATGCACAGCCAGTCCGTCGCCTTGAAAGGGTTCTCCGCATCTCCCCAGACATGGAGCCTCTGCCTTACGCGGTATGTGACATTCTTGCTGATATGTCCATAGATGTTGAAATTGAAATGGTCCGCCATGAACCGAGGTGTATATTCCCCGTTCAGGATTTCCTGGTTGAACGACCCCCTCGCGTCAAAATACAGGCTGTCCACGATCTTCCCCTCCAGGGCCGCCGGAATCATCAGCAAGGAAAACGCAAGGACCATATATATTCTTTTCATAGGCACGATATCTTTATATTACCCGAGTTTTGCATCCGCAGAACCCAATCTTCACAAAGATAGCAAATATCTCCGTCAATTTCCCGGATGAAACTGTCAATATGAAATGTCTTTCTTGTCCCGGGCTCCCGACAAGTGGAAATATTTGTTAAATTTGCCGTGATACTGACTATATATTATATGAGAATCGCATTATATACCCTTACATCGTCGCTCCATGACAAGGATGCCGTGGATGCCGTTTCGCTGGAGTTCATCGAATCTGTCGAGAATGAGCTCGGATTCAGGTTCCAGTTCGCCGGAGATGATTTCTCTGGCTATGGGAAGAATGACCTTGATCTGATTTTCGTGAGGACCGGAGGTTCGGAAGGACTTTTCAGGAAAGTATATGACAAGCTGGAAGGGGATGTCCTGCTGCTGACTTCCGGAAAGAGCAATTCGCTGGCGGCATCCCTGGAGATTCTGTCCTTCCTGAACCAGGAGGGGAGAAGGGGAGAGGTGCTTCACGGAAGCGCCCGATACATCGCCCGGAGGATTGAGACGCTGGCGAAGGTTTCCAAGGCACGCAGGCAGCTCTGCGGACAGAAGCTGGGAATAATCGGGGAGCCTTCTGACTGGCTCATCGCAAGCCGTGCAGACAAGGATGCGGTCAGGCGCAGAATCGGGGTTGAGCTTGTCGATATACCAATATCTGAACTTATAGAAAGTGCAAGGACGATGGATTCCACTCAGTATGAGCAGGAAGACATAATCGCAGGGCTCAGGAAGGATGCCCCTGAATCAGTCAGGAAATATATTCAAGGAGCCATAGATATTTATGGCGGACTCAAGGCATTGATAAGGAACTATGGGCTTTCCGGGTTGACAATCAGGTGTTTCGACCTCCTGGATGCCCTTGGGAACACAGGGTGCCTCGCTCTCGCCCTACTGAATTCCGAGGGGATTCCGTCGGCTTGTGAAGGCGATGTGCCTGCGCTCCTGTCTATGGCGATTGGCAACGCCCTGACGGGCAGAAGCGGCTTCCAGTGCAATCCGTCCCAGATTGACCCTGTCCTCGGGCAGATTCTCCTTGCGCATTGCACCGTCCCGTTCAATATGCTGCGAACCTGGTCCTATGATACCCATTTCGAGTCAGGCATCGGGGTGGCGGTACATGGAGAGCTTCCGGAGGGAGATGCTACCATATTCAAGGTGTCCGGAGACCTGTCGCGGATGTTCTGCGAGGAAGCAAGCCTTGTTGAGAACCGCTATGGCAGCAACCTCTGCCGCACCCAGATCCTTCTCCAGCTCGACGATCCGTCCATATGCTCTGATTATTTCCTCACCAATCCGATAGGCAACCATCATATAGTCTTCACAGGCCGGCAGAAAGAGATTCTCAAAGCCTTCACGAAGCTCGTCCTGAACGTCAAATGATCCTATGATATGAAGAACATTTGCCATAAGATAGCCATCCTGGCTCTAATCACTATTCCAGTCTCCTGCTGTGTGGAAGGATGTGGCAACGAAGACATGGTGCCGCAGATAATATTGGACACCGACATAGGCAGCTCATACGATGACCTCATAGCTCTGGCGATGCTCCACGAATATGAACAGCAGGGGAAATGCCATTTCCTGGGAGTCGTCGTGGACCGTATGGGTGAGGACTGCGCTTCGGTGGCAGATGTGATCAATACCTTCTATGGCAGGCCTGACCTGCCTCTCGCTCTGGTCAGGGAAGGGATTCCGGACCCGATGGTATGGATAGACTATCGGGACATGGCAGATTACCGTGACTCCGAAGGCAACCGTCTTTTCCGCACATCCGGACGTGAGATGTCGGAGCTTCCAGACGGATATGAACTTTACAGGAAGCTTCTGTCCAGCGCCGATGACCATTCCGTATCAATATGCAGCATCGGCTTCCTGACGGCCCTTTCGCAACTGCTGGAGTCCGGTCCGGATGGATATTCAGATTTGTCCGGAGTGGAGCTTGTACGCAGGAAAGTCAGGTGCATATATGTGATGGGTGGAGGATTCGACGGCTCGATTGACCTGTATGGCAACTTTGCGCAGGGACTCTCATTCGCGAAGACATTCTTCAGGCTGTGGCCTGATGATGTGGATGTGATGATGTCTCCTACGGAGGTCGGGCAGATGATCGACTACACTCCTCAGCAGGTTCTGGAGGACTTTGCCCCCGGGCATCCCTTCCACGAGATGTTCAATCATTGCTCTGCTGACGACGGACAGCGTATGTGGGACCCGCTCACGGTCATCAATGCGGTGGAAGGAGACGCTTTGTTCACGATTTCCGGAAGGGGAAGGGTTACATTGGGAGACGATGTCAGCACTTCATTCGAGGCCGATGCTCAGGGGAACTACCGCTATCATATCCCCGGTGACGATGTATGGAACGAGCAAATGCTCAGCCTGATGCGCCGTGTGGTCACATCCCGTTCAACCCGTACGGCCTTGCCAAGCCGAAGGGATGTCCTGCGCAACGGAGACCTTGTTTTCGTGATGAGCGACAGTTCGGCAATGAGCAGCGCCATCTCTGATGCCACCTCAGATGGAGAAGGACCATCTTTCGACCATGTGGGAATCATTGCCGTCGAGGATGACGGAGTGAAGGTGATAGAGGCGCGTTCTGACAAGGGCGTAGCGGTGACACCGTGGCAGGAATTCCTCGAAGAGGCTCCGAGCTATGGCGACAAGGTGGGAATCTGCATCAGGCGGGTGTCCTCCGAAGTCGCCGGTTCCAAGTCATTCGACCCCGATGCAGCAGTAAGGAAAGCCCGTTCTTTTGTCGGATTGCCTTATGACTGGGAATATGAGCACGGGAATCAGGCCATCTATTGTTCCGAGCTTGTATGGCTCTCATATCTGGACTCCGAAGGAAAGCCTCTGTTTGAGGCCGTGCCGATGAATTTCAAAGGGCCGGACGGCAATTTCCCTGAATTCTGGACAAATCTGTTCGAAAAACTCGGCAAGCCAATACCTCAAGGCTGCCCAGGGACCAATCCCAACGACCTGTCCCGCTCCGACATCCTTGTCAACATGAATCAGGAATTCATTTCCTTGCAATTGCAATGACTGCCGTAAGTGCCTCCAGGAAGCCGAACGTGAAATATGCGTTGCATATTCCGTAAAAGCCGAACAGATACCATTCTACGCCAATCCATCCCATGAGAATCACTCCACAGGCAAGTGTTGCGTATGGAGCAAGCCTGTGTTTCCTGAAAAGGAGATATGCAGCCGTATATTGGGTAAGCCCGTTGACGGCAAGCAGGACGAAACCAGACGGAATGAATGTCCTGAAGAAGATGTCAGGCCACGGCATCTTTGCTCTCAGGATATCCAGAAGTGGGTCCATCAACCACATCCTTCCACTTGGGTCCGTCCACATCATCAGAGCCCCTACAAGTGCCCCGATTCCTATGAACAGAGTCCAGAACTTCATTGACCGTTCAATGAATCTGTTATTTATCTTTTTCATCTTAAAGCGTTTATGGCTGTCTGAAGATTATCAAGGAATGTCGCGCCGTGTCCTCCGTCCATCTGGACATGATGGAACTGGAACGAAACGGGGAGGGTAGTCCTGAACAGTCCCTTGCGGTATTTTCCCCACATCACCATCGGATTGTTGAATCCTTTGGCATATTGGTTCACTATGCAGTCAAGCTCGGTCTGCACCATCGCAGAGGTCCCGATTACCATCATTTCCGAGTCCAGGCAAAGATTCTCGCACCGCGCGGCCGCTTTTGCGCAGATTTCGTCATAGTCCCTGGCGAACTGCAGGAGGTCGTCGCTGAAAGGTATGTCGCAATAGTTGATACCGCCTTTGCAGTTCACCACCACGGGACCTACCGCAAGCCTGCTGAAACGGTACATCCTGTCATCAGCCGGAATGTCGAAAAATTCGAGGATATGCGATGCCGCCTTGCCGATGCACCAGCACATCATCATGTTGAAGGGCATCTGCGCCCTCCTGCTCGCCTTTACCAACCGTGTGACATCCAATGTCTTGACCAAAGTGACCATCGGCATAGGCGAGGAACTCCAAAGCGAAAACGCATCCGCTCTGGATGTATTCTGTGGATCTATCTCTTTTCTCATTTATCCAATTGCAATATCAGTCAATACCCATCGTTCCATATAAACGGCCACAAAGATATAAATTTTTCCGGATAAAAATACGGATGTTTTATAACAAGTGTATTTTTATCCCGCATCCCTTCAGACGCAGATGATAATTGAATAAATTGTTTAATTTTGTAAGGTATATATTTGATGACGGGATATGACAGTATGAAACACTATATCGAGAGGAATATTTTACCGGAATACGACAATTTCGACGGGGCACACCAGAGGGACCATGTCATTCATGTAATTGAACAAAGTCTTGAGCTGGCTAAACATTATGATGTGGATATCAATATGGTATATGCAATAGCCGCATATCATGACATCGGTTTGGCGGTGGACAGGAAAACTCATCATCTGGAGTCGGGGAAGATTGTGCGTTCGGACGGAAACCTCAGGCGCTGGTTCACCCCGGAGCAGATAGAAGTGATGGCGCAGGCAGTCGAAGACCACCGGGCATCAAACGACCATGAGCCACGGAGCATCTACGGGAAAATAGTTGCCGAAGCCGACCGCCAGATAGATTCCATGACCATTATTCGCCGCACAATCCAGTTCGGGCTTTCACACAATCCGGAACTTGACCGGGAAGGGCAGTGGGAGCGCACCCTGGAGCATCTGAATGAAAAATATGGTGAAGGCGGCTACCTTACCCTCTGGATACCGGAGTCTCCCAACGCCGCCCGTCTTGAGGAATTCCGGCGACAACTCAGGGACACCGTGGCCCTCCGCCGGATTTTTGACGGAATCTATGATTCACTCATGAAACAGGAATGATATGTATCCCAAATTCATAATAGCGACAAGCCCCGCTGGGAGCGAAGGCTTTCTCAGGATGGGCATGGCAATCAACCATATTTCCTGAAACCTCCCGCCAGATCAATATCCTGCCATGTCGGCATATTTGAACCGGCGGATTTTCTTTGTCGCCGTCTTTTCGAACGGTTCCTTGAAGATTTGCACGCTGCTCACCCTTGATGTGCGGTTCACATTCTTGTTCACGAAAGCAAGCACGGTCTCCTTGGCTTTCTCCAGCTTGCGCAGGAATTCCTCCTCGCCCTCGTGGTTCCAGTCGATGGCATCTTCGTTGAAATTCACGAGCGCCACGAGCTTGCCCTCCCTTGACACGATGATGGATTCGTTCACGCCGTCAATCGTGTTTATGACCTGCTCGATTTCCTCCGGGTATATGTTTTCGCCGGAAGCGCCGAGAATCATGTTGCTCAGGCGTCCTCTGATGAAGAAACGCCCCTCTGCATCCATGCACGCCAGGTCGTTGGTCTTGAACCATCCGTCTTCAGTGAAGGCCGCACGGGTCCTATCAGGGTCGCGGTAATAACCCATCATGACATTAGGACCCTTTGCAATTATCTCACCCTCACCGGTCTGTGGATTCACATTGTGAAGTTTCAGCTCCACGTTCATGACCGGTCTGCCGATAGAGCCCACCTTGCGGCTTCCCTTCAATGTGAAAGAAAGCAGGGGAGAGGTCTCCGTAAGACCATATCCGACCGCGTAAGGGAAACCTGCCTTCAGAAGGAAGCTCTCGACCTCGTTGTCCAGCTTTGCGCCACCTATGCCGAAGAAATCAAGCTTGCCCCCGAATGTCTTCTTGAGTTTCAGGCCCACGATACGGCACAGAAGCCAGTTCATGTTCCTGTCCATCCAGCTCAGGATGCGGCTCTTGCGGATTGTCGGCACGACGCTGTTACGGTAAATCTTCTCGATGATAAGAGGCACCGAAAGCATTGTCGTGGGACGCACGGTCTTCATCGCCCCCAAAAGCACGGAAGGGACCGGTGGCTTGGAGATGTAGTGCACGCTTGCACCCACGGCCATAGGGTAGAGCATCCCGATTGTCATCTCCAATGTATGTGCCATCGGAAGAATCGAGAGCCATCTGTCCTTCTGGCTCCTGCGACAGGTGTTCCAGCAGGCCTGGGTGCAGGAACACAGGTTCCTGTGGCTGAGCATCACACCTTTGGCATTGCCGGTCGTGCCGGATGTGTAGATGATTGTGGCGAGGTCTTCTTCGGACGGCTCCTCAAGTCTGGTGCAGGCGCAGATGAAGGCTGAATCCTCGGCCTTGATTTCTTCGAATGTCTCGATGTCGAAGACCATGGTCATCCTCTCGATGTCCTCCTGCCTTACATTTCCGAGAAGCTTGCGTGAAACGAAAAGCACCTTGGAACCGGAATGGGCAAGGATGTTCGATATTTCGTTAGCAGAAGACTCCGGGAGAATCGGGACTGCAACGCGGCCGAAAGCCACTGCGCTGAAAAACGCTATCGCCCATTGCGGCATGTTCTGGGAGAGGATTGCCACCTTGTCCGATGTCCCTATCCCGAATCTTGCCATCCTTTCCGAGACGGACTCGCATTCCCTGCGGAAATCCGCATATGTATATTCACCATTCCCGTCGGCTATCCTGGAATGAAGGTTTGCAGCATATTTCCTTGTTGCATTGTCATATAGCTGCGCGAGTGTATTGAAATCTGTCATGATCTTGTTGTCTTGGCCTGGCTCCGATCTGGCGGAACCCGGCGATTTTTCGGCTGCAAAGGTACGGGTTATTTATGTCGGTTATTATGTATATTTCCGAATGTTTATGTACTATTTGAGAAATTTTTGCTTATTTTGCGGTATATATGTGGATTTTTTATTTATTTTTTATGAATATGATGTGATGAATCCGGATTATGGGGAAGTCGTCGCGGCCTTCGGCTCAGCATATCTCAGCGGCAAGATAAGCCAGGTGATGCAGGCAAACAAATTCTGTATGGTGGACAACCTTGATGGAACCGGGGCGGGGGAGTCTTCCGCTCAGCCTGACGAGGATGTCAAGGAGCGTCGGAAGAGGGTGCGCTATCCGTTACGCATTTCAATGAGTTTCAGCATCTATTGCAAGTCAGGGACGATAAGCACAAGGATCCAGCAGAAGGAATACAATCTTTCTGAAGGGGACATGCTGCTGATTTTTGCCGGTCAGATTCTGGAATCTGCTTCATTGGCACCAGGCAGCAAGGTCATTTTCATAGCCATTGATTCAGAATTCATCCTAACACAGATAAGGAACCGATATGGCAATGTCCTGAGAGATTGGGTGTTGAGAAGCAAGGAACCTACCCTTATCCATCTGGATGCGGCAAATGCCTCCCATTTCGAGGAATTGTGCAGTTCCATCAAATTCATCATCCAGGATGCCGGGGACGATTATTCAGACGGAATCGTTTACGGATTCACGACCATCTTCGCAAATCTCCTTACGAGCTGGTACAAACGGACTTCCTCTATCCGTGACGATGAAAGCCTCCTGGACGCCCCTACGACAAACGCCCAGAAAGTCCTGCTGCGTTTCCAGAGTGACATCCACCATTTCTCCGACCGCTACAAGCGTGTGTCGTACTATGCCAGGAGGCAGAATCTCTCGACGCGCCGCTTCTCCCAGCTGATAAACGAGGCATCCGGCAGGAAACCGTCTGACCTTATTTCCGAATACCTGATACTTGAAGCGAAGAGTTACCTTTGCACCGGCATCTATTCCGTCCATCAGGTATGCGAAATGCTGGGCTTCGACAACGACTCCTTCTTCAACCGGTGGTTCAAGAAAGCCGCAGGCACGACTCCAGGACGATATGTCTGAACCTTATGAAGTGTTTTATGCCGATGGAAGGATGTATGTTTTGTATTTTTACTCGTTTTTTTTAATTTCGCAAAGATAAATTGCGCACGATGCCACTGAACTTGCTACCGACATTGCTTATCCAGCTGTTCGCGATCGGATATACTCCCGGTCCTGCCAATCTGTACGCACTTTCCTGTTCCATGAACCATGGCAGGAAGGCCGCCCTGCGGATGTGGTGGGGACTTGTGTGCGGATTCATTGCGGCAGCCTTTGGAGTGGCAGTCATAATACATTTCCTCGGAGAGGCAATGGGAGAATATGTGATATGGCTCAAATACATCGGTGCGGCATATATCATATATCTTGCAATCAGGATGATGCGCAATCCCGGGATGGGAGGCGACAAGTCCAAGCCATGCTCATTCATGAACGGCTTGACGGTGCAGCTTACCAATGCCAAGATGATATTGTTCGACATCAGCGTCTATTCGACATTCGTGCTGCCTTATTCCGACCGTTTCATCGACCTCCTTCCGGTGTGTTTCCTGCTTATGGTTGCGGGCCCCGGGGCCAATCTGGTATGGCTTCTCGCAGGTACAGGACTGCATCATTTCCTGCGCCGTCACACCAAGACGGTCAACATCGTCCTCGGCCTTGCGCTCATCGCCTGTGCTATTCTCATAGTAATTAACTGACATTCAATACAATACCCTATGAAACATCACATCCGGACAATCTCAATGCTCTGCACGGCAGCAATCTTGGCGGCCTCATGCGGGACGGTGGCATTCACTGGCAGGAAGCAGGTGCTTCTGTTCAGCGACAGCGAAATCGCATCATTGTCGGAGCAATCATATACCGAATTCATGTCCACGGCCCAGGTCTCATCAGATGCAGCCGGGACTGCCATGCTCAATGAAGTGGGGCAGAGGATGACGTCGGCTTTGGAGACATATCTCACCTCCACAGGCCAGACGAGCGCCCTTGCGGGACTCAACTGGGATTTCCAGCTTGTCCAGTCGGACGAGGTCAATGCATTCTGCATGCCTTCAGGCAGGATCGTATTCTATGAGGGCATAATGAAATATGCCGACATCCCGGATTATATAGCCGTGGTGATGGGCCATGAGATGGCTCATGCGATAGCCCGTCACGGAAATGAGAGGATGAGCCAGCAGGCAGCGATGAACCTCGTGGGCTCGGTGGCAGGGCAGGTCGTAGGTGCGAAGAAAGGGGATACTGCCCAGATGTTGTTCAACGTAGGCTTCAATGTCGGCTCACAGCTCGGAGTCCTGCTCCCTTATTCCCGTCAGCATGAATACGAGGCTGACCGCATAGGACTGTACATAATGGCAATCGCTGGATATGACCTGGAAGCCGCTCCGCAATTCTGGGTAAGGATGTCCGAGGGAGGCAATTCCTCTCAGAATGACTTCTTCAGCACGCATCCTTGTGACTCAAAGCGCATAGAAGCCCTCCAGGAAGCCATTCCGGAAGCCCGCAAATACATCAGATGATACGGTGGCGATACAAATAATGAAGAAAATCCTTTGAAATGTGCTGACGATGGATTAAATTCGCAACAACATGGAGAACGGAATGAAGGTTTATTCAAATAACAATTGGTGGTGGTGCCTTTTACAGCTTGAAAAGTCGTAGAGGGTCAGCCAACCGTTGTGTATATGTACAACAGAGTCCTGCCGCAGCTGCGACGGGACTCTGTTTTTTTTGGTTCGTCCAGCACGAACGTACTCTAACGGGTGCAAGTCCCCAAACCGCCCTGATAGTGGGA
>JBJEBR010000050.1:0-38737 GCA_051870255.1 Candidatus Cryptobacteroides sp.
AAGTTAAGTGTTTTTTGTCTTAACCTTGTGTCCAACTTCTGGGGACCATTATATAAAGACTATTCATAATGAACTATATCCATTGCTAAATGGTGCTCCTTTAAAACGACATCAACAACTAATTTTATTGTATTGTGAGGCTTATTATCAATCTCAACTCGCAGACTATAATAAAGTATGGAGTGTTATTGATAAATACATTAATATAGTTAAAACATACACAATGGAAGACTTACAAGAAAGAATAGAAATAGTAAGACAATATAGTATGTTTTGTGATTTTATCAATAGTATTGCTTTTTCTAACCAAGAATTCATACAATGTGCAGTAGTTAACACCCTTAATAAACAACGGTTATCAAGAGTGATACGAAGTAAGCAGGTAGCTGAGATGCAATGGCTTGAATGGAATGAAATATCGAGTTCTTTGCAGGAAAATGAAGCTTTAATGGTATATTTCATCATTTCAGATGAATCAGATTCTTGGAACTATGCGTGGGTTATTGAAAAAGGCTGTGATTATCCACAAAAAGAATATGCTGGTCATTCTTATTGGTCTGAAGAGGATGCAATGGATTATTTCGTTAAGCGTCGACTGGAGAACTATAACAATATTTGGATTGTTGATAATAATAGAATGAGATTTACTGATTATATTAATGATAATAGATTCCATAGAATATTCTCATATAAATCAGGCAATAATACATTTAGTGCACCATCAAGCATAACGGCTATTGGAGACATAAATTATAATATCTCAACACGCATTATCCTCGAGGAACCGCTAGAAGAATCAGCAAGAGAATTGAATTATCTATTTGAATGTTTTGGCGATAAGCTTAAAGTAATACAAGGTGAAGACTTTACAAAAAGTAGCTTATTGGATTGCAGCTCGGACATATTACACATATCTACTCATGGAAAGTTTGACATAGAATTGCTTAGAAGTTTGAATTGTGACAATCCATCCGAAGGAATCAATGGCAATAATATGTTCCGTTCTTGCGGCATAATGCTATCGGGATATAATGATGATCCGAAGACCAATTTTCTATCAGCATATGATATTATGCAAATGGATTTATCGCATATAGATCTCGTTTTCCTAAGTGCCTGTGAATCTGCTTCTGGTAAATATTTACCAGAAGGGAACTACAGTCTTGCAGAAGCGTTTAACATCGCAGGAGTAAAGCGGTTAATTGCTTTTATTGATAGTGTTCAGGAAAATGTTGCATCCCGTTTCTCTGAGGTGTTTTATGAAAAAGTAAAAGAAGGACATACTTATCATGATGCATTTTATGAGACAAAGTTGCAAGTGTGCCCATATATTAGGATAGTTTATTTTGAATAACTTCAGATTATTTTTCGCATATTTTTAGGTATGAATTTAAAGTCTCTTTTCCTACTTGCCGCCTTATTACAAACATGTTGTCTTTTGGGGCAAACAAGGTCCGAATATGAACAGGCTTTGATATATTGTAGTGACGAGAATTATACAAAATCTTTTGAGTCATTTTTGCGCCTTGCGAGTTTTGAAGAGCCTAATTCCGAATCGTCGCTAGCCATGCATTATCAATATGGATTGGGAACCCCAAAGAACGAAAATACTGCTGCCCTATATTACCAACGTTCCGCAGATAAAGGAGATGAAAATGCCCAAGAGTTTTTGGTAGAATACTTTTTGGAACAAGGGAGTAACAACAAGGTTTTAAAATATTCAAGGATGTTCAGTACTAATCCTGATGTTTCTCTAGTATCAGGAGGTACGGATATTGCATATTATACAATGTACGAATGTTATATAAATGGTTGGGGGGTAGAGAAAAACGAACAATTAGCCCTTATTTGGCTTTCCTATGCTGCTTGGAAAGAAAGCGATTTAGCAATAGAAAAGTTAGAGGAATTGTACAAGGTAGATTTATTCCACATTAATGATAAAGAAGCCGATAAGTGGATTTTTAATAAGTGGTATGATAGTGCTATTTCCTTCTGTGGTGAGTTAATCAACTTTAATGATATTAGCGATACAGAATTGAATTTCTTTAAAATGTATCATGCAGGGCTAAATGGGGATTATTTGACATTATATGAGACAGTGATTAATCTTTTAACAAAATGCAAGATTGATAAGATTTTGAGGAGAGAATGTCTTGAAATAATTGTAAACCTGTGTTCTCTTTTCGATAATAATGAGGCCTTTGAACTGTACTATCGAGAGTTAACAGACTATGAAGTATTTCTAAAGGAAGAGGTTAGGTATACTTACAACCTTCTGTTTGCGAAGATTATGCTGAAAATAGAAGGGTGTCTTTCAACTGAGCCACTTTCTGGCACTTATACTGGTAATGAGTGGGTGAATCTTGGTTTGCCTTCAGGAACGAAATGGTCGACTTACAATATGGGTTCGAATTCTATATTTATATTTGGAGATTTGTATGCTTGGGGGGAAAACAAACCAACTAAAGGAAAAAATCATCCATATTCCTGTACGTATGATATATTTAATATGGGTAGTAAAGACCCATCTTTATTGTATGGGAATGGTTGGTCAACACCTTCAATATATGACTGGATGGAATTGTTCGAATATTGCAATACATATATTACAGATAACCCAACACTAATTCATTTCGTTGGTCCAAATAAGCAGGAAATAGTTCTTCCAATCAATAATAGATTTACTTATTGGTGTAATTCAAAAATTTGGGTAGGGTTTGATGATGTCGACAAAATTAAAGCGTGCTGCGTAAGATTAGATAATGGAGAAATGGGTTTCTTCTCTGCTCCAGTATATTCATTAGGATATATACGTCCAATTATAAGATTATGAATAATGAAATAGTAGGGCAATCAAATAGTTAACATAAGATAAATTGTGTAACAACATTTATCAGCAGGGGAGTGCCTATTTAACAATTAAAAATCAACCTATACGGATAAAGTGCAAGTATAATACTTGACCAGTACGGATAATATCCATAATTGATATAATTACCACCCATCCTCTCAGGTCTGCCTGCTCTGCGAAGTTCAAGCATGCTCGTCAGTCGGCAAGGGGCAGTTCCAGAGCATCGCAGGCATCACTCAAGGAATGGGCGGAACATTGCCTGCAGATCCGAGGATGTCGAGAACCTTATTATAGAACACTTCCCTTCAGTAGAACTTGCCTGGTCCTGTACCGATGAGTTCGGCAACTTCTGGCCGAAGTCAGTGTCCTGATAGTTGTCCGATATTTATACTGAAAGCAGATTTAGACTTTTGAATATTCGTGGTGATAGTTTTTTTGTGCTATGCCGGTCTTTACATATAACATCAAGAAATCTATTATGACCACAACCCTCAAATCAATTCTCAACGTCACCTGGAAGGTGGGCGTGGGACTTATCGGCGCAGGAGTCGCCGTATTCTGCATTATTCTCTCAATTGCGTATTATCAGTCACATTACGGTCGGCTTGAATGGCGTGACCGGACCCTGTCTGCGAATGTAGTCGCCCGGGCTTACGAGGACAACACCGTGCGTATCTGGAACAAGTCCACGAAGGAATACACGACGAAAAGGATTCGCTGGGTGTCCGGAGAGCCTTGTAATGGAGACAGCCTGACCGTGTTCTGTGACAAGGAGGGCAAGCGCGGCTTTGTCAATGTCAAGACCGGGGAGGTTGTCATTCCTGCCCAGTACAGCAAGGCGTGGAACTTCTCGGAAGGTCTGGCGGCGGTGCTCGGCGGAGACGACTGCATAGGTTTCATCGACAAGGACAATCAGCTGGTCATTGATTATGTCATACCATACGAGAAGGGGTGGGACTATGTCTTCAAAGACGGTAATTGCATTGCACTGCGTTATGTGGACGGAAGCGAACACTATGCTCTATATAGAAATGATGGCAGCCTGGCACTTGATTGGAGTCATACACGCATTGACGAACTTTACAAAGGATATCGTGTCGTAGGCAATGAAGACGGACGCTGGCTTTTGGACAGTGAACTCAACAGGGTACTCCCGGATGTCTATGACAAGGTCTCTCATGCCGATGGAAATGACGGGATATATGTGACAAAGAACCACTTGAAGCAGCTGCTGTCATATGACGGAAAAGTTCTCGAACCGTTTGTGGTTGACGACACCCGAAGGCTTGAATATAATGTCATGAATGAAGCCGGTGATGCCTATGTACATGAGATGGTGGATGACATTATGGTGTACCTTGTTGACGGATGGGAAGGTCTGATGGACGCCAGGACCGGCAGAATCATCACCCCTGCCTGCTACTGGAACATCAGGATGGCCTCAAAGGACCTGCTTTGGGCTGAACTCGGCTATGACAACGCAGGAGTCGTGCTTGACAGAACCGGCAAGGTAATCAAATGATAAGTGTTAAAGAATCATGAAACGAAGCGTAAGAACAGTTCTGACTATATGTATG
Source organism: Candidatus Cryptobacteroides sp. (assembly GCA_051870255.1). Classification (GTDB taxonomy): domain Bacteria; phylum Bacteroidota; class Bacteroidia; order Bacteroidales; family UBA932; genus Cryptobacteroides. The sequence continues at coordinate 4,429 of JBJEBR010000050.1, forward strand.
AGAACCGCAGATACACGAACTTCGTTTTTTGCCACGACACGGGATGAACTCGAACTGAAATTGCAAATATTGTCAGGGATGAATATTCTCGGAGGCAACTACAAGAAACTTACCGGGTCCCTTCATCCGATGCTATACTAGGCTGGTGATAAGTTTTACGATGTCATGTTGACGGAAAGCGAAGAAGAAGGATGTTCCCGGTAGGGCAACCAATTCTTGGTCCTGACGCCAATAAGAAGCTGATGTGATGATTATCGAAGAAATGACAATTCCGGCGAACGACCTGGGCCGGTTCGTGCAGGCGCAGGATGAATTGTTCTGTGACTATTTTCAGGCGTTGAAGGAAGTGCGTGAAGGGTATAAATACACCCATTGGATATGGTATATATTCCCTCAGCTGAGAGCCTTGGGGCATAGCCGGCGGGCTAAATATTTCGGTATTACCGATATGGATGAGGCTGTCAGGTATATGGAGCATCCGGTCCTGTCCGCCCGTCTCAGGGAGATTACCGAGGCCCTGCTTGCCCATGAGGGGCGGAAGTCGGCGTTGGAGATATTCGGCGAAATCGATGCAATGAAAGTCCGTTCCTGCATGACCCTGTTTGATGCCGTATGTCCTGACGATGTGTTTGCAAAGGTTCTGGATGGGTTCTACGATGGGCGGGAAGACACGATGACGACGGAACTGTTGGGTAAAGAGGAATAGGTGTCCATGCGGCTACAAATCGGGAATCCTTATCTGGAGCACGAAGTGCGCAGTCGAGATATCTGTTGAATATTCTGGTCAGCCTCTTTGCCTTGTGTCTGTTGAAGGCTTATTCCTGTCAGATGTCGTCATCAGATGACCCGGGCACAAAGATATTGCCCTTCGATATCCGGATGCCGTAGGCTACGTTTCTGACCTTACCATCCTGAGCGACGAGGATGCCGTTCTGTGCGAGGTATTTGACATCCCTCTCGGCCGTATCGACGGAAACTTTCGCGTGTTTCGCCCAGTTCTTGACGGTGAGTTTGCCTACATAACCGTCAAGATAGATGTTCAGCACCTTGATCTGTCTCTCGTTCATAGCAACCCGCGAGTTGGTCTGCCAAAAGATTGACTTGTTCAGGATCGAGGAGAGCATCTCATCGGCATTGCCGATGGCCCGGAGCATGCAGTCGAGATACCAATCCACCCAGGCAGTGAGGTCACAGGAGCCCTTCTGGCTTCTTTCAAGCATATCGTAGTACTTCGTCTTCTCCTTGTTTATCTGGCGTGACATGCTGAAGTAACGCATAGTGGAATTGTCCGCCTGACTGAGTGCCATATCAGCAATGGCTCGACCAATACGGCCATTACCGTCATCAAATGGGTGGATGCACACGAACCAGAAATGCGCTATGGCGGATTTCACATAGTCTTTCGGTGTGGAATCGGCATTGAACCACGCCAGGAATTTTCCCATCTCTGCAGGAACCTGTTCGGCTTCCGGGGCGGCATAATGGATTTTCTCCCGGTCCATTGTACCGGACACGACCATCATAGGACAGGTGCGGTACTTGCCCACGTCGATTACCTCCATCCCGCTTCTTCCAGTTGGGAACAAACAGCTGTGCCACCCGAAGATACGGTCATCAGTCAGCGGCTTCGCGAACTTGGTCGTTGCGTCCAGCATCATCTCTACGATGCCTTCTACATAGCGAGATGACTCCACTTCCCCTGTTATCTGAACGCCCATCCTTCTTGCCACGGACGAACGCACCTGGTCGGAATTGAGTACCACGCCTTCTATCTCCGAAGAAGAGACTATATCGTGAGTCAGAGCCTCCACTGCAGCGTGTTGCATGGCATCGAAGCCAATTGCCGCAAGCCGGCCTTCAAGGAATCCAGATGCCTTGTTTACCTTGGCAAGTTTGGCTCCTATCATTTCGACATCCCACGTAAAACGAGGCCAGTTATCTGTCTGGTGAATGTACATAACGCATTAATATTTCTACAAATATAAACATTTGCGGCAAATAATCCGCAAATTATGCGGATTATTTGCCGCATGGGGATCCTGCTCGTTCCTTACGAATTCAAGTCTTTCCTCCCTGGTCGAGGTCCCTATGTCCGGTGCCGTCATCCATTCATCCCTGATTTATGCAGATGATGTTTTGGCTTCATAATCCCTCCGATGAATAAAAACGGTTATACCCCGTTTTCAAAAGGTGGGTTGAATATCCCGTAAAGATGGTTATATTTGTATGGTTATGAGCGGAAATCAAATTCATGGAATCCGCCCGACTCATTGGAGATAAAATACACATGATATGAAACCGAAATCATTGAAAATCATTCTTGCAACGGTGGCGCTGATCTCGCTCGCCCTTGCCGTCTATTGTCTTGTCCTCAGCATCAAGGGAACCGGAGGAAGCTGGGCACTCCCGGTCGCCCTTGGACTGACCGCCCTTGGCAATTTCATCAACCTGTATTCGTTGAGGAAGAACAAGGAAAAGGAATGATCGGGAAGACAGAAAGAAGATTCTGATCCTTGCGGGTTCAGTGACTTCCCGGCTTATAATGCATAGAAGAAGGAACTGGAGAAGAAAGATTCTGCAGGCATCAAATAAAGAGCCCAGTTTGTATTGGGCCCGATCGGAGGCGGCTACAAATCGGAAATCCTGATCCGGAGCACGTAGGCGTCTTCTTTGTTCATCGCAAAACCGATGTAGATGTAGCCGTCATGGACGAATGACTTGGGGTAGCTGTAACCGCGGCGCTTGTATAGACCGTCTTTGCGCATCGGACTCAGGTCGGACTCGTCTAAAAGGACTGTCCTGGTCCATCTTATCGCATCGGTCACTGTCTGCGGTCCGGACTGGGCTGCCGGATCCGCATATTCTCCTGTTGAGGCCCGTGAAATGGCGTCGCTGTCTGTATCAGGTGTGGACACTGCGATGACAAGCGGCCAGCGATCCTTGGAGTCTGACGGATTCCATACCATGAACGCGCGCCCGTCGGGGAGGTTGCCTGCTGATTGCTTCGACCTGGAATCTTCGATGCCGGTCAGTCGTGGAGCGCTCCAGGTCTTGCCACGGTCTTTGCTGACCGCCTCAATCTTCTTGTATGAGTTCGCCTGGTCTCTGAATATCATCACAATAGTCTCCAAGGAGTCTTCCGGTTGTGCGTCGCCTCCCGGAATGACAGTGTTTCCCGGCAGTGCAGGCCTGTTGTTCCCGAAGTCTGGCGCGATGTACCAGGACGGCTCGATCTCCCGGCTGGTCGTCTTCCCGGGGTAAGGGAAATGGCTCATCTCCCCTGCAGTCCAACCGCTCAGGGCTGAGGGGTCGTCGGTGAAGAAAGGGGTGCATATCATATCCTTGCCGATATGGAATGCCGTAAGAATGCGTCCGTCCGGCAGAGTGCGGAGGTCCTGCTCGATGATGCCCGGAACAGGGTCACCTGAACTTGTCAGGACAGGCCTGGGCTGTGTCCACCTCCTGCCGTCTGCAGAGCGGACAAACATGCAGCCCTTGCTCCCGTCGAGGGCGGTGACATTCACGAAACAGGTCAGTGAATCGTCGTAGCTCCACCATCCGCCGTTTGCGATGAACCGGACGCCGGAGATGTCGATGGGCAATCTTCGCGGCCTGGACCAGCGCTTTCCATCCCGCGATCTGCAATAGAAGATGCGCGTGTCAGGAGCGTCTTCATCCCTGTCGGAGCATTGCCACTGGGCGTAAAGCTCTCCCTTGAACTCGCCGATGACGATGTTGTGGCAATAGCTGCCGTCCTTGTCCAGTGACAGTTTCACCAGTTCTTTTGTGGGAGGAGTACCGGTTTTTGTGGGATGATTCCCGCCAGAAAGTTCAATTCCTGCCACGCCCGATTCAAAGGCGAGCGCGAGTGTCAGAGTGAATAAAATCTTATGCATAATCCTGTCTGCCATTTCCCCATCTGCAGTTGGAGGTGTTTTCAAATCTTCTGCTAAGTTATAAAATATTGTCATGTCGGAAAATATTCATAAATATTTGAAGAAATTTGACAGTTTGTTGATTTTGACTCTGATTTTATTTCGCTCCGCATAGAATGTGCAATGGTGGCAATACTTGATTTCTCTGTTTCGTAAATAGTGTATTCTGATCAATAGAAAATCAGCAATTGATTCCACAATCAATAGTGATGATTCAAAATAATGAGCATTTGACATAACAGCATTAAAGCCAAGGATTATACATATTGTCCCGAACAGGATAAGATCTGCCATCGTTCATATTCAGTAAATCGACAGATATAGAAAGCGACTCCTGACAGGAAAAGATATCCGTAGCTTTTTGTTTAATCTGTTTCTTATTTTTGTTTTTTTTCATAGATTTGTGAGTCGGTAATGATGTGTTTAATCAGCGGGGAGGGCTCCCTACTTTACATATCAGAAAATATAGTTATCTGTCACTATATTCTGAAAATCGGTAAAATTTCAAGAGTGACTCAAGGTGACAATTTCGCATCTCCCATAGGTGCGTTTTTTCGTTGTGTAGTCACAAGTGTTTGCCAATACTTCAGAATACATTGAAAGTTAGCACTTTTTTCTGTTATGGATACTCGCATCGAACCGCACGCAACAGCATAAAAAAATGACTGAGATTATTCTGGCGGTGACAGCCGCTCTATTGCCTGTAGCTTTTCTGGTTTACTATATTTACAAGAAAGACCAGAACCAGCCGGAGCCTAATAAATGGCTTTGGAAAGGAGGACTGTCCGGTGTTCTTCCGGCAATCATTGTCTTCAGCCTGTTCAAACCGGAATTTATTGCTCTCTTCCCTTATCTTGAAGGAACTGTCATCGGTGCGCTGGGGACATCCCTCCTTGATGCGGCAATTCCCGAAGATGATAGTCAAGCTCGGCTTTTCCATCGGCAAAACGGCTCCCGATGAAAACTAACTAATGTTCAAACTATTATGGCTTTCTTTCCGACAGACGACAGTAGACTCAATCTTGCACAGGCTCGTGAGGTCTCTTTTGATATTAGTGATTTCGTGGAACAGGTGTTCAATGACGAATATGCTCTGATAGTAGGAAGTGAGGTGATGCTCAATCCTGAAAGGGTGCCGTTGGGTGGCGGTGATATGAACGAATATCTCCTTAGTGTCATCAACGGACTCCAGCATAGCAGGTGCTCCAATTTCAACGAGTTGATTGACAAAGCTGGTCATAATGTGGATCCGATCCGCAATCTGCTCACGGACAATGCCTTTCTTTCAGACATGTCATTGGAAGACCTTGCTCCGGAACTCGTTGACCTGTTACAACTTAAATTGTTTAAAATTGTTATCACCACAACATCTGACTCTTATCTTGAAAAACTTCTTCGGTTTGTCTGGGGAGACAGGCTAAGAGTTGTCAATGTCGCCGACGACAGGTCGTTGAATGAATTTCGCTCCGCGTTCAAGGAATGTCGGGGGCAGGCGGTCTATAATGAGCCGACCTTGATCTATGCTTTCGGAAAGGCGGTGAAGAAAGAAGCACTTCCGTTTGCCAGGACTGATGCTGACTATATCTGTTTTGTTGAAAGATGGATGAAATTCGACAGTCACAGCGATGCGTTGATGAACCTGATAAAGAGCAAGAGGCTCCTTGCTCTCGGCTGTAAGTTCGAGGATTGGTATTTCCGTTTCTTCTGGTATGTCCTCCGTCGCGATGTCGAAAAGATGGGAGACGGACAAGTCGCCATTTCGTTGGATACCACCGACCGGGCCGATGCCAACCTCGATGACTTTTTCAGGAGGTACAGGGTGTACAATCACAGTTGAGGGAAAAATATGCCTTCTATGGATGCACGCAGTTTCATGTCCTTCATTGTCAACACCCTGACATCGACTGACGAGTCTTCACCTTTCAGACAGCAAGTAATAGGAAAAAGACGGCGGCAAGGCATTTTCATCTCATATTATCACGATGATGAAGTCATTGCCACCAAATTGTTCTTTATGTTGTCAAGGAAATTCCCGAATGTCTGGTTCGATATGCAAAGACTGAAGGTCGGAGATTACAATGCTGAAATCGCCTCGGCTATAGCGGAGTCTAAAGTCTTCATCCCGGTCCTTTCGCCTGCCGTTGCGAATCATCTCAAAGACGGTGATGACTCACATTATTACAGGACAGAATGGGCGATGGCATCTCAGATGACAGGTCCGGATGCCATTGATGAAGATAAAGGAACATACATCCTTCCTCTTGCCGTGAACGGCTATGATTTATTTGATAATGAATGTCATAGGGACAAATTTGAAGTGTTTACCGGCTGTCATAATACCGGTGTGGATCTTATGTCTCCTTCCGGCTTCAGCCAGCTTGTTGAACGAATTGACAGAGTTTTGAACAAATGAGTGCTTTGAGATCAAATCCGTGGGCAGGTTTGTCATCCTACCAGGATCCGAAATATACGGACAATCCGCTCAAATTCTGCGGAAGAGAAGATGACATCTATGATTTGACCCAGATGGTGATGGGGAATATCTTCGTCACCTTGTACGGGAAAAGCGGAATAGGCAAGACCTCCTTGCTCAATGCCGGGGTATTTCCGAGCCTCAGGGATGCGGGCTTCCTTCCGGTTGGCATCAGATTGAATGTCGAGGCTGCAGACTGTTCGTTTCAACATTGCATTGTCTCCAGGTTGCAAAGCCTTGTCGGGGAGGGTATTACGGTCAAAACGATGAATGTGATAGAGATGCCTGTGGATGAAACTTCACAGGATTATCTTTGGGCGTATTTCGCAAGGACACGGTTCGTTGCCGAAGACGGCAGGACAGTTTTCCCTGTTCTGGCATTCGACCAGTTTGAGGAAGTCTTCACAAAGAGAAGAAAAGAGGCCGAGACTTTGCTTTGCCAGTTGGCCTTTATGGCGGACGAAAGTCATTCTCTGTCGCCGAGAATCGTAGATGGCGAGAATTACGAATATGACTACAACTTCCGCTTCATCGCATCCATCAGGGAGGATGACCTCTACAAATTGGAGGACAGCATAGATAATTGCTATCTCATTGATTTGAAGAAGAACAGGTACCGTCTCCGCAACCTGACTGAAAAGGGGGCAAGGGAAGTCGTGCTCAAACCTGGTGAGGGCCTTTTTGCAGAGCCCGAGAAAGAATCGATAGTGGATGCGATTCTCAAAAAATCGGGGGATTCCTCGGAAATGGGCATCAGTTCCAATGTCCTGTCTCTGATTTGCAGCAGATTATATGACGAGGCTTCCAAGGCTGGGAGCAGTTCGGTTTCACTTGCCGCGACACAGTCCTTCCTGAAGGGTAACCCATTTGAAAAATATTTCATTGAGGCGACATCGGCTTTGTCAGACAGCGAGATGGCTTATATTGAAGACAAGTTGATTGATGAATCGGGTCGAAGGAATTCAATTTCAAAAAGAATATTGCTGAATCATATCGACAATGCCAAGGAACTCATCTATGGCAATCACAGGATATTGCAGATACTGTCTTCTTCGTCTGGAAATGGAGAGGAGAGGGTTGAGCTCATTCACGATTCGTTCTGTGATCAACTGTTGAAACAGAAGGAGAGGAGGGCGAGGAAAAGAAGAAACCGACAGATTGCCGGTGCTGTAGCAGGTGTCCTTGTTGTGTTCATCATTGCATTTGCGTTGATTTACGATATGAAAAGGCGGGAGGAGAAGATGCTCGTCAATCACTCACGTTTCGTGGCGGAAAAAGCGCTCGCCATTGCGGAGGAAGATTCCTACCTTGCGAGAAAACTTGCCGTGGCGGTGCTTCCGAAAGACTTGAGGCATCCCGACAGACCATATACTCTAGAGGCAGAAAGGGCATTGAGAGAGGCTTGCAAATATGAATCTGCCGTGCTGTCCGGTCATACGGAATATGTGTATTCGGCGACATACAGTCCTGACGGAAGCGAGATAGTCTCGGTTTCGAGGGATAGGACAGTTCTCATCTGGGATTCGCGCAGCGGTGAATGCAAGCGAGTCTTGTCAGGTCATATGGGATATGTGTATTCAGCGACATATAGTCCCGATGGCAGCGAGATAGTCTCTGCTTCGGGTGATGAGACAATCCGCATCTGGGATTCGCGCACTGGTGAATGCAAGCGAGTCTTGTCTTTGCATACGTGGGTGTGTTCCGCGACATATAGTCCCGACGGCAGCGAGATAGTCTCTGCTTCGGCTGATGGAACAGTTCGCATCTGGAATTCACGCACTGGTGAATGCAAGCGAGTCTTGTCCGGTCATACGGATTTAGTGCAATCCGCGATATATAGTCCTGACGGTAGTGAGATAGTCTCTGCTTCGTGTGATGAGACAATCCGCATCTGGGATTCGCGCACCGGAGAATGTAAGCGAGTCTTGTCCGGCCACACGAGTGGTGTATATTTAGCGACATATAGTCCCGACGGCAGCGAGATAGTCTCTGCTTTGTGGAATGGAATCCGTATCTGGAATTCACGCACTGGTGAATGCATGCGAGTCTTGTCAGACCATACGGATTTTGTGTCTTCGGCGACATATAGTCCTGATGGCAGCGAGATAGTCTCTGCTTCGGCGGATAAAACGGTTCGCATCTGGGATTCCCGCAGCTTTGAATGCAAGCGCGTCTTGTCAGGTCATACGGATTTTGTTCATTCCGCGACATATAGTCCTGATGGCAGCGAGATAGTCTCTGCTTCGGGTGATGGAACAGTTCGCATCTGGGATTCTCGCACCGGAGAATGTAAGCAATTATTGTCAGGTCATACGAAGCTTGTGCATTCGGCGACCTACAGTCCTGACGGCAGCGAGATAGTCTCTGCTTCCTGGGACGAGACAATCCGCATCTGGGATTCTCGCACCGGAGAATGTAAGCAAATATTGTCAGGTCATACGAGTTGGGTGAATTCGGCGACATACAGTCCTGACGGCAGCGAGATAGTCTCTGCTTCGGGTGATGAGACAATCCGCATCTGGGATTCGCGCACTGGTGAATGCAAGCGAGTCTTGTCTGGGCATATGTGGGTGTGTTCCGCGACATATAGTCCTGACGGCAGCGAGATAGTCTCTGTATCGTTGGATAAAACGGTTCGCATCTGGGATTCCCGCAGCGGTGAATGTAAGCGAGTCTTGTCCGGTCATACGGAATCTGTGCATTCGGCGACATACAGTCCTGACGGTAGCGAGATAGTCTCTGCATCGTCGGATAAAATGATCAAAGTATGGGATGCGGAAGGGTTTAGGGAAGTATATTCTTGGGAATTACCATCTAGGTGCAATTATGCACAATTTAATACTGATGGGCGTACTATTGCCGTGGCTTGTTATGACGGTAACATCTACCTGATAGATTTCCCACCTCTCCAGGAACTGATAGACCAGACCAGGGAGCGCTTCAAGAACAACCCTCTTACCCCAGAAGAAAGAAGACAATATTATCTTGAATAACATATGCCTCGCAACGAAAGATACGACATTTTCATCAGTTATCGGAGGAGAGATGCCTGGGAAAAAGCTGAACATCTGAAGGATTTGCTGGAGCCGCATTATAAGGGCCGCATCAGTTTTGACCGTGAGAATCTATACGGTAGGTTCAATGTGAGACTGATTGAGAGAATCGATGCTGTAAAGGATTTCCTGATTGTCCTGGGAAAGGACTCGCTGACCTATTCTGACGAGGACAGAGATGAAGAGACCGTTCGCTTATATGAAAGGCTTACCGGCCTTCCCAGCAAAGAATTCGAGCGGGAAATCCTGAGGCTTGAGTCTGAGAGGAAGATTGATTATGTCAGGGTGGAGTTGGGACGGGCATTGCGCAGGAATGACCTGCATATCATCCCGGTGGTCCCGGAGAGGTCGTCTGACTTCAATTTCTCCGAATTGCAGTTGCCCTCGGACATTGCCGCAATCAAGGGATATGAGGCGGTTTTTTACAGTGACAATCCGGATGCTCTGTTCAAGGATGTGGTCCCGAAAATCAGGAAGTATCTCAAAAGCAGGCCAGGAAATGGACTTGCGGGAATATTCCTCATTGCAGGAATATTGTTGGCTCTGTCATGCCTCACAACAGGCGTACTGTGGCTTTCGGAAAGAAGCAGGATGGCAAGTTGCCGGACCGAGAATGATTATGTGAATTTTCAGAAACATTCATTCTTTCATGAAAGGCAGTGCCGCGATTCGCTGACTATGTTCCAGTTCTTGAAGAACAATGGGATGGCGTCGGTCAACGATTCGGACAACACCTCGAATTCCACTGAAATAGCTATAAGGTGGAGCCCGGATTGTTCCTTGAACCAGTTGAGGTCGCTTAGACGGTTGATTAACAACATGATGTGGGTTCCGGAGGGAAGTTTCACGATGGGGACCGACAGGGAGGAAGGGCTGTCAAATCCTGTTCACGAGGTGACGATACCGCATGGATATTACATCTGCAAATATGAACTGACGGAGAGGGAGTGGAACGAAATAATGGAAGATTCGCCGGAGGGTGGTACGAGGTTGCCGAAGACTGAGGTTTCCTGGGATGATGCCCAGAGGCTGATTTCGCGGCTGGGCACATTGACGGGTCTTGTTTTCAATCTCCCGTCTGAAGAACAGTGGGAATATGCCGCCGGTTACGGCTATTGGCAGAAATGGGCCTATGCCGGAGGAAATGACCCGGAGAATGTTGCAATATATGAACTCAATTCTGCCGGCCGTAAATACCAGACTGGTTCAAAGTATCCAAACGCTTTGGAAATATATGATATGTCGGGCAATGTCTCGGAATGGTGCAGTGATGGAGAGGAACACAAAAAACGAATCCGAGGAGGGTCGTTCCTTTCATCGGAGTCGGAGTTGACGATTACATATTCCGATTCCGCTACTCGTGACAGCAGATACAGCACTATAGGAATCAGGTTGATATTGTTGAAATGAAACCGGACATGAAAATCTTTGATAGTCTCAAAATACTGATTTTGTCAGTCCTGCTTTTGTCAGGCGGAATGAGTCTCTATGGCCAGAGCACTCATTTCCAGAACGTTTTCAAGGCTTGCTGCATGGCCACTTCCTCGATGGAACATAAAGACGGAAGCAAAGGAGTGCTGGTGGAGGCTACGAATTTGTTGACGGATGCGGAATGGACCCCACTGATTCTTCAGAATGAGGATGTGGCGGGGGAGGCGGACATCAAGTCACATATGGTTTTTTCACCTGCGTTTTTGAAGGAATTGCAAAATGGCCGGAAAGTGTTTGAATGGGCCGAGAAATATGCTGCCCAGGCGGAAAGTCTGCAGCGTGGCGGCTCGGTGATGTTATGTACCAAGTGCATAGGGCCGAAAGACGAGGTGACATATTCTCTTCGTGGCATTCCCGGAAAAATGTATGTGGGCGCAGTTGCGGAGGTCAATGGCTTGATGAATCTGTATGTTAAAGTGATAGATGCGGATATGCGGGAGACAATCTACAAAGAGAATTCCGACGAATTCAAAGGCGCCTCTCATAGGTGTCTGGAATTGAATCTGCCCGATGGTTTTTCAGCGGTTTACATAACCATAGAAAACAAATCCCCATTCGCGAAAAGTGTTGCATTGATTATCGAATAATGTATGAAACGGTTGGTTTTACTGGTTCTGACGGCAATTATTACTTTCCCTTGTCTCAACGCTCAGACTCCGGACGCTTCCCGGATGTACAATGAAATCAAAGCTGACAGGCAAAAGTTGAAAGACTATCTGAAGACGGATTTTACCGGTGTTGACTCAACCTCGGTTCACGACCTTGCAGTTTTGCTGTATCGGGACAAGGATTACAGGTCTGCCGGAGCCTGCTGGGAGGTGGCTCTCACCAAGGTACAAAAATATGGCAAGGCCTATGAACAGATTCTCGAGGCGCTGTCTGTCGTTTATTTTGAACTCAATGACAGCAAAAAAATCGACTGGCTCCTGCAAGTCGTTGAAGACCATAATGAACATGAATTGCAGAAGGAGTGTACGGACTACAAATCCATGCTTGATCGCGCCCAGTATTTCTTTAACAAGGGTGATGAGGCATCTGCCAGACAGCATGTGAAAGAGAGTATGGATATGTGTCGTGATGACAGAGAACTTGCTTATGTTGAGGAGAATTATGCAAGGATGCTCTTTAGCATACAGGATTTTGACTCTTCTGCACTTTATTACTTCTCAGCAGCAAAACGCTTGAAATCCCTTGGCGAGAGTCCTGAATCCGTGGGTACATTGCTTCACAGATCCGCGCAATGCTATATCATTTGTTCGAACTATAAGAGTGCTGAAACCCGTGCTCGCGAGTCGATTGAATATCTTGCGGGCTGCAATTCACAAGATGGGATTGAAACCCGTCTTGCCTGTGTGTCTGTCTTGGCCGACGCCCTGTTCTGCCAGAAAAAATATGAGGATGCCGGAACATATTACAAATCAGCATTGGACTCATATTCTTCCATGAATCCGGGTTCTGAAAAGCATGCTGATGCTTTGGAGCGCATGGCAAAGAACGAGGTCAGGCTCGAACACTACGACACCGCAGATGACTGTTATCAGAAGGCCTTGGAGATTTACAAGTCGCTTGGACTGGACAGTAAATATTCCAATACTTATTCGTCTCTTATGATTTGCCGTCGCAAGAGCGGGGACGATGCGGCTGCCGATGCAATGGAGGAGGAAGCCAGGAAGCAGAGGCAGAATGTCTGGAGGCAACTTCTTGACAGTGAGCTCAAGGATCTTGAAACTACGAGGAAATATCTTGGATCGAATGTCTATGCCAATTCTCTCCATACGATAGCAGGGTGTTATTTCGGACTTGAGCAGTACCAGCAGGCAGCGGATTATTATGGCCAATATGTCGGCAACATCAGGGATATGCTTATGGAGAATTTTGTCGTGATGGATGAGGCGGACAGGAAACGCCTCTGGTCGGAACATTATGACAATTTTGACGAGATTCTCTATGAGGTAACGACTTTGCCTGATATCAGTCTTTTGGATATGTATATCCCGACAATGTTTGATATGGAATTGATTTCCAAAGGCATATTGCTGTCTTCTTCGATAGAGTTCGGGAAGGTCCTGAATGATTCCGGTCGTGAGGATCTGCTGGCAATATATGAAAAACTGAAAGAGAATCATAAACGGATAGACCAGTTGCAAAGTTCTTCTTCGCAGCAGGATCTGGAACTGCTGTTGTCGTTGAGACAGGAGAATATTCCTCTTACCAACCAGTTGATGAACGGATGCAAGGAGGTGAGGGACTTCACTGACTATCTGTCCTATACTTGGAAGGATGTTCAGAAATCACTCTCGGATGGAGATGTGGCTATCGAATTCGTGACGCTCAAGGCTTCATATTCCGACAGGGATACTTTCCTGGCTGCATTGGTGCTTCAGGCGACAGGAATGCCTCAGATGGTCATAGTCAGCTCCAAGGCCATTCTGAATGCTTTGGCAGCAAAGGATGACCTGTATGACAATCCGTCCTATTATAAAAACATCTGGGGAAGGCTTCAGCCATTCATTGAGGGAAATGGCAGGATATTTTTTGCTCCCAACAATCTGCTTGCTTCCATTGCCATTGAAAATATCATTGACAAGGATGCTCCGATTTTCGAGACACGCAAGGTTTATCGTTTGTCTTCAACCAAGGAGTTGTGCAAGGGGAGGCTTCGTGTGTCTCCGGAGTCCATATCCATTTTCGGAGATATTGATTATAATTCGGAAACTGCCTCCCAGACAAAGGGTGGGATGGCATTCGGTTCTCTGGCCTATGGTGCAGAAGAAGTTGATGGCATCGTCAATCAAATCGAAGGGAAATTCCGGCCTATGATTTATCGAGGTTCATTGGCAACCGAGAAACAGTTTTATGAACTGTCCAATGATTGTCCTGATATTCTTCATGTTTCATCGCACGGTAAGTATGCTGGAACAGAGTCAACCCGGGTGGAGGATGCGATGCAATATAGCCTTCTTGCATTAAGCGGTGCCAATCGAATCAGCATGGACGGGGCAAATGACGGAATCGTGAGTGCTTCTGATGTCGCCGAGATGAACCTGCGCAATTGTGACCTCGTGGTGCTGTCGGCATGCGAGACTGGCTTGGGTGGACTTGGTGCCGACGGCGTTTTCGGCCTTCAGCGTGGATTCAAGAATGCTGGCGTCAATACAATCCTTATGTCCTTGAAACCGGTCTATGATGAGTCCACGGCTAAACTCATGATAGCGTTCTATGCCGCTCTTGCCGACGGGATGACCAAACGGGAAGCCCTGGTGCATGCACAAAGGACTTTGCGTGAGAATCCATCATATCGTAAAGGAAAATACTGGGCCCCGTTCATTCTTCTGGATGCCTTGCCGGAATGATTTGGTGAAAAGCGAAAAATTGTGACATCGGATGCATGAAATTTATTAACTTTGAAACATATTTGACATAAAAATAACCTATCACCATGAACTTAACATCCCAAGAACAGGCAGTTTGGAACAGATTCCTTGAATGTCTGAATCAGTCAAATAATCTTCAATCTGCGAGTGAGACCCTTGAAAAACTCAAGCCTTCTGCACCGACTTTCAGGTCTCTTAATTTTACAATAGTCATCAGCACTGTCATCTATTTGGCATTTATTGTATCCATGTTGATATATCTGTTTGACTGTAAAAGCATCTGCAACAATATTTGTTTATTGCTGACGCTTATGTTGATTTTTCTCACATTGCTGTTCGTGTTCGCCATGGTTGCCATCGGGAGGCACAAGCAATTCGTTCTTTCCAATTACCGGAAAGAAATGTCGGAGTATCATTCCATCCTTAAGAAAGCCTCAGGTTTCTGTGATGACTCACTTGACAAATATGTAGAAGCAATCATGTCCTGCATAGGCCAAAGAATCAAGGCGGAGGCTGAAATGGATATAAGGAAGAGTGCAAAATAATCGTAATTCCGATACATATGCGTGTAAAGCATTTCAGACTTTACAGTGCCTTTGTGCGCTGGTTTGACAAGGCATTTTCCGGAGGGTGGTTCAGGCAGGTCCTTTTTCTTGCCGCCGTTCTTTTAATGTTTGTATTGATATGGTTGGGAGTTCTCTCGTTGGTTATTCCCCAGGGAGTTTGCAAAGAAAATTTCATACGAATCCTGGAACTTATGCTGGATCCTGGAGCTTTTGTGGACAGTAGTGAAAAAGGGCGTGATTTTCCGGTTCTTCTGCAATTTATCATTACCATCAGTGGAGCTGTGTTTTTTACGGCGATGATGATAACAGTACTGGGAAACATTGTCAGCAACAGGATTGAAGATTATAAAAAAGGCCGTGTAAGATATCGTTTTGATGATCATATTTTGATTATTGGAGCTGACAAGATGTTGGTTGACATCTTGAAAGAATATGCAAATACCGGGGAGGACAAGGGGAGGAAAATCGTTGTATTGACATCAAGGGATGTCGAAGCCGTCCGTGCTGAAATCTTTTCCGCGATCCCGGAATTCCAGAAGAAGATTGATGTGACATTCTTGTCGGGATTGAGAACGGTAGAGAACACCTTGCGTAAGGTACAGATTCAGGATGCGAATACTATCTATATAATCGGGGAATATGATGAACCGGAGCATGATGCATTGAATCTTGAGTGCTGGAAACTAATACGGGGACTTTGCCACGATTCTTCCAAGAAAACGAGTTGTCATCTGGTTGTCAACAGGGTATCCACTTTCAATGTCTTTCAATATTGCGCAAATCTCTCGGAATCTCCTATTCGTCTCAATATCGTAAATTACCTTGATGACTGGGCACAGCATGTGTTGGTGTCCAGAATATATGAGACAGGGAATAAATCGGTCTATTACCCGGCTCTGGACAGAGATGGCATAGGTATGGACTCCGATAAGACAGTAAGATTTGTCATTTTTGGGATGACGCAGATGGCTTATTCAATGGCTGTCACTGCGGCCCATATCTGCCATTTCCCGAACTTCATCAAGAATCCGTCAATGAGGACCAAAATATGTTTCGTGTGTCCGGATATCAAGCAGGAAATGGATTTTTTCGTTGGTCGTTACGCAAATTTGTTCCAATTGTCAAGATACAGTTACATCCGTTGGGAAAACGGTGAGATGGTTTCTACCGTAAAGAATCCGTCCAAGGATTATGGCGATTTCCTTGATATAGAGTGGTCATTCATAGATTCTTCGATTGAACGGGAAGAAATGAGGGAAATGATGACCGTGTGGGCGGAAAACAATGATGAAATATTGACAATGGCACTCTGCTCGGATGATATATATGCCAATCTGTCCGCATCATTATATCTGCCGGCCACGATATATGAAAAGAACATTCCTGTCTTTGTCTATCAGCCGGGAAATGCCGAGGTGTTGAGATTCGCTCACGAGGATTCCCGACGTTATTCCAACGTTTTCCCATTTGGAATGCAGTGTGATTGCTTTGACCCGCTGTTTACCTACAGATTAAAGTATGCCAAACGCATAAACTATCTATATTGTCTTCAAAATACCGGGCAACGTTTCGAGGCAATGTGTCCGGATGATCAGTTGAATGATTATTGGGAGACACAGAAGGAGTATGTTTATCGTTTTTCCAACCTGTTTGCCGCGAATTCCATTCCCATGAAGTTGAGGAGCATAGGCATTTCCGTGGAGAATATGGATGATTCTGCTTTCATTTCGGCGGAAAACGTTGATGTTCTGGCCGAAGTTGAGCATAATAGATGGAATATTGAGCGTCTTTTATTGGGCTTCTCCGCAATGACAATAAAAGAACGGATGGAAATAAACGACATGCTTTCAGACAAATTGAATTTCGCTCGTGTCTCCGAAGGCAAGAGACTTAAGAAGGAAAAGCAAAAAGCTTTCATTCACAAGGACGTTTCTCCATACTCACTACTTCCGGAATCCTCCAAACAATATGATAAAGCAATCGTCTGCAACCTCCTTGAGGTTATCAGGGATGACATATAACATGATACTTAAAACCTTCCTGATGATATGATTAGTCCTTCAGAATTCATCCATCCCGAAGATGCCGCAGCCCTGAGGCAGCTGGAGAGCATCCCTGGATTTCCGGCATTGGCAAAGAAGGTGCTGGAACTCGGATATGAAAAATTGAAATATGGAGTGAATATGGCTTCGACCATAAGGCTCTCCAAGACACAACTGTCTGATTTGTATAATCATCTGCCTCCTATCTGTGAGAAATTGGGGATTGCGGAACCGGAGTTCTATCTTGAGATGAGCCCATTCCCGAATGCCTACACTTTCGGCGACACCCGCATTTTCATAGTCGTAACCTCCGGACTTGTCGAAATGATGGATGACGAAGAACTGGATGCGGTCATAGCCCACGAATGTGGACATATCCTGTGCCGCCATGTGGTGTACAATATGGTCGCCCAATGTATCCGTCTTGGACTCGATGCCCTCGGAATCCTCGGGTCAATCGCCAAGCCTGTGGAATATGCCCTGCTGTACTGGAGCCGCAAGGCGGAACTTTCCTGCGACCGGTGCGCGAGCATCATCACTTCCCCTGATGTGGTGGCAAGCATGATGGCCAGATTGTCCGGAGGTCCGAAGTCCATCACCGGGAACCTCAACATGGCCGAATGGGCCTCCCAGGCGGACAAATATGACGAGATTCAGAATGACGGTCTTTGGAACAAGACTTTGCAGCTTGCCGTCATCATCTCCCAGGACCATCCTTTCAGCGCAGTCCGTGTCAGGGAGATATACAAATGGGGCGACAGCTCCCAATATCGGAACCTGATGAATAACCTGCGGCTGTCCTCATCCGGCAGGACTTGTCCCGGCTGCGGAAGAAACGTCTCCCCTGAGTGGGCATATTGTAGATTCTGTGGAACAAAATTATAAATATTGAAGATATGTTTTTCGACGAAAACGGTATTCTGAATATTGACGAGATGGTCGTCAATACCCCGTCTTTCAAAAACATAATGGAAGACGGCATAGTCACTGAGGAAGAGATCAAATCCCAATCAGACAAGGTGATAGGCCTGTTGCACGAGTTAGAATCCAAATATGGGGATGAGCAGCTCGCCCAAATCAGGGAACTTCTCGTGGAGTCAAGTGTCCTATATGCCATATATAACATGTATTCTATCCAAAACCTTAAATGAGGGCAATTATGGGAACATTCAACACGAAAAAGACATTGTACGGTCCGGCGTCCATGATTCCGGAGATTGCAAATGCGATAAGAGATGATTTCTCAAAGGACGGCTATGAGGTGTCGATGGATGCCCTCAGCAGCGGAGGCTATGACATTTCCATCACCAAAGGCGGTCTGTTCAAGGCTGTGCTCGGGATGAAGACAGCCCTGAAAGTCTCTCTTTTTCCACAAGACAACGGAATTCATTTCGAAGCCGGTGTCGGTATCTTTGGCCAGCAGGCCATCCCAACCGTCATCTCGATGCTTTTCTTCTGGCCCGTCCTCCTCACCCAGATGTGGGGGATGATCGAACAGTCCAGACTTGACGACAGAGCCCTGCAGACCGCCCAGGACGTCATCGCCCGCAGCAATTACACCGCCCGCATTGCAATCTCCTCCGGTACTTCAAAGTTCTGTACTAATTGTGGAACCAGAAATGACGAGTCTGCCAAATTCTGCTGTGGCTGCGGAAAGCAGTTCTGACCTGAAGGATTGTACTTCCGCCCCACTCCTGTGGTTCCTGTTCAAGTTCGGGAGAATTGATTGCATTGATTTGGATGATGAACTGTAAAAGAGCAAACTGAGTGATAATTTTTGCCGGTGGTTCAGTTCGGAACATCAATACCAAGAAGGTGTCTTCAACTCCTGAACAATCTTAGGCAAATTTGAGGCGGGCGAGCGTTATTCTCTGGAAGCATTGAAGTTTCCTGACGGTCATCTTGCTTATACCACCCTCGCAGCTGCTCTGTTGTTCCAAGGGAAAACAAAAAAGGCTGAAAAAATGTATCGCCAATACAAATCTGAGTTCAAGGATGTATTCCTCGATGATTTTGCCGAGTACGAGCGCCTGGGCGTAATCCCGGAGGAACGCAAAGCGGATGTGGAGCGAATCAAGGCGATGTTGAACGAAGAATAACATTATAGAATAATTGACAGCAGCGATACAGATGCCCCTCCGTTGCCCTCTGGAATGGCAATGCCTGGAAGCACTCTTCACTTTATGAGATGGTGGCCATATGTGCTGTGCCAATTATACCACTTTCCCTAAAGGAGTCAAGGCAATCGATGTGTTTTCAGGTCAGGTCCTTCCACAACTTGATTCCCTGACCGTCAATCAACTCCGCAACAGAGTCTGCATATATCCCCAAGTGCCGGTTCCTGTGTGGTTCCAAATACAATTTTCATTTGGCGATTTATATTTCTTTTAGTTAAATTTGTCCGATTTTCAAGCATTTTTATGCAAACTCATGACCAGCAGATAGTCGATGCCCTTCTTTCCAAAGATGAAAAGGTAACGCACGAATTCTTCTTCGTGCGGTGCCGTCCTCTTTTTTGCTCTTTGATTCGTAGAATTTTCGATTATGAGGTGGATTATGACGAAATGGTTAACGAGTTGTATATTCACTTGATGTCGGATGATGGTCGCAGATTGAGGACTTTCCAAGGACGCAGCAGTGTCTATCAATGGCTTAAGTGTGTTGCGACGAGGGTCTTCCTGGAGAAACGAGATGGTGGAATGGTGATAGAAGATGTCTCGTCGGAACCTCCTTGTATTTCAGATGCACATGAAACGGAGTCCATGGAAATGGATTGGGTCAGGCAGGATGTGCGCAAGATGCTCTCCTTGATGAGGAATCCCCGTTACAGGCTGGTTATGCAACGCCTTCTTGACGGTTATGACTATGAATCGATTGCTGAAGAACTAAGGACATCCGTTCCGAACTTGTACAACATCAAGAAGCGGGCAATGACAGAATTTACCGCCATCGTGCTCAAAGAATATGGACATGAATAAACTGAAACTCACAGACGAGATTATTGCAGCCTTTCTGGAGGGGAATGCCACTAAAGATGAGATCGAAGCGGTCCTCCTCGCAGCAAAGAGGGACTCTCGCATCCGGGAATATCTTTCTTTGGCAGCTCCACAGGAAGCTGTTCTCCCCATGTCGGCACAGGCTGCGACAGGAGAAGGAGACAATCTATGCAATATCCGCTGCGAACAGTATGTAATGCAATGTTTCGGCATTACGACGGCTGAGGACAGATTGAGGGAAGAAGCCATTTCCGGTGATTGGCTCAGGGATGGGGGGACACCTCTTTTCCGTATCGGTTCATTGTGTTCTCTGCATGGCCTTTCGGTAGCTCGCAAGTATCATTCTTCTTTGGACGACATTCGACAGGCCCTGTCTGAAGGCTATCAGGTAATCGTCGCCGTTGACGGAGGAGAGATAGACGGAGACCTTGTTGTCGAAGCGATCGAGGATGACTTTTCCGGCCAGATTCCTGACCATTCTCTTGTCATCCTTTCCTGTGAGGATGAAATTGTTTGTTATAATCCGTTCCACGGTGATATTCCGCAAGTTGTCGATGAGGACAGGTTTATTGATGCTTGGGACGATTCTGATAATTATATGGTTAAAATCAACACTAAAGAGGCTGTGGCAGAACTCTATAAACCTGCACCGTTGGACTTGTCGGATGTCCAGTTGCCGGACTCCCTCATAGATCTTACAGAGGCGATAGCTGAAAATACGCACGAAGTGTGGTCTCAGAACCGCATGAAGGAAGGCTGGACATACGGAGCGGAGCGCGACGACACCAACCTCAGACATCCTGACCTCCTGCCATACTCCGATCTCCCGGATGTGGAAAAGGAATATGACAGAGCTACGGCCATGAATGCCATCAAACTGATTGTAAAGCTGGGGTATAAGATTGAAAAGAAATAATATGGAGAAATTTGAAATTGAACTTGATTGCCGCAAGAAAGTGGCTGACCTATTGGAAAAACACTTCCCTGATTTTATCCATGAGGCTGCAATTGAAAAGCCTGAACAATTAGCATCTGAATATAACGACGAACTACCACATAAGATTGAAGTGGAGTATCGTGAATGGCTGTCATCATTGTGGGAGAAAGTCGCACCGGCAGGAGCCAAACCTTTTGACGAGATGATGAACATGCATTTAAGTATGTCAATGGTTGATGCCGATTATGTCCCAAATCTGAAGGATGCCTGGGAGGATGCCCGTACGCTTACTCTTTGGGAAAAGATTACTAAGACAAATCATAAGGACGTTACTTTCTACAAAGGCTTGCTGAAGCAATATACCGAGGAACTGTTGGAAACAATGACTAAAGATTTTCTTGGGGATATTGAGAGCTGATCATTGTCGACGCCTATGAATTCTCAAGAATTTACCCATCCCGAAGGGTTGTTTCCAGTCTCAAGGCATTGGGACAACGGCGAGTTCCGGTTTCTGAATTAATCGCATATGTGCCTTTCTTGAGGCGTTTTGTGCGATGATTTGTTTTTTCTTGTCTGCAAAAATCGTTATATTCGCGTGGATTTGCCGATATGCATCCATCTGGACCGATGTCCAACTCTGGCGAATCCTGTCCGGTAACGACTGACCAATAACCAAAAACCGATATGAAACCATTTATATTGAACATCTCGGCACTCCTGTGTGCCGGTCTGCTCTCTTTGGGAGCCGCAGCCCAGACCAAGTGTGTCACTTCTCCTGACGGCAACCTCAAACTGACATTCGAACTTGCCCAGGACGGCACTCCGATGTATTCCCTTGACAGGGGAGAGACGAAGGTGATCCTTCCTTCCGCACTCGGATTCGAGCTTCGCGGAACCATCAAGGCATCGGAACTGATTTTTGCCGAGGACGGCACCATCACAAAGGTCGATGAGCGCCCTTCCAACTCCTTCCATGACGGATTCGCTCTCGAAAGCGCACAGACAAGCACGTTCGATGAGACCTGGCATCCGGTCTGGGGTGAGGAAGAGTCCATTCGCAACAACTACAACGAATTGGCAGTCAATCTCGTGCAGACTGCAACCGACAGGAGGATGACGGTCCGTTTCCGTGTTTTCGACGACGGTCTCGGCTTCCGTTACGAGTTCCCATACCAGAAGAATCTCAACTATTTCGTGATAAAGGAGGAACTTTCCCAGTTCGCCCTCTCCGGAGACCATACTGCATGGTGGATTCCGGGAGACTACGACACCCAGGAATATGACTTCACCGAGTCACGCCTTTCCGAAATCAGCTCGAAATACCGCGAGGCCGTATGCGGCAATTCCTCACAGACCCTCTGGTCAACGAATGCCGTGCAGACATCCCTCCAGATGCGTACCGACGAAGGACTCTACATCAACATCCACGAGGCCGCCCTGGTGAACTATCCGTGCATGCACCTCGACCTCGACCCTGCGACATTCACCTTCACATCGCACCTCACCCCTGACGCACAAGGCTGGAAAGGTTATATGCAGACTCCTTGCAACACCCCTTGGAGGACGGTACAGGTGGCTCCGAGCGCGACCGCACAGCTTGCATCACGCCTGGTGCTCAATCTCAACGACCCTTGCGCATACGAGGATGTTTCATGGATTCAGCCGGTGAAATACATCGGTGTCTGGTGGGAGATGATTTCCGGCAAGGGGACATGGGCATATACCGATGACTATGCTTCAGTACATCTCGGCAAGACCGACTATTCCAAGAGCACCCCTAACGGCAAGCATTCCGCCAACAACGAGAAGGTGCGCAGGTACATAGATTTCGCAGCCGAGCATGGTTTCAGCCAGGTGCTCGTCGAGGGATGGAACGAAGGATGGGAGGACTGGGCAAACTGCAGCAAGGACTATGTCTTCGATTTCGTGACCCCTTACCCTGACTTCGACATAAAGGCGCTGAATGACTATGCCCATTCCAAGGGTATAAGGCTCATGATGCACCACGAAAGCTCTTCTTCAGTACGCAATTATGAACGCCATATGGAGAAAGCATATCAGCTTATGGACAAGTACGGCTACAATTCGGTCAAGAGCGGCTATGTGGGAGACATCCTTCCGAGAGGGGAGCACCACTACGGTCAGTGGATGGTGAACCACTATCTCTACGCCGTCACCGAAGCAGCAAAGCATCACATCATGGTGAACGCCCACGAGGCTGTCCGTCCTACCGGCCTTTGCCGTACCTATCCGAACCTTATCGGCAACGAGTCCGCACGCGGTACCGAATATCAGGCTTTTGGCGGTTCAAAGCCTCATCATGTGACCATCCTTCCTTTCACACGTTTCAACGGCGGCCCTATGGACTATACTCCTGGTATCTTCGTGATGGACATGGCCGAGGTGACCGGAGGCTCGAACACTTCCAAGGTCAATGCCACCATCGCCAACCAGCTCGGACTCTATGTCGTGCTGTATTCGCCGCTTCAGATGGCTGCTGACCTTCCTGAACATTATGCCCGCTATATGGACGCATTCCAGTTCATCAAGGATGTGGACATCGACTGGATTCAGTCTAAATATCTGATTGCCGAGCCGGGTGAATGCATCGTGACTGCCCGTCAGGGCAAGAAGGACGGCCAGTGGTTCGTCGGTGGTGTCACGGACGAGAACAGGCGCACTGTGAAGGTGCCTCTCGATTTCCTTGAGAAGGGACAGAAATATGAGGCTACCATATATGCCGATGCCCCGGATGCAGACTATCAGACCAATCCGCAGTCGTACGTAATCACCAAGAAAAAGGTGACTGCCAAGGATGTACTGAAACTCGACATGGCCCGAGGCGGCGGTTTCGCCGTTTCTTTCAAGGCGTTGTAACAGAGCAGCCCGGTTCTACACCGGGCTGTTTTTTTTTGCCTCTCCAGTATTCTTTTGATTGTCATTCCACGCCCGACTATGCCATTCCGAAGAGCACTCCTTCCTTGTGTCATTCCAGGAGCATTCCTTCCTTGTGTCATTCCGAGGAGCGAAGCGACGAGGAATCTGCGGGAAGTTTTATTGTCACCCTCAGATTCCTCGCAGGGGCTCGGAATGACAGCCTTAAGGAATGCTCGGAATGACAGCCCAAGGGTGTCAGGAATGGACAGCCTTAGGGAATGCTTGAATGGCAGTCCAAAAGCAAGTGCTCGGAATGACACCCCGGCGCTTACCCCAGTCGCCGGTAAAGGGCGAGGGTGCGGGACGCCTCGGCGGCATCGTGTACACGGAGGATGTCCGCGCCGTTCTGGAGAGCCTTCAGATGAAGTACCTGAGTCTGGGCGAGCGACTCCTCCGGCGTAATCCCGAAAAGCCTGTAAATCATACTCTTTCGTGACACCCCGACCAAGGTGCGGATGCCCCGCGGCGCAAAGCAGGAGGTAATCCTGTCCAGCTCGGCGAGAAGCTGATGATTCTGGTCAATATTCTTTGCAAACCCATAACCAGGGTCAAGCACCCAATTCCTGATGCCATATTCTTCAGCCTTCCTGCTGAATGTTTCAAAATATTCCGATACCTCTTTTGTCACATCATCATAATCGCAAAGACTCTGCATGGTCAGCGAATTCCCCCTCTTGTGCATGGCAATATACCCGATACCAAGCCTCCCGACGACAGGAAGCATTTCCGGGTCGTCCTCTCCAGCCGATATGTCATTGGCTATCAATATCTCCTTCGCCCTCTCTTGGCCGACTATGCCCGCGACCTCATTGAAAGACCTCTCGATGACCGAAGCCCACCAGGTATCTATGGACACAGGAATTCCCGGAAACGCCCTTACGACCTGCCCAAGCACGGGCTCCAGCCGTCTCCATTCCTCATCCTCTCCCACGGGCAACGACCCCGGCCTTGTCGAGCAGGCACCGATGTCGATCATCGTAGCCCCCTCGGAAACCAGCCTCCCAGTACGCTCCATCGCATTCTCCACCATCCGCCCGATGTCATTCCCGCAAAGACATCTGCTGCCTGCGAAATACGAATCATCCGTCAGGTTGACAATCCCCATTATGTCGATTTTCCTGTTCCTGTCCATATCTGATACTTTTCCCCAAAGATAAGCCGAATCTGTGAATCTTCATCCAAAAACATTATATTTGCATTCCGTGACCAGACTTGAACAATATGTCATATCGAGCGCAGCGTTTTGCTCGCACCATATGTCTTGACAAATTAAACCGACAATATGCTGACTGTAATCGAAGGCCTTGACGGCTCCGGCAAATCCACCCAGGTAAAGAGACTCAGGAAATATCTCGAATCCGTAGCCGGTCCGCTTGAATACATACATTTTCCGCGCTATGACGCCCCTGTGTACGGTGACCTCATAAGCCGTTTCCTCAGAGGGGATTTCGGTGACAATGATGCAGTCCATCCACAGCTCGTCGCCCTTCTCTTCGCAGAGGACAGGCACGGGGCGGCTCCGATGATGAAGAAGACCCTGCAGGAGGGCGGTTCCGTCCTCCTTGACCGCTATGTATATTCCAACATCGCCTACCAATGCGCCAAACTCCAGGATGATGCCGAGGCAGAAAAGCTCCGGGACTGGATTTTCAATACTGAATATGGCGAGTTCGGCCTTCCCAAGCCTGACCTCAACATCTTCCTTGATGTTCCGATAGAGTTCGTGGAGTCGAAACTTGCCGGTCAGAGGGCCGGTGCGGACCGGGATTACCTCGAAGGCGCAAGGGACATTCACGAGGCTGACATAACCTTCCAGAAAAGGGTCCGCGAGATGTACCGCAGGCAGTGCGAGCTCGATTCCCGCTTCATCCGGATAGATTGCTCGGACGAATATGGGATGATGCTGCCGCCTGATGCCATCTTCGCCAAGATAAAGGACGTAGTTGACGCCGCCTTGGATGCATTCAGTGCAAGTTGTTAAGCAATGGGTTGATTATGAGATATTTAGCTCTGCGCACGAGGCGCTTCATCGCATTCATCACGGGGATGGTATATGTGTTCTCCGGTATCAGCAAACTGCTTGATCCCGTGGGGGCCGCGTTGGTCATGGAATCGTATATGGACTTCTTCCACATAGGTTTCCTGTCCTTTGCTGCCAAGCCTGTTGCCGTCGTCCTCGCCCTGTTCGAAACCGTCCTGGGTTCTGCCCTGATGACCGGTGTCTGGAGGAAGATAGCCGCCATATCGGCGTTTGCCTTGCAGGGATTCTTCACGCTTCTGACGGTCATCCTTGTAATCTTCAATCCTGAAATGGATTGCGGATGCTTCGGGAATGTCGCCCATCTGTCCCATCGTCAGAGCCTTGTGAAGAATATCTTCCTGTGCCTGATGCTTGTCGGTGCTTTCGTGCCGTTCCGCGAATTCGGTGTCCCGAAGATCAAGAAATATTTCACCTTTGCAATCGTCACCCTTTCCCTGCTTGTATTCACGGTCTGGTCCTGGATGCACATCCCTCTCGTGGACTATACCGAATATGCCCCCGGGGCGATTCTCCGTTGTGCGGAATCGGCAGACTCCTTCGATGAGGACAGATACGAGTCCGTTTTCGTGTATGAGAAGGACGGGAATCAGGAGACATTCACATTGGAAGACATTCCTGACTCCACCTGGACATTCGTCGAGGCCCGGACCGAGGTCCGTGAAGGAGGGGAGGATGACAGCTCCGTCGTACTTTCATTCTATGACAGGGAGGGAGAGTACCACGATGAATATGCTTCCCAAGGCAAGGTCATGGTCATATCGGTATATAGGCCGCAGGGTGCCAGGTGGGATCGTCTTGCAGATTTCGCGGCGTTGTCACGAAAGTCAGGCTTCCGTACCCTTTTGCTGGTGAGTGGCCTTCCGGAGGAAATCGACAGGTCGATGGAAGATATGCAGCCGGGCCGCAGGGATATATTGTATCAGGATATGTATATGTCCGATTACAAGACCCTTGTGTCTCTCAACCGCTCCAACGGCGGTGTGACATATTTCAGCGAGGGATATCTCATATCCAAATGGGCGTTCCGTTCGATTCCCGATGCCGATGCTCTTGCCCGGACATATATGGATGACGAGACCGAGATAATGGCTGACAGAAGTTCCAGGGCCCGCCTTTTCTTCCAGTGCTTCAAGCTGTTCATCTTCGGCCTGATGCTCCTTGTCTGACCATTGGTATGACATGGAAAGGGCGTGAGGATACCTACATCACGCTTCATAGATGTTAAACAATCCTAACATACTTAGTATGAGTGATTTTGATAAATATATCCGGCAAGGAGAACCGCTCCAGGCAGAAAAGGCCCGAATCTGGACCACGGCTATAGGTCTGCAGGACGTGGACGGTCTCAAGCCATCTGGCTATCTGAAGGAAACCGCCCGCCGACATATAGAGGGAGACATTTCAATCGAAGATGTCCGTTCTTTGGTGGATAGTTATTATGAGTCCAAGACGACAAGGGGGAAGGATGAAGAACGAACGGAGGAGGCAGATAAAGTATCTGCCGCTATTGCAGCCGTACTTTCTGAAAAGACATTCACTTTTTCTCCGGACTATCTCATCAGCATACACAGGAGGCTCTTTACGGGTGTTTATAAGTTTGCCGGGCAGATCCGGGACTACAACATCAGTAAGAAAGAATGGGTGCTTGACGGGGCGTCCGTTCTTTATGGCGATGCCTATATGATTCGTCAGGCACTGGACTACGATTTCGCGCAGGAACGCGCTTTCTCGTATGAAGGAGTAAGCTCAGCCGATGCCGTGAAGCATATTGCCGGGTTTATTTCCGGAATATGGCAAATCCACCCCTTCGGTGAGGGGAATACCCGTACAACAGCAGTCTTTGCTATCAAATACCTGCGGAATTTCGGTTTCGACATTGACAACAATCTTTTCGAAAAACATTCCTGGTTCTTCCGCAACGCACTTGTCAGGGCCAATTATAACAACCTCGCCAAAGGAATCTTGGCTACCGACAAATACTTGGTCCGCTTCCTTAGGAATCTGATTTTCGCTGAGGATAATCCTCTGTCCAACCGCGAAATGCACATATCTTTCCAAAGTATCAGCAAAGATCTGCCAAAGTCTCAATTTGATACTTTGAATTGTACTTTGGAGGAACTGGCTATACTCAAAGCCATTGGCGAGAACCCTTGGATTACACAGGAGGCATTGAAGAAAACGATTGGGAAATCTATCGCCACTGTAAAAAGGCTGACCGTAGGCTTGCAGGAGAAAGGGATTCTGGTACGTAAAAACGGAAAAAGAAACGGTTATTGGGAGGTAAGGTCAACGCCAGATCTGGCTTAGTGGTTATTCAATTTGGACAGAATGAGAGACGTGCGTAGATAGTATGAAAACAGAGCGTGAGGCCTTAGCCCCACGCTCTGTTGTTTTACAATCACAGATTCTGTTACAATGTCCTCTTGATTTCGACGATGTTGTAGGCCTCGACTACGTCTCCGACCTTGATGTCGTTGTAGCCCTGGATGTTCAGACCGCAGTCCATTCCTGAGACGACTTCCTTGACATCATCCTTGAACCTCTTGAGAGAACCGAGCTCTCCGGTATAGACCACGATACCGTCGCGGATCACGCGCACCTTAGCAGTCCTGAGGAGCTTGCCTTCGCGGACGATACATCCTGCGATGGTGCCGACCTTGGAGATCTTGAATGTCTCCATGACCTCTGCCGTCGCAGTGACCTCCTCCTTCTGCTCAGGCTCGAGCATACCTTCGATACCGCTCTTGAGCTCGTTGATGCAGTCGTAGATGACGGAGTAGAGACGGATTTCGATTTCCTCCTTCTCTGCAAGCTTGCGGGCAGAAGGCATAGGACGCACCTGGAATCCGATGATGATGGCATCCGAAGCTGCTGCAAGCAGGATATCCGACTCGGAAATCGCTCCGACTGCCTTGTGGATCACATTCACGCGGACTTCCTCTGTGGAAAGCTTGATGATTGAATCTGACAGAGCCTCGACTGAACCGTCCACATCACCTTTGACGATGACATTGAGTTCCTTGAAGTTGCCGATTGCGATACGCCTTCCGATTTCTTCGAGGGTCATATGCTTCTGGGTCTTGATGCCCTGGATGCGGATGAGCTGCTCCCTCTTGTTTGCGATGTCCTTGGCCTCCTTCTCGTCTGCCATGATGTTGAATGTCTCACCTGCCGTAGGCGCGCCGTTAAGACCGAGGACTGATACAGGTGTCGAAGGACCTGCCTCATCTACTTTCTGTCCGCGCTCGTTGAACATAGCCTTGACACGGCCTGTGTAGCATCCGCTCAGCATGATGTCTCCCACACGGAGCGTACCGTTCTGTACGAGAATGGTCGCGAGGTAACCGCGTCCCTTGTCGAGTGAGGACTCTATGACCGCACCCATCGCCCTGCGGTGAGGGTTGGCCTTGAGCTCCAGGAGGTCTGCTTCGAGAAGCACCTTCTCAAGAAGCTTGTCCACATTGATTCCTTTCTTGGCTGAGATTTCCTGGCACTGGTATTTGCCGCCCCAGTCCTCCACGAGGATGTTCATGTTGGCAAGCTGCTCGCGGATCCTGTCAGGGTTTGCACCCGGCTTGTCTATCTTGTTGATTGCGAATACCATAGGTACACCGGCAGCCTGTGCGTGGTTGATGGCTTCGATGGTCTGCGGCATGATTGCGTCATCGGCGGCGATGATGATGATTGCAAGGTCTGTCATCTTCGCTCCACGGGCACGCATCGCCGTGAATGCCTCGTGTCCAGGCGTGTCGAGGAAGGTGATGTGCCTTCCGTCGCCAAGCTCAACATTGTATGCTCCGATGTGCTGGGTGATACCACCTGCCTCACCGGCGATCACATTGGCCTTGCGGATGTAGTCGAGCAGGGAAGTCTTACCGTGATCGACGTGTCCCATGACCGTGATCACAGGAGGTCTTGCCTCAAGGTTCTCCTCGCTGTCCTCCTCGCTGTCCTGATTGATGGCTTCGGTAAGGTTCGCAGTCACGAACTCGACCTCATATCCGAACTCCTCAGCCACGAGCACGAGGGTCTCTGCGTCGAGCCTCTGGTTGATTGACACCATCATGCCGAGGCTCATGCAGGCTGCGATGACCTTGGTCACAGGTGTGTTGTTCATCAGGGTCGCAAGGTCGTTCACGGTCACGAACTCGGTGACCTTCAGAACCTTCTGCTCCATCTCCTGCATCTCCATCTCTTCCTGCATCCTCTGTGATGCAAGTTCCCTCTTCTCCTTCCTGTGCTTTGCTCCGAAGTTGTTCTTGGACTTGCTTTCGTTCATGCGGGCATAGGTCTCCTTGATCTGCTTCTGGATTTCCTTCTGCATCTCCTCAGCCTCGGCTTCGGTCATGGCCGGCTTGAATTTCTCCGCACCTCTGTCGCGGCGGCTCTTCTTGCCATTCTTGCCGGAAGCCTGCTGGTCGCCTCCCTTGTTGAACTTCTGGTCCTTGCCTCCCTTGTTCTTGTCCTTCTTGCCTGAGTTGGTAGCCTCCACCTTGGTCACATCCACCTTCTGGCTGCCACCCTTCTCGATTCTCTCCCTTTTCTTCTTTTTCTTCCTGTCGAACTGGGAAAGGTCGATCTTGTCCACGACCTTAGGGCCTTGCAGCTTCTCCACCTGGACCTTGATTTCCCTCGGTTCCTGACGGCGTTCTGCCATCTGCTCCACTTGAGCGGTCTGGGCAGGAGCAGCCTCCTGCACTTTCTCCACCGCCGGGGTCTTGGCGGGAGCTTCCGGTTCTGCCTTCTCCACAGGTTTTTCCTCGGGTGCCGGCTTCTGCGCTTCCTGTTTCTTAGGGGCAAGGTCTATCTTGCCGAGGATTTTCAGGCCGCCTTCCGATGCTGCTTCGGCCTCCGCAGGCTTTGCCTCAGGCTGAGGCTTCTGCTCAGGTGCGGGTGCGGCTTCCACAGGTGCCGGTTTCGGCGCCGTCGGCTTCTCCTCCGCAGGAATCACAGGCTTCTCCGTGTTGAGGGTGTTTGTCTTGATGACAATCTCCTTCTCAATGACTTCCTCCTCTTCCTGCTCCGGTTTTTTCTTCGCGCCACGCTCGACAATGTCCTTCAGCTTGATTACGACATTCTCTGCGTCTTTCTTAAGTTTGAGGTCTTCACCGAATTTGGCTTCGATTGCCGGAAGGTACTCGTCCGAAATCTTCGCATTCGGGTCCGTACCCAGCCCGGCTCCCTTCTCGTTGAGGAAATCAACGAGCGTCTGTACTCCGATGCTGAACTGCTTTGCTAATTTACTGATTCTAATTTCTGCCATATATTACCCCTTTATTATTCTTATTCATAGATTTCTCGACTCCCGATGGTCGCTCGAAATGACATAGCCTTGTTGTCGCTCGAAATGATAAAGACTCATGGTCGCTCGAAATGGCGTTTTTGTCATTTCGACCAAGCGAAGCGCGTGGAGAAATCTGCCAGACACTCTCGGGCGCTCCGCCTGGATGTGGACTATTCGTCCTCGAACTCGGCGCGGAGGATATCCATTACCTCCTCCACGGTCTCGTCCTCAAGGTCGGCCCTCTTGGCGATGTCGGCAGGCGAAAGTGCGAGGACGCTCTTCGCTGTGTCGCACCCAATGCCCTGGAGCTTCTCGATGATCCATTCGTCGATGACGTCGGAGAACTCGCTCAGGAGCACATCCTCCTCGCCGTCATCCTCATCTTCCTTAGGGAGCTCCCTCCAGACTTCAATCTCCTTGCCTACGAGCATGCTTGCCAGACGAATGTTGCATCCACCCTTTCCGATACCCTTCTTTACCTCGTCCGGGTGCATGTACACCTTGATCTTGTCATCCTCTCCGCCAAGCACGATAGATGAAATCTTGGCAGGGTTGAGGGCCCTCTGGATGAGGAGCTGGGTGTTGCTGGTCCACTGGAGGACATCGATGTTCTCGTTGCGGAGTTCGCGGACGATGCTGATGATGCGCGAACCTTTCACGCCGATGCAGGCTCCGATAGGGTCGATTCTCTCGTCATATGACTCCACTGCCACCTTGGCCCTTTCGCCAGGTATGCGGACGACCTTCTTGATGGTGATGAGGCCGTCATATATCTCAGGAACCTCCTGCTCGAAGAGCTTCTCGAGAAATTCCGGGCTTGTCCTCGAAAGCACGATGTAAGGAGTGGTGTTGTTCTTCATCTCCACACTCTTGATGATGGCCCTTACGGTATCGTTCTTCTTGAAATGCTCTCCCGGTATCTGCTCTGACTTCGGAAGCTTGAGCTCGTTGCCCTCCTCGTCAAGAAGAAGGACCTCCTTTGCCCAAGGCTGATAAACCTCACCCGTGAAAATCTCGCCGATCTTCCCTACATACTTGTTGTACAGGTTGGCTTTCTCGATGTCCATTATCCTTCCCTGGAGATTCTGCCTGATGTTCAGGATGCCCCTGCGTCCGAAATCCTTCAGCTCGACCCTTTTCGCGAACGTCTCGCCGAGTTCGTAGTCGTCACCGTCGGCATTGACCTCGTCTATGGAAATCTGTGTGATAGGGTCCTCCACCTCATCTACGACTTCCCTGTTCCAATAAATCTCACAGTCTCCCTTGTCGATGTTGATGATGACATCGAAATTGTCCGCAGACCCGTAGGTTTTTGCAATCTGAGTCCTGAATACATCCTCGAGCACGCCCATCATCGTAGGCCTGTCGATGTTCTTCTGATTCTTGAACTCTGCAAAAGCATCTTTAAGCTCAATCTTTTCCATTGTTTTTATCGTATTATATATTTTTTATCATTGTTCAGATATACCGGCTTCGCCCGATATGATGACCCTCGGTCACTTTCGTGCTTCTCCCGACAAGACGGGGTTTCACTCGAACCTGACGAATGGTCTCACCCAGTTGACCTCCTCCATTGAGAAGCGGTCATTATGCTCGACGAGTTGTTTCTTCTTGCTCCCTTCAACCGTCTCCCGCAGGGTGTACTTCAACTCAATCCCGCTCTCGTCAGCCGCAGTCAGCAGGGCCACGAACTTCCTGCCGCCCTTCAATGCGACCTCCACTTCGCTCCCCACGGCCTTTTCGAACTGGCGCAGGATCCTGAATGGTTGGTCGAGACCTGCCGAAGTCACCGTAATCGAATAGTCCTCCTTCTCCCTGTCGAAACGGGACTCGAAGAAACGGCTGATTTCCACGCAGTCCTCCAGCTCCACGGTACCTTTCTCGGAGTCGATCACAATCTCCACATCGTTGTCCTTGCTTACGGAAACGTCAATAATATATAGTCCGCGTGCAACGATTGGCTCTGTTATTGCATCTATTATGATTGTAGCGTTCATTTCACTGATGGCCGTATAGTATAAAATAAGGGGGCTTCCGCCCCCTGTATCATTCTCACGGCGCAAATGTACGAATAATTTCAAAAACAAACAAACTAATTGTACCTGAACCTTAAAGAACATGGAATTCAAAGCTAAAGAAATCGCGGAGATTCTCGGTGGTACGGTGGATGGCAATCCGGAAGCCACGGTGACCACATTCGCAAGGATAGAAAGCGGGAAGCCCGGGTCGATATGCTTCTTCGCAAATCCGAAGTACGAGCACTATGTCTATGAGTGCAAGGCCGACATCATCATCGTAAACAAGTCTTTCGAGCCGCAGAAACCTGTGACTGCCACCATGGTAAGGGTGGATGACGCCTATGCCGGGGTAGCTTCGCTCCTTGATTATGTGACGGCGAAGAAACGCTCATACAAGAGGTATCGCGGGCTCCGCAGCAGAATCCGCTTCTCGTCCAGGCTTGGCAAGAAAGTCTATGTCGGCGATTTCGCCTACATCGGAAGGAAGGTGGTGGTCGGGGACTATACCAAGGTTTATGAGAATGTATATATAGGTGATGGCTCCGAGATCGGCTCACACTGCATCCTCTATCCAGGTGTCAGGATTTATCCGGGCATGAAGATAGGCGACAATGTCATAATCCATGCGAACTCCGTGATCGGTGCCGACGGATTCGGCTTCGCACCTTTGGAGGACGGGACCTGGAAGAAAATCGAGCACACGGGCAATGTCATTATCGAGGATGATGTCGAAATCGGCGCGAACACGACCGTTGACAAGTCCCAGATGGGCTCTACCATAGTCAGGAAGGGCTCGAAGATAGACAACCTTTGCCAGATAGCCCACAATGTTGAGGTCGGCGAGAACACCGTGATGGCGGCAATGTCAGGCATAGCCGGCTCGTCGAAGGTCGGCAAGCACTGCATCCTCGGAGGACAGGTCGGAATAGCAGGTCATCTTACGGTGGCCGACAACACCTCATTTGCGGCTCAGAGCGGCCTCTTGAGCAATATACGCAAGCCCGGGCTTGCCTATATGGGCACACCTGCGATACCTTATATGGAATATATGAGGAGCTATACTGAGTTCAAGAAAGCCGGCAAAAAATAGCAAATACAAAAAAATGCCTATATTTCCTCTATAAATCCCAAATCACCATAGTTCCAAATATGCTGGAGTGCG
>JBJEBR010000051.1:0-38381 GCA_051870255.1 Candidatus Cryptobacteroides sp.
CGAAGGCACAGATCGAGAACATCAACCTCGCCATCGACGAGTGGCAGAAGATTGTGGAAAGATGCCGTGCCGAACTCAATGAAGCCCGCACAAGCGCAAAAGAATTCCAGGACCTGTATATGGTCCAGTTCGACATCAACACCAAGCTCCGGCAGGAACTTGACGAGAAGAACACCCGCATTGCAGTGCTCACACTCCTGCGCTGCAAGAAGCTCAAATGCATAGACCGGGAACCGCCTTACGGTTCTGAAATCAATAAGGAGATTGAGCAATGAAGTACGAAGGACAAATCTCGGAAAATTTTCGCTGGGAGGAATTCCAGCGCAGCAGCAAGGCGGAAGAACTCGGCATAGACAACAGTATCCCTGACGAAAGCATCGCATCTCAGGTCCGCTCTCTTGTAGTAACGGTTCTTCAGCCGTTGCGCTCTACCTTTGGCAAGCCATTGCGCATCAACTCAGGCTACAGATGTCCGGCCCTGAACAAGGCTCTCAAAGGTGCGAAGAACTCCCAGCACACCAAAGGCCAGGCAGCGGACATCGCTTCTGACAATCCTCACGGACTTGCAGAGCTCGTCCTGCAGGAGAAACTGCCCTTCGACCAGATGATTCTTTACAACACGTTCGTGCACATTTCCCATAAGCATCTGGGACCGCAGAGAGGGGTGGTGCATGATGAGGGGTATGTGGGAAAGAATAGCAAGCGCAGCAGAAGGACAAAAATAGCTGCCAAACCATTAAAGGTCGAAAAGATTCACTATCTTTGCAGATTGGGGTAGCATACGACTGCAACCCATTATTTACTCACAGTTTATAAGTTCTTTGAAGGGGATTTGCAAGTTACAACGCCAGTTGCACCAAAACAAAAGGGGAAAACAACTGAAAAAGCCGAAGTAACTTACACATTTTTGGATGCGGTTTTTAGCCAAATAACACGAAATTTTTGTTACTCGTTTGTTACTTTTACCCATTCAACCTACTTCAAAGGTCGCTTAATACATTGATTAACAAAAAGTTATGCCAGACAGCAATTTCATAGATTATGTGAAGATATATTGCCGTTCAGGGAACGGTGGTGCGGGTTCCACGCATATGAGGAGGGAGAAATATATCCCGAAGGGAGGTCCTGACGGGGGCGACGGAGGACGTGGTGGACATGTCATCCTGAGGGCGAATCCGCAGTTCTGGACGCTCATACACCTCAAATACCGCAAGCATATCATGGCGGAGCACGGAGGGGCCGGCAGCGGGCAGCTCATGAAGGGCAAGAACGGGGAGGACATCTACCTGGATGTGCCTCTGGGCACAGTGGCTAAGGATGCCGAGACCGGAGAGGTGCTGTTCGAACTGGTGGAGCCATATGAGGAGAGGATTCTCGTCAGGGGCGGCAGAGGAGGTCTCGGAAACAACAATTTCAAGTCCGCCACCAACCAGACACCGCGTTACAGCCAGCCTGGAGAACCATATGAGGAAGGTTGGTTCATACTTGAGCTGAAATTGCTCGCCGATGTGGGACTCGTGGGATTCCCTAACGCAGGCAAATCCACTCTCCTGTCCACGGTGTCGGCTGCAAGGCCGAAGATTGCCGACTATCCGTTCACCACCCTGGAGCCGAACCTCGGAATCGTCAGCTACTACGACGACAAGTCATTCGTAATGGCGGACATCCCCGGCATCATCGAGGGCGCACATGAAGGAAAGGGCATCGGAATGAGGTTCCTCCGTCACATCGAACGCAACTCGATCCTCCTGTTCATGCTTCCTGCAGACGAGGATGACATCAGCAAGGGATATGGGATTCTGCTCAACGAGCTGAAGGAATACAACCCTGAGCTGCTTGTGAAGGACAGGGTGCTTGCCATCACGAAGTCCGACATGCTCGACCAGAAGCTGAAGTCCGAAATCGAGGAGCAGCTTCCGGAAGATGTCCCTCACATATTCATTTCGTCATTCACGGGAGAAGGCATAAAGGAACTCAAGGACATGCTTTGGGAGGCCCTTCACAAGGAGGACGACAAGGTTGAAGAAGGTCCTGTGGTGCTTTTCCCAGGCGATGTGAATGCACAGATACTACCTAAAGACGAATAATCATGGACCTCGCACATCTTGAACAGCTTGACCAGGAACTTACCCTTGCAATAAACAGTCTCCACACCTCTTTCACGGACCCCATAATGTGGTTCTTCTCGAACAAGCTCGTATGGATTCCGATGTATGTCGCCATCCTCGGGCTGATGCTGTGGAAATTAGGATGGAAGAAGATGCTCGTTGTGCTGCTCGGAGTGGTGGTGACCATAGTGCTGTGCGACCAGACTGCCAACCTGTTCAAACATCATTTCCACAGGATACGCCCCCTGCACAATCCTTTGATGGTCGAGAAAGGACTGCATATCCTCGAAAGGGGCGGCGGATTCAGTTTCTTTTCAGCCCACGCAGCAAATGCATTCGGCATCACTTGCTGTACTATACTGACTTTCCTCAGGAATACTGCCTCAACGGGAAAAAGACAGGACCCATATATCAGGTTTTATTGCATCTGGATGGTCATATGGGCATTCATGGTCTCCACCAGCAGGATATTCGTAGGCAAGCACTTCCTCGGCGATGTCATAGTCGGGATGGTCGTGGGAATCCTCATCGGTCTTGCCGTTGGCGCACTCACAAATCTTGCGACCCGGAAAATAGTACGGTAGGGAAAGCCCCATCGCCCATTGTCCGGGTCACTTCAATGCTAAAGCCGCACTATTCGAAGGAGTCGGCTATTTTATTCCTATCATCTCGTATGGCTGCTTCAGGACTTCATCCAACGGCCTGGTCTGGAACTTGACCTTCGCGAAGTTGATCTTGGTCAGGTCGATGCAGCGGATGTTGCTGTTCCACGCAGTCCTGTAATAGAGCCTCATGGCATTCTGGTCGGTGGCAGCCGTGAACTGTGTGGCGCTCGGCAAACCCTCGGGAGCCTTGCCTTTCGGATGCTGTATTCCGATCGGGATGTCGAAGTTGTTCAGGATGTGGAAAGCCTGGAACACCGTCTCCTCCCCTGTCTGGAGCTGAGGGGCCGTGGTCTGGAAGAATGTGGCACGGACGAAGCGTGAAGGCGGGGTGAAGTCGCCCGGCAGTCCGAGCATGCCGCTTCCGCCACCCAAAGGACTCAAGGTAATGTCCTTGTTCAGTTCATTGGACGGCACAGCACCGGAAACAAGGTTGACATAGTTCGCGAGATTGGTGATATGCCACTCGAAGCCTGGGGAATTGGTAAGCACCCCGAGCTTGTTCTCATAGAAATGGACGATCCCATCTACACATTCTATGACGACCATCCTGCCTCCAGGTTCGCTGATCCTCCAATGAACCGCGCCGATGCGATGGTCGAGGGTGACAAGGTCAATCCTGCAAAGCGCCTCCTTTACCTGGTCTATCGAGGAAAATCGGGAGAGCACCCAGCTTACGAACTGCATGTCGCACAATGTCATGTCCTTGTTGGCTGGATTGAACTGCCTGTATCCCCCATATCCAGGGAAGAAGAAAAGTCCGGCGGAGAGTCCGGTCTCGTTGATTCCCTCCACCACGAAACCGTCATATTCAGTATAGATTCCCACATATCCATAGACGGACTCGAACTGCATCCCGTCCTCACCTTCAGGGGTGAGCGAACGGAACGAATGTCCACGTGGTACGACTGCATAGCCGCATTGCATTGGTGAAGCCGCCCATTCCACCGTTCTGGCCACCACCCAGCTTCCGTCAGAAGCCGTGAGGGCGATGCCTGTACAAGCGTCCGCATCTATTGCGCAAAGGGCGGAGACTGCTGCAATTGCGGGCAGAAGGATGAACCGTTTCATGACATTTGTATTTATGGTTACACGAGAGGATTCTTTGCAATCTGTGAGCCAAAGTGGAACAACCTTCGGAACCATCACTTGCGAAACCTGAAAATGATTATCTTTGTAAGGATATATAGAATGGAACGGAAATGAAGGTTCTTCATACGGGAGACTGGCACATAGGACAGGTCTTCTACAACTACGACAGGTCCGACGAACACAGGGCCTTCCTGGGACATCTCGCCGGGATTGTCAGGGAGACGGCCCCCGATGTGATGGTGGTCTGCGGAGACATTTTCCACACAGCCTCCCCTTCCACGGCTGCACAGAAACTGTACATCGAGGGATTGGTGAGAATCCACGAGGCTGCCCCCGGGATGGAAATCGTCGTCATCGCAGGCAACCACGACAGCGGCTCGAGGATAGAGGTGGACAGGCTCCTATGGGAGGAATTCAATGTCCACACGGTAGGAAGCGTGGCGAGGGACACGGAGGGGATGTCCGTGCATATAATCCCTGTTGGCAATCCGTTGAAGGGATATGTGGTCGCTGTGCCGTACTGCAATCCTCTGAATTTCCCGGTAATAGAGGAAGGGAGCGCCAGGCAGGAGCGTCAGGCGGAGTTCTTCAGGAGGCTTCTGGAAATGGTGTCCGAAGTGAACCCCGAGGGGCTTCCGGTAGTGCTGGCAGCCCACGCCACTGTCATCGGCTGCAATCCGGGCAGGCAGGACATAACGGTAGGAGGAATCGACAGCATGGACATGGATGACATAGGGAGCGGCTACGATTATATGGCTCTCGGACATATCCATTTCCCGCAGGACATAGGCAAGAAGGCGAGATATGCAGGCTCTCCCCTGCCGGTCAGCTTCAATGAGGATTACAGGCACAGCGTGACCCTCGTGAGCATCGGGGAAAAAGGCTCTGATGTGAAGAAGGAGACAATCGTAATCCCGACAATGAGGGCCGTGAGGACCATCCCCGAGGACGGAGCCGTCGAGTTCGAGGATGCCCTGAAGATGCTGGAGGAATTTCCTCAGGACGAGGATGCATATATCAGGCTGAATGTCAAGGTAAGGCAATATGGAGGGGCCGACTGGGCCGAAAGGGCGTCAAGGGCCACGGATGGCAAGAAATGCAGGTATTGCTGCATGCTTATGGAGAGTTCAGCCGGGGCTGAGATGAACCAGGGCCGTGCCACATTCAGCAGGGAGGAATTCAAGACCAAATCCCCTGTGGACATCGCAGGGCTGTACTGGAAGGAAAAGACGGGAGAGGATATGGACGGGGAACTTGTGAAGCTGCTGGAAAAGGCCGTGGCGGAAGCATCTGAAGGAAACCGGCAGGAATGATGTAGCGCTATGAGACTCAAGAAACTTACAATCCACAACATAGCGTCAATCGCGGACGCTTCGATAGATTTCGACGGGGAGGTCCTGTCCTCGGAGCCTATCTTCCTGATATGCGGGGAGACAGGAGCCGGCAAGACTATGATCCTGGACTCGATATGCCTTGCACTCTACAACGATACGCCGAGGCTGAAACAGGCTTCGAGAAGCGAGACATACACGGAGGGTGACGGCACGAGCATAACCCTCAGCAATCCTGTGCAATATATGCGCAAAGGCACGGTCGAGGCCTGGGTGTGGCTTGATTTCGAATCCGGTGGCAACCAGTTTACCGCAAGATGGTCGGTGGCAAGGGCCCGCAGGAGGGTGGACGGCAACATCCAGCCTGTCAGATGGGAACTGGAGGACCATGCGAACAAGGTTTTCCTCAAAGGAGCGGAGACGGAGTCCGTCATTGGGCTGAGCTTCGATGAATTCCGCAGGACGGTGATGCTGGCCCAGGGCGATTTCACGGCATTCCTGAAAAGCAAGGATGACGAGAAGTCGAGGATTCTCGAGAAAATCACGGGCACGGGCATATATAGGGAAATCGGAAAGAGGATATCCGAGAATTTCAGGCAGGTCGGGATGGACCTGGCCTTGAAGCAGGAGGCTGCAGGGAATGCGAAGGAGAATCTGTTGGACGAGGAGGCGGAGCGGAGCCTGGAGCAGGAAGCCGTGATGCTCGGCAGGAAGGCGGAGACTTTGCGCGGGATGAGGGATTCGCTGGAGAAACTCAGGAATTCCTGGAATCAGAAGATCGAGGCTCAGAAGGAATACCGGCTGCATCAGAAGGCACTTGAAGACGCCGAAAGTGAGTTCTCCAGACTTAGCGGAGGCCTTTCCTTCGCTGAGGATGTCCAGAAGGCGGACCTTGTCAGGCTGAAATCAGTTCGGGAGAGCATTGCAGGGAAAGCCGCCCACGAGTCGATGTATCGCAACTGCGCGTT
This sequence comes from Candidatus Cryptobacteroides sp., assembly GCA_051870255.1. Classification (GTDB taxonomy): domain Bacteria; phylum Bacteroidota; class Bacteroidia; order Bacteroidales; family UBA932; genus Cryptobacteroides. Next base: position 6,162 of record JBJEBR010000051.1, read on the forward strand.
GATAATCAAGGATCTGCAAGGCTTATTGTCTGGCAGGAACACCATTGCTGCGAAGAATGTGGAGATTGAGTCCCTGAATGCTGAGGCAATGCGGCGTAAATCCGAGCTGGAGGCTCTGACCGCCATCGTGGGGGCTGACGAGGCTGCCTGCAAGGATGTCCGGGAGAAGATTCAGGATACATCGACAAGACGGGAAGCCATCGGGGAGGCGAAGATGAGGATGGCAAAGGAAATCCTGGACAGGATAGCCTTCCTTGAGGAAAATGTCACCGCTCTCACGGCATCGGCAACTCAGGCTGCCAGGGATGCAGCGGACAGCAAGGCGAAGGAAGGGACTTTGTCCGCCGCTTCCGATGCGGCGCAGAAGCATTATGACGCCACCCGGGAGCTTTATGACAGGATGAAGGAGACCAACGAGCAATGGGCCAAGGATGCGAGGGCATCGTTGAGGGTTGGAGACATCTGCCCCGTATGCGGACAGGAAATTCCTTCACAGGAGTATCTGGACGGCATTTCTGACGAGCATTTCCGTTCCCTGCTCGCTCCTGTGCAGGAGGAACTTGACAAAGCCCGGAAAGAAAAGGATGAACGGTTCCGGGAGATGACGACAAACAAATCGGCGACTGATACGTTGGAAAGACTCGCTGCCAGGCGGAACGAAGAATTGGCAGAGGCCAGGAGGAAATTGGAGGAATCCCTGAAGCGCAAGGAAGATGAAGGCTTCGCAGACTTGTCAGCCGAAAAGGTGCGTGAGGCGATTTCCGAGGCGGAATCCCTGACAAGGGAATTGGAGGGGCTCAACAGGAAATTTTCGGAAATATCATCCAAGGTGGTTACAGGGAAGGAGTCTGCAGGAAGGATTTCGTCCTCGCTCGAAGCCATCAAGGCCCGCATTGCAGCGGCATCCGATGCAGTCCTGCAGACCGGCAGGCAGACAGAGGAAATTTTGGAAAGCCTCGGAGGCCGTATCACCATTGAAGGATGGAGGGATGCCTGGGAAGCTGACCCTGAGGGCTTTGCAGGAAGGCTCTCCGAGCAGGCAAGGATATATATGAAGGAGACCGAGGAGGCCGCCATGCTCGATACAAGGACCGACAAGGTATCCCAGACGGTGGGGCTGATGGCGTCAATCAGGGACAGCATCATCGCCAAGGATGGCAGGTTCAAGGACTTGCCGGAAGGAAAGCGCGAGAAAGTGGCTGACCAGCCTGCATTGTGGACCGCCCTGAACGAAAGGGTCGCATCCGCCGTCGCAGGACTTTCTTCTGCCAGGGAGAGGATTGCCACATTCGGAAAGGAAATCGAGGAAGCCGAATCCGCCCTGTCCTCAAGGTTCTCGGAAGATGGTATGTTCCCGGAGGGGATGTCCTCGGCGTGGGAGTCGATGTCCGGACCTGAAAGGGCTTCAGGCGTTCTTGGGAGCGTGTCCGAGGGGATAAGCGGAATCGACAGGGAGCTCGGTTCTATGAAAAGGCAGCTCGATACGAACAGGACAAACCGTATGAGATATGCCAAGGACCTGGAGGAACTGGACAGGCTGAAGGAAATGTACGACAGATGGAAGGCCCTGAACGATGTGTTCGGCAAGAAGGACGGGGAATATTTCCAGAAGATAGCCCAGGGATTCATAATGAACGACATCCTGAGCCGTGCCAACCATTACCTGAAGGATATGACGAAAAGGTATCTTCTTGAATCCCAGCCAGGTTCGCTCGGCATAACAATCAGGGACATGGAGCAGGGCGGCGCAGTCAGGAGCACCAGCACGATATCCGGAGGGGAAAGCTTCATAATCTCCCTTGCACTTGCCCTCGGGTTGTCATCCCTGAGCGCAGGCGGGAACGTGTCATCTGACATCCTGTTCATAGACGAGGGATTCGGGACCCTGAGCGGGGAATGTCTGGACACCGTCACCGAAACCCTCCAGAAACTGAACGAGAAGGGCGGCAAGAAAGTGGGCATAATAAGCCATGTGAAGGAACTGAGTGAACGCATCGGTGCGAAGATTACGGTCACCAAGACAAGCCCGACCGAAAGCACCGTCACCATATCCCATTGACTCAGGCCAACTTGTAAATCTCCGAGATTTTCCTGAAACCGCGTCTTACGAAATAGGCATGGGCGGCATGGTTGTTCTGGCCTGACTCAAGATATATGTCCTTTATGCCATTGGACCTAAGCCATGACAAGGCAGTGTCAAGCAAGGCCGTTCCTACTCCGGAACACCTGCAGGACTCCTTTACGAGCACGTCGCAGACCATTCCGAACGGCTCCGCCCCGTCCTCCATTATCTCCACGACGCAGAAACCCACGATTCCTTCCGCGGAAACCGCCTTGTACACCGCAGCCCTTTGAGGAGAAGTGATGTTTCCGTGAATGTATTTCATCCACATATCCCTTGCATCAGGAGCAGGACGCGTAAGGAATTCCCCATCTGAAAAAGCGCCCTCGCCCACTCCCATCTGTATCTCTCCATGGGATATATATTCCGGATGAGCCTCAATATGGGACATGAATATGTCACACATCACATTTTCATCCTCAACTGCGGCTGAAATAATTTCGTATGACTGCATATTCTTTTCTGAAATTCCGGTTTCTGATCTTTTCATATATCTTTTGAATGAAATTCTTGGTTACGAGCAATATGGCGAAAATGGTCACAGCGGCTACAATAGCCACCAACCAGGCGGAAAGACTGTTGGAACGGATGTTGAAATAAGTCAGGAACGGCATTTCCGAAGTCTGGAAGAACAGTTCGAAAGTGGATGCGCATGAAATGATGGCAAGTATGACATTCAGAAGGAAATCCGATTTCATTGCCTTGTAGTCACTCAGATTGTGAAGGCTGTTGTCAACCATGTCAACGATCTCCTTCAACTGTTCCATGTCATGCTCCAAAGAGAGCCTCTGCGTTGTCCTGTCGAACATCACCACATGGGATGCGAATTTGGAATATTTCACTACATCCAGCTGGAGGATGAGACGGGAAAGACGGATTCCGAGCTCCGCATTCTGCCCTATCAGTTCATCGGAAGACTTGTGCTTGGCTGTGAGGGCGACATCCACAAGCTGATCCTTCGCAACTCCTATTATGTATTTCTTGGCAAGCACCATCTGCAATATCATCAGGTACTCCGGCCATGAAACATGATACTTGGCCCTCTCCCTCAGATGCTTTGCCCAATTCACACCCTGTTTCTTCACCTTGGCATCGCCCGCATCTCCAGCCTTGACCTCGTCTCCCCTTCTTCCGTATGTACCAATGACGACGGCCATATTCGTCCCGGCCAGTACAAGGTCGTCGGTATCTATGGCGATGTTGCCTCCGCAGACATCATCGTAGGCCTCCTCGTCGCGATATGGCCATTCTCCCGGGTACAATGTCATGAGACCTATGAGCTCCGGCTTGTGAAAATCTCTTATATGTCTGATTATCTGGGCTTCAGTCAAGCCGCCAGGCTTCTTCTTGAACCAATCGGATGTCTTTCCGTCAGTGGTATTCACAGGATGCATCACATTTTCCCATATATCCACCATTGCATAATGATAGTCACCCCTTACATTGATCGGATGTTCAGACCTCCATGTGGCGAATTCGAGTTTGCGCCTGTTGGTAATCCCGTCTGCGAAGCTCGTACAAATCCTGTATATCAAGCTTTTATATATCTGACATATGATATCGAACGTCCTTCCTTTTCCGCTGAGGTCCACATCGTTCCTCGGGCTGTCCAGGACTTCACCATCGTCGCCGTACCACAATCCGGACACATGGAATTCCGTCTCGAGGTTTATGTCGCTTTGGGCTGCAAGGCGGTCCGTGGCAGATGCGGATACTCCCGTCTTGGCATTGCTCCAGTACTCTGCGCCAAGGAAAGTGGAGAGGAGCGCTATTATATGGTCCGTCATCACAGGTTCGGAAAGCGTGGCCGCATGACCGTTGAAACAGAAGCGGTATGTCAGGGATATCGTGTTCCCGAAGAACACGGACATCTCCACATATACATGGCCCTTCAGAAGGACAGGATAGAAATCTTCATCCTCATCAGGCTCGATCGGCATCGTGAAATCGAATCCCCGGAGTGAAAAACGATAGACCAGCCTCGGATCGATGTCCAGGAAAGGATTGTCCGGAGACCTGTCCAGAAGACCATCGGTGGAGGATGCGCAAGTGACGAATATCTGCTTTTCTATGTTCCTCTTCATCATTGCTATAGGTCTCGAGGATGCGTCTGCGAGAGAAGCATAATACTTGGTCCTGTCCGCTTCTGCATCAATCCTGGCAACGATATCGGCATATTCCTTCGGGGCAAGCACCGCATTGTGTGGCAAAGTGAATTTAAGATCCCCATGCAAAGCGAAGGTCTGGATGAATACGACGGAAAATCCTGGATATTTCAGGCCGTGTCCGTCTTCAGAGCACGAATAGTTCAGATTGGTATTGATTTTCGCCATTTCGATGAAATTGTACATTTTCGCAAAATTAAGCATTTATCCGATATATGACATCCTGTCCGGCTATTTTTGCCAATACGGAAAAATATTGTACCTTAGCAGTCCTGAACCCTAAACCATAAAACGAAAATGAGTCCTGAAATAATCGCAAGTCTCGACTCCATCAAGGTGAATATGAATGCTGCGGGAATGAATGCCATAAACATCATCCTCGCATTCGTGATGTTTGGAGTGGCCCTCGGCATCAAACCGGAGACATTCATCGATGTGGTCAGGAAACCGAAATCATTCATTCTCGGAATCGTCTGCCAGATGATTCTCCTCCCCGGATTCACATTCCTGCTGACCCTCGTCATGAAAGACTTCATATCTCCTATGATAGGGCTTGGTATGATACTCGTGGCATCCTGTCCCGGAGGGAATATATCCAACTTCATCACTTCCCTCTCGCGGGGAAACACTGAACTTTCAGTGTCGCTGACGGCGATGAACACGGCAGCCTGCATTTTCACCACTCCGGCGAACTTCGCATTCTGGGGCAACATGTTCCTCAGGCATTCAGGCATTGCAGGCAACCTTCCTGAACTGACGATTCCGTTCTGGGAGATTTTCAAGACCATCGTAATCCTGCTTGGGATCCCTATCGTCCTCGGAGTGCTGTGCAGGATGTATCTCCCGAAGGTCACCGCAAAAATTCAGAAGCCTCTCCAGTACCTTTCCATCATATTCTTCATCCTGATGGTGGTGCTCGCATTCAGCAACAACATAGACGCTTTCATGAAATGTATCAGGTACATCTTCCTGATTGTATTGATACACAACCTGATAGCTCTCGGCATAGGCTTCCTCACGGGGACAGCGTTCAAGGTTCCTTACAAGGACAGGAGGACCCTGACCATAGAGACCGGAATCCAGAACTCCGGACTTGGGCTCGTACTGCTGTTCAACCCTGCGATTTTCGGTCCGGAGTGGGCATCCAACGGAGGAATGCTCGTAATCACGGCCTGGTGGGGCGTATGGCACATCATCTCGGGACTCACGATTGCATTCCTGTGGAGATGGAGGGGAAGGAAAGAAAACAATTGATGACCTATGGGAAAACAGAACATATACGACCACGATTCAGTGTACAGTTTCCTGCGCCCCTATGTGGACTGGGTTTGCAGGAACAGCTACAGGAAATATGAGGTGACAGGAAGGGAGAACCTGCCGGAAGACGGCGCGGTGATCCTCGCTCCAAACCATTGCAATACCCTCATGGACGCCCTCGTGATACTCGCGGCGTTCAAGGACGAGACGGTGTTCGGCGCAAGGGCCGACCTTTTCAACAAACCTGCCATTGCGAAAATAATGTACTTTCTGCGCATTCTGCCGATGGTCCGCCAAAGGGACGGGCTCAGGAATGTGCTCAAGAACTATGAAACCACGGAGGTTATTTCCGAAACACTCGGACATGATGTCCGATTCTGCATGTTTCCTGAAGGCAGACATAGGCCGGCAAGGTCCATAATGCCTCTTGCCAAAGGCATATTCCGCGCAGCGTTGGCCGCAAATGCAAAATTCGGTGAGGAAAAACCTGTCTATATCGTGCCCGTAGGTCTGGAATATGGAGATTACTTCAATTACCGTTCAACCTGTCTGATGACCATAGGCAAACCTATGAATGTGTCGGAGTTCGTCAGGGAAACCGACATCACTCACGAAGGACAGTTGATCGAGTCCCTCCGCGAAAAACTGCGTTCAAGGATGTCCGAGCTCATCACCTTCCTGCCCGACGACGAGAGTCTGGATGCCAAATGGGTACTGCTCAAAATGTTGGCTGTCAAGCAGAAGCAGAGCAACGACCTGTCGGAGAAGATGGCTTCCAACAGAAGAATCGCCGAGGTCATCGAAAAGAAGTTTGCCGACAAAGGGAAAGCAGCCGATGCCCTTCTGGACAAGGTCAGGAAATTCAACGGGAAACGATTGAAGAAGAAGATTTCCATCTACTCTTTTGGAAAGAAGAACACACGCAGAGACTTTTTCCTGTCTCTGGCAGCCGACCTGATCATCGCTCCAAGCTTCCTGTTTTTCTGCCTGGCTGCACTTCCGCAGATACTTCTCTCCGTTTTTCTTACAGACCGGATCAAGGACAGGGCATTTCACAACACCGCCCGTTACGGGGTGCATCTGGCCCTCGGACCTTTGATGTTCATACTCTGGAGCATACTCGCCGGTTGCTTCCTGCCTTGGATGGTCGCCGTGCCGGTCGTACTTCTCACAATTCCTGCATATTGGTGGGCTTTTGACTGCTTCAGGATTCTGAAAATGACGGCTTCGACATATAATCTGATGTCCAACAGGGATCTGATGGACGAGCATGACTCGATAATCAACGAATTTGAAAGACTATGAAACGTTATTGTTTAGCTATACTTGCAGGCTTCCTGGTCTGCACTGCCCTTTCTGCTGAGAATATCATTGAAGATGCAAGGGACGGGAAGGAACAGACTACCGGAAAGAAGAAAAAGAAAGAGGTCAAGTATAATGAGAAGGGAGAAATCATCAAGACGGGGCTGAACTTCGGTCCCCTTCCCGTGGTGGCGTTCGACAATGACCGTGGATTCCAGTACGGGGCACTCCTGAACATTTACAACTTCGGGGACGGCAGCAGTTATCCCAATCCTAAATCCTATTGGTACATAGAGGGTTCGGCATATACGAAGGGCAGTATGAAGTTTGTCCTGAACTATGAGAAGAAGAATCTGTTCCCTGGAGTGAGAATGTGCGCAGGTGTAGGATATTACAGCGACAAAGCCCTCGATTTCTATGGTTTCAACGGCTTCCAGAGCAACTATGACATGGATTTTATCGGTGACTATGTCACATTCGATGATTCGAAGCAGGGTGTGAAGCTGCAATCCAAGTATGACAACAAGGGAAGCATCCCGAAAGGATTCTACAGACATGGAAGGCAGTTCGTAAAGGCCAAGGTGGATTTCATCGGGAAAATCCTGGAGCATTTCTATTGGGAGGCCAGCTACAATTTCATGTGGACCGGAATCAATGCTTTCACTCCGAAGGGATATACCACATTCGACTCCATTGTTGAAGGGGGCACTTCCCTCTACGACCTTTACAGGACATGGGGCATCATATCCGATGACGAGGCCGAGGGCGGTTTCACATCCGCAGTCAGGCTCGGACTGATGTACGACAGCCGCAATGTCGAGAACAACCCTACAAGGGGAATCTGGGCGGAGGGACATGTGATTGCCGCACCAAAATGGTTGGGGACGACACATCCCAACTACAAATTCAGCGTGACAATGCGCCAGTATATACCTCTCGGGACAGAAAAGGTCGTGTTCGCATACAGGCTCGGATACGAAGGCTTTTTCACAGATGCGCCTTGGTACTCGCTTCCTCTGTACACATTCATAGGTCCGAGCAACGACTATGACGGATTCGGAGGCTACAGGACTGTCAGAGGCCTGATGCTCAACAGGGTACAGGGACTCCAGACCGGATTCTACAACGCCGAGATAAGGTACAGGTTCATCGACTTCAAGCTCTGGAACCAGAACATCGCCTTTGCGGTTTCGGCTTTCTGCGACGGAGCACACGTGTTCAAGGAGTATGACCTGAGCAAGAAATCCGACATCTTCATTGCCGACCCGGAGGACCCTTCCCGCGACCTCTATGACAGATTCATAGATACTTCCCGCAGGGACGGCTTCCATGGCGCGGCAGGAGTCGGGCTCCGTTTCATAATGAACCAGAACTTCATAGTGGCGTTCGAATATGCACGCTGCTTCAACAGCCAGGACGGCAAAGGGGCATTCTACATCAACACAGGCTTCCTTTTCTGACGGCTTGCGGAACTCAGGGACTCTTATAAACTGACATTAAAAGCGACAGGAAATGCATATAGGAATAGCAGGAAACATCGGTTGCGGCAAGACCACGCTCACACGTATGCTCTCAGCGCACTACGGGTGGACGCCGAAATACGAAGCGGTCACATACAATCCATATCTCGAGGATTATTACAAGGACATCCAGAGATGGTCTTACAATCTGGAGACATATTTCCTTGCGCAAAGGTTCAAGGATGTGCTTGAGATAGCCAAGTCTGATGATGTCATCGTCCAGGACAGGACGATACTTGAGGGAGTCCACATCTTCGTGGCGAACAACAGGGCTATGGGCAATCTCTCCGAAAGGGACTATGACACATATATGCAGCTTTTCAACCTCATGATGTCGCTTGTAAGGGAGCCTGACCTGCTGATCTATCTCAAATCCACCGTCCCTACCCTCGTCTCCCAGATTCAGAAGAGGGGGCGTGACTACGAGAAATCCATAAGCATCGAATATCTCACCAACCTTAACGACCTGTACGACAAATGGATAGAGTCTTACAAGGGAAAGGTGCTCACGATAGAAGCCGACAATCTGGACTTCGAACACAACCCGGAGGATTTCGCTCTGATTACGGACAAGATTGACGCCCAGCTGTACGGACTGTTCTGATTAGCGTCAGAGAATGTCGGAAATCCTGTCGTAATATCTCTTGGAAATAGGTATATGCCTCACGCCGTCCGCATCAAGTTCGGCGACTATGGTTGCGTCCTTGTCCTTGCGGAGGACCTTGACATGCTTTGGATTCAGGTAGAACGAGCGGTGGCATCGCAGAAGTCCGTTGTCCTGGCACATCTCGTCAATCGATTTCATCGTGGAACGCAGGACATAGTTCCTCACCTTGCCGTTCTCGGTATAGAAAATATTGACATAATTCTCCTCTGCACCGATATATAATATGCTTTCAGGAGTGAGGACTATCTTCAGGTTGCGTTTGTCGTCATAGAAACGCATACGCTGCATCGAATTGTCCTGCGGGTTCTTCAGGCTTTCGTGATATTCATATACACGGATTGACAGGGCCATTATGGTATATGGGATCACCAATGTCAGGATGATCATCTGGATGCTCGGGGCAAGCACCTCGAAATATGGTGCAGGCTTGCCGAGGACGAGCCAAAGGTACAGGGCCGCGAAGAAGGAAGTGAATACCATCTCCCCGAAACACCATATAACATATAATATGTAATTGATCCTCAACGGCAGGAAATAGTAAAGCAGACGCGTCAGGACCAACGACACGAGGATTATGCAGGAGACTATTGTAAGATGCACCCCATACCATTCGTAACCAATCAGATGCTCGGCATTGAATGGCTTGTATATCAACATGAAGGCGAAGAAGAACAGAGGCAGCACGATGACATGCAGCAGCTGTGGGATGAAACGCCTGAAAGCCCTTGATATTTCCATAATCCTGTCACATTTTAGGTGTGACAAATATAAATATTTTAGATTTTAATCCCAAATTATGCCATTTTTGTCACAATATTGGGCACAAAATCACAAACTCACCCCACCTATCACAATTACTTCCCCATATATCGGGATTCACCTATATTTGCATTCGAAAAGTTGTAAGAGACAACTACCGTAAAGAATAAGTTAAAGTACATTGACTGAAAGGGCTGCCTGAGAAGGTCGCCCTTTTTCCTTGTATGGAATAATTGACTATATTTGCCAGCTCATTGGATTTGGATGAAGAAAGCAAGAATCATATTCATATTGTCTGCCCTGCTGGTCTGCACCGGCGTGGAGGCGGCAGAGAGGACCGACACAACATCGACTGAAAGGAGAAGGATGCACATAGGATATGACGGTGGAATGATGCTGCATACCGGATGGCTCTGGGGAGAGATATCCCCCGTGGGATACAAGGCCGGAGGGATGCCCGTAGGTATCGGAGGTGCTATAAGGTTCCACATAGGCCGGCATTTCAGGATCGGCACGGAAGGCTATGCATCAAACATGAGGCAGATGCGCAACGGGAGCAGTATAAAATATGGATGGGGAGGTCTTCTCGCCGATTTCTGCTTCACGACGGGAAAGATGATGCCTTATGCCGGTGTCACGGTCGGAGGTGGAGGCAGGACCTGCACTCTCATGTTCGAGGGTGACAGCCACGACTGGGAGAAGGAGGAATCCGTCATATTCCACAAGGAGCCATTCTTCGCCGTTGCCCCGTTCATCGGCACAGATTTCATCGTGACCCCGAAGTTCCACCTGACACTCAAGGCGGACTGGATGTGCGCCTTTTCCGGAGGCTCATTGCTTCTTCCCACAGGACCGAGGATATATTTCGGTTTCCTCATGTACCATTGAGCCTGGAACCATCGCGGGATTGTTGATTTCTTTAGCAAAAAAAAATTATGTAAATTTATCAAAAAGGCGTATTTTTGCGGGCGAACTGAAAAACACCATCAACGCCGATGCAACAGAAAATCATCATCCTTGATTTCGGCTCGCAGACAACCCAGCTCATAGGACGCCGTCTGCGTGAACTCGACACTTTCTGTGAAATCCTTCCCTACAACAAATTCCCTCACGATGACCCTTCAATCATAGGTGTCATCTTGTCCGGATCTCCATACAGCGTGTATGACCCGGAGGCGTTCAAGATCGATTTGAGCGGAATAAGAGGAAAATACCCGATTCTCGGTATATGCTATGGAGCCCAGTATATGGCCCATACTAACGGAGGAAAAGTGGAACCGGCAGGATCCAGAGAATACGGAAGGGCCAATCTGAAATCATTTGACAGCAGCAATCCCCTCTTCAAAGGTTTTGACGAACATTCACAGGTCTGGATGAGCCACGGTGACACAATCACCGCCCTCCCTGACAATTTCAAATGCATCGCATCCACTGACAAGGTCAGATTCGCTGCCTTCCAGGCACAGGACGAGCCTCTCTGGGGAGTACAGTTCCATCCGGAGGCATTTCATTCCGTCCAAGGCACCCTGCTTCTGAAGAATTTCGCCGTTGACATATGCGGAAGTCGTCAGGACTGGAGCCCAGCTTCATTCGTCGATACCACAGTGGCTGAACTCAAGGAGGAACTTGGCAATGACCGGGTAATCCTCGGACTTTCAGGCGGAGTGGATTCATCAGTGGCGGCAGTCCTGCTGAACAGGGCCATCGGAGACCGCCTCACCTGCATCTTCGTAAACCACGGACTTCTCCGCAAGAACGAGTTCACTGACGTGATGCGTGACTATGAATGTCTCGGGCTCAATGTGATCGGGGTGGATGCGAGCGCCAAGTTCTTCGAGGAACTGAAGGGCGTGACGGAACCTGAGAAGAAGAGGAAAATCATCGGCAAAGGCTTCATAGATGTATTCGATGCCGAGGCAATGAAGATAAAGGATGCCAGATGGCTCGCCCAGGGCACCATCTACCCTGACAGGATAGAGAGCCTGAACATCACTGGAAAGACTATCAAGAGCCATCACAATGTTGGTGGTCTCCCGGAAAAGATGAACCTCAGGCTTTGCGAGCCTCTGAAATGGCTGTTCAAGGATGAGGTCAGGAGGGTCGGCAGGCAGCTCGGGATGCCTGAGCACCTGATAGGCCGCCATCCGTTCCCGGGTCCGGGCCTTGCTGTCCGCATCCTCGGGGACATCACCCCGGAGAAGGTATCGGTGCTTCAGGAAGCCGACGACATATTCATCCGCGGACTGCGCGAATGGAAGGTCACAGGTCCTGACGGGAGCCAGACAAGCCTCTATGACCAGGTATGGCAGGCAGGAGTGGTCCTGCTCCCTGTACAGAGCGTGGGCGTGATGGGCGACGAACGCACATACGAAAAGGCTGTCGCCTTGCGTGCCGTCACAAGTACCGACGCAATGTCGGCGGACTGGGCACATCTGCCTTACGAATTTCTCGCTAAGATCAGCAACGATATAATAAATCATGTGAAAGGCGTTAACAGGGTTTGCTACGACATATCCTCAAAACCGCCTGCCACGATAGAATGGGAATAGAAGAAGTATGGAACCGTTGAAACACGAATGCGGTGTAGCGATGGTCCGCCTCCTGAAACCTCTTGAATACTACCAGCAGAAGTACGGCACCTGGATGTACGGGCTGAACAAGCTCTATCTGCTGATGGAGAAGCAGCACAACAGAGGTCAGGAGGGGGCGGGACTTGCTTGCGTCAAGCTGCAGGCTGACCCGGGGGAAGAATACATGTTCCGTGAAAGGGCGCTCGGTTCGGGTGCCATCACGGAAATTTTTTCGTCCGTCCAGGAGAACTTCAAGGACCTGAGTCCTGAAATAATGCATGATGCGGAATATGCCAAGACGAGCCTTCCGTTCGCCGGAGAGATATATATGGGACATCTGCGCTACTCTACCACAGGAAAGAGCGGCATCCAGTATGTGCACCCTTTCCTGAGGCGCAACAACTGGAGGGCGAAGAACCTGCTGATGTGCGGCAACTTCAACATGACCAATGTGGACGAAATCTTCGGGCGTATCACGGCTGCGGGACAGCACCCGCGCAGATATGCCGACACATATATCATGCTGGAGCAGATGGGACACAGGCTGGACCGTGAGGTGGAAAGAAATTACAAGGCTTGCGTGGAGGAAGGGCTTACCGGAATGGACATCACCCATGCAATCGAGGAGAGGATTGACCTCGCCAATGTCCTGCGCACTTCGAGTTGCGACTGGGATGGAGGCTATGTCATCTGCGGGGTGACCGGAAGCGGAGAATCATTCGCCGTGAGGGACCCGTGGGGAATCAGGCCGGCATTCTGGTACAAGGATGACGAGGTCATCGTGCTCGCATCTGAAAGGCCGGTCATCCAGACAGCATTCAATGTCCCAGCTGAGAACATAAACGAGCTCGGACGCGGAGAGGCGATACTCGTACGCAAGAACGGGGAGATGCGTCTCGAACAAATCAACGAGCCAAAGATGCTTCAGGCCTGTTCATTCGAGAGGATATATTTCAGCCGCGGAAGCGACAAGGACATATACAGGGAACGCAAGAAACTCGGAGAGAATCTCGTGGACGCCGTGCTGAAGGCCGTGGACAACGATGTGGAGCATACAGTGTTCTCGTTCATCCCGAACACGGCAGAAGTGGCGTTCTACGGTTTGCTGGAGGGATTTGACAACTATCTCAATGAGCTGAAAGTCAAAAAGATAGAAGCCCTTAGACATAATCCTGACCACGATGAACTTGAACGCATCCTTTCAATGCGCATAAGAAGCGAGAAGGTTGCCATCAAGGACATAAAGCTCCGCACATTCATCGCAGAAGGCAACAGCAGGAACGACCTTGCAGCACACGTATATGACATCACTTACGGGAGCCTGGTTCCCAACGAGGACAACCTCGTAATTATAGATGACAGCATCGTAAGGGGTACTACCCTGAAACAGAGCATTATAAGCATACTCGACAGACTGGGTCCGAAAAAAATCGTCATAGTATCATCATCCCCCCAGGTCCGTTATCCTGATTATTATGGCATCGACATGGCAAGCCTCGACCAATTCATAGCTTTCAAGGCAGCCATATCCCTGATCATCAAGAGAGGCATGACTGACATAATCCGTCATGCATACGAAAAATCCGTGGCACAGACGGACAGACCTAAGGAGGAGATTGTGAATTATGTAAAAGAGATATATGCTCCTTTCACTGACGAGGAAATCTCTGATGAAATGGTGCGGCTTCTCACTCCGGCAGGTACTAAAGCTGAGGTAAAAATCGTGTACCAGACTCTCGAAGGGCTCCATGAGGCATGCCCGAATCATCCAGGGGACTGGTACTTCAGCGGAGACTACCCTACTCCGGGCGGAAACAAGATGGTAAACAAGGCATTTATTGAATACATAGAAAAATCCGACATCTTATGACAGATCAGAATTTGAGAGAGGCCACCCTCATTCTCGATGACGGGACACAATTCCAGGGACGTTCCTTCGGCTACGAGAAACCGGTCAGCGGCGAAGTTGTGTTCAACACGGCGATGAGCGGCTATCCGGAAAGCCTCACAGACCCTTCCTATGCAGGCCAGCTGATGGCGCTGACCTATCCTTTGATAGGCAACTACGGAGTTCCACCGTTCACATTCCGTGAGGACGGACTTGCCACATTCATGGAAAGCGGAAGAATCCATGCCGAGGCTCTGATAGTCTGTGAATACAGCGACAGATACAGCCATTGGAATGCAGCAGAAAGCCTTGGAGAATGGCTCAGGCGGGAGAAGGTCGCAGGTATAACAGGCATAGACACCCGACAACTTACGAAGATACTCAGGGAAAGCGGGGTCATGGGAGGACGGATTGTTTTCAAGGGCATCGGTGAAGAGGTCGTAGAAGAGAACTATGCGGATATCAATTTCGTGGACAAGGTAAGCTGCAAGGAAGTGACCAGATACAATGAAGGTGCCGCCAAGAAGGTGGTCCTCGTTGACTGCGGAGTGAAGCACAACATCATCAGATGCCTCATAAAGAGAGATGTGGAGGTCATCAGGGTACCTTGGAACTATGACTACACATCGATGGAATATGACGGGGTCTTCATCTCCAACGGTCCTGGCAACCCTGACAACTGCGGAACAGCCGTGGATATTCTTCGAAAGGCTCTCTCAATGTCAGACAAACCGGTATTCGGAATCTGCATGGGCAACCAGCTCCTGGCAAAGGCTGCCGGGGCATCCGTATATAAATTGAAATACGGACACAGGAGCCACAACCAGCCTGTGAGGATGTGCGGCACGCAGAGATGCTTCATAACATCGCAGAACCATGGATATGCCGTGGACAACGATACCCTCCCACAGGATTGGGAACCGCTTTTCATCAATATGAACGACGGGTCCAACGAAGGCATCAGGCACAAGTCCAAGCCTTGGTTCTCGGCCCAGTTCCATCCGGAAGCCGCTTCTGGACCTACGGATACGGAATTCCTGTTCGATGAATTTGTTAAACTATTATAACCGCAGACTCCAGATGATTGACAAGATAAACAAAGTGCTGCTGCTCGGCTCGGGCGCACTCAAGATAGGCGAGGCAGGAGAATTTGACTATTCGGGTTCACAGGCTCTCAAGGCCATGAAGGAGGAAGGCATAGAGACCATCCTCATCAACCCGAACATCGCGACGGTCCAGACCAGCGAAGGAAGCGCTGACCGCATCTATTTCCTTCCCGTCACTCCGTTCTTTGTGGAGAAGGTCATTGCAAAGGAGCGTCCAGACGGGATACTACTCGCATTCGGAGGACAGACTGCCCTGAACTGCGGCGTCGAACTTTACAAGGGCGGAGTATTCGAGAAATATGGAGTGAAGGTGCTCGGGACCCCTGTCCAGGCGATAATGGACACGGAGGACCGCGAACTTTTCGTGCGCAAACTGGACGAAATCAATGTCAAGACCATCAAGTCACAGGCCGTCGAGAACATCGAGGATGCACGGAAGGCTGCCGCTGAGCTCGGCTATCCTGTCATCATAAGGGCTGCATATGCCCTCGGAGGACTCGGTTCTGGATTCTGTGACAATGAGCAGGAATTGAACGTCCTTGCAGAAAAGGCATTCTCCTTCTCGCCTCAAGTACTTGTCGAGAAGAGCCTGAAGGGATGGAAGGAGGTTGAGTACGAGGTGGTCAGGGACCGCTTCGACAACTGCATCACGGTCTGCAACATGGAGAATTTCGACCCTCTCGGCATCCATACGGGAGAATCTATTGTAGTGGCTCCTTCACAGACTCTGACTAACAGCGAATACCACAAGTTGCGTGAGCTTGCCATAAGGATAATCCGCCACGTGGGCATCGTCGGGGAATGCAACGTGCAGTACGCCCTCGACCCTGAGTCCGAGGATTACAGGGTGATTGAGGTGAATGCCCGCCTGAGCCGTTCATCGGCCCTCGCATCCAAGGCCACAGGCTACCCTCTCGCATTCGTGGCAGCCAAGCTCGGACTCGGGTACGGTCTCTTCGACCTGAAGAACTCCGTTACCAAGTCCACGAGCGCATTCTTCGAGCCGGCCCTCGACTACATAGTCTGCAAGATTCCTCGCTGGGACCTCGGGAAATTCCACGGAGTGGACAGGGAGCTCGGTTCTTCGATGAAATCCGTCGGAGAGGTGATGGCGATAGGCCGCACTTTCGAGGAGGCAATCCAGAAAGGCCTCAGGATGATTGGCCAGGGAATGCACGGTTTCGTGGAGAACAAGGAACTTGTGATAGACGATCTGGACAAGGCTCTCCGCGAGCCGACCGACAAGCGTATCTTCGTGATCAGCAAGGCATTGAAGGCAGGCTACACCGTAGATCTGATACACGAGCTTACCAAGATTGACAAATGGTTCCTGTACAAGCTCCAGAATATAATCGACACTTCTAAGGAACTGACATATTCAGCGGAGGAATTCAGCACAGACCCAGAATCGAAGGCTGGGCTTCTTAGAAGGGCAAAGGAACAGGGCTTCAGCGATTTCCAGGTGGCAAGGGCTCTCGGAATGGAGAATTCAATGACAATCGAGCAGGCTAGCATGAATATACGCGAACTGCGCAAAAAACTCGGAATCGTACCGGTTGTCAAGCAAATCGACACCCTCGCAGCCGAATACCCTGCAATGACCAACTATCTGTACCTTACCTACAAGGGCATGGCAGACGACATAGACTACGAGAAAGACGGACGCTCGATCATCGTGCTCGGTTCGGGTGCATACAGGATCGGATCCTCCGTGGAGTTCGACTGGTGCGGGGTACAGGCCCTCAACACGATCAGGAAGGAAGGTTGGAGAAGCGTGATGATAAACTACAACCCCGAAACTGTATCTACGGACTACGACACCTGTGACAGACTCTATTTCGACGAACTCACATTCGAAAGGGTTCTGGACGTCATAGATATGGAGACACCTCACGGTGTCATAGTATCTACAGGAGGGCAGATTCCTAACAACTTAGCAGTCAGGCTTGCAGACGAAGGCATCAACATACTCGGCACGAGCGCCAAGAGCATCGACAATGCTGAGGACAGGGACAAATTCTCCGCGATGCTTGACCGCATCGGTGTGGATCAGCCTCAGTGGAGCGCCCTTACATCAATGGAAGACATCAACCAGTTCATCGACAAGGTGGGATTCCCGGTTCTCGTGCGTCCATCCTATGTGCTCAGCGGTGCCGCAATGAATGTCTGCTCCAACAAGGACGAACTTGAAAGGTTCCTCAGGCTCGCCGCGGATGTGTCCAAGAAACATCCTGTGGTGGTAAGCCAGTTCATAGAGCACGCCAAGGAGGTTGAGATGGATGCCGTGGCAAAGAACGGAGAAATCATAGCTTATGCCATCAGCGAACACATCGAGTTTGCAGGTGTCCACTCCGGAGACGCTACCATCCAGTTCCCTCCGCAGAAACTCTATGTCGAGACCATGAGGCGAATCAAGAGGATTTCACGCCAGATTGCCAAGGAGCTTGAAATTTCAGGTCCGTTTAACATCCAGTTCCTCGCAAGGGAGAACGAAATCAAGGTCATCGAATGTAACCTCAGGGCTTCCCGTTCATTCCCATTTGTCAGCAAAGTGCTGAAAATCAACTTTATAGAATTGGCTACCCAGGTAATGCTCGGACTTGACCCAGGCAAACCTGACAGAAGCCTTTTCGACCTGGACTATGTGGGAATCAAGGCCAGCCAATTCTCATTCAACCGTCTTCAGAAGGCTGACCCTGTGCTGGGTGTAGATATGGCCTCAACCGGAGAAGTAGGATGCATAGGAGAGGATACTTCCTGCGCTATACTGAAATCGATGCTTTCCGTAGGATACCGAATCCCGGAGAAAAACATCCTCCTGTCCACCGGAAACGCAAAACAGAAAGCCGCAATGCTTGAGGCTTCAAAGCTGCTAGTTACAAAGGGCTACAATCTGTTTGCCACAGGAGGCACCTACAAATATCTTCAGGAGAACGGAGTGGACTGTACCCTGGTATATTGGCCTAGTGAGGAAGGAGAACCTCAGGCACTGCAGATGCTTCACGACAGGAAGATTGACATGGTAATAAACATACCAAAGGACCTGACTGCCGGAGAGTTGAATAACGGATACCGCATAAGGAGGGCAGCCATCGACCTGAACATCCCTCTTATTACCAATGCCCGCCTGGCCACGGCTTTCATAACGGCATTCTGCACGATGACGCTTGATGACATCGCAATCAGGAGCTGGCAGGAGTATTAGGAAGTGCAAGCTGCGCCTGGCAAATCAGGCGCAGAGATGTTCGATCAGGATTTTTATACCCATCACTACGAGGATGATACCTCCTGCAAGCTCCGCACGCGACTTATAGCGGGATCCGAAAGCATTGCCGATATAGATTCCCACAGCGGAGAATGAGGCCGTCGTAATCCCAATGATTACGGCGGCCATCCATATGTTGACGCCAAGGAAAGCGAGGGACACGCCGATGGCAAGTGCATCAATGCTAGTGGCTACAGCCATTGCAAGCATCGTCTTGAAGGAGAAATCAGCGCTGACAGATACGTCTTCCTTTGAGAACGATTCCTTTATCATGTTGCCGCCTATGAGGGAAAGGAGGATGAATGCAATCCAATGGTCTACATTGGACACGAAGTCAGCGAAACTGACACCGAGAAAATAACCAAGAAGCGGCATCAGGGCCTGAAAGCCACCAAACCACAGAGCCACCGAAAGTGACTGTTTCGGGATTATCTTTCTGACCGACAATCCTTTGCAAATCGAAACGGCAAAGGCATCCATGGACAATCCAACGGCAATGATAAGAATCTCAACAAAATTCATGACACTACAATCTTCTTACTGCAAAAACATATTTGCCTGACAGCGGTGCATCTGCAGGCGCAGTGAGGGAAATCCTCCTGAGGGAATCCCCCCAGACTCCGGAAAGCCTCGGGTCATCGAGATTCTTCACCTGGACCGAAGGCTTGAGGGTCTTAGGATATTTCAGACTAACCTTTACACCACCATTGATTATGACGATTTCGCCGTCCTTGAGAAGGCGTCCGTCGCAGCTGTCCCCAGGAAGGAGAACATCACCCTGAACCAGGAATCTCTCCACGTCAGGAAGAATCCTCTTGGAAAGGGAATAGGTATCGGTCACAAGCAACTCGGAATCTGTCAGGACAAGTGAACGGTTCCAGGATTTGCAGGCTGCACATTCCCCATAGGCATTGGCGATGTCGAGGCTGAATGACGACCTGCCCTTACGCCCAGAAGCTGAAACTGAGGCGGACCTGAACTCGCTGCCGTAAATCTGTGAAGTGCCGTTGATTTCCGGAAGGTTGTGCCAATCACTCTGCATCGACCAGATAGAATAACGGTCCTCGCTGAAAGTCTGCTTCGTATATGTTCCGACACCAGCATCCGCAAACACAGGAATGTTATCAATGTAGAGGGTGAACGTGCCCACATCATTGTGATTGTGGCTCTCGTTGTTGTGACCGCCCTTGGAAGCCAGGAACCATCCGTCGGCATTCCTCATATAGCAGAATTCGGTGAGCGGGTACCATACGAACTGAGGCACATGGCTCCGGAGTGACTGCTTGCATCCTGAATATGAGGCCTCATCCGTACAACGTGTATTGAGGGAATCCACAGCGTGAGTCATCCTTGCAAGGGTCCTGAGACTTTCAAGCGAGCGATATACATCGTTCCATATTACCGGGGCGGGCCTGGTGAAAGACTTTTTGGAATCGTCCGCGAGATTGTAGATGGCAAAATCCGTCATCTCCTCGCTCGAGGTCGCAAGTCCGTAATTGTAAATGAGGGCAGGTGGGAAGGAAAGACGGGCGGAGGCATCAGCGAAGTTCACCACCCAGCCGTCACCGACATAGGAACGGGAGATATATTCTCCCATAGCCCGTATCTGCTTGTCTGCAAAGACATTGAGAGCCCCGTTGGATGCATCGTGAAGAATCTGGAGATAGTCGTACAGCTTGCCTGCAGCATGTCCCCAATAAGCAGGCCCTTCCTCACATGCTCCGTCAGGCTTCACATAGTCTATGAACATATCGACGGAACGGATGGACTGCTCCACTGCCTGGGTGAGCCTGTCCTGGTCATCCTCGACCAGAAGCCAGCAGAGGATCACATCGGAATTGCACCACGGATTCCAGTTATTCACGACCATCCCCGGTTTGAGACGGAATCCCAGCCACCAATTGGACTCGTATTTCGAGCTGTCAAGATATGGATCGAGAATCTTCTGCCTCAGGGAAGTCTCCACGAGGTATGAGATCGAAGGGTCGATCCTGTCAAATTCCTCGTGGAAGAAATGCCATACCACCGATACCTGTGCGCCGACGGCACAAGAGACGAGGTCTATGAGGCTGTATCGTATGTCAGGAAGCGAACGCTTCGAGGCCTGGCGCGGCTGGTGCGCCGACAGCACCCACGAAGGCATCTGGCTCAGCTGCCAGACCCCATTGACGATGTCGTCGATGAAACGGCCCTGACCTTCGGCAAGCTCGGCAAGCATGAGGGTGTTGAGCGCAACCCTGTTTTCCTTGAGCGGAGTCTCCATCACTCCCCTTTCGCCCGTGCGTTCATATTCGAGATAGGCCGTTGCAGGAACGACCTGCCAACTATAGCCGAGATATTTCTCACCGGCTCTTACTAGCTTAGCTGCCGAATCGCCTAGCAAATCCTCCCATCCCTTGCGGTCGGCATATTCAGGATATGGGAACCACTCGCATCCACATTTGAAGGGCACCGTTCCTTTAATCTTCTCATATTCAGAAGAAAGCAACTTGCGTCCTTCTGCATTTGAATCAAGCGATGAACCTAATAGCAGCGAAATTGCGACTGCAATCATTAAACCTATCCTCATGACGTAAAATTTATAATTCAATATCAATCTGTCCGATCTCCAGGCCCCAGCATCCGTCCTGTACAATCATCACCTGCCTGCCATCCTGAGATGTGACATAAGCAGATTCATCGATAAACGTATGGGAATGTCCCCCGACAATTATATCCACATCCTTCATATCCTCAGCTATTTCCAGATCCTCCTCGTATCCACAGTGACTCAGGCATATGACCAAATCGCACTTTGCCTCATTCCTTAGGTATGAAGCATATTCCGATGCTGAAGAAGCCGGGTCGAGATATTTGAACGAGGCTGCGATGTCGCCGTCTACGACAGAGGAAAGATCGGTCAGGATTGCCACTATACCTACCCGAAGACCGGCCTTTTTCACTATGGTATAAGGCTTTACATAACTCTCAAGCGGCATTTCCCTGAAAATATAGTTGGAGCATACCACAGGAGAACGGAGGGAGGAAAGCCGGCGGGCAAGCTCCAGGGGACCGTTGTCAAATTCGTGGTTGCCGAGACATACGGCATCGAATCCCATTCCGTTCAGGATATCTATTTCCAGATCCCCTCCGAGCTCGGAGAAATATGAAGTTCCCTGACTGAAATCCCCGGCATGCAGCAAAAGCACATTCCTCTTCCCGTCCGCATGCCTGACGCTGTCAATCAGGGCTGCCTGTTCGATTACTCCTCCGTACCCTTTCCATGCTCCGGAACGCTCAGGTTCCACATGACTGTGGGTGTCATTCATATGGAGTATGACCAACTTGCGTGCATCCATTGAGAGACTCATGCAGGCAAGGATCAATATGATGGTAGCTAACTTTTTCATATTCATTACTTTATGATTATGCGCGAGTCAGAAGAATAACATATCGGTTTTCCTGCCTCCGTCAGATTCCTGACATAGTCGAGCATGATGTCGATTATATCCACATCGAACGTCATGATCTCCAAGGCGTCTTTCCCGAGGAAAAGATTGTCGCCACCATTGAGAAGGAAGCTGATGGTGGCAAGGCCATAGACCTTGTCATCCTCGACAGGCTCTCCACCTATCAGGAACTTCACGAGTTTTCCGTCCTCGACCACAATATTGACTCCACCGAGCACCTGGAAGCGGCTGTCCACCATCTTCCCGACAATATTCTTCAAGGTTGAGCCTTTGTGGGCGACATAGACAATCTGGTTCTTGAACGGGAACATGGACAGCATGTCATCGAGAAGGATATCACCCTTGATTTCGTCTAGTCGTATGCCTCCGAAATTACCGATGCCGACATCCACCTTATGCCCCGAAAGGTCCTGCACTGAAGACATTATTATGTCCACGAACATATTCGAGAGTGGACTTTCCGGATATGCCTTGTAGATTGATTCGGGAGCATAGCCGACTATCTCCTTCACCCTTGCCATCTGCGGCTGCACCTCTATAAGCGCCGAAGCAACATTGGCCGTGGCCGAGCATTTGCGGAACTTCCTGCCCGAAGGCGACACATATGTCCCCTTGTCCATTCTGCCAAGCGCCTCATCTACATTATCCTTCGAAGGTGATACGCAACCTGTGCGGGAGCCGTCCACCGTATATTTCTTCCACGAACGGTTGTCTGCCGAGGAAAGCGTACAGACGAGCGCGAGAAGGACTGTACAGAATAATCTTATTATCCTACCCATATCATTTTTGTTTCAACCATTTCCAAAGGTCCTTGAATGTGGTCTTCTTGCCGAACATCAGGATACCTATCTTGTAAATCTTGGCCGACATCCAGGCGCAGGCCGCAAATGTTGCCACCAGGAGCACAACTGAAAGCGCAAGTTCCCAGAACGGGACTCCGAAAGGAATCCTCGCAAGCATCACGATCGGAGATGTGAAAGGAATCATCGAGCCCCAGAACACTACGGCGCTGTCAGGCGACTTGAATGTGTAGAGGGCGATGAAGAATGCTATCAGAAGAGGTATCGTGACCGGTATCTGGAGCTGCTGCGTATCAGCCTCGTTCTCGACGGCAGAACCGATTGCCGCAAAAAGGGAAGCATAAAGCAGATATCCGAGACCGAAATAAATCACGAATGCAAACAGGAGCTGGACATAGTTGAGCTCCCTCAAGGTTGAGAGGACGGCTCCCATCTCGCCGTCAGCTGCCACGGCTTCCATGTCAGGCACGGCCATCCCGGCAGCAGCGTCCATCGTCGCCTGGTCCACGCCGAGCCCCTCGGCCATCTGGACCATCTGCTCTGTCTGGGCGGTACCACCCTGCAGGATGGAGTCGAAGCCGATGAAGGCAGACACTCCGGTTACGATAACCACTGTGAGCACGATCCAGAGCAGGAACTGTGTCAGGGCCACGCACGCCACTCCCACTATCTTGCCGAACATCAGTTCTGTGGCCTTCACTGATGACACGAGCACCTCGACTACCCTGCTGGACTTCTCCTCGATGACGCTCTGCATCACCATTCCGGAGAACATCGCTATGAACATATATATAATGATGGCAAGCACCATTGAAATCATCATATACACCTCGGAAGACGAAATCTTCTCCTGCCCGTCCTCAGCCATCGTATATGTGGCTATGCTGACATTGGACTTGACATCGTCCATGATCTGCTTCAGGTCCTCGATGTCATACAGCGAAAGCCTGTAGTCCTCCACGGCATCGTCCACCCTTGAGGATATGGCTTCCTTCAGGTCCATGCTCAACGGCTTGCCTGAATATGCGGCGACGGACACGGACCTTGTCTGGTCGTCTATCGGGGACACGACCACGAGGGCGTCCAGCCCCAGGACATCGAGCCTTGACTTGACGCTGTCAACCGGCTCCGTGGAGTAATCCTCGAAGGCAACCACCTCGCTGTCAGTCATCTTCGGCATCACGATACCCGACTGGTCGATCACTGCCACCTTCTTGCCCTTGTCCTCGGTCATGAACATTATCACGCTCGGCAGGATGCACATCGCCGCGAAGAAAATCGGTCCGAGGAAGGTCACCAGGAGGAAGGATTTCTTCTTGACGCGGGTGAGGTATTCACGAGATATTATTGTAGATATGTTTCTCAGTTTCATATATTATTCCTCCTCCGTTACAAGTTTGATAAATATGTCGTTCATCCTCGGCACGAGCTCCTTGAACGAATTGATGCAGAGGTCTCCGCCTGAAAGGAGGGACGAAAGCACATCGTTCGTGCCCTTGCCATCGGCAAGTGAGAGAACCGCCGTATGCCTTCCGGAATCGTCATTGTCGGAAAGCACCTTGAATATGCCTTCCACTCCGGATACAGGGGCGGAGGATGTATATATGAGCTCGACATTGTTGTTTCCGTATTTGTGCCTTATCTCGTCCACACCGCCTTCGATCACCACGTGGGACTTGTTTATGAGGGCGATGTTGTCACAGAGTTCCTCCACGGACTCCATGTTGTGGGTGGAAAGGATTATCGTGGAACCATTGTCCTTGAGGCGAAGGATTTCCTCGCGAATCACCTGCGCATTCACAGGGTCGAATCCTGAGAAAGGCTCGTCGAGAATCAGCAGGGACGGCTTGTGAACCACGGTAGTGATGAACTGGACCTTCTGGGCCATTCCCTTGGACAGCTCCTCGACCTTCTTGTTCCACCAACTTTCTATTCCGAAACGCACGAACCATTTCTTGAGTTCGGCTCCGGCCTCGCGTGCGCTCATACCTTTGAGCTGGGCGAAATACATGGCCTGCTCACCTACCTTCATCTTGCGGTAAAGTCCCCTTTCCTCGGGCAGATATCCGATTCTCTCGACATCGCCCTGGGTTATAGGCCTTCCGTTGAAGAGCACCGTTCCGGAGTTAGGTATCGTGATCCTGTTGATTATCCTGATGAGAGTGGTCTTTCCCGCACCGTTCGGTCCGAGAAGACCGAAAATCTTCCCTTCAGGAATCTCCACCGACACATGGTCAAGAGCCACTTTCTCCCCGAAGCTCTTGCACACATCTTTGCATTGTATGATTCCCATATCTATATGTATTTATATATTCAATATCCTGGATGTAAGTTCCACCATCAGCTCCGCAGGCGTGGCCTCACCCACGTCACCGCCCTTGCCCTTGAAGTCATATTCCTTCAACAGGGCGATCACCGCCATGCATTTCCTCAGCGGATAGTTCCTCACGGCGTTGTCATATTCCTGATAGAAGAAGGGGCTCACACCGGCAAGCACCTTCGCCTTCATGTCGGATGAAGGGCGCGGATTCTGTGAAAGCAGAGCCGCGTATTTGAGTATCCTGTAGAAATGCGTATAGAGGGCGCTGACAGCCATCGGCATGGCGAACTTGGCCGCCGAACCGATATATGAGGCTATCCTGAGAGCCTTGGGGGCATTCCTGAAGGACAGTTCCTTGGTCAGTTCGAATATGCTGAACTCCCTGCTTATGCCCACATTGTCCTCTATATCCTTGGCAGTCACCGTTTTAGCTCCTTCTGGCAGATTCTTCAGCATTTTATCCGTCTCGACGGCTATCTTGGCGAGGTCGGTGCCTGCATACTCGGCAAGGAGTGCGGCAGCATCCGGGCTGATGTCCAGGCCCTTGCCCTTGTAGAACATGGAAATCCACCTGGGCATCTCGTAGTCACGCAGCTTCGGCGAATCGACCACCACACCTATCTTGGAGACCGTCTTGTACAAGGACTTGCGCTTGTCAGCCGACGCGCCGTGCATGGCAATGACCAGGACCGTGGATTCGAGGGGCTTGGCACAATACAGGGCGAGGTCCTCCAAGCCTTTCATCATCTGGGCCTCCTTGACCACGACAAGCTGGCGCTCCGCGAACATAGGGTACCTTCGGGCTGCGGTCACGACCGAATCGACATTGACATCTGCCCCGTAGCATACCGTCTGGTTGAAATCCCTTTCGCTCTCGTCGATGCAGTTGTCCATTATGGCATCACAAACCATGTCCACATAATATGGTTCGTCTCCCATAAGAAGATATACAGGTCTGAAGATGCCTGAACGGGCATCCCTGACTATCTCCCTGCATAGGTTGTCGGTATCTGTAAATCCTTTTGCCATAAGAGTATAATATTCAGGTTTCGCAAACGGCACAACCCGCAGGAAACTGACGAATCATCATTTGCGAAACCCGAGTACAAATATAATCATTAATTCGGGTCATCGGAAACAGATGGTTGTAAAAAACAATTTTTCAGTTGACAAACCGCAGGATTCCTTTTTGAGAATCCCGAGGATCGATGCTATCCTGTCATTCTGAGGAGCGAAGCGACGAAGAATCTGCGGGTAATAACGCCTTCTCCCGCAGATTCCTCACTTCGTTCGGAATGACAGTATAGGCAGATTGTGTCATATGGGCAAAAAAAGGCGGCCTGATGGCCGCCATTCGTAATCAAATATCTTATGCTCTTTTCTCCTTGACCCTTACAAGTTTCTCCTTGAGAATGTCCGCGCAGTCAACTACTGCATCTTCGAAGGTCTTGGCATTCTTCTCGACGACAATCGTATTGCCAGGAATGCTCACCTGCACCTTTACATTCTTGTTGTCGTGTTCTGGAAGCAATGACAATGCCACATCCACACCTTTAACCGCATCGTAGAATTTCTCCAACTTACCGAGCTTCTTTTCTACAAAGTCCAACAGTTTCTGGTCAGCGTCGAACTTGATGGATTGTACTCTAATCTCCATTTTTACCTCCGTTTTTAGCCCTCGGGTGGGCGGATTCATAAATACTCTTGAGCTTGGCGATGGTGTTGTGGGTATAGACCTGGGTGGCCGAAAGGGAGGAATGTCCGAGAAGCTCCTTTATGGAGTTCAGGTCGGTCCCCCCGTTGAGAAGTTCCGTAGCGAGGGAGTGGCGCAGGACATGGGGCGACTTGCGTCCGGTGACATCGCTGCTGCCTCCCAGCTCGGATTTCACTACCCTGTCCACATAAACCGGATACAGTCTCCTGCCGGAGTATGTGACAAGAAGCGGCTCGTTCAAAGATCTCTTCCCGCCCACCAAAGCTTCAACTGCTTTCAAATATAACAAAATTTCTTCTGATAACGATGCAATAAGAGGAATTTCCCTCATTTTGTCACCTTTTCCATGAACTCTGACGACATTCCGGCCGAAATCCACATCGGAAATGTTCAATCCGACAAGCTCGGCACGGCGGATTCCGAGGGAATACAGGACGGCGATGATGAGTCTCGCAAGCCTGTGGTCATACAGTTCACGGCCGTGTCTGGTGCCTATGCATTGGAGGAGGATTTCATACATGTCAGCAGAGGCATATACCTGGGTGGCAGCGAAATAGTCATCCATGGACTCCTTGCGGTAGAACACCGGGAGGCGTTTCTCCGATTTCGGCCTCGGGACCAGCCTGACCGGATTCGATGAAAGATGTCCGGACTTGACGAGGAAACGGCAGAAGCCGCTCAGGACCGACAGATGCAGATTGACCGTCCTCGGTGTCAGCCCGCGCGAATCGAGCATCCCTACCTCATAGCTCCTGATTTCCGACGGGTTCAGGGCAGCCAGCAATTCACTGTCAGGGACATCCTCCGGGAGAGTCCCGTCTTCACGGAAAGCGAAGGACGCAAAGTCCTCGAGGACTTCCCTGTATATGGTGGCAGTCCTGTCGGAATATCTTCTGACATTCGCGACATATTCGATATATCTGTCAACAAGGGTCATTTCCCGGAATCATCATTTCCCTGTACGGAGCCTGCGGGGAACAGCCCCATCCCGGCCGCCATGTTCCTCATATATATGTCGGCGGCCTCGAAGGTGTTCTCGATTTCCCCGTCGAGGATTGCGTTCTTGACAGCTTCCTTCAGACAGCCGATGGTGTTGCACGGCTCGATGCCGAACAGTTCCATCACATAGTCCCCCGTTATCGGATTCTTGAAATTGCGGATGGCATCCTTGGCCTCCACCTCCACGAGTTTCTGGCGCACAATCTCGAAATTCGCCTTCAGGCGAGCTACCTTACGCGGATTCTTCGAGGTGATGTCGGCGTTGCACAGGAGCATCAGGTCGTCAATGTCGTCCCCGGCCTCGAAAAGCAGACGGCGCACGGCGGAATCCGTGACCTCCTCGGTGACAAGCGCTATCGGTCTCAGATGCAGTCCCACAAGTTTCTGGACATATTTCATTTTCTCGTTCAGGGGCATCTTGAGGCTCTGGAATATCTTCGGAATCCATTTGGCTCCCACCACTTCGTGTCCGTGGAAAGTCCATCCCAACACAGGGTCGTAACGCTTCGTGGCAGGTTTGGCGATGTCGTGCAGGAGAGCCGCCCAGCGCAGCCATACATTCGGCTCGGTCCTGACCTTGGCGACAGGCACCCCGTCCTCGATGACATAATCCTTCAAGGTCCCTTCCGCGATTGCCCGTTTCTCGGCCGCAGCCACATTGTCGAGCACCTCGAGAGTATGTGAGAAATTCTCCTTATGGCCCTTGCCATCCACGGTTTCGACGCCTTTCAGCCTCGAAAGCTGAGGCAGGATGAAATCGAGAAGAAGAGTCTCGTCAAGGAGGCGGAATCCGATGGAAGGTTTGTCAGACACAAGTATCTTGTTCAGTTCGTCAACTATCCTCTCCTTGGACAGGATCTCCATCCTGTGACGGTTTCGCCTTATGGAATCCAGGGATTCGGGAACTATCGTGAAGACTTGGGAATCAGTCGTGAGTTTGGTTGCGAAACGGATTGCCCGGACCATCCTCAACGGGTCGTCGCTATATGTGGTGTCCGGGTCGAGAGGGGTACGGATTATGCCGGCAGCAAGGTCCCTGATGCCACCGAAAGGGTCCACCAAAGCCCCGAAATCCTCTTTCTGGAGGCTGAACGCCATTGCGTTTATGGTGAAATCCCTGCGAAGCTGGTCGTCCTCAAGGGTCCCGTCCTCGACTATGGGCTTGCGTGAATCCCTCCTGTATGACTCCTTGCGTGCTCCCACGAACTCGACCTCCATGCCCTGATAGCGCAGCATGGCCGTGCCGAAATTCCTGAACACCGACACATGGCTGTGCACCTTCGCCCCGACGGCCTCCGCAAGGTCGGTTCCGCTTCCCTCCACCACTATGTCGATGTCCTTGCACGGCCTGCCGAGGAAGCAGTCGCGCACGTAGCCTCCTATGACGAATGCCCTCACGCCCATCTGCCGCGCCGTTTCCGACACTATGCCGAATATCCTATGGTCAAGGAATCCCTCTGTTACTGTCTGTGACATCTGAATATTTATTTGGTTTCCCTCCCGGACGGAGCAAGCATTTCCTCCCATGAAGGTACCTTGTCCACCATTACATAACCTCCATCCCCTTCATCGCCGCGGCGGAATACGAAGGTCTTCAATCCGTTCGTGATAAACATATATCTTACATTCAGCACCATGTTGTATCTGACGGCCTGTTCGAGGACATCGCGGTCCAATGCCACCTCCGGCCTCTTGCATTCCACCACGGCCAGCGGCGCCGCAGTCCTGTCATATATGATGATGTCAGCCCTGAACTGCTTGCCTGCGAGCCTGAAGCCGACCTCGCTCATCATCATGTGCATCGGGACTTTCATCCTCTGTGAAAGCACCCCGATGAACCACTGGCGCACCTGCTCCTCAGGAGTGAGAAGCACTTCCCTTTTCCTGAGCGGGTCAAACACAATATCAGCAGAATCTCCCATATACATATGATACTGAAACCTGCAAATTTACAATAAATTCAGGAAAGATTGCCGATTCCGCCCCGATTGTGTCATTTAAAATGAAAATGTCAGAAAATGAACGATTCGTCATGAGGCAAGAAGGAGGCAAATGAGTATATT
This sequence comes from Candidatus Cryptobacteroides sp., assembly GCA_051870255.1. GTDB lineage: Bacteria > Bacteroidota > Bacteroidia > Bacteroidales > UBA932 > Cryptobacteroides. Next base: position 36,128 of record JBJEBR010000051.1, read on the forward strand.
CGTATCATTGAATCATATCTAATCCATAATACACTTGAAACGATGAGACGATCAACATTCAAATCAATCATTGCGGCGGCCATAGTATCCTCGACCGCCTCATATGCACAGGGACAATCCGTGTCAGAAGGTTTCGAGGATGCCCTGAAAGGATATGAGGAGGAGGCCAAGGTGGAAAAGATTGCCATCAGTTCCCTCATAGTCTGGCAGGACGGGGTGAAGTTGTGCGAACGATATTTCGCCCAGAAACCAGAGGACGCACATGTGATGTGGTCCGTGAGCAAGACATTCACATCGTTCGCCGTGGGATTCGCCATCGAGGAGGGGCTTCTCAGCCTCGACACAAGGATAGCGGACATCTTTCCCGAGGAGATGGAGAAGGTCAAAACAGGGAATGGGGATTCGTTGGAGAACATGCTTCAAGGAACCATCAGGGACTATCTCACAATGTCATGCGGCCAGAAGGAGGACGGCATCACCACCCTTTCGAAAAAATACCTGATAACCGATGTCAACAAGATAGAACGCAACCTGAAAAGGCACAATGTCACCATGCTGGAGGCCTTCTTCAAGATACCTTTCGAAAACAAACCCGGGACGGTCAATTGCTACAACAGCATAGCCAGCTATGTGCTGAGCGCGGCCGTGCAGAAGGTAACTGGACAATGCGTGAACGACTACCTCACCGAAAGGCTTTGGAAACCGCTGTCCATCGAGAAACCACGCTGGGACAAGGTCTTCGACATCAACTGCGGAGGATGGGGTCTCTACCTGAAGACAGAGGATATGGCCAAGGTAGGCCTGATGATGCTGGATGGCGGAAGATACGAAGGAAGGCAGGTGCTGCCTGAGTCATATCTTGAAGAAGCCATAAAGCCTTATTTCAAATGGGACAGGCCGTCATTCACCACACCAGAAGAAGGAAGGGCATATTTCCAGGGCTACGGCTTCCAGATATGGCACATGAACGACGGTTTCAGCGCGAGCGGGATGCAGGGACAGTACATCATGGTGCTGCCCGGGATGAATGCTGTGATCGCTTGCACCGCAGACATCGAAGACGACCAGCAGAAAGAGCAGAACCTGATTTTCAAGCATCTGGTGCCAGCATTGAAAAGGTATGAAACACCCATGACTTTTTCAAGCCGTCCACGAGAATGAAAATGGATAATCCTTAACTTTGGCATTGAACCAAACTTAAGGATTTATGGAAGAGATTAAGTTCAACCAAGTAGTTCTCCGGGGTTGTGGAATCGATATCCACAGGGACAGCGCAGTGGCCACCATAGGTGGAGAAGGAATCACGACTGAGACCCGCAGTTACAAGACCTTCAGCAGCTCTTTGACAGAACTGAAAGAATGGCTGATTGCAAACGGTGTGACGCATGTTGCAATGGAAAGTACGGGAGTGTATTGGAAACCGGTGTACAAGGTGTTGGAATGCCCTGAACTCACTGTGTGGATAGTGAATGCACGCCACATCAAGTATGTTCCCGGTCACAAGACCGACAAGAAGGATAGCGCATGGATATGCAAACTTCTCTTGGCAGGTCTCTTAAAACCGAGTTATATTCCTCCTAAAGAACAGCGCGAGTTACGAGATCTGACACGATACCGCAACAAACTGATCCAGCACATTGCTTCCGAGAAGAACCGTGTTATCCGTGTGCTTGAGGAGTGCAACGTGAAGCTTGATAGCGTACTGAGCAGTACATCAGGAGTTACAGCTACCAAGTTAATCGACAAGCTTATCGAGAACGGCGCAGTGACAATGGAGGACATTGATGAAGTATATCATCAGCGTATCCAAGCAAGCAAGGAAGATATCTATCTTGCTTGTGAGGGCTTTATAGATGAGCACCAGAAATACTTGCTTCAAGTGATCCGCAAGGATATCGAGCAGACCCAATCCTTGATAGACGATCTTTCTGAACGTATCAAGGCAATCCTTGCTCCTTATGACAATGCTATAGAACGTTTGAAAGAGATTCCAGGCTTGAGCACCAAAGTGGTTGAAGACCTGATAGCCGAGATAGGTTTGGATATGTCTCCGTTCCCAACAGAAAAGAATCTTGCTTCATGGGCCGGAATGAGCCCGGGGAACAATGAGAGTGCAGGTAAAAAAAAAGCTCCCGAACCAACCACGGAAACAAACAGGTGAAGTCAATCATGACGGAGGCCGCTTGGGCTGCGACCAGAACAAAAGACACCTTTTACAGTGCAAGATACCACAAACTGGCCGCCCGCAGAGGAA
>JBJEBR010000052.1:0-9100 GCA_051870255.1 Candidatus Cryptobacteroides sp.
TTTATCTATGAACAAAGATAGTTAAAACTAATGAAATGGACAATAGAGTAACAAATAGATTGCTATGTTTATTTAGATTTATTACGGAATAGCAATTTTATATGCGTAGAAATGGGATTTTACATTTGCAGTGGAGTAACAAACGGGTAACAAAAATTGGCTTGAAATGCGTTGAAAAGGGGGTAATAACTGGAAATGGTGAAAAATAAATCCACTGATAAATTGCTTTATATCAGTGGATTATGCCATATTTGGTTATGGATGTTTATCTATGTAATTTCACATAGTCTATGAAATTGCTGTCTGCCATAACTTTCGGTTTATCCTGCAAAGGTAGTGAATCTTTTTGATAGTGCCTTGTTTTTCTCAATTGCCGGCAAAGAGTATGTGAAGTATGAAATCCGGGTTATAAAATCTGAAATTTATATACACTGTATTTCCGACATACGATTAACTTTGCGACGAGAATCAGAAATAGAATCCGATAAATCCATAGAATATGAAACCGAAATCAGTTTTCTTGATTGCAAGCTTGTTGTTGACGGGAGCGAGTCTCCTGGCGCAGTCCGGTCCTGTTCCCGGGAAAGACGGCAACAAATATGTGCCTTACGAGGAGCGTACAGGCAATGAATCAGTAGTATATTTCACACGCGACCTCAGTGCAGAAGGCCTGCTCAAGGTCTATGAGCAGGTTAGCGCGGACATCAAGGGAAATGTCGGCGTGAAGTTGCACACAGGGGAGCGGAACGGCCCCAACATCATACCCCGCGAATGGGTGAAGGCTCTGTTTGAGAAGGACCTTTCCGATGCCACCATCGTGGAGACCAACACTTATTATAAAGGTGACCGCTACACTACCGAGCAGCACCGCAAGACATTGGAAGTGAACGGATGGACCTTCTGCCCGGTGGACATCATGGATGAGGAAGACACCCTGGCACTGCCTGTCGATGGCGGAAAATGGTTCAGGAAGATGTCGGTGGGAAGCCATCTGACAGACTACAATTCCCTCGTGGTGCTCACACATTTCAAGGGCCATACCCAGGGCGGTTTCGGCGGCAGCAACAAGAACATCGGCATCGGCTGTGCTGACGGACGCATCGGGAAGGCCTGGATTCACACCACGCCGGGTCAGGACAACCAATGGGACATCAGCGAAGAGGAATTCATGGAGCGGATGACCGAGTCCACGAAGGCCGTCATCGATTATTTCGGCAGACAAGTCACTTATGTAAATGTAATGCGCAACATGTCTGTATCGTGCGATTGCGAGGGCGTTGCGGCGGCACCTGTAGTGACTCCGAATGTCGGCATCCTGTCCTCAACAGACATCCTTGCGATTGACCAGGCTTGCGTGGATATGGTGTATGCGATGACCGAAGCCGAGCATCACGATCTGGTGGAGCGCATCGAAAGCCGTCACGGACTGCGTCAGTTGTCCTATATGAAGGAGTTGGGAATGGGCAATGACCGTTATATCCTGATAGACCTTGACAACGGAGGCAAACGCATCACCGTTGCTGAGGCCGTCCAGGGACTGAAACCGTTTGTACAGGAATAACCAACTGAATATCAATCTAATGAAGAATATCTTGATTTTATCGTCCAGCCCTCGTCGCGGAGGCAATTCGGATATGCTTTGCGATGAATTCATGCGCGGAGCGGCAGAGGCTGGAAACCGGGTTGAAAAGGTTTTCCTGCGCGACAAGGACATAAATCCCTGCCTGGGATGCAGCGTATGCAGCCTGTACAAGAAACCTTGCCCGCAGAAAGACGATGCGGCAGAAGTGATTGGAAAGATGCTCGCGGCAGACGTCATCGTGATGGCGACCCCGGTGTATTTCTATGCCATGAGCGCCCAGATGAAAATGCTGATAGACCGTTGCTGCGGACCATATACCGAAATGACTGATAAAGAGTTCTATTTCATCGCGACGGCAGCCGAGGATGACGATGCCATAATGGACCGCATCGTTGCCAATTTCATGGGATTCCTCGACTGTCTTGAGAATCCTGTGCTCAAGGGCACTCTGTTCTGCGGCGGCGTATGGCATGCCGGGGAAATCAAGGGTAGCCCGAAACTGCTGGAAGCATACGAAATGGGCAGGCGGGCATAATGAAAACCGGAATGCGAAAGTGCTTGATAATGATGACTCTGGCTCTGGCTGCCGTTCTCGGAAAAGGCGATGTAAGCATGTCTTTTGAGTTAAAAAATGAGTGATCTGACTGATTTCGCCTTCACCCGCAGATTCCTCACTCCGTTCGGAATGACAGGGAAACCTGTCCTGATGAGTTCAAGGAAGGAATCGGTAAAGAGATTGTGAGGATTTTGTATATTTACGGGCGGAGGGTATCGGGTGGCCTGAGCGGCTGGCGGTGTCCTGTCGATTGCCATCATTGTCGGATGTCATGAAGAAGGAAAAGGTTGTCATTACTTGTGAGGATGGGTACAGGATGAAGGTACTCATATACCGTCCTGATGTGGCGGGGGATTCCCCTGTCACCGGGGTGCTTTGGATTCACGGTGGCGGATATGTCACGGGGATGGCGGCCATGGCAGGCATGATGGGGATGGGACCGAGGCTGGTGAATGAATGCGGATGCGTCGTCATAAGTCCGGAATACCGGACAGGGAAGAGGGGGCGCTATCCCAATGCCTTGAATGACTGTTATTCAGCCCTGAAATATATGGTGGCCCATTCTGACGGCTTGGGCATCCGCCGCGACCAGATTTTCGTGGGAGGCGAAAGCGCCGGGGGAGGGCTTTGCGCAGCGCTGTGCATGCTCGCCAGGGACCGGGGGGAAGTCAGCATCGCATTCCAGATGCCGCTTTATCCTATGATTGACGACAGGGATACCGATTCATCGCGCGACAACCATAACAAGGTATGGAACACCCCTTTGAACCATTTTGGGTGGAAGACATATCTCGGGGCCATGTACGGGACCGACGATGTGCCCGCCTATGCCGCAGCCGCCCGCCAGACCGACTTCAGGAACCTTCCCCCTGCATATACATTCGTCTGCACGGGAGAGCCATTCTATTGTGAGACAGTCACTTTCGTGGAGAGGCTGCGCGATGCCGGAGTGGAAGCAGGTATCGACATATATGAAGGGCTTTACCACGCATTCGACATGTTGCAGCCTCGCAAGGATGTCTCGAGGATTGCAATAAAGAAATTCCTCGCCGCATTTGAAAGGGCGAGGAAAACTTTTTTTGCTCCTGATAATGAATAGTCAGAAGTCTCCTGAAATCCGGTGTGGGATGGTTTATCTTGCGCTGAGCATATCATATTCCTCATCGCTGACCGGCTCCAGCCACTCACTGGAAGTATTCTCTCCTTCCACCTCGATTGCAAGATGGGCAAACCAGCTGTCGGCTGCGGCTCCGTGCCAATGTTTCACCCCTGCCGGTATATGGATGACCGTTCCCGGAAGAATCTCCTGTGCAGGCTTTCCCTCTTCCTGATACCAGCCTCGTCCTGCCACACCTATGAGCATCTGTCCACCGCCCTTTGTGGCTTTGTGGATGTGCCAGTTGTTGCGGCAGCCGGGTTCAAAGGTGACATTTGCCACCGGTACCTGCTCGCTGGATATGCGGGCCAGATAGCTGTTGCCCTTGAAATACTTGGCATAGGCCGTGTTAGGCTCGCCGACAGGGAAAATCATCTCCTGCTGGAAGCGAGCCTTGGCATCATCTCCCGACGCTTCCTCCGCCCAGATTTCCTTTGCCTGACGGAATGCTGCCCAGGCTTTTGGCCATCCGGCATAGAAGGCTATGTGTGTTATGATTTCGGAGATTTCCGTGCGGGTGATTCCGTTTTTCTTCGCTTCCAGAAGATGGTGGGTGAGCGAGGTGTCGGTAATTCCCTGGCTGATGAGGCAGGTTATGGTGACGAGGCTGCGGTCTCGCAGGCTGAGGAGGTCGTTGCGGCTCCATACCTCGCCGAAAAGGATGTCGTCGTTCAGGTGGGCGAACTCAGGGGCAAACTCGCCGAGCTGTGCGCGGCCTGCCGTCTGGACAATTTTCTGCTGTGCCATGATATTGACTGTCAATGTTGTAAATAATGTGAATAAAAGAATCTTTTTCATATCTGTATATTTTCTCAAGAAAGCCGTTGATTCAGTTTGCAGGACTCATCGGGCTCCGGCGTATGTCTGATGAGCAAATATAATTTTTATGCAAAATTATCCGTACCTGGCTTTCCGGACTTACCGTTTTTATGGCATATCATACCAATTTTGCTGATTCTTCCGAACCATTTGCGGTGGCGGATGATATTGAATATGCAGATAAGGATGAAGAGGAATCCTGTCTTTCCGTGGACTCCGCCCAGGGTTGAGTGTCCGTGAATCAGCCATTGTGGTATTGCGGCAACTCCGGAAATTGCCGTGATGGCAATCAGTACGGAGAGGTTTCCGGCAGGATGACCGGCAGTCTCTCGTGTTTCAGCACTCATTTCCGCAGCCAGCGTGGGATGACTCCGGGAGAATACCGGGAAATGAATGGCTGGCAACGGTAGCCGTCATTGGATTCCATCTTCCTGCCAGGTCAAAGCTTGTCGCTCACTTCCGTCTTCCTGGCATGTCTGAGGTTTATTCCTGTCTTGCCGAATCTCCAGGTCAGGCCGATGCGAAAATGTCGGGGGCGGATTGGGAGGGGAATGTACCTGTCAGTATGAAGCATAATCTGTTATTCAAATAAAAAGTTTAACTTTGTTTCAAATAAATCTCAATTTTAAATGATTCCTGTTTTCGTATTAATGAACGCAATCGTCATTTTCTTCTCTCACGCGGGAGACAACTACGGCGTGGGAAACATCGAGGTGGGCAACACGAAAATCGTTGCCGACTACATCAGTGAAATCACAGGTGCCGACCAGTTTGAAATCGTCACGCACAAATATGACGGGATGGCATATGAGCCTCTCACCAAACTCGCAAGGGAGGAAGCCCGGAATGGGGAACTGCCACCCTACGAGGGAGAGGTCCCGGATTTGTCGGAATATGACACTGTCTTCATTGGCGGTCCCGTATGGTGGGGTACCTATCCACAGGTGATGTTTACTCTGTTCAAGGATATCAACCTGGACGGCAAGATTGTCATTCCGTTCACTACCCATGAGGGCAGCGGCTTTGCTGACTGTGTCAAGGATGTGAAAGCAGCATTCCCAGGTGCCACTGTCAAAGGTGCGTTCAGCATCTACGGCCACGAAGTACGGTCAGGAAGGGCTCAGGTTGAAAAATGGCTTGACGGTATAAGGAAATGAAAGAAGTATCAGTGCTCGTAGGCGCAGGCTCCATCGGCCTCGCCATCGCCCGCAGGGTAGGGGCAGGCAAGATCACGGTCCTTTCTGATTACTGCATCGAAAACGCACAGCGTGCTGCCAGGATCATGGAAGATGCGGGCTTCGAGACCCGCACCATCCTGACGGACCTCGGAAACAAGGAAAGCATCCTGGAACTGGTGAAGTACGCTACTGCTCTCGGACCTATCAGGCATGTCATCAATGCCGCCGGCGTTTCGCCTTCCCAGGCACCCGTGGAAAAAATTCTGCAGGTGGACCTCTACGGCACCTCCGTACTGATCGAAGAGTTCGGAAAGGTTGTCGCCGAAGGCGGTTCCTGCGTTATCATATCCTCGCAAAGCGGCCACAGACTTCCTGCACTCAGCCTGGAAGAGAACGAGGCGCTGGCCACCGCTCCGGTTGACGAACTGCTTGAACTTCCGTTCATAACATCCATCACGGACACCCTCAAGGCCTACCAATATTCCAAACGTTGCAATGTGCTGCGCGTGGCCGGGGAAGCCTGCAAATGGGGCAAGAGGGGAGCGACCATCAACTCCATCAGCCCGGGCATCATCATCACTCCGCTTGCCAACGATGAACTTCACGGTCCCCGGGCGGAAGGCTATCTGAAGATGATTGCAGGCGCTCCCGCAAAGCGCGCCGGTACTCCGGATGAAGTGGGCGACCTCGCCGAATTCCTGATGTCCAGCCGGGGCCGTTTCATCACAGGGACGGATATACTCATCGACGGCGGCACCACGGCTTCGTATTGGTACGGTGATTTGCAATATCTGAAATCTACGCATTGATCAACATAGGACAGGCCCGGCAAAATGCCGAGCCTGTTTGTTTGCTTGCAAATGCTCCGAACCTTCCTTTGAGCTGTTCTACTATTCAAATGAGAAATGGTACTCGTTGCCGTATTCCCTGAGAATGGCAAGGTCGAGTGTTCTCTGGCTGCAGTTGTACAGGGAAGACCACTGTGTCTGCGAAGTGAAATCCTCTGTCGCAGGCTGAGAGACATATTCGAGCAGTTTCATGGCTTCATCCCTGCTCAATTTATATTGATTCTGTTGTAAAGTATTGCTCAACGTTTTGTAGCGGTCCAATCCGTGCGTCGAATTCTGTCCTCCTTCAGGACGAGTGAACATATTGTTTGACTTATAGAAATTGGTAAGATATCTGTAATCATTCCCGCCACGGAAAATTTCCATATTTACGGGATTCAAAATAGCCTCTGCTCCAAAGTAAGTGTATTCAATGATAGCAAAATCTCCGGTTGCATCTGCCATATAGTAATGATAAGTGACACTCTTGCTCCCTATCGGGTCATTGGCATACTCTTCATGGACAATGCCGTCAATGCTCGTATCCAGGTTGTATTCCTTCAGCAACTCAATGGCCTCCCTTACAGAAGATGCCCTGTCAAGCAACAGCCTCATTGCCACTGTGGTACCTATTGTATTCTTGTCAGGATCCTGCTGAATGGTAGGTGCTTCCCTCAAAGCAAGCACTCCGATTGCAAAGCCATCCTCGTTGATTCCATCCAAAAGGGCATATGGCAGTCCCATGAGCATGGACATGTCAACATTCGGATCTTCATAAAAACCTTTACCGTAACCGAGATTGTAGCCGTCCACCATGGAAATGGATTTCTTTCCATTTTCAGGAGCGGTACGGACAAGAATGGCGGCTATCTGATTGTATCCTTTTTCATCTGCGTGGCTGAAGTCATAATTCCGGCCCATAAAAAAATCTATCCCGTTGTCCTCCGTAGCAGCGAAAGCACTGCATCCAGCCCCGAACTTCACATTTGAAGAAGATGTCGGCATCTTGTCAAAAAGGAGTTTCGGCATAGTTGTAAAAAGTCCATTCAGACCTTTGCAATTCGCTGCAATGATTTCATCCAATTTGTAGTCCACGGTATAGTCAACCATGTACAGTCGACCCTGACCGTCCAGATTCCTGACGGAATTGATCATGGCCAATTTGGCCTTGTTAGTGATGTAAGCGGCCTTTTTCGGCTCAACCTTGTCATCTGAATCCTTCTCCTTGGAACAGGAGACGAAGAACAAAACAGCGACCATTGCAATGAATGGCAACACATAAAAGTGTAAGTTACGTTTCATATCTGATATCTTTAATAACCATATTTCGAAGACCCAATAGGGTCTCAACCCTTGCAAATGTAATAAAAATCCTGATAATGCAAACTTTTCCGGCACAGGGCAATCCATAAACCAAGGCCAATTGACATGAAAAAAAAGTAAAGTCTTCATATTCTCACATCGTCGGATGTTCAAACAGACAAATTCCCTTTCAAGGACATTCGGCAACAATTCTGACACAGTTCAACAGCCGTAGAAGCAACAGGGGCTGACCAGCCCGATGTTCACCTTGTCAATGATGACGATATCTCTTTTCTGCGCTGTCGGAACTGCAGCTGCCTTATTCCTGATGTCCAGCCGAGGCCGTTTCATCACATGGACGGATATACTCATCGACGGCGGCACCACGGCTTCGTATTGGTACGGTGATTTGCAATATCTGAAATCTACGCATTGATATTGCAACGGACAATGCTTTCATTGCATCTGTTATGCTAAAAATTTGATTGATATGAAACGGACATTGGCGATTTCAGCTGCAATCATCTGCCTGTGCGGATGTGGTAAATTCTTCACACCGATGAGCATTACAATGTCTTCGGATGGCGAGACAATAACGGTGGAAACAATCATATTTCCAGAAACACTGGATATCCTGAATTATGACGGAGAAGGTGTCCATTCTCCTGAATATGACGAGGCTGCCGAAACATTTACGGTGACAAATGACTGGCTGACAGCCAGCATAGCAACGTCCTCATACAATGGTGAAAGTTATGAAATGACCCTTGTCGCATCAAAGAACACGACAGGAAAAAGACGCACCTTATATGTAGGTGGAATGTATCAGGACCTGGGATCAAGCATGAAGGTGACGCAGAAATAAATCGTTTATGATTTAGAAAGATACTCTGCTTGTCATTGACTTTGATTTACGAGTGTGGTTTTTGCCAGGTTTTTCGTGTCATAATTTAAATGATTGGAATGAAATTTCAGCATATATTTTTAGTCGTATGCCTTTGCTGGTTTGGCGGATATAATGTGTACGGGCAGGAAGCGGAAATACGCAGGGCTGTCGCGGAGCAGATGCGTGTATATCCCCAATCCACGTTGAGGGATTTGTACAAGAACTTTTTTCAGGACCGCTTCGGTCCCGGGCATATCATCAGCGACACCGCCTCCGCGAATGCCTATCTGAGTGAGGAACTTGCTCAGGCGGAGAAGTTTGAAGGACCGCTATACGAAAGGACCGGCTATGCAGGTAATTTCTATCGTGTAAACCTGTCGCTTGTCAAGGATGGCGTAATCCCATACAATATATTCTTCAATGCCTTTGTACGGAGCGTCAACGGCATCCGTCCCACACCGGTTGACGAATGGGAGAAGGAATGGCACCTGATAAGCACCGTCATATCAGAAATGGATCTGCACCTGGACAACTATACACGGGACAGTCTGGAAATCAACAGCCTTTTAGGGCAGGGGAAATATGTCATGCACCACAGCAAAAAATATGTAGAGGCGTATAATCCTCATTACCGCATTGTCAGCAAGGAGATTTTCGAGGCGGAACTCTTGCCGTTGATCGAGCGCCACAATGCCGCATCTGCAAATACCTGCCAAGGCAGGTGAGTCTATCCTTTCCTGCGGATTGTCACGCCGTGGGTGTTCTTGGTCTCATCTATGACGAATACGCTGTGC
>JBJEBR010000053.1:0-2307 GCA_051870255.1 Candidatus Cryptobacteroides sp.
CTGGCATCGGCGCTGTTGCCTTCCGCGATAATGGTGAATGTCCCTCCCTCGACATCTATTTCAGCCCTGTCGAAAAGTGGCGTGCCGAACCAATAGCGGCCCGATGCCGGTTCGACCTCATAGAAACCAAGGGACGACAGGATGTACCAGGCCGACATCTGTCCGACATCCTCATTGCCTGGAAGTCCTTCAGCATTGGTCGTGTACATCGTTGAAAGCACCTCCCGCACCTTGTCCGCTGTTTTCCAGGGCTGTCCGGACATCGTATAGAAATAAATGATATGGTGGCTCGGCTCATTCCCGTGGGCATGTTGACCTATGAGTCCGGAAATGTCAGGAGAGTATTCGCCTTCAAGCTCTGATGGGACCATGAAGAGGGAATCCAATTTTTCCAGGAAGGCTTCCTTGCCTCCGAAACACCGCTGCAGGCCCTCCAGATCGTGCGGAACGAGCCATGTGTACTGCCAGCCATTGCCTTCACAATAATCGTCAGACCTATGGTTTGCAGAGAAAGGACTGTATTCCTTGCGGAAGTTCCCCTTGCTGTCCTTTCCTCTTATGAAACCAAGTCCGGGGTCGAAGAGTTGCCTGTATGACTTGCTTCTTCCGAGAAAATAGTCCCTGTCCGCCTTCATCGCTTCGGCCTTTGCAGCATCTCCGGCGGATTCATACCTGTCAACGAGAACCTGGGCGGCATTTGCCACGGCTGCGTCTGCAAGCGCATATTCAAGGTCATATGCAACCGATTCCGACATTTCGTCACAAGGCAGATAGCCATATCTCATCCTTGCCTCCTGTCCCCTCTCCCCTGTCAAGGCTGATTGTTTCATCGCCTCGAAAGCCTTCTCATAGTCGAACCCACCGAAGCCTTTCACCATCGCATCGGCTACCGGCGGGATACCAGGGTTGCCGACCATGCAGTCCGTCTCGCATCCGACAAGATGCCATACCGGAAGCTTGCCCTGCTTGTCGTGGATGTCCAGCATTGTGCTGATGAATTCGGAATATCTTTCCGGCTGGAAAATGGTATAGAGAGGCATTGCAGCACGATAGGTGTCCCACAGGGAGAATGTGGTATATACCCTGAATCCAGGATCGGGGTATGTCTTGCCGTCTGCACCCCTGTAACTGCCGTCAATGTCGCTGAACAGTGAAGGGGCTATCATGGTATGATACATCGCAGTATAGAAAATCTTCCTGGCATCCTCATCCTTGGTCTCGATGCGTATCTTGGACAGTTCCTCGTTCCATCTGGCGTTTGCAGCCTCTGCCGTAGCATCGAAGTCCCAACCAGGAAGCTCTGCTTCAAGATTGGCCCTGGCCCCATCCATGCTCACGGATGACAGCGCCACCTTCAGCAAGATTGTCCGGCCTTCGCCACCGAAATCCACCCTCGCATATCGGGGCATCTTCACCGGCGCCTCCCCTTTGCCTGCCCTCACGACTTCCACGAAACTGATGTCGCTGAACGGTTCTGAAAACTCCGCATGGAAATATATCCTCTGGTCCTTCGCCCATCCTCTCGAATATCTCCATCCCCTCACGGCACGGTCCCCGATGGCCTCTATGAAAGTGTCGGTAGCCCTGTCCCAGCATCCTCCGTTCTCGAGGTCGAAGACCAAGGACGGGCTGTCCGTGAATGTATGTCTGTGGAAGCCTACCCTTTCCGTAGCGGTGAGTTCGGACCTGATGCCGTAGCGGACAAGGGGAACGCTGTAATAGCCTGGACGGCAGATTTCCTTTGTCCTGTCGGCATATGACCACAGACCGGACTGCATATCATCCTCATTCCCTCTCGCGAATGTGACATCTCCGCTCACAGGCATTACCGTGATGTCGAAAAGGTCTCCGATTCCCGTACCGCTGAGGTGGGTGTGGGAGAATCCGATAACCGTTGAATCACTGTCGTGGTAGCCTGAGCACCAGTCCCAGGTCTGAGGGATGCTGGTAGGCCCGAGCTGGACCATGCCGAAAGGCACATTCGCACCGACGAAGACATGACCGTGTCCCCCGCTTCCGATCCTGACATCCACATAACTGGTGAAATCCTCCTTGGCGTCCGTGCAGGATGCAAGGATTGCACAAAGGAGAGAGGCTGACAAAAACAAATGTTTCATATTCAATGTTTCCACGAAATTATCACTTGATTCCGACTCTTGCAAATAATTTTTCAAGATGCATGCATTCCTACGGCATTGCCTCCTAAGACAGCACATCCTTTGGTATTGAAGACCATTGTGCCCGAAGTGGTTCAATCGAGTAGGAGGAAAACGAAGTAGTTTTCTTCCTACTTTCGTTTTCCGACCT
>JBJEBR010000054.1:0-8995 GCA_051870255.1 Candidatus Cryptobacteroides sp.
ACTATCGACCTAAAGGTCTCAAAATTCGGTAGTTTCGCTAAATGCGAAACTTAAAATCATAATATAATAGTCTCATCCTCTATCCAAGGGACCACGGACACGGTACAGATGATATGGGTATCGGTTACATCCATCGTATATATATATCTGTATCCAGGTCTCCATTCATAGGTCTTAACACCATCGTGCACAACGGCGACTTTCGCAAGATCCACCTCAAACGAGATAGGGGTGTCACTTCCAACATTGTAAACGCTGAATTTATGAGGCATGGAGGAGGAACCGAAGGATTGAGGCAATACGATTGCAGTGAACGTGTTCACGGAAGTAGCACCATTGGCCAGGGTCGTTTCCTGGTTGAGAGGTTTCACAAACAATTCGTCTGCAGTAACATCATCGGAAAGTGTCCAGGTGATGCCGCTTGGATCCAGATCCATCTGACCTTTGAATCTGACACCCTTGACATACATTTTTTCCCAATCAGTTTCTCCAGTCGGAAGGATACGGTCTATCGCACTTCCCGTGAGATTCCTGATGCGGAAAACCAATGCCGCGCAGGCGTGTTTCAATGTCATCTGGACCTTCTCAGGGTAATCCTGAATCCGGAATTGTTCCGGGATATTCCTTATTCCGTAGAGGATGTCCTGACATTTGTTGTTATACTCCGATAATGTACCGGCTTCTACCTCAGGCATATGAACAGTCTGAGTATCTTCGCTAATTGTATATTCCAAAGGAACTGTATCTCCGACAGGATAAGTCGGGAAGATGGCATAGAAACGATGGGCAGCACCCGGAGTCCAATAGTAGAGGTTCTCCGACCAGGCGTATGTTGACGGATTGTAATAGACAGTGTTCCAGTCATCAGTGCCGGCATCACAGATAAGTCCTTGATAATCTGACATGAAGCTATCAGACTTGTCCAGGTCTCCATTGGATTTTGTGGTATATCTGAAGCCCCAGATTCGTATGTATTTGCCTTTTATCTGATCCACGGTTTCGAATATGTCCGCATTGCTTCTGGTCTCCACCTTGTCTATTGCAAAACGGATACTTCCCTGAAGCTGTGGCTCAGGGTCTTGCTTCTTGCATCCGGCAAGGAATAATATGACGAATGCTGTCAGATATGTTGTCCTCAATTTCATCACATCTCAGTTGCTATATCTGTAAACACCTCAATATCAAGCGAAAAGTCAATCGGGCGTGGATTTATGGTGATATTGTACCTGTAGAACTTGCCCATCTCCCAATGTTTGGTCAGGCCCGAGAGGTATATGACACCATCCTGCTTGGCTTCTTCCGTTTCTGGACTGTCAAGGGACAGCACCACGTGCTGGGATGAGAATTCATCCTTGTCCGTTATGTCGAATTCCAGACGGATGAAAGTGCCTGTATTGCCCGAAGTGAAAACTCCGTCGGTGTACTGCGGGAGAAGGAAAAGCTCAGGACTTTCATAACCCGACAAATCCGTCGTGGATTCCCCCTGCAACAGATATCCATCATTGGTTGCGCTGGAAAGCGTAGGAAGGAAACCCGGGGAGTTTGCATTGAAGAAGGTTCCCTCATTGACACAACCCATCAGGCGTACATTATATATCCGGTACCAATCATTGTCTGAAAGGAAACAGAACTGCACCTTGCAGAGGGCATGATGGAAAAGTATCGGCACAGATGGGGTCTTGCTGGAGAAGGAGTAGCCGTTATTGACATCCGCTGGACGGAAATACCTGAGAGTGTCCATTTGAGCAGGATCCATATTCTGCTTGAAACCAATCAGAAGCAGAGGATTCTTGGCGGTCTGATTCTGCAGGTTGGAGTTATGGGTAACTGACAGCACTGTGCCCTTCGACTGTTCCTTGTATGGACTGTAGCCGATTGCAAGCAGAGAACCCTGGACAGGGTAATAATATGGTTTATGCGTGAGGGTGGCATAATCACAGCCTGCCCAGTAATCCTGCGCTGTACCTAATTCGGAAGCAGCGAAATGCTTGAAGGCGACATCATTCAGGTATTCCTGTTCGGCAGACCATGCCCCTCCCCACTCTGTTCCCTGCGGCTGGTCATTTACAGTCAGGAACACGCCAAAGATCTCATTCTCGGGAAGGCCTGTGGCTTTGGTAATGGGGACACGAAGGCAAATCTCATCATTATGGAAGTCAGCTTCGCTCTTTGAGCAAGAGAGAATGCCGCATCCAAGGATGAGTGCCGTCATCAGTAATCCATATGATGTTTTCATTCGCATTTCATGCTTTTATTTGTACCCGGGTGAACGGTCGGGTTCGCCCGGATAGGGGGGGTAACTTATGGTTCGACAGTGATTTCTGAAGTAGTTCCATCAGTCCAGTCTTCAACAGTAGGAGTCAGGAGAATCTCTGTTGCAGAAAGGGTTACAGTATAGATGTAGCGCTTTCCTGTCTCCCATTTTTCAGGAAGAGCAGCAGTCTTCGCAACGAGTCCTGTAGCGGATTCCATATTATAAGTAATCCTAAGATATGCAGCATTTGTACTCGGAGAAATAGGGAACACAAGCTTTGAACCGAAATCTACCGCAGTAGTGGTCAAAGATTTTTCTGCACCCGAATACGTTTCTACTGTACCTTTTGTCGAACCAGGTGTAACATCAATAGCAGTAGTTGAGGAATAATCAACTACAAATGAACCATTCTGGATTGGATCAACAATTTCAACCTTTGTTACCTTGAACAGGTTTTCAACATTAGATTTAATCTGTATAGACACCTTCGAAAGAGCGTGCTTGAGGACAACAGGAACAGATACATATGGGGCTGTAGGTTTTGATTTATTCAAATACCTTTCCACACCATAAAGGAAATCGGACTGAGTAGTAGTGTTATCCGCAACAGTAACAGAAAGCTTACTATCTGCATAAGTCGTTCCGTCAACCCTCGGAGCATAGACCGTGAAATCAAGTGCATCCTGAAGAGGCCAGTAACGCGCAGGGTTGCCACTCCAATCATTACCGGAACCTGGCTTTTCAAATATCGCATTTGAGAAGTACTCAGCATTTGTTCCATTGATATGAGCAAATACACCCATAGTCGTAGGTCCACCTTCCAATTCAGAAAGATCAGTTGCCTTAGTCATAGACCCGGTAAACTGCCGGAATCCGATTTCCTGCGCTTCCTGGTTGCTGACAACCTCGGTCTTGGTGCAGGATGCAAGAGCCACTATCGCAGCCGTTGCCAATACATAAATCTTTTTCATAAGATAAAAATTGATAAATTAAAGTTAATAAAATAATTAGTATAGTTTCTGTTTTATGTTTTACAATTCTATATCCGTCTTGACGTCGTCCCAGTCTTCAACCGAAGGGTCAAATCCTCCGCCTCCGGAAGTGGGTGGATCGATGACAATCTCATCTTCAATGACTATCAGCTGATCCGGATTGTCCTGGAAATCGGATGTGACATCATAGTGCAGATCGTAAGTCTCACCCGCAGTGTTTGTGATGGACACATCCAGGCTCAGTTCGCTGGTCACTCCCGGAATCTTGCCGAAAGTATTGAAACATCCCGTTATCATCCCATCCCCGGCGCTCTTGGCCTTGTTCGAGGCCATAGTGAAATAAACACTGACAGCCTCCTGTGAATCCTCTCCGGAACAAAGGAAGCTCGACGCCGCCTGGCCCGAGATGATCGCCGCAACGCTGCTGATATACTCAGCACCTTCGATTCCCTGTATTTCAACCTTCCAGGTCTCGACAAGAGATTCCGCATTGACCTCTATCACGATTTCCCTGTCACCTTCCTCCAAAAGAAGCTGAGGGATTTCCTGTCCGCGGATTCTCCCTACGAATATATGGTCGGGCTCATAGACAATACGCTCCTCGGTATCAAATATCACCTCATTTGCATCAACCGAGCTGGCTGTCACATTTTCCATACGGCGTTCCCTCCTCATTTCCAGAAGGGATTTCAGCTGGCCTTTCAAATAAGGCGAGATTTCATTGGTATAGGCCTCGGCACTGAAATAATTGTCATCACCCCGCACTATCGTCGATTCCGTTTCGAAGTTATATACAATCACATCATATGTTCCTGGCGAAGGACTGATGTAACCACCTTCCGGGCCGACGAATTCACTGTACTCTATGCCATTGCTGTCAGGATTGTACATCACCACACGCATATTGGCAGGCACCGGCACATCATTCTGGTTGACAATCTTCGTGTTGATCCTCAACAGCAGATTGACACCGGTACTCCGGCTGGAGAACGGGCGGCGCTGGCAGGAGCAGGCCAGGACAAGGCAGGCAAGCAGAATCGCCACAACGGATTTCTTAGTCATCGGTTTCATCTGCGCACCTCCTTTTTGAACAAAGGAATGGTTAGCCCCACAGCTATCCTGGTCGGCCCGAAATAGTGATGACGGGTAGAGTAATCCTCGGGATAGAGGGGACCATTCGAGTGAGGGACTGAATAAGGAGTTCCCCAGGAATAGATGTAACCGAAGGCAATGGCAAAGTCGAGATTGACAAGCTGTTTCCTGCCGACAGGCATACTGTATTTATACTCCACGCCGGGACCGACAAACTGCCCCTGCGTTCCTTTGTAGTCGCGTTCGAAGTCGTAATAGCCTCCGATGAAATAAAGGCCGAGCGAATGTCCCCTGAAGTGATCGTAAACGGTTCTCTGCGAGCCGAAGTAATACCTTCCGCCAGCAGACCATGCAAGGAGTTCGAAACAATCCTTGTTCTGTTTCTTTGGCCAGAACCACGGGAAATAATAATTCGCGTCGATGGTCCAATTCTCATTCACAGCATATTCGGCACCGAAGTTCGCCGCAGGCAAAAGCAGGTTGGTATGAAGTGCGACCTTGGCATATCTTCGCAAAGAGTCCGGAACCGGCTGGATGGATTTACGTGCGAGGGCTTTAGGGTTGTATGCTACCGGAGTGGCAGGTCTTTCTTGGATTATGCCTTTGTCAGGCTGTTCGAGATGTGGTTGGTAATACCCCCCCCGATTTCCGGGATTGCAGGGCTTTCCCATACGCATATCCACGTGGCGTAGCGGAGCCGTGGCATCAGATTGCGCTTGAGGTAGTCCCAGGTATAGCCTTTGTCGAGCTGCTGCAGCCTCCATTTGCGGGTATCTACGCCTACGGATGTGTCGTCTATGATGCGGAGGACCTTGTCGCGGTCGTGGCGGTGGTAATTCTTGGCCACCTCCTCGCGCAGGCCTTCCCAGTTTTCGTCCATCGGGTGGAGGGTGATGTCAGCCGAAGAAATTCTGAGAGCGCCGTTCGCCAATATGAAGTCCCGGGTAGCCTCAGCTCTCAGAAGCGACAATTGGGAGTTCCTGCGGAACGAGCCTTCAGGGGATGAATATGCGTAGATTGCGATGCTGTCTATCCTCGGGGATGTGGCAAGATACCTGCGGATTGAGTCCATCTGGGCGGCGTTGTCCATATAGTCCTCCCTCACGGAGCTTTCGTCGCAGACATAGTACAGGCGGAAGACATTGGTCGTAAGGGTGTCGGAGACAGGATGGCATACGAGTAACTTGTCATCGGCTCCTCCCTTTACGGGAGATGCTGACGACAAGACCATCATCATCAGAAATGACATGATGCTCAATATTGCTTTTTTACCCATCTCGAACACTACCAACCGCTTATATTTTTCAAGTGTCAAATAATCCTGCAAATTTAACAAAAATTTCCCCCCCCCGCGCAAGGTTTTGCAGTTTTTATTTTATAAAGTTTGCTAGAAAAGGAAAATTTTTGCTCAAATAGTGGAATAATCGGAAATGTCAGGTCAGTGGACGTCCAGAATCTGGTCGAGAGAAGTGGTGTAGAGAGGGGAACGGAAGTCGCTTCGGATGCCGTCGGCATAGTGTCCGGGGCGCTGGACTGCAAGGCGCAGGAGGCTTCTGGATTTGTCGCCCATAGCCTCGTTGACATGGTCCATCACCTGGGAGAGCCTGTCATTGCGTTCCCTTGTCCTGGAATCGAAATCGAAGAGTACCCCAGGTATTGAGTCCTGTGGTATCGTCGAACTTACTATGACTCCGGCCTTCTTGTATCTGTAGCCGCTGCGATAGATGGTGCGCAGGGCCTTCAGCGCCGCCGAGACTATTTCCTGGGTGCTGTTGGCAGGGACTTCGAGGACAACCGTGGCAGAAGGGAAATATTGGTCGAGGTCCTCGCGGAAGCGGTTGGTGTAGAGGAATGTGGTGACTTCGGCCGCCACGGATTTCTCGGAGCGGAGTTTCTTGGCGCACATCGCGGCGAAATCTGATACCCGCAGCACGAGTTCGTCCTCGTCCTCTATCATTTCGGCAAAGGAGCGGGATGTGCATATCGATTTGCGTCTGTCTTCCCTTTCGTCGTCAACGCAGCATATGCCCTGTAATTCCTGCCAGGTTCTAAGGCCTGAGACATGGTAGTTCGCCTCCACCCAGCTTCGGGGGCGGTTCACGAAATCGAGGGCCGTGAGGACTCCTTTCGCCTCAAGGTTCGGGGCCAGTTTCCGACCTATGCCCCATACATCGCCTATCGGTGTGAGTTCCAATGCCTTATGGCATCTTGTTTCATCATCTATGATACATACTCCCTTGTAGCCTTTGTATTTCTTTGCGAAATGGCTGGCTATCTTTGCCAGGGTCTTGGTCGGGGCCAGGCCTATGCTCACGGGCACGCCCACCCATTTCCTTATCTTCGCCACGAGGTTGCGGCACAGTTGCTCCGCCATTGCCTTGTCAATGCCGTCCATCACCATGAAGGCTTCGTCTATCGAATATATCTCTATCCTGGGCACTGTGTCGGCAAGGATTGACATTATCCTTGAGGAGAGGTCGCCGTAGAGGGCGTAATTCGACGAGAATGCCACGAGCCTGCCTGAGTCCACGAGGTCCTTGAGGCGGAAGAAGGGGGTGCCCATCCTTATGCCCATAGCCTTGCTTTCGTTGCTTCGGGAGACCACGCATCCGTCGTTGTTGGACAGCACCACGACGGGCTTTCCTTCCAGGTCCGGACGGAATACCCTTTCGCACGAGACGAAGAAATTGTTGCAGTCAACCAGGGCGTACATCGGGGCGTGTCTTCAGCGGATTTTCTTGATGATGTAGGTCACGACTCCCCACATCAGGAAATCGGAGTTTTCCTCGACTCGGATGGTCGGGTAATTGTCGTTGGCGGGGACGAGTTCGAGTCCGTCCTCCTTGATGCTGAGGCGTTTGAGGGTGAAGCCGCCGTCGATGAAGCAGACTGCCATGTCGCCGTCGCGGGGCTCCAGGGACTTGTCTATCACCAGGATGTCGCCTTCCTCCACTCCGGCGTCTATCATCGAGTCTCCCACGACGCGGCCATAGAATGTGGCGGCAGGATGGCGCACGAGTTCCCGGTTCAGGTCTATCGCCATCGTCATGTAATCACCTGCAGGCGAAGGAAATCCGGCATGTATCCCCTCCCCGGCCATCGGAGGCAAAGGCATGATGGGAGGTTCTGCTGAGGCGTGGCTCTGGGCTACGGATGGTCCTGACTCTGCCTGGGTATCGTCATCATGCATATATGAAGGTTCCTTGGTATTCATGGGGAATCTGATGAAAAACAGGGTAAATATAGCAATTTTCATAATTCCACGGATATTGCAAAGCATCCGAGGCGATGCGATTTCACCCGCAGATCCCTCACATCCGTTCGGGATGACAATGGACTCTTTCTCTGTCATGTCGAACGAAGTGAGACATCTGTTTCCTGTCACGACCCCATTTTTCCGCCCGAATTTGTTCCATTTTGCAGCAAAATCAGACAAATTTTTCAGAAAAATGTGCCTTGCAGACCTGTTCAAGGCCGATTTCTGCAATTATCCGTGTATTTTTTCGGTACACGGATAATCCTCCCGAACTTTGCATCCATGAACAATAAACGATGATTCTTATGGATACAGAAATTCAGGGCAGGAGGACGGGATATGCCAACCTCACCAACGACTACATGTTCAAACGCCTCTTCGGCAGCGAGGACTGCAAGGAAATACTAATCGCATTCCTCCGCAGGGTCATCCCCGGGGCGGACATCACCGACGTGAGGTTCAACGACAAGGAGTTCCTCGGTATGACCGAGGAGGACAGCAGGGTAATAGTCGACATCTCCTGCATCACGAGCGACGGGAGCCACTTCATCGTCGAGATGCAGAAGGCAAGCCAGGCATGGTTCAGGGACAGGGCAATCTTCTACACCAGCTACCCAATCATGGGGCAGAAGGCCATGGCACGCGAGGAATTCAGGAAGAAACATCACGACGACAGGAGGTTCAGGTGGAATTTCTGCCTCTCTCCCGTCAGGCTCATCGCAATCGCAAACTTCAGGATTGACCACGGGCCGATGTGGCCGGTTGAAAAATACCATTCCACATACAGGCTCAGGGAGGACGAGGTCGGAGAGCCGATGAGCGACAAGCTCACATACACATTCCTCGAACTCGGGCTGTTCGACAAGACCGAGGAACAGCTCGAAACGCCTTACGACAAGTGGATGTACCTCTTCAAGAACATGGCCACCATGAACTCGCGGCCCGACTCTTTCCAAGAAAAAGAGTTCGAACTATTGTTTGAAAAGGCGGAATTGGCTAACTTTACCTCCGAACAATACGAAGAATATCAAAGGAGGGAAATCATGGAGTACGATTATGAAAACTGCCTCGACTTTGCGCATGACAGAGGACTTGCTGAAGGCATTGCCCAGGGACGGGAAGAAGGACGAGAGGAAGGACGGGATGATGAAAAGGTTGCTACGGCAAGGAGGATGCTGCTTAAAGGGATGTCCATTGATTTGACTGCTGAGTTGTCGGGCTTGCCGATAGACAGAATCAATTTGCTGGCAACCGAATCGTAGAATATCAACGCAGGGAAATCATGAAATAGAACTGAAATAGGAATACCGCGGAATTACAGAACAATCGAGTAGGAGGAAAACGAAAGTTTTCTTCCTACTTTCGTTTTCCGACCTCTCACACCACCGTACGTGCCGTTCG
>JBJEBR010000055.1:0-37292 GCA_051870255.1 Candidatus Cryptobacteroides sp.
CGGTCTTGATTTTTATCCAACTGGCGTAAAATCGAAAGATTTTATGTAAGTTTGCACACTTAAATATATATTTGAACGAAAAATTAGACTGATGCAGTTTCAACAGACGCTGGTAAAAAGCTATTCATTCGAAGGCAAGGGCCTCCATACAGGCAAGACAGCCCATATGACAATCAATCCTGCTCCCGTGGATACCGGAATCCGTTTCAGAAGGACGGATCTGGGCGAGGATGCGTTCGTGGATGCACTTGCGGAGAATGTGACCAATACCGCCAGGAGTACTACTATCACCGGGAAGAAGGCAGCCGTTACTACCATAGAGCATGTGCTTTCTGCCCTTACGGGAATGGGCGTGGACAATGCCCTCATAGATATCGACAACATTGAGGTCCCTATCCTGGACGGCAGTGCGAAGCCCTACATCGATGCCATATGGAAGGACGGCTTTGCCACGCAGGATGCTCCCCGCAGATATGTGGAGCTGAAGGAGACCATTGAGATACGCAATGATGAGAAAGGCTCGCTCGTCAGGATTGAGCCTGCGGAGGAGTTCTCTTACGATATCAAGATAGATTTCAATTCCAAGGTCCTCGGTGTACAGCATGCCCAGTGGGATTCTTCCGTGGTATATGCGGAGGAAATCGGAATCTGCAGGACATTCGTCTTCTTCCACGAGATTGAATTCCTTTTCAACAACGGTCTTGTCAGGGGTGGTGATGTGGACAATGCAATAGTCATTGTTGAGCATCCGGTTTCCCAGGAACAGGTGTCGAAGATGTCGTCACTTTTCGGCGTTCCTGCTCTTGCCGTGAGGGAGGACGGTTATCTGAGCAACCTCACCCTGCGTTTTGACAATGAATGTGCAAGGCACAAGCTTCTTGACCTGATAGGCGACCTGAGGCTTGCCGGAGGCTTCCTCAAGGCAAAGGTGACTGCGGAGAAATCCGGTCACGGCATAAACACGACCGCTGCCCGCAAGGTAAGGGAAAGTCTTGCAAAATAGATAAAAACATAATATTATGGCAAAAATTCATCCGCTCGCAACAGTTCATCCGAATGCCAAGCTCGGAGAGAATGTGGAAGTCGGTCCATACGCCTACATCGAGGAGCATGTCGAGATAGGGGACGGGACCCGTGTCCTTCCACATGCAACGATATTCAATTATGTCAAGATGGGCAAGAACTGCTGTGTGTTCCCGGGAGCCGTTATCGGCGCTATTCCTCAGGACCTCAAGTTTGACGGAGAGGTCACATACGTGGAAATAGGTGACAACGTGAACATCAGGGAGTGTGCAACCATCAACCGCGGAACCAAGGCAAGCGGCAAGGGAGTTACCAGAATCGGCAACAATGTCCTGCTGATGTCATATACCCATGTCGCACATGACTGTACCGTCGGAAACCACTGTATCCTTGTCAGTTATGTCGGCATCGCCGGTGAGACTGACGTGGACGACTGGGCAACCCTCGGAGGCAGCACCGTGGCTCACCAGTTCTCGAAAATCGGCAAGCATGCTTTCGTAGGTGGTGGTTCCAAGATCAACAAGGACGTACCTCCGTATGTACTCTGTGGCCGTGACCCTATCTCATACGCCGGAGTCAATATCGTAGGACTTCGTCGTCGCGGCTTCTCTTCAGAGCAGATCCGCAACATCAAGGATATGTACGACATCATCTACAACAGCAGCATGAATGTCTCAGACGCTCTCGCAAAGATTGAATCCGGATTCCCTCAGTCAGAGGAAAGGGATACGATCATCGAGTTCATCAGAAATTCCAAGAGAGGCATCATCAGAGGAATGTCGGGCGAGTCAAAAGGCAACATCGACTGATGTCGGTATTGCTTTCAACGGCTTATTTCCCTCCGGTTTCATATTTCGCCGCAATGGCATCAGGAATGGAGGGGCTTCACCTCAAAGGCGGAGACAGGGCAGATACCTTGTCTTCGCCTTTGATTCCTTCTGTCGTGTATCTCGAGGCCTGCGAGAACTTCCAGAAACAGTCTTACAGGACAAGGTGCAGGATATATGCAGCCGACGGAGTCCAGGACCTTTCCGTACCTGTCGTCCACGACGGCAAGGGCGGAGGCATTCCGATCGCATCCGTAAGGGTTGATTATTCAAAGCCGTGGCTGATCCAGCATCAGAGGGCCATAGTGTCCGCTTACAGGACATCTGCCTACTTCGAATATTATCAGGACGAACTGTTCTCCATAATGGATTCGCGCCCGGAGACGCTTCTGGAACTTAACACCCGGATTCTCCGTTTCTTCATCAGCAAGACCGGGCTGGCCGTAGATTTGCGGATGACGGACTGCTTCTTCCCGGACGGGTGCCAGACATCCCCTGACGGGACAATGGGCGGATGTACCGACCTCAGGACCGCAATCCATCCCAAGCGTCCCGATACCGTACTTGCGGACCTGGGACTGGAAAAGCCGTATTTCCAGGTCTTCTCCCCGAAATACGGCTTCAAGTCAAATCTTTCCATAATGGACCTTCTTTTCAACGAGGGTCCGGATTCAATCCTCTATTTATATCCTGCCCTGGCATGATGCCAGGCAGATCAGAATCGCCATCCAAGGGTCAGGACGGCCTTCCAGGTGGATTTCCACATCTTTATCTCCGGTGACGGATAGTCAATGTCCATAACATATTCCCCGTTGTTGTCGTAGTAGCCGATGTAGTCGTCATACAGCTTGATGCTTACGGCGTTCCGGAACTGACGCTTCACCGCTGCATCGAGGAAGAACGAACCTTTCGAGCTGTAGCCGAGTCCGAATGCAACATCGTGTGAACAAAGCGTATTCAATTTGTTCCCGTAGAGGTCATGGTTGTCCGCAGATGTCGTGAGACCGTAGCCAAGCCTTATTGCAAGCTGCTCTATAGGCTTGATTTCTCCTCCGAGCCTTAAGCTGTGGGCCGCCCCGTAGATCGTGCTTATGTCCTGGTTGACATAGTCAAGGTCCTGCCTGTCGGTATATGCACTGCTTTTGTAACGCATCTTCCCATAGTCGCAGATTTCGTAGTCGGCGCTGACCAGGCCGAACCTTCCGAATGTGTATGCGACTCCGATGTTCGCCCTGAAAGGACTTACGAGAGTGTACCTATTCTCACCTGTCGGGCTGGTCTCCGAGAAGCTGCCGCCTCCCTGTCCGTTGAAGAACGCCTCTCCGCTTTCGCTGAATACGTCCTTTACAGTCACGAGGGTAGGTGTCTGTATGGCCGCACCGATTCTCAGACCTGCGAACGGAGTCACGATCACTCCGAGCTTCCCATATACCCCGGTGGTGCTGAGGCTGTACATCGTCTTGTAAGTCATGTCGTTGAAATACGAGACGCTCTGATTCCCGTTTCCGTCATCCATTATGATTTCAAAATCGTTTGGATTGACGGCCGACTCCTTTATATATTGGCTGTATGAATAGGATGCGGAAGTGATGCCGATGTTGGCTCCGATATATACGAAATCGGAGATGTTCAGGCCGACATTGAACAGGTAGTCATATTTGCTTCCGCTGCGCTTCATCCCGAAAGTCTGGTTGATGTCCCCTGCAAGGACGATCTGCCCGTCTTCAAGCTCTGCCTCCGTGGCACCGATGAAGGCACCGCTGCCGATAGGGGCAATCATTCCTGTATATGCCCCGATTGCCGCGCTCCAAGGGACCCCGTTGTAGAAGGCGTTGTCGTCAAGAAGTTCGTCGAAGGTATAACCTGAAGCTCCTGTCGCCATTGCTCCGAGGTATGATGTGGTGCTGTTCACGCCGGAGGCATATACATCCTCGTTCCAGCTGTTGGTCGAATTGACGATGAATCCGAACGACACGTTCTTCACACCCCTGCTGCGCTTGGTGTCCCAGTTGAACGAGAATCCAATGTTCGGAAGCTCGAAGCTGGTGCTTGCCGTGCGCATCTGTTTCTGGAAATATGGCAGGCTTCCGTCTGCCCAAGGCGATATACCCTGGGTGTTCGTGGTCGTGAATGACAAGCCCGGGGTGATCGTTATCTGGGAATATTTCGCCACCGCGCTTGATGCCGGGTTGATAGTGACAGCTCCGAGATCCCCTCCCAATGCTGTGACCGCGTTGCCAAGGGCAATCGTCCTCGCTGTCCCCTCATAATTGTTTTCGCTCAGCAGGAATGCGTCTTCGACGGTCTGTCCGTTGGCGCAGACCAAGGCGACTCCTGAAAGCAAAATTGTCAATGCTGTCTTTTTCATTTTCGGTTTTCTGTTTTCAAGATTCTGTTTCTGAATAATCTGTCTGTCAGGCCAAGGCGCCTATCTTCTGGTCCCGCCGCCACCTGAACGGCTGTATCCGCCTCCGGAGCTTGCCGAAGAACTCCTGCCGCCACCGCTGAAGGATGAGGATGAACTGCGGGAGTATGAGCTTGTGGATGACGATGAGCTTCTCTGGTAGCCTGATGAGCTTCTGGAGTAATCCGATGAAGTGCTCCTGCCTGAGTCATAGCTGCTGCTTGTGGTGGACGACGAAGTGCTTGAACGGGAATATCCCGATGTGCCGGTGGTGGTCCTGCCTGTCGAAGCGGATGACTGTGAAGGCCTGCGGTATGTGCTTGTCGTCGCGGTGGATGTCCTGGATGCGGAGGTCGTCGTCCTTGTCGTGGAAGACGAGGATGCAACCCTCGATGTCCCGGAGGCCGTTGCGCGTGATGTCGAAGTGGCCTGGGCTGATGAAGCGCTGCCTGAAGTGTTGCTCCTTACGGCGCTTGTCCTGACCGTCCTTGCCGGCGCCGTCGCCGATGACTGGCGGACGGATGATGCACCGGTCGAACTGCTTCTTGTCGCAGTCGTCACCCTGTGTGCCGATGATGCCCTTGTCCCTGAGGAACTTGCGGCGAATGATGAACCGGCCCTGACGGATGTGCCGCTTTCGAATACCCTGCCCATTGTCGCCTTTCCGAATCCCGTGCTGGCGCGTGAGCCGTAATATACATTCTTCTTCGGTGCGCTTTCATGGTATTGGTAGTAAGGGTCGTACCATCCGCAGTGGTGGTGATGGTGATACCAAGGGTCGTAATATCCGTAATATCCATACCATCCTCCATAATACCAAGGATCATAATATCCATAATATCCGTACCATCCCCCGTAATACCAAGGGTCATACCATCCGGCCAAGCCGCCATAGTACCAAGGGTTACGCCATCCGTAACCCCATGGGGAATATCTCCATGAGTAATAATAGCTGCCGTAAGGGCCCCAATACCAAGGGTTGTCGAAACCATATGTGTACCAAGGATCGTTGTCGATGAAGTTCGAAGCGTCGCTTACGGTCACCGTGGTGCCGTCCTTCTTGTCGAAGGTTATCCTTGCAGCCATGTTATCAGGAAGCACCACCGTGTCCTTCTTCTCCCCGAACAGGTATATCTCGGATGATTTCGTCTTTTCCACGAGGGCGTCAGCGGCTTCCTTGCCGCTTTCCTTCTCGGCTTTTGTCTGGAATGAAGGAGTGTTTCCATAGACTCCGTCCTGGAATCTCTGTGATGAGGCATATTGCGCAGCTGTCCCGCAGGAAGAAAGCAATATTGCCGTCATAGCGATAGTCAGCGTGTGTAAATGTTTCATATAATTTTTTTTCATATCTTTGCATCCCGGCTTCAGTAGCAATAATCTTGCCGCTTTCCGGCGGACGCCTGTAAGCCAGTTTGTGCAATAATAGGAATAAAAACCATTAAAACCAAAAATACGATGGCAAAAGAAGTAACGAGGAGATCGGACAACTACTCCCAGTGGTACGACAACCTTGTAGTCAAGGCAGACCTTGCGGAGCGTTCCGCAGTCAGAGGCTGTATGGTAATCAAGCCTTACGGCTATGCTATCTGGGAGAAGATGCAGAGTGTGCTTGACAAGATGTTCAAGGATACAGGGCATCAGAACGCATATTTTCCTCTGTTCATCCCTAAGTCTTTCCTGAGCCGCGAGGCCGAGCATGTGGAAGGATTCGCCAAGGAATGTGCAGTCGTGACCCATCACAGGCTCATGGCCAATCCTGACGGCCCGGGCGTGGTGGTCGATCCGTCGGCAAAGCTTGAGGAGGAACTTGTTGTCAGGCCTACGTCGGAGACCATAATCTGGAATACATACAAGAATTGGGTCACCTCATGGCGTGACCTGCCTATTCTCTGCAACCAGTGGGCGAATGTCGTTCGCTGGGAGATGCGTACCCGTCTCTTCCTCCGTACCGCTGAGTTCCTCTGGCAGGAGGGGCACACGGCCCATGCCACCGAGCAGGAAGCCATTGACGAGGCTACGAAGATGGTCCATGTCTATGCCGACTTCGCACGCAACTGGATGGCCCTCCCTGTCGTGGTAGGCCACAAAAGCCCTAACGAGAGGTTCGCCGGAGCCCTTGACACGATGACCATAGAGGCTCTGATGCAGGACGGAAAGGCCCTCCAGGCCGGTACCTCGCATTTCCTCGGACAGAATTTCGCCAAGGCTTTCGATGTGCTCTTCACCAACAAGGAAGGCAAGCAGGAATATGTGTGGGCCACATCGTGGGGCGTATCTACCCGCCTGATGGGAGCGCTCATCATGGCTCACGGGGACGACAACGGTCTCGTGCTTCCTCCGAAGCTCGCACCTATCCAGGTTGTGGTCGTGCCTATCGTCGGCAAGGATGAGGAAGGCAACAAGGCCATATTCGAGAAGATGGGCGAGCTGAAGGCGGAACTTGAGGCTCACGGACATAGTGTAAAGATTGACGACCGTGACACCGTGCGTCCTGGATTCAAGTTCGCCGAGTGGGAGCTCAAGGGAGTTCCGGTGCGTCTGGCAGTAGGTGCCCGCGACCTTGCAAACGGTACCGTGGAGGTTGCCCGCCGCGACACGCTTGAGAAGATTTCCGTTCCGGTGGAGGGACTTGCCAAGAGAATCGAGGATTTGCTTGACGACATCCAGAAGAACATCTATGAGAGGGCTCTCAAGTTCAGGGACGGGAGCATCCGCAAGGTTGACACCTGGGAGGAGTTCAAGGAGGAGATCACCAAGGGCGGATTCCTTCTCTGCCATTGGGATGGCACGAAGGAGACGGAGGAGAGAATCAAGGAGGAGACCAAGGCTACCATCCGTTGCATCCCTATGGACAGTGCCGTATGCATAGAGGAAGGCAAATGTATCTACACCGGCAAACCTTCACACCAGAGGGTGCTGTTCGCAATGTCATATTGATAAACCAAACAAGACCTGTATATGAAAAGAATTTTGACGACTGTTCTTGCTTTAGCCGTGGCGTTCGGAGCAATGGCACAAGAGCTTACTGATGCACAGAAGGCTGCAGCCGAGGCAGCGATGGCCATCAAGGATGCCCCTGAGGCTCAGCAGAAAGTGGAGAAACCTAAATATTGGACCAATTCACTCAAGACCAACCTGAACATCGGCCAGACCGGACTGACGAACTGGGCTGCCGGTGGTGACAATACATTCTCCCTCCAGGGATTCGTGGATGCCAATGCCAACTACAAGAAGAAGGAGATGTTCTGGAACAATCGTCTCCAGCTTGATTTCGGCATCCTCTACGCTTCGTCGAAGCCTTTGCTCCAGAAAAGTACAGACCGTATCTATCTCGAAAGCAAATGGGGCTACAAGACGGAGGCCATGAAGGATTTCTATTTCTCGGCCAACTACGACTTCAAGTCTCAGTTCGCCAAGGGATGGGATTACAAGACTCCTTCGGTACCTGATTCATACAAGGGACAGTACGGTGCTGATGAAGAAGCGATTCCTGACCTTGACAACATCCCGAAGGGAGACCAGAAGCAGCTTTGGAAGGATGCCCGCGTGCTGAAGTCCAACTTCCTCGCTCCGGCCTACACCAACCTGGCGCTTGGTATCGATTACACCCCGACCAAATGGCTCGCAGTCAATTTCGCACCTCTCACTGGTGGTTTTGTGATTGTGACCGACCAGTTGCTCAGGAATACATACGGTATGGACCTGAAGAAGCAGTACAGGGACATTGCCGATGCCGACCTTACCGAGGCACAGGCTGCCGCAATCGCTTCCGGGGAAGCATACAAGAGTGCCAGATTCGAGTTCGGTGCCCAGTTGAAGATTGACATAAAGGTCAATATAAATGACAACTTCGCATATTCGACACAGATCGTCCTTTTCGAGGATTATCTGAAGAACCACAAGAAGAATCCTTGTCCTCGTATCAACTGGGACAACCGCTTCGACTGGAAGATTGCCAAGTATTTCTCCCTGACATTCACCACCAACCTCATCTACGACGACATGGTGATGTTCAGTTCGGAGGCATATGACAAGAGGTGCTTGAAGAACAGCAAGTATAATGACAAATGGGGCTCTGAAGGCTGGGCCAACAAGGGGGCAGGTCCTCTTGTACAGTTCAAGGAGTCTCTTGCCTTCGGCTTCACTTATACGATTGCAAGCAAATCTAAATAGTTGATGCAGAAAAGGTTTGCACAGACGATAAACGAAATGAGGGGGCTGGTCAATGATGAAGGTTGGTCAGCCCCTTCACTTGTTGCCGGAGGGGCTCCACGTTTTCTTGCCGCAGTCAGCGGAGGCGTGGATTCGATGGTAATGGCTGACCTTTTCCTCAAGACCCTCGGGCCGGAGGGGTTCGCCGTGGCACATTGCAATTTCCATCTTCGTGGACAGGAGAGCGACGGTGACGAGGCTTCCGTAAGATTGTGGGCCGAGGAGAAGGGCGTGACATTCCATAAGGTGGATTTCGACACCGAGGATTACGCCCGTCGCAACGGGATGAGTATCGAGATGGCGGCCCGGCAGCTCCGGTACTCTTGGTTCGCGCGGCTGTGCATTGACAACGGATATGTGGCCACGGCTGTCGCCCACAATGCGAACGATAATGCGGAGACCCTGATGCTCAATCTGTTGAGAGGGACGGGGCTTGATGGATTGTCTGGGATGGCTCCCGTTTCTGATTTCCCTGTCGAGGAATGTTCGTGCAAGGTCCGCCTGATAAGGCCGTTGCTGGGATTCACCAGGAAACAGATTGAAGGCTATGCGCTGGCCTGGGGCATCCGTTACAGGGATGACAGCACGAATTTCCTGTCGGATTACAAGCGGAACAGGCTCCGCAATGAGGTATTCCCGCATTTTGCCCGCCTGAATCCGTCCTTCGTGCGTACCCTGAACAAGGATATGGAGTATTTCGCCCAGGCAGGGGACATAGTCAGGCTCTGGTGCGAGGAGGCCGCATCCTCTGTCGTATCATCCATCAATGACGCATTGGGAGAGGGTGTCAGGATTGATGTCCTGTCGCTGATGTCCCACTCTCATTGGAAATACCTTCTATATCATATCCTGAAACCATACGGATTCAATTCGTCTGTACTTTCCTCGATAGAGGACTTGCTGGCCTCCCAGAGGACGGTGCCTGGGAAACGCTTCGAGTCTGACTCCCATCTGCTTCTGACCGGGCGGATGGAACTGTCCGTATATCCTAAGACATCTGCCCAGACGGCCGGCTCAGGGGATTCAGATGCAATCATGACGGTGCGCTCAGACGGCACTTACCATTTCAATGGAAGGTCCTTCAAGGTGGAGACCATCACCTGGACCAAGGATATGGCCCTGAAGCAGCCAGATGGCGTGCTTGTGCTCGATGCCGCGAAAATGCGCTTCCCTTTCGTGCTGCGCAGGTGGAGAAGCGGCGACTGGATGGTTCCTCTCGGGATGAAGGGGAGGAAACTCCTGAGCGACATGTTCACAGACCTGAAATACGATGCCGCCTCAAAGAGCGCTGCCGTTGTCGCCGTAGATGTGCAGACTCCCGGGCTGGCTGAGTCCCAACATGTTGCAGCCCTCGTCTGCAAACGCATGGACGAGGGCTGCAAAATCACATCTTCAACCCGTTCTGCTATACGGATTTCTGAAATCTGAGCTATCTTATGTCAAACAGATAAGGCATCCTTGCATAGACCTTGCCGCTTTCTGTGGCATTCCAGTTTTTGAATGCGACGGCGACATTGCTGAACGGTGTCCCGCTGAGAACCTCAGGGTCAGAGCTGTTGCTGAACGATTCGAGCAACAGCTCGAAGGTGTTCAGAGGTTTAGGATATTCGACGATGCCGACTTCCTCCACCGTGGCGCCAATTGACACTGCAGCATATCTTATGGCATCCTCAAGCGTGCCGATTTCATCTACAAGACCGATTTTGAGCGCATCCGCCCCGGTCCATACGCGGCCCTGGGCTATGGCATCCACATCTTCGACCGTCATATTCCTTCCCTCGGCTACAAGCCCTGTGAATTTCTCATAGATGTTCTCCACGGAAGCCTGCATGTAGGCGGTCTCCTTCTCGTCCAGAGGACGGGTGAGGCTGTACATGTCTGAATGCTTGTTGGAATTGATGGTCGTCACGTTGATATGCACCTTGTCTTTCAGCACCTTGCTGAAATCAGGAATCATGCTGAACACTCCGATGCTTCCCGTGAGGGTGGTGGCGTTCGAGAAAATCTTGTCGCATCCGGCTGAAATCCAGTATCCGCCTGAGGCTGCATAGTCACCGTATGATGCAATCACCGGCTTGGTCTCCTTCAGGAGGGTTATTTCGTCCTTGATTTTCTCTGATGCGAACACGCTTCCTCCAGGAGAGTTCACCCTGAATACGACAGCCTTCACAGATGAGTCGTGCCTGATGTCGGCAAGCAGCTTGGCGAACTTGTCTCCTGCCACATTCTGCTCGTCGTCTCCGTCCACGATCTCACCGTTGGCATATACCACGGCTATCTTGGTCTGGGCCTTTACATTTGGCGTGCTGTTCAGCTTGGCATAGTCCTGAAGGGATATGGTGTTGATTCTCTTGTAGTTGTCAGTCACATAGAGGTCGCAGAGCTTGTTCCTCAGCTCTTCCTTGGTAAGGGTCTCGTCAACAAGCCCCTTGTCCTTGAAGTCGCTTGGGAAGTTCAGTTCGAGGTTGTCTATCATGGAGTTGAGGTCAGAAACTGAAATCTCGCGGGACTTGGCTATCTCTCCTGCCCATGTGCCCCATACTGAGGAAATCATCTCACGGTACTGCTCCTCGTTCTCCTTGCTGGCGGAGTTCCTGATGTACATTTCTCCGGCTGATTTGTATTTGCCGTGGCGGATGAGCTGGACGTTCACCCCGATCCTGTCGAGGATGTCCTTCAGGAAATACATCTGGGATGAGAGACCGCTGAATGTGTTCATGCTTCCATCGTAGGAGCTCATATAGACCTTGTCCGATACTGACGCGAGGTAATATCCTGCGTTGGAAGGATTCTCGATGAAGGATATCACAGCCTTGCTGCTTTTCCTGAAATTGTCGAGGGCGGCGCGGAGTTCCTCTATCTGGGATATGCCTCCGGAAATGCCGTCAGGGAGAAGGTAGATGAATTTGATTGCAGGGTCTTCGGCTGCCTTGTTTATGGCGTTCACCGCACTCCTGATTCCTAAAGGTACAACCATGTCTCCGCTCTGCAGGAAGGCTATCGGGTCCATGTCCTGGGTCTGCTCCGAGAGTGCGATTTCAGACATATCCATCTTGAGTATGCCTTCCCTCGGCATTACCGGTGCCGTGTCTCCAAGGGATGCCAATGTGCCGAGCATCGCTCCTGCGAAGAAGATAGACAGGACACCGAAAATCAGAAGACCGAGCAGGGTCGCAAGGGTCATTTTAACAAAATCTTTCATACTTCAATAAATTTTCAAGTTCGGTTTTATATCGTGTCATCAAGTTGATTGAATGTCCGTTTTCAACCGTGCAAAGTTATTGCAATTTTTTTGATTATCCGACATATGATGACGATCTCCGTAGGGAAGTGTCGCGCAAATGGTGCGCGATGAACGGAACCGACCAGATTACCCCGTCAGTTTATTTCTGGGCGGAGGCGATGAGCGCTTCAAGGTCTTTGCGGTCCATAGTCCCGTCGAGGCTGATGAACACAATCTCCGAATCCTCCTCTGCAAGCATCACGAAGCTTTCTACATTCTTTTCGTCTCCGACTGTGTAGATGCGAACCTTCTCTCCGTCAGACTTCGCTTCCATCATCAATTCGTATCTTTTGGAAGCCACGAAGCGTTCCACATCAGCCTTGAGTGCCTTGCAGATGTCTGCCTTCTCGGTCTCCAGTATGTACAATCCATTGAGTTTCTTGATGATGGGGGAGAGATTCATGTCCATGTCATTGAATTCCATGTCAGGAATCGAGCCAATCATCCTGAACATCGCAGGAGAGACATAGACGCCGTTCACTCCTTTGCTGTCCGAATATTTCCTGTAAATGCTTTCGCCACTCTGGGCCATTGCCGCAAAAGCTGTCATTGCGGCAAGTATGATCGTAATTATAATCCGTTTCATTTTTTTGTCTGTTTGAAAATTACTGTAGTATCGTCAAATTTCTGTTTTCCTTCCATTGCCAGGCCGATTCCGGGTGACATCTTTCCTGAGATGTATGCAAATGTCCTCTCCACTTCGGCGTAGGCATCCATCGGGTTGTCGTAAGTGTCATGCAAAGGCGTGTCGCGGAAGATGAATATTCCAGCCGCAGTCAAGGATGCCGCTACCGCCAGACAGGCTGCAACCGTCGTAAACGGTCTGCGTCCCCGTCCTGCCCTGATGGCAGAGTCCGAGGCGATGGCTGCCTCCAATTCCTTTTCAAGCCCTTCAGGGACTTCGGCCACCGTCCTGAGTGCTTCGGCCTCAAGTTCCTGGATTGTCATGTTTTCCAGTTCTTCAATCCGTTTCATGCTATCAAAGATTTTACTGTTCGGTTTCATGCTTTCAAAGACTTTGTATGGGTTTCATTCTGTCTCAATGTCTGGCGTGCCTTGGAGAGGAGTACCCTGAGCATTATGACGCTCGTTCCTGTCCGTTCCGAAATCTCCTTGTAATCAAGGCCGTCGATTGTCCTCATTATCAGAACTTCCCTTTGTTTCTGCGGAAGCCTCCCGATGTCTTTCATGACCCTCTCCAGCCGTTCCTTGTCGTGGAGCCGTTTCTCATCCCTGCCTCCGTCGTCCTGCACTGGCATCTCTGTGGGATGGTCCGTCCTGGAGGTCTGGCGCAGGTGGTCTATGCATCGGTTCTTCAGGAGCGTGATGCAATATGCCTTGGGATTGATCACCGCATCCAGTCTGTCGCGGTCGCGCCACAGTTTCAGGTACAGGTCCTGGACGGCATCCTTCGCGTCACATTCGGATTCAAGTATGTAGAAGGCTACCTTGTACAGGGTATCCGCCAATGACAGGTACTTGATTCTGAAGGTTTCGCTATTCATCTTCCATGAGTTTGGCCAGTATTGAAAGGTCGTATTTCCCCTTGAAGCGGATGAGGCTGCAATCTTCCGGGACGAACATCACCACATCCATGATGATATCCTTGTCTTCGTTGAAGGCGGCATAGAATGACACGGTTTCCCCGTCATCCTTTATTTCCATTATCTGCTCATACTTCTCGAAAGCGCTTGTCAGGATTTCCGAGATGCGGGCCCGGTCACTTTCCTCGCAGGACGAATAATCCAGGATGGTCATCTTGTCCGTGCCTTCCATCAGCTTGAGGACAGCCTTGTCCTCTTCGTCCTCGACATTGTGCCGTAGTGCAAGCTTCGCGATGAGCATGCTTCCCTTGCCCAGATTGATGACATTGACATTCTCAATATTCCTGATGGTCTTCAACGCATCATCGATCCCGTACTTTGCCCGACTGCTTCCCGCTGCTCCGCAACTCAGGAATGTCACTGCGAGGAAAACCGCAGTTGCGGCGATTCTTCTTATGGTTCCGATAGTTTTCATTTCCGGTTTCAATTAAGATATTCATTTGTTCGATATTGTCGGATGTGCCCCGGCCGGAAGCCCGATCCGAATAATAGACGGACAACCTGAAATTTTGTTATATGAAATTCTGGATATTTTTTTTGATTCCGACAGAATCCCCTGTTCAGAGCAGGCTGATGTCGTCCTGATCCTGTTCCTCGATTGCGTATTCTATGCCTCTGTTGATGTAATGGAGCAGGGGAGTCGCAGTCCGGAACAACTCTACCGAACGCTCCGGCAAATCCGGTCCTGTCATGAATGAATCCGGGGCACAGTAGCAGACGCAATATCTTTTCAACCTGAGGTAGTCCGCATCGGGGCAGTCAGGCCGGAAACCTGCAGGAATCCTTTTCAGGCAGCCTTCGAAATCCATTTCAAGGCGCGGGTCGCAGCCGCGTACGAGATTCCCGAACTCGCCGCCTCCCATCGAAATGTCCTCGCGCAGCACCCTGAGTGCCCGTGGGTCAATGATATAATCCCCGACAGCCAGCATGTTCGCGCCTTCGAAATTCCCCTGGCCTTCGACTCCCACCTGGAAATAATATCCGCTGTAGGGAGACTTCTTGCCACCCTTGCAGATGAATGCTCCGAAATGCGTCTTGTACGGTTGCTTGTACTTCGAGAAGCGCACATCCCGATATATCCTGTAGGTCATGTCCTTCAACTGCTGCCTTCCGACCTGAGGGTCGATTTCACCGAGCCGTTTCGCAAGTTCCATGGCGAAGGTGTTGAAGGTGTTGTTCGCTTCGACATACCTGTTCTTGTTGGCATTGAACCATTCCCTGTCATTGTGCAGGCTCAGGTCATATAGGAAATCCAGAACGCTTTGCATCATATCGTATGTGTTATGTCAGAATCATAGGTCTTGGGACATCATGCCGGTACGCAGGACGGCATTGTCGTGAATATGGGAGGTGTAGAACAACAGGTCCCAATGATGGAGGTTGTCGTGTGAAAGGTTCGAGAATACTGGGCTTTCCTCCATCCATTTCCTGTACTTGTCCGGGTTGATGTCCACTGTCAGCACGTTATGGGATGTGTCGATGCGGACTGTACCTGTGTAGGAGTCATAGGTGAATCCGGCGGGAGTGCCGTCCGTCTTCCAGTTTACCGGATTGATGCAGGTGGCGGCGCCTTCCGTCACGAAATCCCAGATTCCTTCGACGGACAGGACTGAGTTGAACGATATAGCCACCCCGGTGTCGGACTCTCCTCCGGCAGCCCTGATATGCGGATGTCCCAGGTCCTCCTCGCTGATCCTGTAGCCGATTACATATGCGGCAGCCATCCTGGAATAGGTCTCCTCATCCATGTGCTTGAGGATGTCCAGCACGAGCATGGCCCCCTGGCTGAATCCGGCGAGGACGAATTTCCTGCCGTTGTTCACTTCCCTGACATATGCGTCCCAGAAACGGCAGAGTTCATCCGATACTTCTTCATATACAGCTCTGAAGTCATCCTCAGGCAGGTCAATCGCCGAATATGTGAACTGATGGTAATATGGGGCTATGAAATTGAAGTCCCCCCGGGATATGTTTGCCTCCACGAAGCCGAACTCCTTGTCGTAATACATCCGGTCGGTCTCAGTGAGTGTAGCAGTATATGCCTCATTCCCATCCTCGTCCGTGGCGGACAGGACGTTCGTCGATACTATGTATATGAAATCCGGCTTCTCCTGGGATATGCCCGCGCCGTCGTCATATATTTCAAAACCGGACAAATCATATTCCGGTCCTGACGCCTGTCCATGGCAACCGGAAACGGCTGCCAAAGTCAAAGCGACGGCGATTATAAATGTCTTGTTCCCCATGATTCCGTTTTGTTATGCTTTCAGGTCTCAATACATTCAGCGGGTGCCCTTGGGATAGCCAACAGGGTGGTTTATAAGCAGGATTTGATTTTCATTGAGATTCAACTCCTTGACAAGCACTTCCTTGTCCATCGACATACGAGGTCTGGTGGCAAGTCCGAGGGCTGTGCAGGCCAGGCAGATGTTCTGTGACACATATCCTGCATCCACGGCTCCGCATACAGCCGCTCCGTCCCCAAGGTCTCCGAACCGGCTCTGGTCGCTTACGAGCAACAGGAAAAGCGGGGCATCCGCCATATCCTGCTGTCTGCCGGCCACGGCACTGCGCAGGTCCTTTCCTGAAACCTTCCTCAACTGGTTCTTGTCGGCCTCATATAGCCAGGCGCCATCGGAAGTGCAGACATAAATGACGATGTCCTGGGCATTGATTGCCGAAGGGGCCGTCAGCTTCTTGCTTTCCGGACGGTTTATTCCGCATGCAGCCCAAAGCAGATCCGCCAGCACTTCGTCCGTAACCGGCTTGTCAGCCTGGAACTCTTTCTCTGAATGCCGCAGCTGCAAAGCTTCCATAAGCGTCATCTCGCTGCTTTTTGCAGGAGCAGGAAGTGTCCGCACATTCTCTTCTGTGGTGGTCTTTGCATTCTGTGCCGCCAGGTCGTCACCTGTCATCGTTGCCAATGCAATAGCTGATGAAGCAGCCATCATAATAATATTGATACCATTCATCTCTTATGTTTTTTTAGTCTGTGTAAAGGTAATGAAATCCTCCGATTGCCGGTTTCATATTTCGGACCAATATTTATACTTTGTTCCCAACGATGGACATTTTCCTGCAGACGACCTGTCCCAATGCCCCGGGATTTCCCCCTACGCCTGCGATGATGGATGTGAGCCATAAAAGAAACAAGGTTGACAATCAAATGATTACCAACCTTGCTGAGTACCCGGAGCCGGGGTCGAACCGGCACATCCTTTCGGACATTGGTGTTTGAGACCAACGCGTCTACCGATTCCGCCATCCGGGCTTTCATGTGACCTGAAGTCACGACGATAGACTTATGTCAAGGGTTGCAAAGATATTGCATTTTACTGACAAAACCAATTTTTATTTCGGAGCGTATGTAAAAAATCCTGTCCCTGGATGTCTGGTCGCATCGTACAGGTCATTTTATCGGAGTAAAATCCCAGGATTTTATGTAAGTTTGCATGAAAACTGACTGAACCCGTGAGAGTGAGCGACAACGAACTGCTGTCAGGCTTTCACGGAATTATTATGGATGTAAGAATCTTGACTATATGAAACGAATAATCATTGCAATCTGTTCAGTGTTGGCAGCGGCGGCTTCAAGCGCCCAGCCTGCTCAGGGAAGTTTCACCCAGACTTGGACAAAAGGTCCTGACTGGCTCCGTGACGGTGTGATATATCAGGTGTATCCATCTTCCTACAAGGATTCGGATGGGAACGGCATCGGAGACATCAGAGGGGTCATTTCCGAACTGGACTATATAGAGAGTCTCGGCGTAAGGGCCATATGGTTCAATCCGGTTTTCGTCTCCGGATGGATAGACGGAGGCTACGATGTCATTGACTTTTACCGTGTCGATCCCCGTTTCGGAACGAACAACGACCTCGTGGAACTGATACAGAAAGCTCACGACAAGGGCATCAAGGTGTTGCTGGACCTTGTTGCCGGACATACGTCGGACAAGCATCCTTGGTTCGTGCAAAGTGCGGAGGATACGAATCTTCAGTATTCCGATTACTATATATGGTCTGACCGGCTTCCTGACAAGAAGGCCGAGCGCGATCTTGAGACTATGCTGAAGGACCCGGACTATATGCAGAACACGCTCGGGAAATGGATGAAAAGCGACTATCCGAGGGACAAGTATTATTACAAGAATTTCTACGCCTGCCAGCCGGCCCTGAATTACGGGTTTGCCAATCCTGACCCGAATCATCCGTGGGAGCAGGGTGTCGATGCTCCGGGCCCGAGGGCGGTCCGTCAGGAACTCAAGGACATCATTGCATTCTGGTACGACAAGGGTGTGGACGGATTCAGGGTTGATATGGCCAACAGCCTGGTGAAGAATGACAAGGACAAGAAGGAGATCATCAATCTCTGGCGTGAGATAAGGGAATGGTCGGACAAAAATTACCCGGATCATGTCCTGATGGCCGAATGGGGCTCTCCAAAATATTGTCTCGCAGCAGGTTACAATGTCGATATGGATTTGAACAACACAAGGGCCCATAACCGCAGGCTATATTTCGACCGCAAGCATCAGGCTGACGGAGGTGTCTATTTCTCGCTTGACGGAGGGCAGCCTTCAGTACGCGACCTGTACGGGAATCCATGGCCGGAGGACAAGATTGACAGGACTACGACTCCGGCGGAAATGCTGAAGGAGTATTATGACTATTTCACTGACTGTGTGGAAAGTACATCCGAGATGGGTTATTTTGCGACGATTTCCGGCAATCACGACCATCTGCGCATAAATGTCGGCCCGAGGAATACTCCGGACCAACTCAAGGTGATGCTGTCCTGGATTCTGACAATGCCTCTCCCAATCCTGTATTACGGGGATGAAATCGGGATGCGTTCGCTGGTGGACATGCCTAATGTGGAAGGCGCGAACCATAACGGAAAGGAGCGTTCCGGGGCGCGTACTCCGATGCAGTGGACCTCCGGGGTGAATGCCGGTTTCAGCACTTGCAGCCCAGAGGAAATCTATCTTCCGGTCTGTCCTGAATGGACTCCGGCCAATTCTTATCCTCAGTATCTGGAATGGAAGAAGGAATATGACTGCGGACGGGCCAGGATGACTGCCCCGGGCAGCATCACGGTGG
Source organism: Candidatus Cryptobacteroides sp. (assembly GCA_051870255.1). Lineage (GTDB taxonomy): Bacteria > Bacteroidota > Bacteroidia > Bacteroidales > UBA932 > Cryptobacteroides. The sequence goes on from JBJEBR010000055.1 coordinate 18,454, forward strand.
AGTCTCAGGATGGTGACCCGAATTCATTGCTGAACTGGACAAGGGCATTGATTGCATTGCGTAAAGAACACGGCGCCCTCTGGGCTGACAGCCGTTTCGTTCCAATCTTCAATGAGGAGAATCCTTATCCGATGGTATATATGCGTACTGATGGCGAAGAGACGATCCTGGTGGCATTGAACCCTACCGCGAAATCACGGAAACTTTCCCTTTCGTCCGGAATCTCGGCATACCGCCATCTCACTTCCGGCACGAAAGGCAATGTCGAGCCGCTTCTCTCCACCGGCAAGGCTTCCTATAGATGCACATCCTCCTGTGACGTCATCACCCTCGGTCCGGTCTCCGGAATCGTCATCAGGCTTTAGGCATCCGACACATATCATAGTTCTTGAGGGCAGAATAGTTCTGGAGGGCAGATGCCGGCTGCCCTCTTGATTTTTATGCCCATTGCGTAAAATTGCGAGATTTTATGTATGTTTGCACCCGCATAACTTCAGGGCAGGGTGAGAATCCCGATCGGCGGTAAAGTCCGCGAGCCGTCAGGCATGAGCCGTTGGAACTACGGCACCGACAGTGTTCCTGATTTGTAGAGCCATGGTGGGAATCCCGCCCGGCCTGCGATCGGGTAAGTCTGGATGGAAGAAGAACAAGCCTTGAATTGTATGCCATGAGTAACAGTTTAAGGTTTTTTTATGAAAACACACTTCGTTCTTATGGGCATCGCAATTCTGATGGCGGCACCGGCGGTGTCTGCCTTTGATGCCCCGGCACATGACGGAACAGTGCCAGAATTCTCCGACACCCTCTCAATCCAGGAGGCGGTCATCCAATCCACATTCGCCAATACCTCGTCCAGCCCTCTGCGGCTGACGACCATTGACAACGACAAGCTCAGATCCAGGGCGACGGCAAGGACATATCCCGAACTCCTCAAAGACATCCCCGGACTTTACGGCACATCCGAATCCGGCAGCTACGGCGATGCCAGGCTCAACATCCGGGGCTTCGGACAGGAGAACATCTCCGTAATGCTCAATGGAATACCCATAAGCGGACTTGTCAGCGGCAGCATGTACTGGAACAACTGGATGGGCCTTGCCGATGCGACATATTCGGTACAGGTCCAGAAAGGGACAGGGTCCTCACTCCTTGCAGACGGTTCCGTGGGAGGTACCGTCAATATCGTGACCGACGCCGTCGCGGACCGTTTCCGGGCAGAGGCCGGGATGTATGGCGGCTTCTACGGCACCGTGAAGGCATATCTCAAGGTATCGAGCGGGGAACTTCCCAAAGGATGGGCCGTCAACGCCATGGCGTCTTATGTGGGAGGCAGGGGCTATGTGGATGTCACCGATGTGAACTCATACGCCTATATGCTCAATGCCAGCAAACATATAGGTCCCGACCACATCCTGATATTCACCGCATTGGGCTCTCCAGAAAAACACGACCAGCGTTCGACGAGACTTTCGGCGGAGGAGGTCGGGCAATATGGAGTCAGATACAACAAGAACTGGGGATGGCGCGACGGCAGTGGATTCAATCTCAGCAGCAACCATTATTTCAAGCCGTATTTCACCCTCCAGCATATCTGGGAAGGTGACAGGATTTCGATGAAGAACTCTGTGTATCTTGCACTTGCAAACGGAGGAGGGCGGTGGAGCGAGACCAAGGGGGCATCGGTTTCATCATTCGTGAAAGATGGGCAGATCGACTGGGATGCCGTCATCGCGGCAAACATGGCAGGTACTTTGTCAAACGGAGCGGGGCTGCCGGGAGCGGATGGCGTGGAAGCTATGAACATCCTGTCGGACTACCAGGCAGGCCATACCCAGACAGGGGCCATAACATCGCTTGACTGCAAGGTCGGGAAAGGATGGAAACTTGGAGCGGGACTCCATTATATGTATTATTCCACCTGGGAAAGGGAACGGATTACAGACCTTCTCGGGGCGGACTACTGGTATGAGGACTACGCATCCAAGTCTCTAGCAGGGCTGGCCGGACGCAATCCGATAAAGAAAGTGGGTGACTATGTGCGCACGAACAACGGCAAGACAACCCATCACGGGACAGCTTATCTGTCGGCAACCTATTCATCCGGGAAACTCAATGTGAACATAGGTGCCTCCGGATTCGGATGCCTTGTGAGGCGCTGGGACAAATACAATTATATGCCGGAGTCCTGCTTCAGCGACCTTGCCGGGGGCCTCGGGGCGAGCGTCAAGGCAGGTGTGCTCTACAAAATCGGCAGGGGCCACAGCATATATGCAAGCGGAGGCTGGTACAGCCGTCTGCCGTATTCAGGTGTCTGGTTTTCATCGGGAAACAATGAGATTTCGAAGGATGTCCACAACGAGAGGAACATCCTCGGAGAGGTCGGATGGCGCTTCGTGTGGAACCGCGGAGGATTGGAACTGACGGGATATTATGCTTATTGGAAAAACAAGACGCTGATGTCCAATCCGTACAAGGTGGCGGACCTGAATGAAACCAAATATATGGTTACCGGGCTTGATGCCGCCCATGCAGGTGTCGAGGCGGAGGTATATTGCAATATTACCGAATGGCTGAAAATCAGTGCTTTTGCTTCATTGGGGGACTGGCGTTGGAAGAATGATGTGAACGCCGGGATTTACGACAGCTATTCCGGGATGGAAATCGGCAGGGTGAATGTATATGCTGACGGACTGCCTGTCGGGGATGCTCCTCAGACCCAGCTTGGGGCTGTGATGGAGGTCAGGATGCCGCTCGGATTCGCCCTTTCGGCCCGCTGGCAGTTCAATGACAGGATGTATGCGGATTTCGACCCTGTCACGAGGACCGATCCGGATGACAGGAGCCCTTCCTACCGCTTCCCTTCATATCATCTCCTTGGGGCGACATTGTCTTGGACCAGGGAGCAGACCAACCTCCGGGAGCCGTCGTTCACGGTATTCCTCACAGGGGAGAACCTTTTGGATGCCATTTACATAGAGAGGGGAAAGGACGGCGCGGCACATGACCTCGCATCATTCAGGGGATATTGGGGATTCGGGCGCAACTTTTCTTTCGGCCTGCGCCTGAGTTTCTGATTATCTGCACATATCCGGTCCATTGAGGCTGGATGTAATCGTCAAAAATTATTACCTTTACCGGGATGTTTTGTCCAGGTGCCCGCCAAAGTGCTGGCCTTGGGCATCGGATTATATGAATTTGGTTATGAATCAGCGAATTCCGGAAATAGGAATATTCTCAGATGGGAAACAGATAAGCAGGGTTGTCATTGACGATGATCCGTTGTGCGGCGTCCTGTCGGAATGTCTTGCCCCTTATCGGGAAATATATGTCGTGGCGGACAACCTCGTGGTAAGGAAATCTCCTGTCGTATCGGAGATTCTTGCCATGATGGAAGGGCGTGGGGCTGCCGTATATGGGATGGATGCAGACGAACAGTCCAAGACCATGGACACCGTCCTTGCGATATGCGGATGGTTGTTGGACAAGGGAGCCGACAGGGACGCGATGGTGCTGGCAATAGGAGGTGGCATAACCACCGACATGGCAGGTTTCGCGGCATCAATATATAAGAGAGGGGTGACGTTCGCCTATATCCCGACGACATTGCTTTCGCAGGTCGATGCTGCCGTGGGAGGCAAGACCGGGGTGAATTTCGACAGATACAAGAATATGCTCGGAGTCATAAGGCAGCCGGAGTTCACCTACATCAACGCCAATGTGCTTGCTTCTCTTCCGAGGCGCGATTTCCTGTCAGGGGCTGCCGAGATGCTGAAGACTTTCATCATAGAGGACAATGGACATTATGGTCAGGCTTGCCGTTATCTCGTTGGAGGTAAGGATGATATGTCGGAACTGACTGCCTTGACCGCTGCTGCGGCGGCCGTGAAGGCCGGTGTCGTGTCACGCGACCAGTTCGAGTCAGGGGAGAGGCGCAAGCTGAATCTGGGACATACTTTCGCCCATGCCGTTGAGACATTGGCCCGCCGCCGCTCTTCAGAGGGCGTTCCCGGAGAATGGGATATAACCCACGGGGAGGCTGTCGCAGTCGGGATCGTGATGTCGGCCCGTCTGGCGGAGGCGCTTGCCCGGAGGAATCCTGATTTCGTCGTCGAGGCAGGGCTTGCAGACCGTATTGAAGCGGATTTCCGTTCTTGCGGACTGCCTGTGGAATGTCCGTTCGGGATAGATGAGATGGTGCCTGTCATGGCCAAGGACAAGAAGGCCGAGGGCGGGATAATCCATTTCGTGCTGCCTCGGGGCATAGGCGATGTAACCACTTTCGACCTGGCAGCAGCCGATGTAGCGGGTATGTTGAAATGAAAACGAGAATTTACCATGATTTGTACTGTCATACAGAACAAGACTTCAGATGAGATCCTTGATATTCTGCAAGGTTGTGAAATGGCGGAAATCCGTTTGGATTCCTGTCCGTTGACACCGTCTGAGATTGATGAATGTTTTTCGTCGGATGTGCCTTTGGTGGCGACCTGCAGGATTTCCGTGCTGATGGAAAGGGAGCAGTCGCTTCAGGACGACACCTTGACTGAGCAGAGCCGGATGATAAAGGCGTCCCAGATTGCGGAAAGGAGGCTTTGCAGGGCAATAGAGGCCGGTGCGAGATATGTGGATGTGGAAATCGAGGCTCCAAAGCAGATGTCCAAGAGGGTGAGGCAGTGTGCCCATGAGAACGGAACGGTGTTCATCCGTTCCTACCACGATTTCAACGGGACCGATTCACGGGAGGGCCTGTCCGCACTTGTGGACAAATGCCGCTATCATGGAGCGGATGTGGTGAAACTCGTCACGACGGCAAATTCCTCCGAAGATGTGGAAAGGGTGATGTCCCTTTATGCCGATTATGGGCGTGGGGGACAATTGATCGCCTTCTGCATGGGAGAGGCGGGCCGCAGTTCGAGGATGGATTGTCTCGGATATGGTGCTCCATATACTTATGCTGCATTGAACGGACAGGATGCTGCCGCACCGGGGCAGTGGGATTCCGCGATGATGAAGGAGGCTTTGTACGGCGGTTTCCATTTCGGCGATGCCCTTCTGAAGGACACGCGGTCATTGGGGGATGTCGTTCCCGTGACCATGCCGGCGTCCAAGAGCTATGCCCAGAGGGCGATAATTGCTGCCGCGCTTGCCGAGGGAGTCTCGCATCTGAGAGGGTATTCCCCTTGCGGAGACAATGAGGCAGCCCTTGCCGTGGCTCGGGAACTCGGTGCCGAGGTCGAGGTGAATGGTACGGAAATCACTATAAAAGGTATAGCGGCATCACCAGGATGTCTGCACAAGGAAGAGATTTTCGTGGGAGAATCAGGCCTGCTCACGAGGATGATGATGCCTGTCCTGGCACAGCTTGCCGACGTGGAAGTCCGTGTGAATGGGGAGAAGACCCTTCTGAAAAGACCTCTCACGGGGGCGGCGGAGATTATGGAGGCTGTCGGCGCATCTGTCAGGAATCTCAATGGGGAGGAGGACGGCGCCCAGGTGAAGGTGCCTCTGGCCGTCAAGGGCCCCCTTTCTTCGGGAAAGGCCGATGTGTCCGGCAAGAATGGCTCCCAGCTCGTGTCCGGTCTTCTGATGGCGCTCCCGTTCTGTGAAAGGAACTCCACTTTGGTCGTCCACGACCCCAAGAGCATACCTTATATGTTCATCACGATGGAAGTGTTGAAGAAGTTCGGCATAAAGATGTCCAACGAGATGCTCGGAGGACGCGACTTCCTCGAATCCGACGGAGACTGGTCCCTGTGTACGGAGCTGGTTTTCAAGATGAAAGGCGGGCAGCGCTTCAAGGCGGCTGACATAGACCTCGAGGGGGACTGGAGTGCTGCGGCGAATTTCCTGGTAGCCGGGGCGGTCTTCGGCAAGGCTGAAATCGACGGCCTTGACACCACCTCGCTTCAGGCCGACCTTTCCATAATGGATATCCTGATGGATGCCGGGGCAAGCCTGTCCCAGACAGATGGCGACAGAGGGAGGATCACAGTGCAGAGGGCTCCGTTGACCTCGTTCGAGGCGGATGCTTCGAACTGCCCGGATCTGTTCCCGATAATATCTGTGCTCGCGGCCTTCTGCGAAGGTACGAGCCGCCTGGCAGGTGTGGGGCGTCTTGCCAACAAGGAGAGCGACAGGGCAGGGGCGATCATGGAGATGCTTGCCAAGCTCGGGGTCAAGGCTTCAATCGAGGGGGATGTGATGTCCATAGAGGGCCATTCGCTTGCCCGCAGGCTGGTTTGCAGCCAGGCTTCAGGTGGTACGGACTGTGCCTTGCTGAAGGGAGGACAGTTCACCTCCCACCATGACCATCGTATGGTGATGGCGTTGAAAGTGGCTTCACTCGGAGCGGACTCGCCGATAGTGATAGACGATACTGAGTGTGTGGGCAAGTCATTCCCTCAGTTCCAGGATACTTTCGGCAGGATGCTGTCGGTAGGAAGTAAAAATCAATAATTTACTGTTATGAACAGTTTCGGAAGAAAATTCAGAGTGTCGATCTTCGGGGAATCTCACGGCAGGAACATCGGGGCAGTCCTTGACGGAGTGCCTGCGGGACTTGAACTGAGCGAGACGGACCTGATGGAGGACATATTGCGCCGCAAGAGTGGAGCGAAAGGGACGACACCTCGTATCGAGGCGGATGAACCGATGATTGTCAGCGGAGTATATGAAGGACATACTACCGGTGCTCCTCTGACCATATTGTTCTCAAACTCCAATGTCCGTTCTTCGGATTACAGCCTATTCGCCGAGATGCCGCGTCCGGGACATGCAGACCTGACGGCGGCAATCAAATGGGACGATTGCCAGGACCCGAGGGGAGGCGGTCATTTTTCCGGCAGGCTGACCTTGCCTGTGGTGGCGGCTGGTACGGTTGCCAGGAAGATCCTTGCGGATGCCACTATGCTTGACGGCACTTCGGTCGCGGAAGACGGCATCCGTGCCGAAATCATAGAGTTGGGAGGCATACCACGCGGCGGAGTCCCGTCTGACTCATTCCCCGACAGATGGAAAGAGGCAATCGACGATGCAATCCGCGAGGGGGATTCACTCGGTGCCGTGATCGAATGTTCCGTGGACGGGCTCGCACCTGGCTATGGGGAGCCGTTCTGGGACAGCGTCGAGTCTGTCATTTCCCATGCAATCTTCGCGATACCTGGGGTAAGGGCCATTGAATTCGGTGACGGATTCGCTGCTTCCCGTATGAAAGGGTCGGAGCATAATGACCCGTTCGGACCGGACGGAATCCCGTTGAAGAATGGTTCCGGGGGAGTCAACGGAGGTATATCCAATGGCGGCCCGATCGTGTTCCGCGCCGCGTTCAAACCGACGGCCAGCATACGCAAGCCGCAGCAGACCTGGAATTTCCGTACGGGAGCGCCAGGGGTCCTCGAAATTCCGGGGCGTCATGATGTCTGCTTCGCCCTGCGTGCGCCTGTGGTGGTAGAGGCCATGACCGCAATATGTCTGGCCGATCTGGTATTATGCCGATAAGAGTCGATATGTTCCCAAAGGTTGAAAATTTATTTGCTTTTGTGGAAGAGGTTATATATTTTTGCAGATTGTAAAGAAAAACGCAGATGATGAACAATTTTTCCAAACGCGCTTCCAAATGCATAAAGCAGAAGAACATTCTGTTTGGGGATTTCATTGTCAGTACATTACGATAGTTTGATTTTGTTCAATATCAGGCAGTCCCCATTGTGAGGCTGCCTTTTTTTGTGATAAGAAGGACTGTATTTATGGATATACAACTTTTCATGGACATGCTCAATATGGATTCCACTACCGGAAAGGAGGGGAGATTTGCTGAGTTCTTGGCCGGACGGCTTGTGACCGGAGGGTGCAGGTTGGAGCGTTTCCCAGTGGAATCGATGGCGGGGGATGTCCCGGAGGGTTTTCCTCTCCCGGAGAATCTGCTGCTTAGCTGGGGCGAGCCGAAGGTGGTGTTCTGTACCCATCTCGATACGGTGCCTCCTTATATCCCGACTGTCACGGAGTCGGATGTTTTCCGTGGGCGGGGCACCTGCGATGCGAAGGGGCAGATTTTCTCGATGTATGAAGCCTGCCGCCGCCTTTCGGAAGAAGGATATGACGGGTTCGGCCTGCTGTTGCTTGCCGGAGAGGAAACCGGCTCGTTCGGGGCAAAGGAATTCCGTAATGTACATCCCGGATCTGAATGGGTGATAGTGGGGGAGCCTACGGACAACTGCATGGCTTCGGCGAGCAAGGGTACGAAGTCATTCGAACTGACTTTCAGTGGAGTGGCAGCCCATTCCGGTTATCCCGAAAGAGGGGAGAGCGCGGTGATGATGTTCAATGATTTCGTGAATGTGCTGAGGTCGGTGGAGTTCCCGGAAGATGAAATCCTCGGCCCGACCACTTGGAACATCGGAAGGCTGGAGAGTGCCAATCCGCAGAACATATTGAGTGACAGGCTTACCTGCCGCCTGTATTTCAGGACGACGTTCGCTTCGGACGAGATGGTATGCAATTTCATGAAGAACATTGCCGGAGAGAATGCGCGACTGAGATTCGGACGCAACAAGGCTGCCGACGGATCGGATTTGGTCGGAAAGCAAGCGGCACCCTGGCAGAAATCACTTGCAGTCAAGGCATTCGGAGGGGACACCCCGACACGCTACGATGTGCTTGACGGTTTCCCGACCAAGCCTGTGGCGTTCGGAAGCGATGCTCCGCAACTGACGAATTTCGCCCATCGGATCCTGTGCGGTCCCGGCTCGATTCTCGTGGCCCACACCCCGCACGAAAACATCACTCTCTCCGCCCTCCAAACCGCCACCCAGAACTACATGGCAATATACAAAACAATCGTATCCCAAAAGCCGCATAAACCTCACGATTACAGATAACAATGGACTTGCGAAACAAGAGTACATAAATAACCTGACAGGATTGAAAACAAGGAAAACCGAAGGAAGGGAAAAGGCGCCCCAGCGCCGTGCCACTCGCGTCAGCAAGACTTCGGAGAAGTTGCAGCAGCGATGGCACCCGCGAAACTTGTTTCGCGGCACGCCCCATAGGGGCTGTCGGCAGAGCCGACTGGGGGTAGAAATTACGAATTTCATCATGCACCCCACCCCACCGACGGTACAACCCACGAACAAGGAAACAAAACAATAGAAGTAAAATGATAGTAATGAAATTCGGCGGCACCTCCGTCGCCAACTTTGAAGCAATCACAAGGACGATTTTCATCGTCGGTGGAAAGCTGGACCAGAAACCGGTAGTGGTGGTGTCGGCCCTGTCCAAAGTGACTGACCTCCTGTACAAGATTTCGGACGCGGCAGCCTCAAAGAACAGACAGATGACCGAGGAACTCCTGACCCAGCTCCGTACCAGGCATATAGACCTCGCGTGCGAACTCCTCGAGCAAAGCCCGGCCCTGAAGGACCAGGCGGTGGCAAGGGTGAACGAAATATGTGATTCCCTCACCGACCTCGCCTTCGCAGTATGCGCCCTCGGCGAACTCTCAGACAGGAACAAGGCTGTGATAATCTCCAACGGAGAACTCCTCTCCTCCACCATAATCTGTTACTCGATGAACTCCAAGGGCATCAGGACCAATTTCATAGATGCCCGCAAGATGATGATAACCAGCGAGTCATACCTCAAGGGAGAGCCAATCACAGAGGAAATCCTCACCCGCGTCCCTGCCGAAGTCTCCAAAGCATACGAAGGAATGGACGCCGTGATCACCCAGGGCTTCATCGGAGCGAACCTTCAGGGCGAGCAGACCGTTCTGGGCAGGGGCGGCTCCGACTACTCCGCCTCCCTCATAGGAATGGCCATCGATGCCGAGCGCATTGAAATCTGGACCGATGTTGACGGAGTCCGTTCCGCAGACCCACGCAAGGTCGAGAATACAAAATATCTCGAAAAAATCTCATTCGAGGAAGCAGCCGAAATGGCCCATTTCGGAGCCAAGGTGCTCCACCCTCTTACAATCGAGCCTGCGGTCAAGAAGAATATCCCGATTTATGTCCTCAATTCCATGAATCCTTCCGGCAAGGGTACGGCCATCCTCCGCAACGAACTCATCGAGGACGGCGTCAAGTCGGTATCATTCAAGGAAAACATCCGCGTCATCAACATATTCTCCACGAGGATGATCAACACCTCCGGCTTCCTTCGCCGCGTCTTCGAGATTTTCAGCGAGAACAAGGTGTCCGTTGACCTCATCAGTACCTCCGAGGCGAACATCTCCGTGACTGTAGATGGCTCCGAGAGAATCGACAATGTGGTCGGACAGCTCTCTGAATTCGCCGATGTGATCGTGGATGACGACAAGTCACAGGTATCCGTAATCGGCAAGAACATCGTAAGGCTCAACGGAATGCTGAAGAAGACTTTCGCTCCGTTGAAGAAATGCAATGTGTATATGATTTCCCAGGGCGCGTCTTTTGTAAATATCAGCTTCGTGGTTGACCGTGAAGAACTTACGGAAGTCGTAAGGGACCTCCATCACCATCTTTTCGAGCAGCCGGAAGAGGTTGAATGTATTTAAAAATCCAATAGTCATGAAGATATTGATAAGCGGATACGGCAGGATGGGCAGGATGGTGGAGAAAATCATCCAGTCCAAAGGCTTGGAATATGCTGGCTGGAGCGAGAATGTAACCGAGGTTGACAAGGACCTTGCAAAGGAATGTGTCTGCATAGATTTCACCACTCCCCAGGCCTTCCGTGAGAATTACAGATTCCTCGCGGAGAACTTCAAGGCGGTGGTGGTAGGCACGACAGGATGGGCCGACATAAGGGAAGAAGTCATAGGATATTTCAACAAATGCGGCACGACCATGATATGGTCAAGCAATTACTCCATCGGAGTCAATGTGTTTTTCGCTGTCGCATCCCAGTTGTCAACCCTTCTTGGAGAAGCCGGAGGCTACAGCCCGTACATCGTGGAGATGCACCATTGCCATAAGCTTGATGCACCGAGCGGCACTGCCAAGACCCTCGCAGACCTCGTGGAAAGCGGATCGGGCACCCGGCCGGACATCCAGTCTGTCCGTTGTGGGGAAATCCCCGGCATCCACACCCTCGGTTTCGAAGGCGTGAACGACCGCATCACGATGTCCCATGAGGCATTTTCCCGTGAGGGATTCGCGGCAGGGGCGGTCGCTGCGGCACTTCGTACGGAGGGATTGCAGGGAGTATATGAATTCAAGGATATAATATTCAAAGGTTAAGATATATGGCACATCTTGATTTGACCGGCTGCGGTACGGCTCTGATTACGCCGTTCAGCCATGGGGAAGTGGATTATGAAGCATACGGGCGTCTGGTGCGCAGGCAGGTTGAGGCAGGGATAGACTTTCTCGTGCCGCTCGGAACCACAGGCGAGACTCCGTGTCTCGAAGATGACGAGCGCGTGAAACTCCTCCAGGTTGCGAAGGTTCATGCCGGAGGCAAGCCACTCCTGGTCGGTGGGGGTACCAATTCCCTCCGCCATACCATCAGGAGCATGGACTTCCTCGCTCCTTACGGGGCAGATGCCTTCCTGATAGTGGTCCCATATTACAACAAGCCAACTCAGGAGGGGCAGTATCAATATTTCAAGGCAGTCGCAGAATCCACGGACAAGCCGATAGTGCTTTACAATGTCCCAGGTCGCACAGGTGCCAACATGACTGCGGAGACCACCCTCAGGCTTGCCGAGATTGACAACATCATAGCAGTCAAGGAAGCATCTGGGAACCGTCCGCAGATAGAGGAAATCCTGCGCAACGCCCCGGAGGGCTTCCAGGTCCTGAGCGGCAACGATGACGACACCCTCTGGATGATGGAGCAGGGCGGTGCCGGTATAATCAGCGTGGCTTCCAATGTCGCCCCTGAACTGATGGCCCGTTTCGTGGGAGCCGTCCGCAAAGGGGATATGGAGCTTGCCAGGAGCCTGAACGAGATGCTCACCCCGCTTTTCAGGAATTGCTTCGTAGAGAGCAACCCGATTCCGGCAAAGGCTGCGATGGCTGCAATGGGATTGATAAACAATGAGTTCCGCCTTCCGCTCTGCCCAGGGACGCAACAGACATACGACCTGATGAAATCGACGGTCGAGGCCCTCGGCCTTGGTCGAAATGACAAGGATTGATTTAAAGCAAACAAGAATATTCCTAAAGATATATGATGTCAGAAATAGATAAATTCCAGCAGTTGTGCCGCGACCTCGAAAGCGGCAAAGTCAGGGTTGCCGAAAAAATAGACGGCGAATGGGTGGTTCATCCTGAAGTCAAGGAAATGATATTGTCAGGTTTCCGCATCGGAAAGTTGACGGACATGTCCCAGGGACAGTTCTCGTTCTTTGACAAGGACACCATTCCTGCAAGGAAGTTCACTCCGGAGGACGGCGTCAGGATTGTTCCCGGAGGAAGCAGCGTCCGCGTGGGAGCCTACCTCGCCCCGTCCGTGATAATGATGCCTCCGGCCTATGTCAATATCGGTGCATTCGTGGATGAAGGCACGATGATAGATTCGCACGCCCTCGTGGGTTCATGTGCCCAGGTCGGCAAGCATGTGCATCTTTCCGCCGCATCCCAGCTCGGAGGCGTGCTCGAACCGGTCGGCGCCCTCCCTGTCATCATCGAGGACAATGTATTCATCGGCGGCAACTGCGGCATCTATGAAGGTACCATCGTCAAGGAGAACGCCGTGATAGGGACAGGTGTCATAATCAATTCATCCACAGCAATTTTCGATTCCACTACAGGTGAATACATCAGGGCGGGGGAGACAGGACAGATAACTGTCCCAGCCGGAGCCGTGGTCGTGGCGGGAAGCCGTCCGATGTCCAAGGGCCCGGGTGCTGACAAAGGCATCCATCTCTATTGCCCTGTCATCGTAAAATACCGTGATTCAAAGACTTCCGGATCAATCACACTTGAAGATATGTTGAGATAAGGGATATGGAGGATTATTCATCATTGTTCTCGGAAGATACGGGCAACTTCTTCAGGTCTCCTGTCAGGGAAATCTTCAAGAAGGTGGACCTCAATTCCATATATTCATTCGCAGGGGGCTATCCTTCGGCGGAGACATTCCCTTTGGAACAGATTCGCCAGACGATGTCCGAGGTCATTTCCAAATATGGAGGCATGGCCTTCCAATATGGCGCCACACAGGGGGTCGTGCCGCTTCGTGAGGCGGTGGCGAAAAGATGTGGCGTAGGGGTGGAGCGCATCCAGATAACATCCTCGTCCCAGCAGGGAATCGATGTCTGCACAAGGGTGCTCGTGGATCCGGGTGATGTGGTCCTGACCTCAAATCCGTCATATCTCGGTGCCATCCAGTCGTTCCGTTCCTATCGGGCCGACATCCGGGGAGTGCATCACGAAAGTTCGCCTGAAAAGTTCCGTCAGGCCTATGAGGATGCGGTCAGGACGGCATTGGATGAGGGAAAGCGCATCAAGTTCCTGTATATGATTCCTGATTTCCAGAATCCTTCAGGCGAGACACTTACTCTTGATGAGAGGCGGATTCTCGTCGAACTTGCCAGGAAATACGGTTTCCTGATAGTCGAGGACAGCCCTTACAGGGAGCTCAGATATGAAGGCGAGCCGGTTCCGACAATGTATTCGCTTGATCCGGACACGGTCATCCACCTCGGTTCCTTCTCAAAGATTTTCGCTCCGGGCTTCCGCCTCGGCTGGATTGTGGCGAATCCGGAAATCCTTGACAAAATCTATGTATGCAAACAGTCCCTCGACCTCTGTCCTCCGGTCTTCGACCAATATGTTGCGGCGGAGTTCCTCGAAAGCGGTCGTCTCGATGCGAACCTGAAGAATACCATCAACCTGTATAAATCCAAGAGGGACCTCCTGCTGTCACTACTTGAGGAATATATGCCGGAAGGAGTCACCTGGACACATCCGGAGGGAGGACTTTTCCTTTTCCTTACCATGCCGGAAGGATTCGACAGCGTGAAGTTCTATGACACGGCCCTGTCGGCAGGTGTAGCCTATGTCGCAGGCTCCTTCTTCCATCCTGACGGAAGCGGAAGGAACACGATGAGGCTGAACTTCTCATTCATGTCGCCGCAGAAAATCACGGAGGGAATCAGATTGCTTGCATCCATCCTTGTGTGAATAAATGAATTATGGATATATCTTTCTATAAATATCAGGGTGCAGGAAACGATTTCCTCGTAGCTGACAACCGGGATGGCGGCCTTTCCTGCCGGGATGGAGTGCTGTCCTGTCAGGGAGGTTCGGTGGCTGTCGCCGACCTTTGTGACCGCAGGTATGGAATCGGAGCGGACGGGCTGATGCTTCTCGAGTCGTCGGACGGTTGCGATTTCAGGATGGTCTATTTCAACTCGGACGGCTCCGGGGGTATGATGTGCGGCAACGGTGGGCGCTGCATCGTGGCTTTCGCCGCCGATTGCGGACTTGAATCCTTCAGGTTCGAGGCTGCCGACGGAGTGCATGAGGCGGAGATCCTCAGTTCTGAAGGATGTGTCAAGACTGTCAGGCTGAAAATGAAAGATGTGACAGATGTTGTTCATTATGAGTCACTTACAGGTCCGTCTGTGCAATCGGAAGGATTATTTCTTGATACAGGCACAAGGCATTTCGTAAGATTCGTTGATTCCGTTGATGACTATCCGGTGGTGGAACACGGACGCGATATCAGATACAATGCGGCCGAGCTCAGGCCTATAGGGGCGAATGTGAATTTCGTCGAGCCGTCCCAGGGTTTGATTAAGGTCAGGACTTATGAGAAAGGCGTTGAGGATGAGACCTTTGCATGTGGTACGGGCATAGTGGCCTCGGCGATTGCCTCCTTCATTGCAGGCGTCGCACCGACATCCTTGCATGGCCAAAGGCATTGCTACGGGGTGAAGGCAAAACGCGATTCCCTTTCCGTGGATTTCATTCCTTTGCAGGACGGTAAATCATTTGCTGATGTCTGGCTCACCGGCCCCGCCACATATGTCGCCCGGATAGTTTTCTCCATTTAAAACGGTTGATGGCTCAGAAACGTCTGCTGTATGTGTTCAGAAAAATGACGGCAGATGAAATCGACTTCTTCAACCGGGAATATCCCGAAACGGCAAAATCCATAAATTTTATGTAACTTTGCAAAGTTGTGCTTTCCCCAAATGGGAGAGGATTGATTATTGATTTATATTTTATTGATTTTTATAGACTTATGAAATTTGTAGGATATTTTACTGCTGCAATAGCTTCTGCCGTTATGCTTGTTTCATGCTTCGGAGACCAGACAACCGAACAGCAATATACCGTGGTTGCCACTTTCGATTACTCGGATGTGCAGTTCAATGCCGACAGCCTTTTCTTCGCTTCTGCGGAAATCGGTGGATTCGGCTGGCAGGATCTGGCTTTCTGGCACAAGCTCGATACGGACGAGACCACCTGCGAGGGAGGATTCGTACTTACCAATATGCTTGGACGCGTCCAGACCACTGAGGAACTGCCTGCCAATGTGTACAGGGCCTATTGCTCGGATGCCAAGAAAGGTAATGTCTATTCTGTATTCCGTTATAGCCCGAGTGCCGCGCAAATGCCAGAGCATGCCATTTCCTTTATTTCCAAGCAGTATGGAACCTGCACGGTTTCAGGATGTTATGTGACCAATTCAGAATATGTGGCACAACAGGTCAAGAATTGTTTCCAGATGGGTGACAGGCTCAGGCTCAAGGCCAAGGGCTATCTCGACAACACCCTTACAGGCGAAGCGGAGATGAGTCTTGCAGAGTTCTCTGCCGACAAGGACTCCATCGTCTCGATCTGGACCCCATTCGACCTTTCAAAGCTCGGAAGTGTGGATTGCATCGATTTCGAAGTGACTTCCACCAAGGATGAGGTCCTTCCTTATTTCTGCATGGATATATTCATCGCATCCGTTCACCTGAAATACTAACTCTATGAAACAGAATCAAGAATACAAGAATGCGGCCCTTGACGCCCTGCGCGGCAACTGGGCCCCCGCCCTGCTCTGCACAATCGTGCTCATGCTGATTACCTACCTCGTGCTCACTCCTTCCGTGGTCGGTAATATGTCAATCCTCGGCCAGACCGTACTGGACCTTGCCAATCCGATGTATTTCTCAGGGGCAGGTTTTCTCCTTTCGATCTTCCTCTTCTTCCCGCTTTCAATAGGGGTGTGCAACACTTTCAGGAAACTGTATGTATTCGGCAACAATGATTGCGTGAAGAATTTGTTCTCAGAGGCTCTCAGCGGTTATCTCCGCAACGTGTGGGGAATGGTGCTTGTCTATGTGTTCGTGTTCCTCTGGTCTCTCCTGCTGATAATTCCGGGTATAGTCAAGGTGTTCTCATACGCCATGACCCCGTATATCCTGAAGGATTATCCGGAGATTTCTGCCAACAAGGCCATCGACATGAGCCGTGCGATGATGAAAGGACGCAAGTTCGACCTTTTCTACCTGCATCTGAGCTTCATCGGATGGTGGATTCTGAGCATTCTTACCTGTGGCATCGGTTTCATTTGGCTGATACCTTATATATTGACCGCCCAGGCTGCTTTCTATGACGATGTAAAACAGGATTATCTTAACAGGACGAAATAATTATGATCGGACTTCTCGTATGGCTCGCTGGAGTCATCTGCTGCATCTGGTGCATCAAGGATGTGTGGAGCAAGAAAAATGTGGACAACCTTATCAAGATTCTTCTGACAATCGCATTGCTGGCTTTCAACTGGATTGGCCTGGCAGTGTATTATTTCATCATCAAGGATAGAATCTGATCAAGGTAAAAGTCCTTCCGGGACGGAAATGATGATTTCCCTGTATTCCGGATCGACGGACAATATCAAATCTTCGTGGAGCGGTATCATTGCCGCTCCATTTTTTGTCTGTACCTCCAGGCAAGGGTTTCCCGGTATATCAATGAAATCGGTGATTTCTCCGATTTCTTCGACTTCGTCGGCTTCTCCGGAGCCGCTCTCGTCCCCGACAGGCCTGAGGAGCGTCCATCCAATCAGGGCTTCGAAGCCGTCCTCCTCGAGGCTTGTCTCCCCAAGGCTTGCGGTCCTGACATAGACTGCCTTGCCGACAAGTTCCTCCGCGTCTTCGAAAGTGCGGATGTCCGTCATATGTACGAGGGCCTTGGAATTGCCCCGACGCACGATTGATTCAATAAAAAATGGAACCGGCAATCCATCGAATATGATGAACACCGGTTCCTCAAGGTCAATATCTTCAGGATCGAAACTGCGGAAACCCAATACGATTTCCCCCTCGATGCCATTGGATTTCAACACCGAAGCTATCTGCGACAGGCCGTCAGTCAGGGATTTATCCTCACTTGCAGCCATTGCGGAATTAAGCCTCAGGGTTTTCTGCTGAAGCCTCTGCAGCTGCGGCAGCTTCCTGTGCAGCCTTCTCGGCAGCGGCAGCCTCTGCGGCAGCGCGTGCTGCTTCCTCAGCCTCGGCTTTCTTCTTGGCAAGAGCCTCGGCCCTTTCCTGATTTACCTTCATTTCTGCCTCTGCAGCAGCCTTTGCCTTTGCGGCAGCGTCTTTGCTGAGGCCGTCTTTCTTGGCGTTGATCTTAGCAGCCTTCTCAGCTTTCCAAGCCTCGAATTTCTTGTCGGCCTGCTCCTGGGTGAGCGCGCCCTTTGCTACGCCGCCCTGAAGGTGCTTCTTGAGGAGGACACCCTCGTAAGAGAGGAGACGCTTTGCGGTAAGGGTAGGCTGAGCACCTACATTGAGCCATGCAAGAGCCTTCTCGCTGTCGAGAACGATGGTTGCAGGGTTTGTGTTTGGATTGTAAGAGCCGATCTGCTCGATGTAACGACCGTCGCGTGGTGCGCGTGAGTCAGCCACAACAATGTGGAAGAATGCGAAATTCTTCTTTCCGTGGCGCTGAAGACGAATTTTAACAGCCATTGTAAATCTGTTTTGAAAGTTAATATTATACCAGATGTTTCCTAACTCGAGGAAAATCGCGCAAATTTATGAAATAATTCTTATATTTGCAACCGCACACATTTTAACAGTGGTAACAGAATGAAGAAAATCGCAGCAGTCGTATTGGGCATACTCGCTTTTGCCTCAATTGTTTATTGTCAGGACAACACTGTGGCTGACAGTATCGTGGGAGAATATTTCGTCGATCATCAGGGTGAGACATCCAAGGTAAGGATTACAAAAGAAGATGAAGGGACTTACAAGGCCCAGGTCTTCTGGGTGAAGACCCGTACGGACAAGGAAGGGAATGTTAGGCTTGACGAGAAGAATCCGGACAAGTCGCTCCGTCATGTCCCATGTGACCAGATAGTCCTCATTTCTGGCCTGAAACACAATGCAGAGAAGCAGAGGTGGGATGATACGAAGGTATATGACCCGACCAGGGGCATCAGGGCCAATGTCACTTGCGAATTTGTCGAGGGTGGGAAATTGAAGATCAAGGGTTCTCTCCTGGGATTCTCCCAAACAGTATTCTGGCAGAAGATGGACTGATTGGGCTTCGGTCCATGCGAAATTTTTTCGGAACAGCCGCCCTATCTGACGGGGGCTGTAAAAAAGCAACGAATATTGTAAAAAAAGTTTGCTGGTTTGAAAAAATGTCGTACATTTGCAATCCCAAATCAAGCGGATGTGGCGAAATGGTAGACGCGCTACTTTGAGGGGGTAGTGGGAGTTTTCCTGTGCGAGTTCGAGTCTCGCCATCCGCACGAAAAAAGAGGTGATCCAAAACGGACCACCTCTTTTCTTTATATGCACTACTTCATGCTTGTCTTGATGTAATCCACAGCGCGCTCAATCCAGGAGTCGTGGCTCAACGTAAAATCCCGGTTGATTTGCATTATTTGTGCGTCTGGGACACAAA
>JBJEBR010000056.1:0-36711 GCA_051870255.1 Candidatus Cryptobacteroides sp.
GACCCTCCCTCAAAATCAGGTGGTTAGATCTCTATTAGCTGCAATGTGGGTTAATGAAATATCGGGAGAAGACGAACATTATGAACTTCGCCAATTGGAAATATAACTTACTGTGCCTTGCCTTGACATTGTCAGGCTGCACCGATGACTTGCAGGCCGCTCTGGAGTTCGCCGGCGAAAACCGTGCGGAACTGGAGGAGGTGCTTGCACATTATCGTGAGTGCGGTGATGCGGAAAAACTTTCGGCAGCGGAATTCTTGATTGCCAATATGCCCGGGCATAAATCCATGTACGGTTGTTACACGGAATACTATGATGAAGTGGACAGTTTGTTTTCTGCTGGGTTGAGTGCAGACGATGCATATAGTCTCATCAGGGAGGTCTCGGATTCTTATGGAAAGAAGATAGGCTATGACTTCGATAGCCGTATAATCACTTCGGAATATCTCATCAAAGATATCGAGACGGCTGTACGGCAATGGGAAAACGGTCAATGGGCCACACATCTTGATTTCGATGAATTCTGTGAATGGCTGCTTCCTTACACTTGCTCAAATTCACAACCATTGGATGACTGGCGTTCGGATCTTGAGCCTTTTGCAAAAGGGTATATTGACCAGCTGAATGTCTGCGATGATTACAAAGGCAATCCGCGTGCAGCAATCTGCCGTGTGAATGATGCCCTGAAGTCAATGATTGAAAAGCAGAAATGGATGCACACCTCATACGGCCATCCTATAAGTCGGCCTGAGACATTTGTCAAACTGCCGGGCGCCACCTGTCAGGAGTATGCGGAAGTCGCTGTAAGAGTGATGCGCAGCAAAGGCATTCCGGTAGGAATAGATTTCACCCCACAATGGCCGGACAGGCTTTATGGACATTACTGGTGTGTGTTTCCGAATCTCAGGGGCAAGACAAGCATGTTCAATCCGTTCTCGACCAATCCGGATTATCCGCATTACTCACATGCAGAATTTGCGAAGGTATATCGAAGGACATATTCACCGAATGAAGAATATCTGAAACTGATACGGAGACACAAGGGAAATGTACCCTCAGTGTGCCCTGATGCGTTCTTCAAGGATGTTACCGCAGAATATATGGAGACTGCCGACATCAAGGTTCCTCTGCTGAAAGGAATACATCTGTCCCGCAGGGATGTCTATATTGCTGTCTTTGACAATAATGACTGGAAACCGGTATCCTGGGGGAAAGCCCGTATGGGAAAAGCCTGTTTTACGGGAATGGGCCGGAGGATTACATACATGGCATTAGGTTATGTAAATGATGCTCTTGTCCCGGTAAGCCATCCATTCTATCTGGATGCACAAGGCAAGTTGATGGATTTTGTAATAAAGGACAATCAGACAATCGATACTCGTTTATGGAGAAAACATCCTATGTTTCAGCATGTTTTCATAATAAATGATGTACTCCGGGGAGGTTATGTGGAAGCTTCGGACAATCCTGATTTTGCCGAATCAGAGTCAGTCGTATCTTTCCCGGAGTGGTCTCTCACGTCTGGGATTGAACAGGTTTCACAAACACGGCCGTACCGTTACTGGAGGTTGTGTGCTGATGTTGGCTGTAAATGTGACATGGCTGAGCTCTTCTTCATTGATGATCTGGGCAACAGACTGAAACCAGTGATGAATGATGCACTGACGGACTATGATCCGTTGACATATTATAGTGCTGACGGAAATATAATCAAGGAATACATTGATTTTGGCAAACCGGTTGAGATTGACCGTGTACAATATGTCAGACGCGGAGATGGAAATGCAATTATTCCGGGGGATTGTTACGAAATCTTCTACTGGGGAAATGACGGTGAATGGGTGCATCATTCCAACCATATTGCTTCAGACATATTCATTGATGTCAAGAATCTTCCGTCAGGAACTCTTTATTATATCAAGGGGCTGTCCAGAGGTGTGCAACATAGGATTTTCTCGATCAATGCTGTTACTGGTGAAGTTGAGTGGAGGTAGGTATGAAGTCGATTATGAAAATATTGTATTGGCTGGTTGTTTCAGCAAGCATATTGATCGTTGTTTATGCATTCACTCGTATTTGTATCTGTGACAGGTTCATTGTCAGAGGTGAGTCCATGTCTCCATCGTTCGAAGACGGGGAGGCTGTATATGTCAACAAACTGATTTTTGGAGGAAGGATATATAAGACTATGGACTGGAACGACTCTCAATTATCGTCTTTCAGGCTTCCCGGATTCCGAAATATCAGGGTCGGAGACGTTGTCATGCTGAACTATCCTTATGCGCAATGCAATGATTCAATAAACTTCAGGCTTAATTATGTGTATATGAAGCGTTGTTTCGGAGCTCCGGGAGACACTGTACGTATCAAGAATGGGTATTATTCTCATCCAGATACGGGGAAAGACATCCATTATGGTTACATTCCCGATATCTTGCATGATACTTCTGACAGCACCCTTACTGAAATGGGAGTAGTCGTGAAGGCATTTCAGGTGAACCGGAAAAAACAATGGACAATCCGGGATTTCGGGCCGTTATACGTACCAAAGAAAGGCGACAGGATAAAAATTGCTCCTGTTGACTTCAAGACATACCGCAAGATGATACATTATGAGACCGGCGTATGGCCGCAGCTGAAAGATGATATCATTACATTGTCCGGAGAAGAACTGAAATCTTATGAGTTCAGGACGAACTGGTATTTCTTCGGCGGTGATAATGTCCTCAATTCAAGGGACAGCCGATATTTCGGTCTGGTGCCCGAAGAATACATAATAGGAGTAGTAAGTTCTAAAGGAAGAAGACATGCGATGTAGCAGAATTATTATATTGATGGTATTTATATCATGGCCATCTTTTGCCCAGACCTTTACTTTGTCAGAAGCCATAAGTGCAGCCCGGACAAATTCGGTTGAGGCGAAGGAGGCCCGTCAGTCGTTCATTTCGGCATACTGGGCCTATCGTTCGTATAAGGCGAGCCGGCTGCCGTCGTTCAATCTGTATGGAGGTCTTATGAATTTCGACAGGTCCCTGACTCTGATGCAGAGCTATGAGGACGGTAGTTTCCGATATGTGAATGCATACAATCTCCAGAACAGCATTGGGCTCCAGGTGAAGCAGAACATTACGTTCTCAGGAGGCACTCTGTCTGTCTATTCTGACCTGTCTCGTATTGACCAGTTCGGCATGGACAGGAAACTGACATGGTATTCACAGCCGATAACGGTGTCCTATAACCAGCCATTGTTTTCCTACAATCAATTCAAATGGGACAGGAAGATAGAGCCGAAAGAGTATGAACGTGGCAAGAGACAATATCTTGAATCCATGGAACAGATAACCATCAATACGGTCCGGTGCTATTATTCGCTGCTTATGGCAAAGATGAACAACGAAATTGCTGTGAGCAACTATGCAAATACCGGAAGGATGCTTTCCGTGGCCAGGGAAAGACAGTCATTGGGCTCCGTCACACGCGACGAAGTCCTTCAGCTGGAGCTCAGCATGCTCAATGACAGCATATCCATCAATGAGACAGCCGTGTCGGTCCGGGAGGCTCAGATGAGTCTCAATTCCATCCTTGGATATGACGAGTCTTTTGAAATTACCCCTGTTCTTGAAGAGAGTCTGCCTGTCATATCGATGGATTATGATTTTGTGATAGCCAAGGCATTGGACAATTCCACCTTCAATCTTGAGAATGAAATAAACCTGCTGAATGCTGAATCATCCGTGGCCCGGGCAAAGGCATCAAGAGGAATAACCATGTCTCTGAATGCACGTTTCGGCCTGTCTCAGACAGCTCCTGATTTTGGTGGCGTGTATTCGGATCTGCTTGATCAGGAAGTTGTGGGACTGTCATTCAGCGTACCAATCTTCGACTGGGGACTGGGCAAAGGCAAGGTCCAGAAGGCCAGGGCGGCCCAGGAGGTTGTAAGGGCTCAGGTACAGCAGTCGGAGAATGACTACAGGAGGAAGATATTTACGGCAGTGGGACAGTTCAACAATCAGCGTAACCAGTGCTCGGTATCCAGAAGGGCGATGCAGATAGCACAGGAAAGGTATGAACTTATGATGGAGAAGTTCCGCAGCGGCAAGGCAAGCGTAATGGAACTCAATACAGCTCAGTCGGAAAACGATACGGCCCTTCAGAAATACATTACTGACGTGAGCAACTTCTGGGAGTACTATTTCACCTTGCGGCAATACACGTTGTATGACTTCGTCAAAGGAGAGGATTTGGAAATTGATGTCAATGAAATGATAGAAAGATGAGAAGCGAGCTGAATAAAATTGTTATTATGGGTGTGACTATGGCAATAACCGCCTGCGGAAATCCTTCTTCCGAGGAGTTGAAGGAAGGGAAGGCCGTTGCCGTGCCCCAGGTGAATGAGGTAGAGGTAATTACCTTGGAGAGGACGGATTTCGCCCATCAGTTGCTGTCCAACGGAAAACTGAAGGCAGGACGCAGGGCTTCTCTGTCTTTTGTAAGCAGTGGCGTCGTTTCGGAGTTGAATGTGACCAATGGAGGATTCGTCACTGCAGGGAGCGTGATTGCGGAACTGGACAGACGGGATCTCAAACTTTCTCTGGAGGCCGCCCAGATTGCTTTGGAAAAGGCTGAACTGGAACTTTACGATGTGCTTGCAGGCCAGGGATATGCAGCCAAGGATACAGCAAGCATGCCGGATAATGTCCTTGCCATGGCAAAGATGCGCTCGGGTTACA
The DNA here is from genome assembly GCA_051870255.1 of Candidatus Cryptobacteroides sp. Lineage (GTDB taxonomy): Bacteria > Bacteroidota > Bacteroidia > Bacteroidales > UBA932 > Cryptobacteroides. The sequence goes on from JBJEBR010000056.1 coordinate 4,731, forward strand.
CCTCTGCAAAGAACGGTCTTGACAGAGCCAGGCTGGATTATGAGGGGGCTGTTCTTGTGTCTCCGTATAGTGGAAAGGTCGCAGACCTGAAACTGAGGGAATATGACAGGACTGGTGGTGATCCTTTCTGTACAGTGATTGATGACAGCAGTCTGGATGTGGATTTCCCGGTTATGGAGTCGGAATATGCTTTTCTGGAGAAAGGGCTTCAGGTAAGGGTGATCCCTTTTGCAGATCCTTCCAGGTCAGTCACAGGCAAGGTCAGCGAGATAAATCCTACGGTCGATACGAATGGGCAGATAGCCGTTCGTGCATCTGTCCTGAATGACGGGTCGCTGATTGACGGTATGAACGTGAAGGTAATCGTAGAGCGTATGATGCCGGGACAGCTGGTGGTGCCGAGAAGTGCCGTGGTCGTTCGCGACAATCTCGATGTGCTGTTCACATATACGGATGACGGTGTCGCCCACTGGACTTATGTGAACATTATCCATTCTAACGGAGATTCTCACGTGGTGACAGCCAACGCCGATAGAGGTGCAAAACTCAATGAGGGAGACAAGGTAATTGTCAAAGGCAATCTTAACCTTGCCGACGGTTCCAAAGTACAGTTAAAGAAGTAAGGCCATGCTGAAGACCCTGTTGGACAGACCGGTTTCCGTTACCATGATGATGCTGGTGGTGGTCGTGCTCGGTATTGTGAGTATGAGGCTTCTGCCGGTGTCGTTGATTCCGGATGTGGATATACCTTACATAACCGTTCAGGCGGTTTCTTCTCAGATGTCGGCACGTGAGATGGATGAAAGCGTGGTGAAGACTCTCCGTCAGCAGCTGATGCAGGTAGGTGGAGTGGAAGAAATCACTGCCGAATCCCGGGATGGGGCTGGATTGATCAGGCTTTCGTTCAGTCACGGCTCGAATATGGACTATGCGTTCGTGGAGGTGAACGAGAAAATCGACAGGTGTATGTCATCCCTTCCTGACATGGACCGACCTAAGGTGTTGAAGGCCAGCGCCACCGATATCCCGGCTTTCTATATAAACCTGACCCCTGTGGAAGACACCGAGGATGCATTCAATCAGATCAGCCGCTTTGCCCGGGATGTCATCTGCAAGCGTCTGGAGCAACAGGAGGAGGTGGCTATGGTGGATATGAGCGGTTATGCCGATGAGCAGATAATGATAATCCCGGATCAGGGAAAACTTGCTCAGCTGGGGCTGACGCAGGAACAGTTCGAGAACATTATAAACTCATCAAACATACACCTCGGATCGCTTACCATTCACGACGGCCAGTACAGATACAATGTGAAGTTCCTTTCGAGTGTCACCAACTGTGAGGACATCGCGAACATCTGGTTCAGGACCGGGGAGAGGGTGATGCAGATAAAGGATATTGCGAGCGTGGAGCAGCAGCCTGCCAAGAAGACCGGACTTATCCGGTCAGACGGGAAAAGGGCTGTGTGCATGGCCATAATCAAACAGGGCGACGCCCGGATGTCTGACCTTCAGGACAGCATGGAACGGCTTATCTCGGAATTTGAAAATGATTATCCTCAGATTAAGTTCACCGTAACAAGGGATCAGACCCGGCTGCTTGAGTATTCCATCAATAACCTTGTGCGGAACATAATTGCCGGTGTCATACTTGCTTGTCTTGTAATCTTCCTCTTCATGAGGGATTTCCGCTCTCCGGCACTGGTGTCTCTGACAATGCCTGTGGCCTTGATTTTCTCGATGGCCGTGTTCTATGTGATGGGGCTTTCCATCAATATAATATCTCTTTCAGGTCTTCTTCTTGGTGTGGGAATGATGGTGGACAACACCATCATCCTTGTCGATAATATAACCGGACGATGGCAACGGGGAGATTCTTTGAAGGGTGCCGTGATTGAAGGTACCGGGGAGGTTGCCGGACCGATGCTCAGTTCCGTGCTTACTACATGTGCGGTATTCATCCCGCTGGTCTTCGTCAGCGGAATCGCCGGAGAACTCTTCTTCGATCAGGCAATGGCGGTGACAATTGTCCTTCTTACTTCATATATAGTCACCCTTACAGTCATCCCGGTGTATTATTATTGGTTGTACCGCAGACTTCCCTCCTTCCGTTCCCATCCTCTGCTTGGGAGCATATCCATTGATGAACCTTTACGCAGATGGGACAGAAAGATAATGGAATGGTTCATGGATCACAGAGCCGCCTCCTGGGGTATCCTTGCCGTATCTGGAGTCGGGATCGTGCTTTGCTTTGCATTTATGAAGAAGGAAAGACTGCCGGAGATGACATATACAGAGACCATCATGACCATTGACTGGAACGAGCAGATAAGCATAGAGGAGAATGAACGCAGAGTGGCTTCTATAGAGGATATGATCAAGGAGGAATGCCTTCAGACCACATCGATGGTGGGAATGCAGAAGTTCATCCTCAGTCACAGCGGAGAACTGGGAACCGGCGAGGCCTCGATTTATGTGAACTGCGTGGATATGAAGACATTGGATGGCGTGAAGACGGTAATGACAAATGCAGTTTCAGAGGAATATCCATCGGCTGCATATAGATTTGAGGTGTCCGGTAATATCTTTGATGCTGTATTCGCGGACAGCGAGGCGCCGCTTGTCGCAAGAATAAGACCGGCTTCACTGCCGCGTCTTGAAGTGGAGGGGGTGCGGGGACTGCTGGGGGAGCTCCGCAAGAATCTGTCAGGTGTCCATATTGAGGATGTCCCGGTGAAGACAGATGCCTTGTTCATCGCGGATGCGCAGAAAATGGCATTGTATGATGTCTCGTATTCGGAGCTCTCATCTTTTCTGAAGAATTCTCTAAATGAAAACAAGTTGTTTTCCATTGTGCAGGGCACAAGGACAATCCCTGTGCTTACCGGTGATGATGCAGGAAGCCTTGCGGAAATCCTGTCGGATAAATCCATCGTCAGCAACGGCGTTAGGATTCCCGTTTCTGAGCTGATGCGTCAGACTTATGTCGAGGATTTCAAGACGGTGGTCTCCGGAGCAGAGGGCAACTATTATCCTGTGTCCCTGGAGGTGGATGCGGACAAAGTACCGGAAACGATGGAGGCTGTGGATTCCGTTGTTGGCGGGGATGGCAGGTATGAAGTCAGTTACAGCGGTTCATGGTTCTCGAACAGGAAGATGGTGTCGGAACTCCTTCTGGTTCTGATTATAGCTGTTGTGCTTCTGTATCTGATTCTTGCATCCCAGTTCGAATCTCTCCTGCAGCCGTTGCTGATTCTTTCTGAAATCGTTGTGGATATGTTTTCGTCACTGCTCGTCCTGTGGGCGCTTGGAATGAGTATCAATCTTATGTCGATGATTGGCCTTGTGGTAATCTGCGGAATAGTAATCAATGACTCAATATTGAAAATTGATACCATCAACCGGATGCGAAAGGATGGTTATGCCCTCAGGCAAGCCATAACAGAGGCTGGCGGGCGCAGGATGAAGGCAATCATCATGACCTCCCTTACAACCATCCTTGCTGTGAGTCCTTTCCTCGGGCGCGGCAGTATGGGAGATGACCTTCAGTATCCGATGTCTGTGGTGATTATTGTCGGTATGACAGCAGGTACGCTTGTGAGCCTTTTTGTGCTTCCGGCGCTCTATTATTCGATTTATAACAGGAAGAAGATTTCTCCACTCCCTGCGGTCGGTCGAAATGACAACAGCCCTGTCATTCCGGGCGAAGTCAATCCTTCTGTCATTCCGGGCGAAGTCAATCCTTCTGTCATTCCGGGCGAAGTCAATCCTTCTGTCATTCCGAGCGAAGTCAATCCTTCTGTCATTCCGAGCGAAGCCGAGGAATCTGATGAAAAGTAGTGAATATGAGACGTATTCCCTCATTCTCAGTATTGTTGGTGATGGCTGTGCTGTCGGTTATCGGCATGGCCTCTCTTCCTATGCTCAATATCCAGTACAAACCATCTTCTCCAAGCAGGACCATAACAGTATCGTTTTCTTATCCTGGAGCATCTGCTGAAATTGTAGAAGCTGAAGTTACGTCGAAATTGGAAGGTGTGATTTCACGTGTAGAAGGCAATACGGAAGTATCATCGGATTCATATCAGGGGAAAGGAAGGGTAAAAGCCATATTCGGAAAAGGAACAGACCTGTCCGTGGCCCGTCTTGAAATCGCTTCGGTCATCAGGAACATATACCCGGAACTTCCTGACGGAGTATCCTACCCTTCCATATCCCATAATACCCGGGGACAAAAGACTACTGCGGCACTTTCCTATCTGATAAAGGGAAGCCTGCCTTCTCAGGAGATTGAAAGGTATGTACGTGAGCATGTCATGCCGCATATTTCTGCCATAAAGGGCGTGGATAACGTGTCGCTGTATGGGGCGGCTCCGTATCATTGGGTGATAACATTCGATGCAGCCAAGACTGCATCTGCAGGAGTGAACCCTTCAGACATTGCAGAAGCATTCAGGAATGCATATTCCGAGACCTTAATAGGAATATCGGATACTGGGAATGAGACCGTCGCTGTAAGACTGACATCCATGAATGACGGAGACAATTTCGGCAGTATCCCCATCAAGAATTACAATGGAAGAATTGTTCATCTTAGGGACATCGCCGGGTGGAAATATCAGGAATCCCTTCCGGAATCATACTATCGGGTCAACGGGCTGAATACCATAACTCTGTCCGTCGGAGTGGCGTCAGATGTAAATCTGCTAACAGTCGCAGGGAATGTCCGCACGTCCATGCTGGAACTTCAGCGTGGATTCCCGGAAGAGATTACGGCAAGCATAGCATACGACTCATCAGAGTATGTTTCGGGAGAGCTGAATAAAATATATTTGCGTACGGGACTTTGCATATTGATTCTCCTGCTGTTCGTGTTTGCCGTGAGCCGTTCCTGGAGGTATATGCTTATAGTCGTCCTGACTCTTGCGGTGAACCTGCTGACAGCTCTTTCAATTTACGCATTTGCCGGTATCAGCATCCATATATACACACTTGCCGGAATCACCGTGTCCCTTGGAATCGTGATAGACACTTCTATCGTGATGATAGATCATTATGCGCATTTCCGTGACAGGAAGGCTTTTCCATCTCTTGTCGCTGCTGTCGGGACAACGATTGCAGCCCTGCTGATGGTCCTGCTTCTGCCTCAGAGCGAGAAGGCAAACCTGCAGGATTTCATATTGGTGATTTCGCTCAATCTTTCCGTATCTCTTGTGGTATCCTGGATGTTCATACCGGCATTGATGGATTATATTCCGGTGCAGGCCCCGGCTTCTGTGTCGTCCATGAAAAAACGCAGACATCAGGCAAGACGGGCAAGACGCTACAGGAGTTATATAGAATGGGGTCTGAGGCACAGATGGGTATATGTGGTTGTGTTCATTGTTGCCTTCGGTTATTCTTTCTGGACATTCTATAAGGCTTTGTCAAGGTCGGACTTCTATCGTGAGCCTCAGCAGAAGATCCTGTACATAAAAGCCGGAATGCTTGAGGGATGTACAGCCCATCAGTTGAACGAGGTGGTGAAATCGATGGAGAACTACCTTGCAGGATTTGATGAAATAAAGGTATTTACGACAACCGTTTCTTCTTATGCGGATGCCACGATTACAGTGGAATTCAAGCCTGAGTATGAAGATACGGCCTTCCCGTCGCAACTCAAGTCTCTGGTAACATCGATGGCAATTGACTTCGGCGGAGCAAACTGGTCGATTTATGGAATAGATGACAATGGATTCAACAACAACATCGTTACAAATTACAAATCGCACAGAATCACTCTCAAAGGATACAACTATCAGGAGTTGAAACGATATGCAGACTATCTTGTGGAATATCTGTCTCAGAATCGAAGGGTATCCGGGGCAGAGGTCTGGGGCACAGGATGGGATGGCCGTCCAAAGACGGAGTTCAATATGGAATATGATTTCGAAAGAATGGCGGTGGCGGATATCAATCCGTATCAGTATTATTCCGCACTGGATTCGCAGTTATATGACAATTATATATATTCTGTCGGTACGGGAGGTGAGATGACAGATGTCGTGCTTCGCTCATCCGAAATCGGGAAGTATGACTATTGGCATGTGCTTCATACTCCGGTCAGCATGGGTGACGTAGCTGCGCCTCTGCAGGATATTGGAAGCATTGGGAAAAGGCTTTCCGGAGTAAGTATCAGCAAGAGTCATCAGTCTTATGAGATAAATGTATGTTTTGATTTCATCGGCAGCTATGAACTCTCGAAAAGAGTAATAGACAAGGCTGTGGAGCACATGAACGACGAGATACTACCTGTAGGCTATAAGGCTTGTAACCCACAGGGAGGCTGGTGGGATGAGAACAAGGACAAGTATGCCTGGCTGATTTTCCTGATAGTGGCAGTGATCTTCGTGATGCTGGCAATGACCTTTGAATCGCTCCGGCTGCCGTTGGCTGTGATATTTATGGTTCCGATTTCATTTGTAGGCCTGTTCCTGACCTTTGGACTGTCAGATTTGTCTTTTGATCAGGGAGGATTCGCTGCATTTGTGATGCTGTGTGGAATTGTCGTGAATGCCGGAATCTATATCGTGCTGACATATAAGGATATTGTCTGCCAAAACGCAAAGTTGGCAGGGACCCGTGGTTATTTGAAAGCCTTTGGCCGGAAGATGAATCCTATAATGCTGACAATAATCTCTACAGTTCTCGGACTGATTCCGTTCCTTACCGAAGGTCCTCAGGAAGTTTTCTGGTTTGACTTTGCCATAGGAACCATAGGAGGAATGATCTTCTCAATAATTGCCGTCATCATGGTTCTTCCGGTCTTTGTTTCAAGAAGAAAATAACCCCCTTTCCAGCCACACTTTCAGAACAGGATCAATCGGGGATGATGACCCACGTATTAACTTATGGATTTGTAATAAGGTTATTACTAATGAAGTTATTACTAAACCTGAAAAATATAGAATGTTTTGGAAAAATGTAGTTTAACACCATAAATCTGTTTGGAAAAATGTAGAAAACTGGGTATTTTTGCTTTGGAAAAATGTAATCACAATCTGGACCTCAGCGGCCTTCTATAGCCGGTATTCATCAAGGATGTTATAAAATAGTCTGCCAAATCAAAGTCAATGCTTGATTTGGCAGACATTACTCGAAAGATATCTCGACTACGCACTGCGTGCTTCGCTCGATATGACAGACTTTTGAGTCAGCATCAGATTACGATAATTTGTGTATTGCGAGGCCGCTGCGGAGCTTTGGCTCGAACCAGGTTGTCTTAGGGGGCATTATATTTCCGGAGTCGGCAATGTCCACCAACTGCTTCATCGAAACCGGGTAGAGGGCGAAGGCAACGGCCATTTCGCCGCTGTCAACCCTGCGGCTCAGTTCGCCGAGACCTCTGATTCCGCCAACGAAATCGATACGCTTGTCAGTACGGAGGTCCTTGATACCCAATATCTTGTCAAGAACAAGGTTGGAGAGGATGGTGACGTCGAGGACACCGATAGGATCATTGTCATTGTACCGTCCATCCTTTGCGGCGAGTGAATACCATTTGCCTGCGAGGTACATCGAGAACTCGTGAAGTCTTCCCGGCTTGTAGATGTCAGACCCCTTATCGCAGACCTCGAAATCCTCCTCCAGGGCTTTCAGAAGTTGCTCCGGAGTGAGCCCGTTCAGGTCTTTGACAACGCGGTTGTAGTCGATGATCTTGAGCTGGCTGTCAGGGAATGCCACTGTCATGAACCAGTTGTATTCCTCCTGCCCGGTATGGGCCGGATTGTTGGACTTCTTCTCGGCTCCGACTCTTGCCGCTGCGGCTGTACGGTGGTGACCATCAGCTACATAGAATGCCGGTATGTCTGCGAAGATTGCTGTCAGTCTGTCGATGTCTTCCTGATTGTCAATCACCCAGAAAGTGTGTCCGAAACCGTCCTCAGCCACGAAGTCATACTCCGGAGCTCCTGCGATATATCGCGCAACAATTGCGTTGACCTGCTCATTGTCCGGATATGCGAAGAACACAGGCTCTATGTTGGCATCCTGGATGCGGACATGTATCATCCTGTCGTCCTCCTTGTCTTTGCGGGTGAGCTCGTGCTTCTTGATCTTGCCTTCCGCATAGTCGTCGGTGTGGGCACATACCACCAGACCATACTGGGTGCGTCCTTCCATCGTCTGTGCATATATATAATAGTATGGCTTGTCGTCCTGGACCAGCCATCCCTTGGCCTGCCATTCCTTGAAGTTCTCGACGGCCTTGTCGTAGGCCTGCTGACTGTGTTCGTCGATAATCGGGGAGAAGTCTATTTCAGGCTTGGTGATATGGAGGAGGGATTTCTCGCCTGCCTCTTTCTGAGCCTCTGCTGAGTTGAGGACATCGTATGGCCTTGCTGCGACTTCTTCTACATATTGTTTCGGCGGACGGACCGCCGCGAAGGGTTTTATTCTTACCATGGTGTTATAGATTTCTCGGCTTCGGCACTTCGTGCCTCCGCTCGAAATGACAAAATAATTCGCTCGAAATGACAAATCAGGTTTGCTCGAAATGACAGATTGGGGTCAGCTGAAATGACAGTCGAAGTTATTTGTTCAATTGAAAACGGGTGCATCCGTCGGCGAAATAGCCTACAATCTGGCGTGCCGCTGCAAGTCCAGCGTTCACATTGGCCTCAGCGGTCTCGGCTCCCATCTTCTTAGGGGTTGCGAACACCCTCTTTCCGAATTTCTCGTCCAGTTCGGCCTGTGACACGGCTGCCACGTCGGTGACATATTTGAGGTCCTGCCTCTCTTCAAGCACCTTGGCAAGCTCAGGCTCGTTGATGACCTCCTTGCGGGCGGTGTTCACCAGGCATCCTCCCTTAGGCATCCTCGAAATCAGGTCATATCCGATTGAACCGACTGTCTGAGGAGTGGCAGGGATATGGAGCGAAATGAAATCGCATGCCGAATACATCTGTTCGAGCGACTCGGCAGGAGTGACGCCTTCCGCAGTCATTTCCTCGGCAGGGACGAACGGGTCGAAAGCCATCACCTTCATACCCAATGCCATAGCCTTCATGGCCACGAGCCTTCCCACATTTCCGTAGGCCTGGATGCCGAGCGTCTTACCCTGGATTTCCATACCTGTCCCCGGAGTGAACCTGTTGCGCGACATGAATATCATCATCGCAATGGCAAGCTCGGCGACGGCGTTGGAGTTCTGTCCCGGAGTGTTCATGGCGACAATCCCCCTTTCGGTGCAGGCTGCAAGGTCCAGATTGTCAAATCCGGCTCCTGCACGCACTACGATCTTGAGCTTAGGTGCGGCAGCAATGACCTCGGCAGTCACTTTGTCCGACCTTACGATCAGGGCGTCAGCATCGGCCACAGCCTCGAGAAGCTGTGACTTGTCGGTATATTTCTCAAGCAGGGCAAGCTCATGTCCTGCAGCAGTGGCTATTTCGCGGATTCCGTTCACGGCTGCGGCTGCGAACGGCTTTTCTGTAGCGACAAGAATTTTCATGTTATCAATGTGTTGTGTCCTCCCGGACGGATTATTTCTTCAACTGTTCGAACTCCCTCATGCAGTCCACGAGAGCCTGTACGCTCTCCATCGGGCAGGCATTGTATATGGATGCCCTGAAGCCGCCTACTGACCTGTGGCCCTTGATTCCTGTCATGCCCCTTTCTTTTGCAAACGCCATGAACTCGTCCTGAAGGGCCTCATAACCAGGAGCCATCACGAAGCATACGTTCATGATTGACCTGTCCTCCCTGGCGGCTGTGCCGACAAACAGAGGGTTGCGGTCGATTTCACTGTAAAGCAGGGCGGCCTTCTCCTTGTTGATCTTGTTGATTGCCTCTACACCGCCGATTCCCTTGAGCCATTTCAGGGTCTCGTTCATCACGAAAATGGCGAATACCGGAGGGGTGTTGAACATCGACTTGCCCTCGATGTGGGTGCGGAGATCGAGCATGGTAGGGATGTAGCGGCTGACCTTTCCGAGAAGGTCCTTGCGAACGATTGCGAATGTCACACCGGCAGGGCCTACGTTCTTCTGTGCACCACCGTAGATCATGGCATATTTCGATACATCCACAGGCCTGCTCATGATGTCGGATGACATGTCAGCGATAAGAGGGACAGGGCAGTCCATATCGTATGGAATCTCTGTTCCGTAGATGGTGTTGTTGGTGGTGATATGGAAATAGTCGAGGTCGGCAGGAATCTCGTAACCCTTTGGTATATATGAGAATGTCTTGTCTGCTGAAGAAGATACGGCGAAGGCGTCCCCAAGCCCCTTGGCCTCTTTGAGGGCCTTCTTCGCCCATACGCCGGTCTCGAGGTAGCCAGCCTTCTTCTCAAGAAAGTTCATCGCCACATAGAGGAAGCCCATGCTCGCTCCGCCCGGAAGAAACAGCACTTCATAGTCTTCAGGGATGTTCAGGAGCTCGCGCCACAATGATCGGCATTCGTCCATCACGGCTTCCCATTCCTTAGTCCTGTGTGAAATGGAGATGACAGGGATGCCCGTTCCCTTGAAATCCTTCAATGCTTCGATTGTCTTTTCTATGGCTTGCTCCGGGAGGACGCACGGTCCTGCGGTGAAATTGTGAACTTTTTTCATATTGTTTTTATTATTTGTAACTAAATTTCCGATAAAGGTATAAATTTATTTAGAAAATCCCTTTTGTATCTGAAATTTTTTCACAATAGTGGCATAAAAGTAATATTTCTTTACCATTGTCAATGGTCTTGAACCTCGTCTTGATAGGCTGATGATTGGTCACGCACTTGGGGTTCATGCATCTTGCGATGCCGACGATCTCTTCCGGCATGGTCAGTTTCTTCTTCTCTACGACCTTGAAGTCCCTGATTATGTTGACTGTAGCCTTTGGGGCGATGAGCGCAAGCTTGTTCAGCTGCTCATCCTCAAAGAATTTGTCGGCAATCTTTATGATGCCTTTCCTGCCCTGGGCCTTGCTGGTGAGATTGATTCCTATGGTTATCTGGCTTTCAACGCCTTTGAGGTCGAGGATGTCCAATGCCTTATAGACATTCTCTGCAGGAATGTGGTCCAGCACCGTTCCATTTTCCAAAGCGCTTACCACCAATTCTTTATCGTTTGTATTCTTTGCCATGATCGTGTCTGTTTATGGGTTTATCTGTAGCCGAGGAGATATGATATGATGGCCATGCGGACATACAGTCCGTTCTCAGCCTGCTTGAAATAATATGCGTAAGGTGTGTCGTCCACATCCTGGTCTATTTCCGTCACCCTCGGAAGCGGATGCAGGATTTTCATGTTCGGCTTCACGGATGAAAGCATCGAGGCTTCTAGCCTATATACATCCTTCACCCTTTCATATTCCATCGGCTCGGTGAACCTCTCCTGCTGTACCCTTGTCATGTATAATATGTCGCAGTCGTTCAGATGGTCTTCGAGGGACTTTGTCTCTATGTATCTGATACCCTTGGAGTCGAGGAAGTCCTTGTATTCCTTCGGCATCTTGAGCTCGTCAGGAGAGGTGAAGACGAATGTCGGGTTGAAATGGGACATGGCCTGGAGGAGCGAATGTGTGGTCCTGCCATATTTGAGGTCTCCTACCATGTTGATTGTCAGTCCTTCGAGCTTTCCCTGGGTCTGCATGATGGAGTAAAGGTCGAGAAGGGTCTGGGACGGATGCTGGTTGGCTCCGTCGCCTGCATTCACCACCGGTACGGAAGCGACCTCCGAGGCATAGCGCGAACTGCCTTCGAGAGGATGGCGCATCACGATCATGTCCACATAGTTGGAAACCATCTTGATGGTGTCCTTGAGGGTCTCGCCTTTGCTCTGGCTGGTGTTGCTGGCATCGGAGAATCCGATGACCTTGGCTCCGAGGCGATTGATTGCCGTCTCAAAACTCAGACGTGTTCTTGTCGATGGTTCGAAGAAAAGGCTGGCGATGACCTTGCCTTCAAGGAACTTCTGCTCCTTGTTCTGTTCGAATTCCTTAGCTGTTTCCAGTACATGCAGGATTTCCTCCTTGCTGAAATCCCCGATTGAAATCAAACTTTTTCTTGACATATATTTTTATGTGTATGAATTATAGTTCCTCCACCCTGCATCCTTCCGTGTCGGACATCCTTTCGAGGAATGTATCGACCAAGGTGAGCCTGACCGTCGTGTCCATGCTGCATTCCATGTCGAATTTCTGGTTCCTCTGCTCGAGGCCCAGGTCCTTCATCACCTTCATGACCGCGTTCATGCTCATATATCCGAATATTACCCTGAATTGCCTGGAGGCAATTTTTTCCACGATTTCCGAATTGGAGATGGCATCCGCCGTGGATGTCTTGTATGCCCGTATCAGACCGGGTATCCCCAACTTTATGCCTCCGAAATAACGGACGACGACTACAAGGATGTCGCTCAGACCGTTGGAGTCTATCTGCCCGAGAATCGGGCGCCCGGACGAGCCGGACGGCTCTCCGTCGTCGTTGGCCCTGAATCTGTCCCCCTTGTATCCGAGCCTGTAGGCATAGCAATGATGCCTTGCGTCGTAGTACTCTTTCTTGAGCGCTGCGACGATTTCCTTCACCTGTTCTTCTGTTTCAACGGGGTACGCATGGGCAATGAATCGGCTTCCATTGTCCTTGAAAAGGCCTTGCGCGTGGCCGGCGATGCTTTTGTAAGAATCCTGGCTCGGTACATCCATACGGAATCCAAAATTAGTGTTTTTTCGATTTATATTGAAATTTTTGTTACAAAAATTGCTACCTTTGGCGGCGTTTCAGGTGCAGCCTGGACACAGAATGATGACGATTCAATTCTAACATACTATGATTCTTAAATATAGAGTATCACTTCCCGGCTTAAAGGGGTTTGCAAGAGTTTACGAAGTCAAGGACACATCCTCACTCTACAGCTTCCACAAGCAGATGAGGGCTGACATGGACTTTCCTCAGGACCAGCTTGTTCTTTTCAAGGCTTTCGGTCCGGACGGGGATGTCTCTGCAAGATATGGGATATTCGACCTCGGCTCAGGCACCATCGATGCCGTCTCTCTCGGACAGTGCCACAGGAAGGGCGAGGACAAGTTCATATATTTCTATGACACCACCAATGTCAAGAGTGTAATCGTGACATACGAGGGCGAAGGCGAGCAGCGCACCGGTGTGCTCTATCCGCTTTTGGTGGAGACCAAAGGCCCTAATCCAATCGAGTTCGAGAACGGCTACGTGGCTTTCGAGGACCTTCCTGACGACAAAAAGAAAAATATCGACGACGAAGATTTCGACGATGATGACGACATCGACGATGACGACAACGACACCGAAGAAGTCTTTGACGAAGATGAGGAGGAAGAATAGGCTTCTCATAATCCTCGGCCCGACGGCGGTAGGCAAGACGGATTTCAGCATCGAGACAGCCCTGAAATACGGCTCTCCCGTTATTTCGTGCGACTCCCGTCAGATATACAAGGAAATGACGGTCGGTACGGCCGTACCTTCTGCGGATCAGCTTTCGGCAGTCCGCCATTATTTCATCCATTCCCATTCTGTGCGGAATCTTTATACAGCCGGGATGTATGAGATTGAAGCTCTGGAAGTTATAAACAATCTGTTCGCTCAGGGACATCAGACCCTGGTGATGACCGGAGGTTCGGGGTTCTATATCGACGCATTGGTCAACGGCCTTGACGAATTCCCGGCGGCAGACCTCGCCCTTAGGGAAGAACTGACGCGGAGGCTTGCGGCAGAGGGAGTCGAGTCGCTAAGGATAGAACTGAAGGCCCTTGACCCGGAGAGCTATGCCACAATTGACATCGCAAATGGCCAGAGGGTAGTGCGTGCCCTCGAAGTTTGCCTGATGACAGGCCGTCCGTTTTCTTCATTCAAGACAGCGCCTCGCAAGGAGAGGGATTTCGAAATAGAGAAAATCGGACTGACCCGCCCAAGGGAGGATCTGTACAACAGAATCAACCGGAGGGTAGTGAAGATGGTGGACGACGGACTCGTGGATGAAGTGCGCTCGCTCACGGATTTCCGCAACCTCGCGGCATTGCAGACGGTAGGGTACAAGGAGATTTTCGATTGGTTCGACTGGCAGGAGGGAAAGGTTCCGGATCAGGATCCGCGCACTCCGGGGGACGGTCCTGTGAAGACTCTCGAACGAGCCGTGGAACTCATTCAGCGCAACACCCGCCATTACGCCAAGCGGCAGCTTTCATATTTCCGCCGCGACCCTTCCATCCGCTGGATGGAGATTTAATTGTCATATCGAGCGAAGCACATAGTGCGTAGTCGAGATATCTGTCAGTTGGCGACCTCGCAGAGGAATTTGACGCGGACAAGGCGTACCTCCATCTCGTCATAATCGCTCCCAAGTTCCTCCATTGCAGACTCCAGGGAGTCCGACTCGGCTTCCTCCTTGAAATAATCATAGATTTCAGCCACCACATCCTCGTCGATGGTCTGCTCGATGTAGTAGTCCAGATTCAACTTCGTACCTGAATATACTATGGCTTCGATCTCTGCCATAAGTTCCTCCATCTCAAGCCCTTTCGCGTCTGCGATGTCTTCGAGAGGAAGCTTTCGGTCAACACTCTGGATGATGAACACCTTGTTGGCGGACTTGTTCACGATGGACTTGACCACGAAGTCGTCCGGTCTTATGATTTCATTCTCCTCTACATATTTGGCGATGAGCCTCATGAACTCCTTGCCGAACTTCCGCGCCTTCCCTTCGCCGACCCCTTGGCAGTTCTTCAGTTCATCCACCGTCATAGGATATGATATGGACATGTCCTCGAGCGACTGGTCCGAGAAAATCACCCAAGGCTGAAGCTTCAGCTTGCGCGACATGTCCTTGCGCAAATCCTTCAGCATGGCCAGGAGCTGCTCGTCGCCTCCTCCGCCTCCCCTGACTGCGCCGGCCTGTGCCCCGGTATCGTCGTCATCGTCCTCGCCCTCGGAGAACACCCTGTCCTCGGTCAGCATGAGGGTATAAGGAGCCTTGAAGAATTCCTCTCCCTTCTCGGTCACGCTGACAAGACCGTATGATTCAATGTCCTTGTACAGGAGATGGAGAATGAGGCCCTGATGTATGACTGCATTCCAGAACCTGACGGAATGGTCCTTCCCGGCTCCGAAAAGCTCCAGTTTGTCGTGCTTGTATGACTTTATCATCGCGTTGGTCTCTCCGGCAAGGATGTTTGCGATATGCTCCATCTTGAAATGCTCCGGAAGCGAGTCGATCAGCTCGATGACCATCGACATCTCCTCCTTGCCGTCGAACTGCTTCTTAGGGTGCAGGCAGTTGTCGCAGGCCCCGCAGTTCTCGACTTCATATTCCTCACCGAAATAGTTCAGGAGCAGTTTCCTGCGGCACGAATTCGACTCGGCGTATGCCACGGTCTCCATCAGGAGCTGTTTGCCGATTTCCTGCTCCGCCACAGGCTTGCCCTGCATGAACTTCTCCAGCTTCTGGATGTCCTTGTAGCTGTAGAAAGTGATGCACTGCCCTTCCTTGCCGTCACGTCCGGCGCGTCCGGTCTCCTGATAATATCCCTCGATGCTCTTAGGGATGTCGTAATGTATCACGAAACGCACGTCCGGCTTGTCGATTCCCATTCCGAATGCTATGGTCGCGACTATGACCTCGACCTCCTCCATCAGAAACTTGTCCTGATTCTCCGCCCTGGTCTTCGCATCGAGTCCGGCATGGTATGGAAGTGCCTTGATTCCGTTGATGTTCAGCAGCTCTGCCATTTCCTCGACCTTCTTGCGGCTGAGGCAGTAGATGATGCCCGACTTGCCCGGGTTCTGCTTTATGTATTTGATTATATCGCGTTTTGGATCCGACTTGTCGCGGATTTCGTAGTAGAGGTTCGGACGGTTGAACGAAGATTTGAAAACGGTCGCATCCGTCATCCCGAGATTCTTGATTATGTCGCTCTGGACTTTCGGGGTGGCCGTGGCGGTAAGCGCTATGATAGGGGCGAGGCCGATTTCCTCTATTATGGCTCTGATCCGGCGATATTCCGGGCGGAAGTCGTGCCCCCATTCCGAAATGCAGTGTGCCTCATCGACTGCGTAGAATGATATCTTCACCTCTTTGAGTATCGCTACGTTCTCAGGCTTGGTGAGCGACTCCGGAGCGACGTACAGGAGCTTGGTTGCCCCGCTCAGCAGGTCGTTGCGCACCTCCGTTATCTGGGCCTTGTTCAGGGACGAGTTCAGGAAGTGGGTGATGCCGTCGTTCCCGGCTGTGAATCCCCTGATTGCGTCCACCTGGTTCTTCATCAGGGCGATGAGAGGGGAGATGACTATGGCTGTGCCTTCCATCACGAGGGCGGGGAGCTGGTAGCAGAGGGATTTGCCTCCTCCCGTCGGCATCAATACGAATGCGTTCCTGCCACTGACAAGGTGCTTGATGACACGCTCCTGGTCTCCTTTGAAAGAGTCGAAACCGAAAAATTCCTTCAGCTTTGCATGAAGGGCGGAAGAGTCTGTAGCCATAAAATCCTGTTTTAGAAAAACTAAAGTTCTAAATTAAACATTATTTTGAATACTATCAAAAATTTTTGCGGAAGAATTTCGAATATATGTCAAAAATTCGTGTGTATCGATTTTTTGAATTATCTTTGCAGGTTGAACCGACTTCTTGAAAGCCGGTCAGGATATGAATTGTAAAACACAAAAAATAGAACAGTACAATGAAAGCAATCAAAATTTTCGCTGCAGCTGCTATCGCAGCATCGCTTGCAATCTCATGCAACAGTACCTCAAACGTGAAGGTGGACGTAGAACTTCCGACTTCTGCTGATGTTGACTCTGTCAGCTACCTTATCGGAGTGAACTTCGGCTCATTCATCAAGGGCAACAACTTCGCCGCAGAGCTCGGTGAGCTCAATATGTCTGAAATCAAGAAAGGCATGCAGGATTTCCTCGAGGCAGAGGGTGACCCTTACAGCCCGGAATTCGGAAAGCAGTTCAAGATTGACCTCGACCGCATGGGAGCAATCCTCAACGGCTACCTTACCAAGAAGAAAGATTATGAGGCTGCCGTAAACCTTGCAAAGGAGAAGGCATTCCTTGCAGAGAATGCCAAGAAGGAAGGCATCGACACCACCGCAAGCGGACTCCAGTACAGGATCATCGCTGCCGGATCTGGCGAGAAGGTAGCTCCTCAGGATACAGTATGGGTTAACTACAAGGGTACCCTTCTCGACGGTACCGTATTTGACCAGAACGATTCCACCAAATTCGTGGCAAACCGCGTAATCAAGGGTTGGACAGAGGGTCTCGGACTCCTCGGAGAAGGCGGAAAGGCAGAGCTCTTCATCCCTGCAGCCCTCGCATACGGTGAGAGAGGCAACCGCAACATCGCTCCAAACTCCACCCTCATCTTCGAGGTTGAGGTTCTCAAGGTCGGCAAGTTCGTTCCGAAAGAGGACAAGAAGAAATAACAGTCCTCTTGAACGACTGCATCATGGCAATGGAAATCGAGGGCAGGATTGCCCGCAAGCTCAATGTCCAGACCGGCAACTCCTCAAGGGGTGCATGGTCAAAGCAGGAATTCATCCTTGAGTATCAGGAAGGCAGCTTCCCGACCCAGATCTGCATGAATGTCTGGGGTGACGACAAGGTAAAGGACCTGGACAGATACAAGGTAGGCGACAGGGTGAAGGTGTCCTTCAACCTGAGCAGCCGCGAGTACAACGGACGATGGTACACTGACGTGAGGGCCTGGCGTATCGAGCCTGCCACCGCTCAGGGCTATTCGGACTATGCAGCAGGTGCTGTGGCAGGAGGAGCCGGCTATATGGGCGCTCCTGCACCGTCTGTTTCCCGCAATGACTATGCGGCATCTGCCGGAAACTATTCCGCTCCTACAGGAGCTCCGCTTCCAGGGGCTGACGACATGTCCTCTCCTGCAGACGAGGATCTCCCGTTCTGACGTATTATTGTGAGGCTGGCCAAAAAGCCTGTCATATCGAGCGAAGCACGAAGTGCGTTGTCGAGACATTTGGATTACACCGCGATTCCAACTTTGGGGGTTGCGGTGTTTCTTTTTTCTGTCAGATCTTGAGCCCTAGAGCCTGGTCTGTACAAGATGACGGTTCTCGTAATGCGCGATGTAACGGAATCCGAGTGATTCCAGCAGGTCTGCGAAGCGGTCGAAATCCTTGCCGACCCTGAACGGGTCGTGTGAGTCCGAACCGAGGCTGATGATTTCCCCTCCCTTCTCCTTGTAGCGCAGCAGGATGTCCGTGTCCAGGACAGGAGTGCGCCCGTTATAATCCTGATAGCTCTTTGTATTGATTTCCAAAGCTTTCCCTTCGTGGACGAGATATGTCAGCATCTCGTCGAGGATGTCGCTGAAATCTTTGTAGAGGATGCTTGCCTGGGGATATGGGGCATATCGGGCGACATAGTCATAATGTCCCATTACATCAAAGTCTTCCAGCCACCTCATTTCTTCATACAGGGTTTCGAGATAGTGTCCGTACGCCTGTTTCCAGTCCTTCCCCTCGTAATATCCCCCATAGAACGGGTCGGTCCCGTCAATGTAGTGGACTGAGGCTGTGACCTGGTCGAATGAATGACCGGACAGGAATGTGCGTATCTTGTCGCGGCAGTCCCTGTAAAGCCCGATTTCAACTCCCTTGAAAATGTCAGTATTGCGGAAGCCGCTCCTGACCTTCCTGATTTCCTCCTGCTGTGCCTCTACGTCGAATACTTCCGGGACCAGATTCTCGTGCTTAGCTTTCATCGGCGGGACAAAAAAATCGCAATGGTCTGTGAAACAGAGTCCTCCGAGTCCTTTTTCCGCTGCCTCCGATGCAGCTTCCATCACCGATGTCCTTTTCCCGTCGAAAGAGAATTGGCTATGGTTATGGTTGTCATATAATATTCTTCTCTGAACTGCCATCATTCTGTCGGTAAACGGGCGCGAAATTAGCAAAAAAATTCATAATTTTGTGGTTTGTGCCAAATCCGTACAATATTGAAACAACAACCATATGATTACATTTGGATATAACAACAAATTCAACGGTCCCATAAGGGCCATAATCGCAATCGTGACAGGTATTGTGATGATAGCTGCCGGTGACAGGGCCATGAACGCCGTGGTCAAGGTGATAGCCGCATTCGTGATAGCTTCGGGCGTAGTCTCGCTTGTCGTGGGAATCAGAAGGAGGAATGACAGCACCTTGCCTCTGATGATAGTGAATGCAATTTTCGATGTCATCCTTGGTACTGCTTTGTTCGTGTTCAACTCTTTCTTTGCCGACCTTTTCGTATATCTGCTCGGCTTCGTGCTCCTTGCTTTCGGAATATTCCAGATCGTGGCTCTTTTCAGCGCCAACAGGGTGCTCGGGGTTGGCTGGTTCTCATTCTGCATGCCTTTGCTCGTGTCATTGGCAGGAGTGTTCCTGCTCTGCAACCCGGTGTTCGTAAAGGCCTGGATAAGCATCATTGCGGGGGCAGCCCTGCTTGTATATGGAGTGTCGGAGCTCATTTCGTCCTGGAAGATGAAGAAGGCCATGGATGAATATGAGATACATCGTATGGAAGAGGCTCCCAAGAAAAAGGAGCACTCTTTCAAGGATGATGCAAAGGATGTTGATTATCAGAAGGTTGACTGATATTTTCCGCAGATAGCCCGAATGATACCTAAGGAGACGGTCGACAAAATACTTGACACAGCGCAGATTGTGGATGTAGTCGGGGACTTCGTGACTCTGAAGAGGAGGGGGGCGAACTATATCGCCTGCTGTCCTTTTCACAACGAGAAGACCCCTTCTTTCTCGGTGTCTCCATCCAAGGGCATATACAAATGTTTCGGCTGCGGCAAGTCCGGCACTGCCGTGGGCTTCGTGATGGAACACGAGAGCCTTTCCTATGTCGAGGCCCTGAAATATCTCGCCTCCAAATACCATATCGAGGTGGTCGAGAAGGAAGAAAGCGCAGAGGACATCGCCCAGCGCCAGAGGAACGAGAGCCTGATGCTGGTGTCCGATTTCGCGGCAAGATTCTTTCAGGAGAGCCTTGGGAAGGCGGAGGGACGCGCCATAGGATATGCCTACTTCAAGAGCCGCAAACTCGAGGACGAGACAATCCGCAAATTCGGTCTCGGATGGGCGCCTGCCAGCAGGAAGGAACTTTCCGATGCGGCGAGGACGGCCGGTTTCAAGGAGGAATTTCTTGTTGAAACAGGCCTTTCCATAAAATATGATGACGGCAGGTTGGCCGACCGTTTCTATGACAGGGTGATTTTCCCGATTCATTCGGTCAGCGGCAGGGTCGTAGCCTTCGGTGGAAGGACCCTGAAGACGGACAAGACAGTTGCCAAATATGTCAACTCCCCTGAGACCGAAATCTATGTAAAGAGCAATTCTCTCTACGGAATATATTTCGCCAAGAACGAGATTGCGAGAAAGGACAAGTGCATCCTCGTCGAGGGTTATCTGGATGTGCTCTCGATGCACCAGCTAGGCATTACCAATGTGGTGGCCTCAAGCGGAACATCGTTGACTCCGGGGCAGATACGCCTTATCAAGAAGTTTACGAACAATGTCACCATAATATACGACGGTGACGGTGCCGGGATACATGCCGCCCTGCGCGGAATCGGGCTCGTACTGAAGGAGGGGATGAATGTGAAGGTGGTGCTTCTGCCTGACGGCCAGGACCCTGACGATTTCGCAAAGGCTCATACCCTGGACCAGGTTCAGGAATACATATATGCCCATGAGCAGGATTTCATAGGCTTCAAGACCGACATGCTTTTAGGGGAGGCCGGCAACGATCCCCTCAGGAGGGCGGAACTCATAAATGACATAGCGGATACCATAGCTCTCATCCCTGATGCGGTGGTCCGTGCGATGTATGTCCGTTCGTCCGCGGCGAAATTCGAGATTGACGAAAGGCTGATACTCGACAGGATCAACAATTCCCGGACAGGGATGATACTTGCGGAGCAGAAGCAGAAGGAGAGGGAGCGGATGCGTGCAGGTACCGTCCGCCAGGAACCGGGTCCCCGTCAGGATGGTCCGGAGCAGGTCATGCCAGACGCGGAGCCTGTTCCCGTCACTCAGGCAGAAGGCTCTCCCATAGTGCTCAATGAACCATATCTCGCCCCTTGCGAGAAGGAACTTCTGGGCTTCATCCTCGAGGAAGGATGTTCAACCCTTGATTTCGACAGGGATTCGAAATATTATGTGCAGGGTGTGACGGAGACTGTGGCAGGTTTCATCGACGCCACGCTCGCCGAAGATGATGCTGATTTTGCAAATCAGTCATACAGAAAGGTTTACGACGAATATTTCCAGCTATATGAGGAAGGGCTGACGCAGTCTCAGATTCAGACGAGGCTTCTGAACAGCACGGATGAGGAAATCGCTGCGGTGGCAAAGGACCTGCTCATAGAGAAATACCAGATAACCGTGAGCAACTATGAGAAGTCTCTCACGGCCGTATCCACGAAGCTGGTCATATACATACCCAAGACGCTGATGGCCTATCAGTGCAAGAAAATCGAGCTGGTGCTAAGGACATTGACCGACAGGCTCGGAAAGACTGAAGACCCCGGTGAGCAGGAGGCAATCATGGCGGAGATAGGGGAATACAACAAGGCCCGTACCCGGCTCAACAACGAACTTGGGCGTGTTTAGAGCGATGTCTCATACGAAAATAGATGTTAGGAGTTGATAAATGATTAAATTATAATACAATGGAAAACAACAAGAACTACAAAAGAACCCTTGTGACCTGCGCCCTGCCTTATGCCAACGGCCCCGTGCATATCGGCCATCTGGCAGGAGTCTATGTCCCTGCGGACATATATGTCAGGTATCTCAGGATGAAGGGAGATGATGTGCTTTACATCTGCGGTTCCGACGAACACGGAGTGCCGATCACCATCAAGGCGAGGAAGGAAGGCTGCACCCCTCAGGACATAGTGGACAGATACCACAATATAATAAAGGAATCATTCACCGGACTTGGAATCAATTTCGACATCTATTCGAGGACTTCCTCTGCCGTCCATGCAAAGAATGCTTCCGCTTTCTTCCGCAAACTCTATGACGAAGGCAAGTTCATCGAGAAGGAGAGCGAACAGTATTATGACGAAGAGGCGAAGACATTCCTCGCAGACCGTTACATCACAGGTACCTGCCCGCGCTGCGGTGCAGAGGGTGCCTATGGCGACCAGTGCGAGAAATGCGGGGCGACCCTCAGCCCGGACGAGCTCATCAACCCGAAATCATCCCTCAGCGGAAGCCCTCTCGTGAAGAAGAAGACCAAACATTGGTATCTTCCTCTGGACCAGTACGAATCATGGCTTTCTGACTGGATTCTCAACGGTCACAAGGAGTGGAGGAGCAATGTATATGGACAGTGCAAAAGCTGGATTGACGGCGGACTGCAGCCGCGTGCGGTGAGCCGTGACCTTGACTGGGGCGTACCTGTGCCTGTCGAGGGTGCGGAGGGCAAGGTGCTCTATGTGTGGTTCGACGCACCTATAGGATATATTTCCAACACCCAGGAGCTTCTGCCTCAGTCCTGGACCAAATGGTGGAAGGACGAAGAAACCAAGCTCGTGCATTTCATCGGAAAGGACAATATCGTATTTCACTGCATCGTGTTCCCGTCCATGCTGAAGGCTGACGGCAGCTACATTCTTCCTGACAATGTCCCTGCGAACGAATTCCTGAACCTCGAAGGGGACAAGATATCCACTTCAAGGGGATGGGCCGTATGGCTCAACGAATATCTCGAGCAGTTCCCTGGACAGGAGGATGTCCTTCGCTATGTACTGACTGCCAATGCCCCGGAGACCAAGGACAACGATTTCTCATGGAAGGATTTCCAGGCCCGCAACAACAGCGAGCTCGTGGCGATCTTCGGCAACTTCGTGAACCGTGCCGTCGTGCTTACACACAAATATTTCGAGGGCAAGGTTCCTGCTGATCTCAAACCTGAAGTCATTGATGCAGAGACTCTTTCTCAGATCCGCCCTATCAGGGAGGCGATGGAGAAATACCTTGACGGCTACAAGTTCCGCGAGGCCCTGAAGGAGGCAATGAACATAGCCCGTCTGGGTAACAAGTATCTCACTGACACCGAGCCTTGGAAGGTTGCGAAGACAGACATGGAAAGGACGGCATCCATCCTGAATGTGTCCCTCCAGATTTGCGCTTCGCTTGCAATCGCTTTCGAGCCGTTCCTTCCGTTCTCATCCGAGAAACTTCGCAGCATCCTGAATGTTGGCGTAGATGCAGGCAAGGACCATCGCTGCGGAGAAGAGGGATGTGTCGATATCAACATGTACAAAGCTGGCGACGGCCGTGCCCTCCATACCACCCCGTTGATTTCGACCAAGGCCGAAGGCTCATCTGTCATTTCGACCAAGGCCGAAGGCTGCGTGGAGAAATCTATCCTCCGCTGGTCCCAGCTAGGCGACTCCTCGATTCTCCCTGCCGGACATCAGCTCAACCAGCCGGAACTCCTTTTCAACAAGATTGAGGACGAGGTCGTTGAAGCCCAGATAAACCGTCTCAACACCATCCGTGCGGAGCGTGAGGCTGCTGCAAAGGCAGAGGCCGCAAAGCAGGTTACACCTCAGAAGGATGAATGTACATTCGAGGACTTCGAGAAGATGGACATCCGCACCGCCACAGTGCTTGAGGCTGAGCGCGTTCCTAAGACCGACAAGCTCCTGAAACTAACCATAGACACAGGAATCGACAGGAGGGTAATCGTCTCAGGCATTGCAGAGCAATATTCTCCTGAAGATATGGTCGGGAAGCAAATCTGCATCCTCGCCAACCTCGCACCGCGAAAGATCCGTGGAATCGAGTCAAAGGGAATGATCCTGATGGCCCGCCAGAATGACGGCAAGATGCGCTTCGTGACCCCTGCCGAGACCCTCGCCAACGGAGCTGAAATAGGATAACCAAATACATCTGAAATGTACACTACTGAGTATTACAAGGACCTGAGCAAGCTGAACACCTTCCGAATGAAGGTGACGGCAAGGGCTTTTGTGGAATATGATTCGGTAGCGGACCTGGTGGACCTCGACCTGGAAGGTCTGCCGAGGCCGCTTCTGCACATAGGTGCGGGCAGCAACCTGCTTTTCACAGGCGATTTCAAGGGGACTGTCCTTCATTCCCGGATCAGCTTCATCGAACCCCTCGGGGACGGTCTTGTCTCAGTAGGCTCCGGAGTGGTGTTCGACGGCCTTTGCTCGTGGGCCTGTGACAACGGACTCTGGGGGCTTGAGAATCTCTCCGGCATACCGGGGGAAGTCGGAGCCTCCGCAGTGCAGAACATCGGTGCGTACGGAGTGGAGGTCAAGGATGTCATCCGCACTGTATATTGCTACGACCTCCAGGAAGAGGAATTCGTGCATTTCGACAATGCGGAATGCCTCTACGGCTATCGTGACTCTGTATTCAAGCGCCCGGACTTCAAGGGACGCTATATTGTCACCCATGTGGTCTTCAATCTTTCCGCCGAACCTGCGCCGAGGCTCGACTACGGGCACATCAGGCAGGCAGTGGAGGAAGCCTTGCCACAGGGCACCGAGCTGACCCCGTCGCTCGTGAGGAAGGTCGTGACCGGGATAAGGAATTCTAAACTGCCTGACCCTAAGGTCCTTGGAAGCGCTGGCAGCTTCTTCAAGAATCCTGTAGTGGGCAGGGATGTATATGAAAGAATCGCATCTGCAAACGAGAATGTCCCTCATTACGACCTTGAAGACGGCCAGGTGAAGATACCTGCTGCCTGGCTCATAGAGCAGTGCGGATGGAAGGGACGCCGAATGGGTGGAGCGGCAGTATATGACAAGCAGCCCCTCGTAATCGTGAATTACACCGGAGAGGCATATCCGGAGGAGATAATCGGCCTTGAGCGCCGGATAGTCGAGTCCGTCAGGACGAAGTTCGACATAGAATTGAAACCAGAGGTTGACCACATATAGGTTGACTGTCGGGAAGTTTTGTATAGAAATCAGAATGATATGGGATCTTTTGTAGTGGAAGGAGGCTGCAAGCTCAGCGGAGCGATCAGACCTCAGGGAGCCAAGAACGAGGCTTTGGAAGTAATCAGCGCCGTGCTGCTGACGGACGAGGAGGTCACGATCTCCAACGTGCCGGAAATCCTCGATGTCAAGAATCTCATCCTCCTGCTCGAAGGCATGGGGGTGAAGGTCACGCGACAGGACAAGGGAGTATATTCCTTCAAGGCCGACAATATAGACACCGACTACATATCAAGCTCTGATTTCGTGGCCAAATGTGCCCAGCTGCGCGGTTCAGTGATGGTCGTGGGTCCGCTTCTGGCGCGTTTCGGGAAGGCATATTTCCCTAAGCCCGGCGGAGACAAGATAGGCCGCCGCAGGGTGGACACCCATATCCTTGGAATGATGAAACTCGGTGCCATCCAGGACTATGATGCCCAGAAGAAGGCCTTTTTCCTGCATCTGCCGCATGACAGCCGCCTGAAGGGATGCTATATGCTTCTCGACGAGGCTTCCGTGACGGGAACCGCCAACATCCTGATGGCTTCGGTCCTCGCGGAAGGGGAGACCACCATCTACAATGCAGCCTGTGAACCATATATACAGCAACTGAGCAGGATGCTTGTCTCAATGGGTGCAAAGATAGATGGAATCGGCTCCAATATGTTGAGGATCAAGGGAGTGACCAGACTGTCGGGGACAAGTCACAGGATACTTCCGGACATGATCGAGGTCGGCTCATTCATCGGGATGGCAGCCCTGAACCGAAGCAGCATAACGATAAAGGATGTATCCTACGGGAATCTCGGCATCATTCCTGAATCGTTCCGCCGCCTTGGCGTCCAGCTCGAACAGAGAGGCGACGACATCTTCGTGCCGGAGCAGGAGAGCTATGTGATAGAATCTTTCCTCGACGGTTCCATAATGACGCTTGCTGATGCTCCTTGGCCAGGTCTCACCCCGGACCTCCTGAGCGTCATGCTCGTGGTTGCGACCCAATGCCGGGGAAGCGTTCTGATTCACCAGAAGATGTTCGAAAGCAGGCTGTTCTTCGTGGACAAGCTCATAGACATGGGAGCGCAGATAATCCTCTGTGACCCACACAGGGCCGTCGTAATCGGACACGATCACAACTACAGGCTCCGTGCCGGCCAGATGTCATCCCCGGACATCCGTGCGGGAATCGCCCTTCTGATTGCCGCGATGTCCGCAAAGGGCACCAGCATAATCAGCAACATAGACCAGATTGACCGAGGTTACGAAGACATAGACCTACGCCTCAACGCCCTCGGAGCCCATATCACAAGGCAATAGCCTGCGGGATTATTTTTTGCGGATGATGGTAAGACCGTCGCGCAGTGGGAGGATTACGGATTCCACGCGTGTGTCGGAGGCTATCATGTCATTGAAACGGGCTATGGAAACGGTCTGTTTGTCCTGTGGGAGAGGATCCATGCAGACTTTCCCGTCCCAAAGCACATTGTCGGCGAGGATGAGCCCTCCCGGACGGACCATGTCGAAGACGAGTTCGTAATATTCGTTGTATTCCCGTTTGTTCGCATCCATATATACGATGTCGTACGGCTTCCATCCGTCTTGCTTTGATGGTGCGGTATCGTCGCCATCCGGCAGGCCTGCCTCCAGGCGGAATCGTTTCAATGTCTGTTTGCAGTCGCCGATGTGCAAGGTGATCTTGTCCGCAAGGCCGGCCCGTTCGAAACCTTCGAGGATGACATCCTCCAGTTCGTCGTTCAGTTCCAATGTGTCGAGGTGGCCGCCATCGGGAAGAGCGGAGGCGAGGCAGATGGATGAGAAGCCGGTGAATGTGCCAAGCTCAAGAATACGGGATGCTCCGGTCATTTCCACCAGCATCTTCAGTAACTGCCCCTGTATCTTTCCGGACAGCATTCTCGCATGGTTGGTCCTGATGTGGGTCTGTTTTGTCACCCATTCCAGAGCCTCGTCACAGGGTGGAAGGTGATTCTCGATGTAGCCGTAGATTTCTTCCGTCATGATATTATATGTATATGAGTCTTGACATCCTGTTCCTGTCGAAGATCCTGCAGGCCATTTCCCTCACATCCTCAGCCGTGATTCCCTCCACGAGCTCCTTTGTCCTGGCATCGTCGGTCACCCTGCCGTAATCCATCAGCCCCTTGCCCATCGACAGACATTGGGTCTCCCCGTTGTCCGAACTTATGGCAAGCTGGCCGAGAAGCTGTTTCTTGGCCGCACGCAGCTTCCTGTCGGAAAGAGGTTCAGCCTGAAGCTTCTCCAGTTCCTTCTCCACTTCCCTGATACATTTGTCAAGATTGTCCTTGTCGCATCCTATGCTTATGGCGGCTATGCCTGTGTCCGCATATTGGGTATATGAACATTCCACCCCATATACCCATCCGTTCTTCTCGCGCAGGACTGAATTGAGGATGGAATTGGATGCAGGGCCTCCGAGTATGTTGCAGAGAAGCACCGTCGCGAGCCTTTCCCTGTGCATGTACAGCGAAGGGGCCATCGCCCCCAGGATGCAGTTGGCCTGATGGTTCCGTTTGTTGGCCGTCTTGTCGAACGGGGCATTCCCCTCGAAAACAGGCATCTGTGCTCCCGTCGTCCCCTCCTTGCAGGGATTCATGGCACAGTCCACCTCGCCCTGGCTGCCGGAACATTCCACGGCATTTCCCTTGAAATACTTGCCTGCCAGTTTCAGTACCTCCTTCTCCATCCTCTGCTCGTCAATGTCCGCGACAACTGTGAAAGCCATCCTTCCGGGGATGAATTTCTCCTTTACGAACCTCACGAGTTCATCCCTTGTGATCCTCCTGACCGATGTGGCCGTGCCGAGGATGGGCTTGCTGAGGGGATGACCCTGGAAAAGAAGTTCCTCGAACTTGTCATATATGTCTTCCGAGGGACTGTCCTTGTATGAATTGATTTCGTCTATGACGACGCATTTTTCCTTTCCGAGTTCGTTCTCTGGAAATGAAGGGCTTGTCGCCAGCTCGAACAGCAGTGATGCGGCCCTGCCGAGATCCTCCTTCAGGACTGTGGCATGGAATACAATCTCCTCCTTGGTCGTGAAGGCATTCAGCTCTCCTCCGAGCCTGTCGAGGTAACTGTTTATCACGGAGGCACTTCTGCGGCTCGTACCCTTGAAGATCGTGTGTTCCGCGAAATGGGCGATGCCGCTGTGGAAGCCTTCTTCGTCCCTTGTCCCGCACTTGATGCTCAGGGCGCAGTAGCCCACCGAGGACGAGCTGCGCCTGACTGCATATCTTATTCCGCAATCCGCTGTTCCGACTATCATACCCTTGTCAAGTTTAGCGGGACGTCGCAATCCTTCTGATGTCCTCCTTGAGGAAGCCGGCACCGAATTTCTTGGAAATCCTGTGCTTGCGGTAATAGTACAGCTTGTGGTTGGCGGTGTCGATCAGCAGCTTGTAGCAATATGAACCGCTCTTAGGGTCGGTAGGAGCCGCCACATAGCTGACTATGGCGTCCTCGGCCTGGCTGATTATGAGGTCGTCGGCGTCGTCCTCATCCATGATTTCCAGGTCCTCTCCAGGGAGGTTGTCACGGAAATCCTCGTCCACCTCGTCGCTGAGGTCACATTCCGCGAACACAATCATCATATCCTTGGTCTTGGCAAGGTTGAGGCAGAAGTTGGAGATCCCGGAATATGCGCTGATGTCTTTTTCCATCGATTCCAGGGTATAGTCCTGGATGATGTCGAGATATGCTGCCAATACCACCAACTCCCTTCCGGAAGGAGAGTCTGCCGAGCAGAGTGGCATTGAAACGATTTCAAGCATGTCGTCTATGCTGTTCTCCGCTTTCTTCCCGCCTTTCACAAGGGTGAGGAATTGCAGGCCTGGTTCCTCTTCCTTGCGGAACTGTCCTTTCGTCGGAATCAGGAAATAATAGTCATCGCTGCTTTTCAGTTCCTCGAATTCCTGCAATGAGCAGAATTCATACGGGGATATCCTCCATCTTGCGGAGACCTCCTCCTTCAATGCGTTGTCAAGGAATGCGTTGCCTGACATCACCACCTTGGTGGTCTTCTGGGTGAAATCGCTGATCTTCACTTTCTTTGTGTTGATCTGGGCCTGGGCGTCAGCCGTCACCGGCATCATTGCCGATGCTGCCACTGCGCATACGATGGATGTGATGATTCTTCTGATGTGTTTCATTGTTCTGATGTCATTTGTGTCCAAAACGCCGCAAAGATACAATTTCCTGTCCAAAGGAACCAAAAAACGAAAGATTTTGCGTAAGTTTGCCTTTTCATGACAGAAAAAGGAAAATTATGTCACAATACATTGTATCTGCACGAAAATACCGTCCGGACTCGTTCGGAACCCTGATTGGACAGGACAATATAGCCCAGACCCTCAAGAATTCCATCCTGAGGGGACAGCTTGCCCATGCCTATCTTTTCTGCGGCCCGAGAGGGGTGGGCAAGACCACCACGGCAAGAATCTTCGCCAAGATGATAAACTGCTCCAATCCTTCGCCGGACATGGAGCCATGCGGAGAGTGCGAGTCCTGCATATCTTTCGCGGAAGGCCGTTCGTACTGCATCCATGAACTTGATGCCGCATCCAACAACGGAGTCGAGGATATCAAGAACCTGATGGACCAGGTCCGCATACCGCCTCAGGTAGGCAAATACAGCGTATATATAATAGATGAGGTGCATATGCTTTCCCAGGCGGCTTTCAATGCCTTCCTCAAGACATTGGAGGAACCCCCGGCCCATGCCATCTTCATACTTGCCACCACGGAGAAGCACAAGATTCTCCCGACCATACTTTCGAGGTGCCAGACATACGATTTCAACCGCATCACCGTTGAAAATATCGTGAGGAACCTCAGGATGGTGGCGCAGAAGGAGAATGTCACCATAGATGACGAGTCACTGCATGTGATAGCCCACAAGGCTGACGGGGCAATGAGGGATGCGCTCACGATATTCGACCAGACCGTGGCATTCTGCGGTACCGACGTAAAATATCAGGATGTCCTGCGTAATCTGAACGTCCTTGACTATGAGTACAGTTTCTCCCTCGTGGATGCTTTCCTGCGGGGCGATTATCCGTCAGCCCTGCTGACTTTCGACGAGATACTTGCCAAGGGTTTCAACGCCCTGCATTTCGTGGCCGCCCTGTCTTCGCATTTCAGGGATTTGATCGTGAGCAAGAGCGGCGGACTTGACGCATTGCTCGAACTTCCTGATTCACTCAAGAGGAAATACAGGGAGCAGGCGGAGAAATGTTCACTCCAGTTCCTATATGAAGCCCTTGACATCACGACCAAATGCGAGTCTGGCTACAGGGCGAGCGTGAATCCACGCCTGCATATAGAGTTCGCGCTGATGCGTCTGAGTTTCCTGTCCAAGGCTCCTGCAGTCCAGCCTGCCGTGGCTCAGCCTGCAGCTCCCGCCTCACGTCCGACTCCTGCACCGCAGCCGGCAGCGGCCCAGCCTGTGGTGCAACCTGCTGTCCAGCCAACAGCCCAGCCTGCAGTTCAGCCTACAGTTCAGCCAACAGTCCAACCTGCGGCCCAGCCATCTCAGCCTGTCCAGGATCCTGCCGGGACCTCCAATCCTGCACTTCCTGCCCAGGAGGCTGCCCAGCCTCGGGAGCGCCGCGCACGCGCATCCAGACCGGGTTCTTCAGCCCTTTCAATGAAAGCCGTCCTTGACGACGGACAGGAAGGGCCGTCGGCACGGAATGATGTCGCGGCCTCTGATTCTGCCCCGTCGGATGACATACTCAAATCAAGATGGCCGGCCCTCGCCGAAGCATATTCGGACAAGCCTCGGCTTTCGAGCATGCTTTCCAGCTCCTCGCTGACGATAGAGCAGGACGGAGATTCCAAGACGGTGACATTCAGGGTGGTGAACCAGGCCCAGAAAGACTGGGTGGAATCCAAGCTGCTTCACGAACTTGAGGGACGCTACAGAGGCATAGTCGGCTCAACGAAGGTGCTCCTCAGGGTTTCCATAGTCCCTGACGACCCTCAGGCTCCCAAGACCGCATATATGCCCGGGGAGCAGGCAAAGGAACTGATTTCCAAGAACGAGGAGGTCAAGAATCTTGTGAAGGACCTCGGACTTGACATTAAATAGAAACAAAACAATCCCGCTTTGTGGATATATAGCATTTATAACAAACATGAAACTTAGATGTGAGAACCTTGTAAAGAAATACGGCCCGAGAACAGTAGTGAAAGGAGTGTCAATGGAGGTCGAACAGGGGGAGATAGTGGGCTTCCTCGGCCCGAACGGCGCGGGGAAAACTACGAGTTTCTATATGATTACGGGCTTGATTGTGCCCAATGCCGGTAGGATTTTCCTTGATGACGAGGATATCACATCCCTTCCTATGTTCAAGAGGGCTCAGAAGGGCGTCGGTTATCTCGCCCAGGAGGCATCCGTTTTCAGGCATCTGAGTGTCGAGGACAATCTGATGTCCGTGATGGAAATGTCCAAGCAGTTTACAAAGGCCCAGCGCAAGGAGAGGCTGGAGGAACTCCTCGACGAGTTCAATCTCCACAAGGTGCGCAAAAGCAAGGGAATACAGTTGTCAGGAGGCGAGAGGAGGCGTTGCGAGATTGCGCGTGCCCTTGCCATCGACCCGAAGTTCATCCTGCTTGACGAGCCTTTCGCCGGTGTGGACCCGATTGCGGTCGAGGATATCCAGCATATCATCGCGAAATTGAAATACAAGAACATCGGGGTCATCATCACCGACCACAATGTCGGCGAGACATTGGCAATCATAGACAGGGCTTATCTGCTGTATGAGGGGAATATTCTGCAGAGCGGTACTCCTGAGGCGCTTGCCGCTGACGACGAGGTCAGGACCAAATACCTCGGATCCAATTTCGTCCTCAAGCGCTCCGACGCCTTCGAAAAAGTCGCCGGCCGCTGACGTTCTTACCCTGTAAGCATCCGAAGAAGTACATATTGACAAAGTGAGATGCAACTGGCACGGGAG
>JBJEBR010000057.1:0-65898 GCA_051870255.1 Candidatus Cryptobacteroides sp.
GCCACATCGGCCCGTGGTCAATCCTGAAGTTTGCGATTGCGATGAGCCTGACGGGTGAGAGGCAGAAATTCCACCTGAACCTCCTGTCGTCGTGATGCTTCCTCCTGAACTCCTCGCGTGCCATTGCCTTCTGCCCCATGATGGGATAGCTGGTGTAGAAGATGGCCCTGTCCCTGAACCAGGCCTGGCTTGCCTTCTGCATCTCGACGATGAAATGGCTCCCGTCGCTCGTGATGCATGAGATGTCGACTATCACCCTGCTGTCCTCCTCGGTCATTCCGAGGAACTCCTTGTCGTTGAACCTCACGTCTGTGATGTCCGCCCCGGGTATGACCCTGCGGAGGAATGCGATTAGTATTTCCTTGCAGTCCTCGCTGCCGAAGAGCCGTTTGAACATGTAGTCGTTGGTGAGGTTGGCATATCCCGTCCTTCTGTCCTGAATTTCTGTATCCATAAGAATCATCGTTTATCGTTCATGGATGCAAAGTACGGAAGTATTATCCGTGTACCGAAAAAATACACGGCTAATTGCATAAATCGGCCTTCTATCAATGTGAGAGTCCGAATCATCAATGAAAATTTGTCTGATTTTGCTGCAAAATGGAACAAATTCCGGCGGAATCCGAGACCGTGACAGGAAATAGTCAGTACGACAATCCCGTAGGGCTGTCATCCCGAGCCTCCTGAAAGAAATCAGTGCGACAATCCCGTAAGGCTGTCATCCCGAACGGATGTGAGGGATCTGCGGGCGAAGGCGGTTACAGGTGATGCTTTTGTTTGCCGTGACAGGAAAGAGATGTCTCACTTTGTTCGACATGACAGGGGGAGGCGTTGTTACCCGCAGATTCTTCGTCGCTTCGCTCCTCAGAATGACAGGGGGGCCGTGCTGCATGGAGTGACTTGGGGAGGCGTTGCATGGAATGACGCCCCATTGTCATCCCGAACGGATGTGAGGGATCTGCGGGAAAGAGCGTCAATATCCGCAGATTCTTCGTCGCTTTGCTCCTCAGAATGACATTTGGGGCGGTGTTCGCTCGGAATGACAATTGGGGCGGGGCTGCTTGGAATGGGTATAGTCGTGCTTTGGGGCTGGTAGTTGGGGGTGCTTTGGGAATGGCAGTGGGGGTGGGTTTTGACTTGATGGAAATTGTAACCTGTGCTGAATCAGGGAAATATGCGGTTGTGCGGTTGTGTGGGGCGGTTTGATGGGGGCAGTTGGGAGGGGCGGGAAGGCAATCGGACAAAATAATGTTGGTAATTCCTGATTTTGCCGTGCCTTAAATGTTAAAATTTTATTGAAACTTAAATTTTACTTGCAAATTCCTATTTATATGTCTATTTTCGCAGGGAAAAGGGAAAAATGTCTATCTGTGTAAATAAGGGATTTAGTCTCTCTCTCCGGAAGTCTTTCTGGGGGGGGGGTATATATCTGTCTTAATTCCTGTCTCGGACTTGACGGCAATGTCAATCCGAAAGAGGTGGCACCCTACGCCGAATCATCCGGCAAGCCCGAAATTCCCCGTTCACCAATCATCCAATCCCCGGAAGCCACAAGCCTCCGGTTCTGTTGTCGTGTCAATCAATGTTAATGTTTAATAAATACCAATCAATTATGAAACAAAAAGATGCAAAACTGGTGACCTACGAGGCACCGTCATGTATGACTTTGGACATCAGGCCGGAAGGCGTGTTATGTCAAAGCACTAATATGTCGATTAACGAATTTGGCCGCGACTCGGAGGGCCTTGAATGCTAAAAATGGAGGCAATATGAAAAAATTATCTTTTGCATTCAGTGCGGCAATGGCAGCCATTTTCGCACTTTCATCATGTAATAAGGAAATTTCCAATCCAGATGAAATTGTTAAAGTAGGGATTCCGTTTGAAATCTGTGCTTCATCGGTTGATACGAAAACATCTGTTGATGGACTTGCCACTAATTGGGTAGCAGGGGATAAAATTAACCTTTTCCATGCGGTTGCTGGTAGTACAGATTATGTGAGCGATGGATCTTTCTCAATTGCAGAAGAAGACCTTGCTTCCAAGAAGTTCAAAGGCACTTTGGCATCATCGCTTGAAGCAGGTGCTTATGATTGGTATGCGTTTTATCCATATAGTTCATACAACAAGACCCCGGCAGGTGACTCGCAGGAAAACTTTGGCTTCACGACAATTGGTGGAACATCCCAGACACAGGAAGGGAATGACAGCATGGCTCATCTTTGTAAAGAAGTATGTCCTCTTTATGGTATAGCAAAGGGTGTTGAAAGCAATGCGACTCCAAGCATTACAATGAATCATTTGGCTTCCATTATTGAAATTAACGTTACAAACAATAGCGGTAATGACTTGACTGTTTCTTCTGTCTCATTTACAGGAACAGAGGATATTGTTGGAACCTATTATATTGATTTTACAGGGAGTCCTGTTAAATATACAAGTCGTGGAGAAAGCTATGTAAGCACAACGGCGTCTCTTTCAGTGTCAGATGGTGATGCAATTGCAAACGAGGCTTCTGCTACATTCTATATAGCCATCAAACCGTTCACCGCTACAAGTGGCAAAACTCTTACCGTTTCTGTCAATGGTCTCGAAAAAGAAATAAACCTTACAAAAGATGCCACTTTCACTGCTGGCAAGATTAAGACGATTAATTTTAATTATAATAAGGAATATGTTCAGCAAGTTTATGCTTTGGTAGAAACAGATGGTGCATTTGAAGATAACGGAAAATATATTTTAGCCTTGAAAGATGGGATAGAGGGCACATATTACTTTATTAACAATGCTGGCACTAATAATCTTTCAAAAAGTAAGTTAAATGTGGTAGATGGTAAAATAATAGATCCAGATTTATCATATGTATTTACTGCAAAGGCTGCTGAAGGAGGATTTACTCTTTCTAACAATTCAGGAAACTATATCTGTAATTCCTCCAGTACAACAATAAATACAAATTCTACTAGCTCAACAACATGGACAGCAACTTTTATAGAAGAAAGCAAATGCTATAAAGTATCATCTACATCTAATAGATATATTTCATATGGCACTGCAGAAACGGCAATAAAAGCATATTCGACTTCCAATTTCACTGATCAGATTAGTAAGAAATCAAATTTAGCTCAATATGCCGGTGCAATTTCTCTGTTTGCTTTATATGATCCCCAAGCCCCAAAACTAGCTCTTTCAGCTACATCCAAGACATGGGCAAGAAATGATTGTGAATCGTTTGTCGTTAATGTAACTGTCAATCCAGAAGGTGAAAACGGTTGGACTGTTGCTCCATCAACTATTGAGTGGGCAGCTGTTGTAGTTAGCAAGGTGGACGGAACAATTACAGTGACCCCTAATAGTGTAAATGACACAGGGGCTGATCGTGTGGCAACTTTGACGGTTACTCATGAAGCAGATGCTTCTTTAAACAAGATTATCACTTTGACTCAGGCAGCTGGAGATATAGTTCCTTCTCCTATAACCATTAATTCTTCTACAACGAATTTCCATACATCATATGGAACAGCTAATGCATTTACCGAGTATACTCTAGGAGGATTGAAGTATATGATTCAGCAAATATATGTAAATGGTCAGAAATTACAATGGCGTGCTGGTGACCATGACAACGGAGCTGGAATAATTTATAATTCTGATTCGATGCCGGCAGATATATCTTCAATTGTTATTACTTATAATACATCAGACTCCAATCAAAACCTCACAGTTTATGTTGGTTCTTCAGCTAATCCTACAACTGGAACCTCGATAACTCCAACCACGGATGACAATGTATATACTTTTACTTGTGATGGTTCTTCAAGGTATTTTGTTATAACTAATGGGTCGGGAGCCGGATATGTCGATTCGATTGTAATCAATTTTAAATGAACATCATCCGTCGGTGGCGACGGTGGCGAAGAGCCAATAGCAAACACCGCCCCCTCGGCGACGGTGACGAATGAAACCCCGAATTTGACGAGAGGGTGACTAAAAAGTCTGTCATGTCGAGCGAAACACGAAGTGCGTGGTCGAGATGACATAATAGGGGGCTTTTTAGTCATCCCCCTTTAGAGATAGGTCCTCGTAAGCAGGATTTGTACGATAGCAAAAGTTTTGCAAGCGGATTAACCATCAGGACCTTAATAACTTATCACTTGAAATACTTGAGTTAGAATGAATTGATACAAGATTGGCATTTGCGAAACTTGATAGAATTGAAAAAATTATTATGGAACGAAACACTTGTTTGTCTGTGATGGGAGGGTATGAGACTCCTTCCGTGTTGGTGACGGACATTCTCCCTGAGGGTGTCCTTTGCAGTAGTGGAGACGATTTCACCGGTTCTGTCGGAATCGATGATTTCATACAGGATTCTGGTGATGACAGCTTTCTTGAATTTTAACTTCCGTGTATCATGAAAAAGTCTATTATCTATGCGGGAGTGATTCTGGCAGCCTTTTTCACTCTCACCAATTGTACGAAGGAATCCGGTAATGCCGATGCCGGGCTCAATGAGGGAATTCCTTTCGAAGTCTATGCCGGTTCTGCCGATACCAAAACCGAGGTGGATGGCCTTTCAACAAAATGGGTGGCTGGTGATGCCATCAATGTATTCCATGCTGAATCGGGCAGTACCACATACATATCGGACAATGAATTTACAGTGGCAGCAGAAGACATTGCTGTCGGCCGGTTCTCCGGCAACCTTTCCGAGGCACTCGAAAATGCGAACTATGATTGGTATGCGTTTTATCCATATAGTTCATACAACAAGACCCCGGCAGGTGACTCGCAGGAAAACTTTGGCTTCACGACAATTGGTGGAACATCCCAGACACAGGAAGGGAATGACAGCATGGCTCACCTTTGTGGGAAGACCTGCCCGTTGTATGGTGTCGCCACGAATGTGTCTGCAGGTGATACTGCCCCGTGCATATTGATGAAGCATCTGGCGTCCGTCCTTGCCGTCAAGGTGAAGAACACAACGGCTGAACCATTGACCGTGAGCAGTGTTTCGTTCACTGGAACAGAGGATATAGCCGGTACATATTATATCAATTATGCCGGTTCTCCAGTCGTTTATACGAAACGCGGCAGCACATATGTATCCAGCACTGCCTCCCTTGCAGTAAAGAATGGAGAACCTGTCGCTTCAAACTCATCTGCGACATTCTACATTGCCGTCAAGCCTTTCACAGCCAGTTCCGGAGAAAAGCTGACACTCTCAGTCAACGGTTACCAGAAGGAACTCACACTCACCAAGGACATTGATTTCCCTGCCGGCCATATCAAGACGCTTTCGTTTGATTTTGATAAAGTAATCGCTGATTATGTGGAGTTGCCTTGGGAAATTGATGGGAAAGGTGGTGCTGCTGTCTGGAAGAATACTGCAGGACTTTCTCAAAATGGATTGGGTTCTGATTATACAAATACCCACTCACCATACCTGACCAAGATGGACGATACCGGAGATTATGTCCAGGTAAAATTTGACTCTCCTGCAAAGCAGGTCTCATTTGGACTGAAGATGATAGGTGGGTCTACGGCATCGAAGATTATTCTGCAGGGCTCAGTTGATAATGGCGAATATACGGATATCGAGTCATTTGATATCACTGGTGCACAGAATTCTATTCTTTCATTCAATTCTTCAAATGAAATAGATGCATCATACAGATTTATACGATTGACATTCACCAAAGGTTCCAATATCGGTCTTGGCAAGGTGTCAATATCATCTACTGCAAAACCAAGTATTTCCATCGGTGAATTATCTGAGATAGGTGCAAGAGGAGTATCATCCGGGGAACTGGAATATACTATCGAAAATCCTGACATAGGAACTTCTTTGTCTGCCACTTGCGATGGCACCATTGTCACAGAAGTCTCAGATATGGACGGAAAGCTGACATTCAACGTTTCCAAGAATACTACGACAGCCGTGAGAACCGGCGAGATTACGCTTACTTATGGTGATATTGTGAAGACTGTCACAGTGCAACAGCTTGCTCCGGTTTTCTATGTGTCAAGAACAGTGCTGGAATTGGATGCAGCTGCCGGATCCCAGTCTTCAATCACCCTGACAAGTGATTTCGGATGGGTTGCAGATGCTTCTGATGATACTGGTTTTACATTCTCTCCTGATGCCTGTGAGTGGACTGATGAATCCTATGAGGCGGCCAACGGCAAGACGACAATCACAATAAAAGCAAAAGCTGACAATGCATCAGAAGACGGGGTGGTTACACTTGGAACATTGACATTCACTGATGAACTGGATCAGACACTCGTTGTAACTGTAAAGCAGAGTTCATCTGTTGTCTCTCCGGAGACAGGTATAAAATTCGTTGTCAGCGATTTCAGCGGAGAAGGGCTGTCTGGCTCCGGTGGCGATACGCAGGCAGAGAAATCCGGAATACTTATTTATTCTGACAAAGGATATATTGATGGCACTACGGCTGTCAGAGTATATAGTGGTGGTATTATTAAAATCACCTCGACTACCGGTAATATCACTAAAATCGAGTTGACCAGTACGGCTTCCGGCACATCAAATAATGGTCCTTCTAAATTGTCTTTGCAAACAGGACAATCAGGAACATATTCATATTCCGGAAATCTTTCCACTTGGACTGGAACTTCATCTGAGGTTATATTCAAGGCTACTGCACAATACAGGTTCAAGGAAATTTCTGTAACAGTAGAATAGCCTACATGGTTGGAAGTATGTCATATCGGGCGCAGTATAATGTGTTGGCTGAATACCTATATGATAATTAGGTTATAACAGAGATACATCGTGCCCGGTTTTATTGCCGAAAGGCATTTTTTACATCTTACTTACTTTTTTTTATAACCGGAAACGGTTGTGATTTGATTGTGAAGCCGCCCTGTCGTGAGATAGGGCGGCTTTTCCCGCGTCTCGAGAAAGATCTGCGTGGAAGGTTTAACTCCCATAGGAATGGCATATGGCAGAAAATTGACAGGTAAAATGTCATCAAATGTTGGAATTCCGACTATAAATTTATATTTTCGCCAACATAAGTAAGTAAGATGTCTCAATACAGCAATATTGTTTTCAATTGCTGCCTTCCCAATTCACTCTTGGGGGGGGGATTGTATATAATATATCCTCAATCCTGCTGTTTACTTCCCATCCCTTACCGCACCAATTATCTTCGGCCACAGTGTCCTGTCAGGATGACTGCAAGGCCGTTCTCAGCCGTCATTACAATCAAATCACAAATTCTATATCTTATGAAAACAATCAAGCATTGCATTGATGGGAAGACCTACGTCTGCCCGTCAGCAACAATCCTGGACATCCGTCCGGAAGGTGTACTCTGCGAAAGCGGCAGCGGCACAATGTCAATCAATGATTTCGTGCGCGATGAAGGCAGTGAGGATTTTCTTAATTTCTAACTCCCAGACAATCATGAAAAGATCTTTTATTACTTCGGGAGTGATTCTGGCAGCCTCTTTCACTCTTACCAATTGCGCTTTGGAAATCGTGGATTCCGATGAGAATTTCAATGAAGGCATTCCGTTTGAGATCTGTGCCGGTTCAGTTGACACCAAGACTACATTGGACGGATTGGCAACAAAATGGGCTTCTGGCGATGCAATCAATCTGTTCCATGC
This sequence comes from Candidatus Cryptobacteroides sp., assembly GCA_051870255.1. Lineage (GTDB taxonomy): Bacteria > Bacteroidota > Bacteroidia > Bacteroidales > UBA932 > Cryptobacteroides. The sequence goes on from JBJEBR010000057.1 coordinate 7,641, forward strand.
AGCTACAGGCACTGAAGAATATGTAAGTGACGGTTCATTCACAATCGCTGATGCTGATCTTGAATCGGGACGTTTCACTGGTACTCTTGCTTCTGCGCTTGAGGATGATGCGTATGATTGGTATGCGTTTTATCCATACTCAAAATATATCACGACTCCAGCAAACACAACGACTGGCTATATTACTGTCGGAGGCAAGTCCCAGACTCAGAATGGACTGAACAGTATGGCTCATTTGGCTGGTTCTGCGTGTCCTCTTTATGGTGTAGCGACGAATGTGCCTTCTGATGAGATACCTTCAATCCAGATGAACCACCTTACATCCATAATTGAAATCAAGGTTACAAACAACAGTGGCGAACCATTGACTGTAAGCAATGTAACGTTTACTGCTCCTGTAGATATTGTGGGTACTTATTATGTTGATTTCGTTTCCAATCCAGTGGTTTATACAGGTAGCGGCGCTTCATATATCAGCTCCACAGCTTCTCTTAATGTAATGAATCCGGAGGCGATTGCAAATGGCGCTTCTGCGGCTTTCTACATTGCAGTGAAACCTTTTGAGGCTTCATCTGGAGATGAATTGAAGATAAGTGTGAACGGTTATGAGAAATCGGTTACTATTCCTGAGGAAAAATCAGTCGCATTCTCTGCCGGGAAGATCAAGACATTGAGTTTTAAGTATGATACTGCTCAAATTAAAATAGCATCAGGTTCTTATGTTCTTGCAGTAAAGGATAAAGATACTTATTATGCCATGAGTTCAAAATCTAATGGGACTTCGAATAGAAGAGACTATTTCATATTGACTGATTATTCCGGTCAAACTGAATATCATACGCCATATAGTGAAATCGTGTGGTCAGTTGATGCTAAGGAAAATGGTATAGTATTGTCGAATGGTGATTTATATATCTCTGCTGCGAAGAATACTGCAAATATGGTTTCAGATATCTCAGATGCTTCTACATTGTCATTTACTCCTTTAATGGACAATACGTTTATACTTTCATACAATCTTGGAGAAACGGATGGAATTAGATATCTGGCAAAAAATTCAACATCTGGATTTGCTTTTTATGCATCATCAACAGGAATTAATTCAATTATATTTATACCGGCAGTTTATGATAATACTCCAATAATTGAGGTTGAAGAGGATGATATGACTAAAGATGTCGGAGCTGAAGGTGGCATAGTTGAAATACCATATTCAATCCGTAATCTTCAGGATGGTATTGATTTGAATGTATCTTCTTCTAAAGAATGGGCTGTTCCGTCTGTAGCGGGAGGAAAGATTAGTGTCGAAGTAGCAACAAATGATCAAGCGGAAGAGAGGACAGCGACTATTACATTGTCATATACTGGAGCTGATAATGTGTCCATTTCAATAAATCAAGCTGCAGCTGGAACTAAATTGCCTGAATATACTATTCTGGATTTAACTACTAAATTGGCAGGACAAAGTGGTTATAGCTCAATAACAACTTATGGAGACTGGAATATTGTAAATGGAGCAAATAACAATAATGGATGGGCCTATTTTAAAATGGGTGGAAAAAGTGAGACATTAAAAACAGCAAACCCTTGCTACATATATATTACAAAACCTGTATCTCATACTGTTGCTGAAGTTCAAGTTCATATTCCGCAAGGCTCATTATCTAAAAATGGAATGTCTGTCAATGAGTGGGGGCTATATGTTTACTATGATAAGGATATGACTCAATTAGCTGAGTATGTATCAGGCGGTACTATCACTTCAAGCGAAGGCACCTTTGTATTTCATCCGAACGGAAACTACTCCTGGGACGCAAGATGTTATTATAAAGTAAGCTGGAATTTATCGAATACTACAACATCTAATGGAATTGTTTTAGTTGATAAAATCACGCTTTCGGATACGATAGAATAGGAATTTAGTTTTTATAGATTCCTCAAAGGACTGACGTACCCCCCCCCGTCATACCGAGCAAAGCACAAAGTGCGCAGTCGAGATATCTGTTGAACATCAGCCATAAGCTGCAATTTCCACGAAAATTATTAACTTAGCAGCAAGTGTCAAGAAAAATATACGAAGTGGAAAAGAATACCGATTTGATGAAATTGCCGGGGACGGATTATCTGGCCCCGGTATCTGTTATTTATACAATATGTCCTGAAGGACATCTGTGCCAGAGTTTTGTGGGGAATCCGGATTCTCCGTCGGACGGCTATGGCTTCGTTGATTTGGGAGAAATATAATGAGTCGGCTATGAGGAATCTGCTTACACTTTATATGTCAGTTGCCGCAGCATCGTCTTTGCTGCTTGCGTGCCAGAAGAGCGACCTGGCAGCCCGTCAGGTGCATGGTCTTCAATTCAAATCTGAGAAGCCTGTCGTAGAGGACGCTTCCAAGACGCATTGGACAGGTGCGACCATCAATTGGTCTGCGGGAGATGCCATAAGGGTAGGCTATACCTGCGACGATGTATGGCAGAACGCTGCCGGAACCGCGCTCCCTGACGAGGCCGACGGAAGCCGCACCGCGAAATTGTTCAAATCCGAGCCTCTTGCAGCCGCCTCGCAGACTGCCAGGTTCAATGTCTCTGGAGAGTTCAAGGGGACGGCGGCAGGGGAGTACCGATTCTATGGAGTATTCCCCTCATCGGTCTGCTATGAGACGACAGGATTCACCAATGCCCCTTGCGTGAATGTGGAGATACCGTCGCTTCAGACTCCTGCGGCAGATTCATTTGATGCGGCCGCCGACCTTATGACGGCAGTGTCAGGACTGTATGACGGAATCCCTTCCGAACCAGTTTCGCTGCTCTGGACAAGGAAGGTGGCACACGCCCAAATCACCCTCAAGAATCTGAATGGGTGGACCTCCGGCGAGAAGATCTCCAAGATTACCATCATTGCCGATGAGGCCGCCGACATGGTGGGGCGTCATTCTCTCAACCTCATTACCGGAGAGATAGTCCCCAAGTCCACGAACTCGACTCCCAATATGTTGATTGTCAGAGGAGACAATCTCTCTGCCGATGCTTCAGGCAACGTCACTTTCTGGGCAGCCTTCCTGCCGTGCCGGATTACTTCGTTGAAAGTGGTGGTGATGTCCGACAAGGCTACATATACCCGTGAGATTACATCCTGTGATATGAACTTTACCGGGAATGCCCGCAACATCCTGAGCCTGAAGATGTCGGAGGCTGTAAGGGAAGCATTTGATTATCAGTCTCTTCCATTTGAAGATGGCTTCGACGAGATAACGGCCTCATCATCCTCAGCCCTGACATCCCTGACGAACTTCAGTATGGAGGGGAGCGTCTATGGCGGAGGTGCGGGTGTGGTACGCCTTGCCAAAAGTGACGGTGCAGGCTCATTGGAGACTTGCCATCTGGACCTTTCATCCCCATTCCGCGTAGTGGTGACAGCTAAAGGATGGGATTCGGATGAACTCAAACTGACGGTGACATCCGGCACCCAGAGCAAGACTGTCGCGCTGCAGACATATGGGACTGATTCCGAGTTCAAGGATTACACCCTGGATTTCAGCGAAGTCGGATGTCCGGCCACCGTCACCTTCTCTGCCGCGAAAGGAGTAAGATGCTATATCGACAAGATAAGCATATCCAATCTCGATTCGGAGGGCTCTGGAGATACCGAAGACGCAGAAGCCCTTCCTCAGTCGAAGGTGGTATATGCGGGGTGCATGGAATTTCCTCTGGTCGGATTGCCATCGGTACCTGATACCGGGAGCGGGGTTTATGGCGATGATGTGTGGTATGCCACTCCGACATCGGATCCAGGTCAGATACTTGTCTCACATTCATTCTCTTACGATTGCGCAAGAAACCGCTCGTTGTCGCTGCTGTTCGACCAGGAGAAGAGATGTGCCCTGTGGGTAGCCTGTGCATTCAATTCGACCACTTTCGGGAACAATTCAGTGGGGCGTAACGAGAACTGGGTATATGACCCGGCATTGAGTACATCCATACAGCCGAATCTGTCGAGCGCATACAAGAATGATGCGGACGGAAATGCCTACTCACGCGGTCATCAGGTGGCCTCGAATGACCGTCAGACTACGGCGGAAGAAAACAAGCAGACTTTCTATTATTCCAATATGACCCCTCAGAACCAGTCTCTTAACGCTGGTCAGTGGGCTCAGTTGGAGAGTGCCGTGCAGAAATTCGGGGCTTCAGTCAGCGGAAGAGATACTTTATATATGGTGACAGGACCCGTATTCGATTCCGGCTACACCACCACGACGGACAAGAGCGGAGCAGTATGCGCCATCCCGAGCCGATACTTCAAAGCCTTGATGCTCTGTACCTTCGATGAAGAGAACAATGTGGTTTCCGCGCAAGGAACGGCATATCTGACGACAGGGAACAGCGCTGCTGCAAATACAGCCTATTCCACTTGGATCACGTCTATCGATGCCGTAGAGGAGATAACAGGTCTTGATCTGTTCGCGAATATTCCATCTGCATTGCAGAATTCTGCCGAGGCCCAGTCCTCTCCGTTGTTCTGATAATCCGGTGGAATGGGTATAAAAAATAATGAGACGTCGCCATTCACATGGGGACACCTCATTCTAACCACATAATTAATAACACTAAAACTAATAACCAATAAGTTGTGAGAGCTACAGAAGAACTCTCTGAATCAACTCGTGTGCAAAGGTAGCGCTTTTTTGGTTATCTGCAATATCTTTCATATCCAATTCTGACGAATTGCAGGATTTCCGGAACGAGTCACATTCTGTATTCCTGAAATGTTTTGCCCGGTTGTGCGATTATTGCTTTCAAATCGTAAGTAGTTTTGCGGATTTCTTAAAATTATTGGTAATTATCCCTCAATAAATTAAGAATGATAACATATGTCTTTTCCGACGAAATGACAATTATAATCCTTCTCCAATAAAATCAATCCCTCAATCGTGATGCCTGCCATCATTTCCGGTAAATCGATTTGCTTTATTGTCAATTATGATATAATTTTACATAATTTTGGATGTTTAATTAAAATTCAGGTTCCGCATTTCCGGAATCTGAGCAAATATCAATGAACATGAAACGGACTGCCGTATTGCTGATGTCAATAGTGACCTTGTACACAAACATTTATGCACAGGAACCAAAGAGTGTCCCATTTGCTTGGAAGTGGCTTGATTCCAAGGAAGCCATATTCACATATGACGGGACATTCACGGACAGCACCGCCTTTGTGGTCGAGGCTCGCACCGGACGCCGCCGCACAGGTGTGAAAGCCCCGGAGAAATATTCCTCGTTCCCGATCAAACCGGAAGGGGCGGTGAACCTGACCTACTCCCCGGATTCGACGATGCTTGCATATACTAAGTATAACGACCTGTATGTCTTGGAAATAGCCACAGGAAAGGAAACCCGCCTCACGTTGGACGGCTCAGACCTTATACTCAACGGATATGCCTCGTGGGTATATTACGAGGAGATTTTCGGGCGCATTTCCAGGTACCGTGCATTCTGGTGGTCTCCTGACAGCCGCAAGATCGGTTTCTACAGATTCGACAACTCGGATGTGGCCCTGTTCCCGATTTACTCTGCAAAGCCTGCAGGCGAAACATCATCCCTCCAGAAAAAGGAGGAACTTGCCGTGTCCTCCAGGACGTCATTCACGAGTCCCAAGGTGACAGACCTCTCCATCGGGGGATGCGTCAGGGAAACCCGTTACCCGAAGGCGGGGCAGGACAACCCCAAGGTGAGAATCGGGATGGTTGACCTGGGCGGGCTTTCTTCAGGAGATGGGCCACGGACTGTCTGGGCGGACTTCGACGAGAACGATGACCAGTATTTCGGCACCCCGTTCTGGGGGCCGGACAGCAAGGAATTCTTCATATCGCGCATGCCTCGTCTGCAGAACACCCTCGATATGTACAGCGTCAGCATTGCAGACGGATCCCGCAAGCATATCTACCATGAGTCATATCCAACGTGGATAGACTGGATTACCGATGTCGTGTTCACTGACAGAGGCCTTTACATGGCGCGCAACTTCGAGACGGGATGGCAGCAGCTTTATTTCCTCTCATACGACGGCAAGGAGTTTAGACGGCTCACTGACGGCTCCAACTGGTCGATGTCAGTGCTGCGAGTTGACGAGAAGAAGGGCGAAGTGTTCTTTACGGCCAAGAGGGACGCCTCTGTCCGGGCAGCCTTGTACAAGGTCGATGGGAAAGGGGTGGTGACTGCACTCACGGATCCGGCCTACAATGTGTCAGGGGTAAGTTTCTCTCCTGACGGCAGATATTTCGTCGCGAAATATTCCAACTTTACAACCCCTACGAGGGTTGCCATGTTCAAGACTTCCGGAGGACTTGTTTCCAACGGACACGGCGGCGACATCGCTTCCGCCAATATGCTCAAGCCAAGTGGAAAGCTTGACGGGCTTGTCGTAGCCGATTCTGCTCCGGAGGGATTCGACCTTTCAGAGTATTCGATTCCGCAGCTCGTGCATATGACAACGGACGATGGTTTCACCCTTCCAGGAATGATACAATATCCTTACGGCTTCGACCCGTCCCTCAGATATCCGGTCCATGTCGATATATACGGCGGTCCGGATGCCCCGATGGTGAGGGACAGATGGTCGTTCCCTTCGGACAACAACCAATGGTACAGCGCCAACGGCATCATACAGATTACGGTTGATCCGCGTGCTGCCGGGCACAATGGACGGGCAGGTCTTGACATGATTTACAAGAGGCTTACGGTCAATGAGATAAAGGATTTCGTGGCCTGGGCGGACTGGCTCAAGTCGCTTCCTTATGTGGATGGCGACAGGATTGGTGTTGAGGGTTTCTCTTTCGGCGGTACGATGACTGCGATGCTTCTGTTCCAGGCTTCGGACAGCTATCATTTCGGAATCGCCGGAGGAGGAGTCTATGATTGGAGACTCTATGATTCGCATTATACGGAAAGATATATGGACACCCCTCAGAACAATCCGGAGGGATATTCCGAGGGGTGTGCAATCAATTATGTCTCAGGTTATCCGGTTGCCTGCCAGTCGGGCATCGGGGAAGGGGAGACTGTTCCGGTGATGCTGAAGATTACCCACGGGACGGGTGACGACAATGTGCATTTCCAGAATACTCTCCTGCTTGTGGATGCGCTTCAGAAGGAGGGGAAGGACTTTGAGTTCATGATTTATCCTGACGGGATGCACGGGTACCGTTCCTATCAGGCGAAGCATTTTGACGAGGCCAACAGGGCCTTCTGGGTCAAGTATCTGCTGGGGCGCTGAGACCCTCAGGCTCCGGCTGCCGCCGGCTGGGCTTGGATGGGGCGGTTTCGGCCTTAGATTCCTCGTCGCTTCGCTCGCTCGGAATGACAGTTAGGCGGTGCTCCTTAGAGTGACAGGGGTAAGGCGTAAGGCTGTCATCCCGAACGGAAGTGAGGGATCTGCGGGAGAAGGCGTTGTTACCCTATGGCTCCGGCTGCCGACGGTTAGGGGTGCTAACGGCGTTTCATTCCGCGCATCATGTTGCCCATATTGGCACCCATGACGGTCTTCATCATCTTGCGCGTACCCTCGAACTGCTTCAGCAACTTGTTCACCTCCGGAAGCGAAGTGCCGGAACCGTCGGCAATCCTCTTGCGGCGGCTGCCGTTGATGATGTCCGGATGCTCCCTCTCCTCAGGAGTCATCGACAGGATCATTGCCTCTATGCTCTTGAAGGAATCATTGTCGATGTCCACATCCTTCAACGCTTTGCCCATACCAGGAATCATCGAAGCCAGGTCCTTGATGTTACCCATCTTCTTGATCTGCTGGATCTGATTGTAGAAATCCCACAGGGTGAATTTGTCCTTGGCCAGTTTCTTCTTGAGCTCCCTTGCCTGCTGCTCGTCGAACTGCTCCTGAGCCTTCTCCACGAGGGACACGACGTCACCCATGCCAAGAATCCTGTCCGCTATACGGCTCGGATGGAACACATCCAAAGCCTCCATCTTCTCACCCGTGCTCACGAACTTGATAGGCTTGCCCACAACGGCCTTGATTGACAAGGCGGCACCACCCCTGGTGTCACCATCCATCTTGGTAAGCACGACTCCGTCGAAATCAAGCCTTTCGTTGAATGTCTTGGCAGTCTCCACGGCATCCTGACCGGTCATTGCATCCACAACGAACAGGGTCTCAGTCGGTTTCACAGCCTCTTTAAGAGATGAAATCTCATCCATCAACTCCTTGTCGACAGCCAGACGACCGGCAGTATCGACAATCACGACGCTGTATCCTTCCGCCTTGGCCTTGGCAATCGCATTCCTGGCAATCCTGTTCGGATCCTTTACACCTTCCTCTGAATAAACCGGTACCCCGATCTGCTCTCCGAGCACCTTCAACTGGTCGATGGCCGCAGGACGGAAATAATCGCAGGCAGCGAGAAGCACCTTCATGCCCCTCTTGCTCTTGAGATTGAGCGCGAGCTTCCCGGAGAAAGTAGTCTTACCTGAACCGTTCAGACCGGCCACCAGCACGACTGCAGGCTGTCCCTTGACATTGATGTCGGAGGATGAACTTCCCATCAGGGCTGCAAGTTCGTCGTGGACGATCTTCACGATCATCTGCTGAGGCTTCACGGCGGTGAGGACGTTCTGGCCGATGGCCTTCTTCTTCACATCGTCGCAGAACTGCTTTGCGATCTTGTAGCTGACATCGGCATCGAGAAGTGCCCTTCTGATGTCCTTCATCGCTTCCGAGATGTTTATCTCGGTGATCTTGCCTTCGCCTTTGAGTATCTTGAATGACCTTTCGAGTCTTTCGCTTAGATTTTCGAACATATCTGTATAGTGTATTGATTTATAATCGCTATGTTACAACGGGAAATAATCTTTCTTTGCCGTGGCTGACGACAGGTCGTCGGAGAATACTGCCGGAGCAAGGTCCTTCATGTTGTACCTGCTCGCCATCACCTGGCCGTACGCCCCGGTGCTTCGTATTGCCATCAGGTCACCCCTGACGCTCAGAGGCAGGAGCCTTCCCGCACCCCATACGTCGCTCGACTCGCATACAGGGCCGACGATGTCATAGGCCTGATGCGACGGGAAGAATGGACGCATCTCGGCGGAGAGGTTCTCAATCCTGTGATATGCGCCGTAGAGGGCTGGACGGATGAGGTCGTTCATTCCGGCATCCATTATGAGGAAATTCTTGGTCTCCCCGCTCTTCACGAAAAGCACCCTCGAAATCAGAGTCCCGCACTGTGCCACGATGGAACGCCCCGGCTCCACATGGATCGTCTGGTTCTCCCTGCGGGCAATCTTCGTCGAAATCGTGCTGAACCAGGTCCTGAAATCAGGGATAGGGTTGCCGTCCGGGTCGTCATAGTCCACCCCAAGGCCTCCCCCGAGGTTTATATTCCTGACTTCCAGTCCGTTCCTTTCGAAATATGCCACGATCTCATTCACCCTTTCACATTCCAGGGCGAACACCTCCGCAACTCTCGTGATCTGTGAACCGATGTGGAAATGGAGTCCTATGAAATTGATGTTCGGGCTTTTGTGGACGAGGTCGATGAGCTTGTCGAACTCATGCTGGGATATTCCGAACTTGTTTTCATACAGACCGGTGGTCACATATTTGTGAGTGTGGGCATCGATGTCCGGGTTTATCCTCACGGACACATTGGCAGTCATCCCATATTCCCTCGCCATTTCGTTGATTACGAAAATCTCCTGGAGGGATTCGCAGTTGAACGCCTCGATTCCAAGCTTCATCGCCTCATATATGTCCCTGTCGCTCTTTCCGACTCCGGCGAACACGATCCTGCCGGCATCGAATCCGCAGTCATGGGCGTGAAGCACCTCGTTGCCGCTCACGCAGTCTGCTCCGAATCCCTTGGAACTGATCTGCTCCATGATCCTTCTTTCGCTGTTCGCCTTCACGGCGTAATGTACGCGTACATCGAATTCCTCCGCCAGCGCAGCGACCGAATCCAAGGTCTTGTCCAGCAGGTCCATATCATAGTAATAGAATGGTGTGGCTATTTTGTCAAACCTTTCTATTGTATTGGCATCCAACATATTATATCCTAAAATATATTAAACTTTCCCATTCCCGTCCAAAATCGGGCGAAAACGATTGCAAAAATAGCGAAAAAATCGTTAATTTCGCGGCTCGATAACAAATTGTGGAAAACTCAGGCCGGACTCTTGCCCGACCCCAAGCTCCTGAAGACAATAAACTTAAAATATTTGATGAAAATGGAAAAAGGACCTATTTCAAAATTCATTACACACCATTATCGTCATTTCAACTCCGCAGCCCTGGTTGATGCTGCAAAGGCTTATGACGAGCACATGAACAAAGGCGGCAAGATGATGCTTGCAATGGCCGGTGCCATGTCAACCGCCGAAATCGGACTTTCCCTCGCGGAAATGATCCGTCAGGACAAGATACAGATCGTATCATGCTCTGCCAACAACCTCGAGGAAGACATCATGAACCTCGTGGCCCACAACCACTATTACAGGGTTCCTCATTACAGGGACCTTACTCCTGCACAGGAGAAGGAACTGCTTGACAATCACTACAATCGTGTGACAGATACCTGCATCCCCGAAGAGGAGGCTTTCCGCCGTCTCGAGCATCATCTCGTTGACATATGGAATGAGATGAAGGCTTCAGGCGAGAGGCTCTTCCCTTGGGAGGTCATCTACAGGCTCGTGCGCAGCGGAGTCCTGGAGCAGTATTATGAGATTGACCCTAAGGACAGCTGGGTGCTCGCAGCCTGCGAGAAGAACATCCCTATCGTGGTCCCTGCATGGGAGGACTGCACCACTGCAAACATCTTCACCGCACACTGCATCCGCGGGGAGTTCGAGACTTCGATGATAAAGAACGGCATCGAGACAATGATCTTCCTCACCGAGTGGTATCGTGAGAACTGCGGCGGCCAGGGCGTTGGATTCTTCCAGATCGGTGGCGGTACTGCCGGTGACTTCCCGATTTGCGTGGTTCCTATGATGGCACAGGACCTTGAGTGGCCGGATGTTCCGCTCTGGGCATATTTCTGCCAGATTTCAGACTGTACGACTTCATACGGCTCATATTCCGGTGCTGTTCCGAACGAGAAAATCACCTGGGGCAAGCTCGATGTGGACACTCCGCGTTTCATAGTGGAATCCGATGCGACCATAGTTGCTCCGCTCATCTTCTCTTATATCCTTGGATGGTAGTGCCTCAGGCACGCATTTTGAAACAAGGGAGCGCTGGCTGTTATCAGTCGTGACGACGGGCGAGGCGCGTGGAGAAATCTTCGGTATTTCGCTGCGCGCTTCGCATTTTCCGATATGACGTGGCCAGCCTGTTATTTTTTTCATAAGATTCTTATACCACAACAGATGTCCGGATTCGTAGATATGGTCTTCAATATCGAGCTTTCACTCATCATAGGAGTGATAACTTCCTTTGTGCTCGGGTTCCTTCTACTGCTCATAAAAGTGCCTCAGACAGAATATTCCGGCAAGATTGCCAGGACCAAGAACACCATAGCCGTGTGCTTCATGGTGTGCTCCCTCCTTTTCTATCTGACGCTCCGCTATTCCGGAATACCCGACTATGCCATATTCTCGTCCATGATGCTGTTCGTGGTGACGGCGATTTCCTCTGCGGTCCTGTCATATTCCCTCATCAACCTGCTCGATGAGTCCTATATCGAGAACGACAAGTTCTATCTGAACGTGGGCGTGGTCGTGGCGATGAGCTTCCTGCTGATGAAGTCTTTCTGGTGGGAGGAGAAATGGCTCAGGATAGCCGTGGTCGCCATCTGCATCGGGCTTTTCATAGTGCAGTGCATCGTGCATATCATAATGTTCAACAAGGTCTATAAGGCGAGCGTGAAGCAGCTGGAACTGTATTATGACGAGGAGGAGGACCAGAAACTCAAATGGATCCGCTTCTGTTATGTCATAATGATGCTGACGCAGATGTTCATCCTTGTGTATCTGTTGCTCCCGAACGGCCTGATGAAGGTATATGCCGCTTTCTATTCTCTGTTCATGCTCTATTTCTCCGCCAACTTCATCTCGTTCCTCGGCAGCCACAAGCTGATTCTCGATGCCTTCGCATACAAGACCCTTTCAGGTCAGGACCTTATGCAGAAGATTTCAGAGAACCGCCGCAGGGGAGGGAAGAACCCGCACAAGGAGCTTTCGGCTGAGGATTTCAATGAGGCGGAGTTCCGCAGGCTCGAAAGGGCATTGGACAAATGGGTGGAACAGAAGAAGTTCCGTGAATATGACAAGAGCAGGGAGGACATAGCCCAGGAACTCCAGACCACCAAGGAAGTCCTGCATCTGTATTTCGTGACCAAGATGGGGATGGATTTCAAGACATGGAGGACGGAACTTCGCGTGAATGAGGCGAAGCGTCTTCTCCTTGAGAGCAAAGATTTGTCAATCAATATAATCGGGGAAATGTCCGGATTCAGTGACCGCTCCAACTTCCATAGGCAGTTCGTGAAGATTGTCGGTTGCTCGCCAAAGCAGTGGCGTGACTCCGACGGCAATCCAGACCTTGTCTCTTAGGTCATTTCTTCTGGAGCTGGAAATTGCAGTCGTTCACCACGAAAGAGGATGTGACAGGGTCATATGCCTCTCCCTTCCAGTTCACCATGATCTCCCTTGATGTGGAAGAATAGATGTCATTCGGGTCCTTGGCTGTGATACAGCCTGTTATTGACTGGGTGAATCCGTTGGCTATGATTGTGTATATGCCCCTCTCGTCGGTATATTCAGTGATTTTCTCGAAATCTTCCTGGCTGCATTGGAACGACACCAGTATCCCCACTATAGGGGTGAATGTATCGACATCGCTTATTATTCCCTTGATTATCAGCTTCCCGGTGTTCCCGTTCAGCCCGGTGGAATAGTCTTCCAACAGGAGTGCCTTGCTGCAGGAGGAGAATACTGCGGCAAATGAGATGATAATGGCTGCTTTTCTAAATATTGATGATTTCATTCCGGATTTATTTTCCGGTTAGGTTCAAGTACAGGGGGCAAATTTAATGATAAATAATAATATCTGCAACCCACTTGTATACGGGAACAAGGAACGGAGCTTTTCAGTCTGCCCCGTTCCTCGACCAATCTTCCGTAGTAATGCAGTCAATCCTTCCTGAAAATCTCGGATGGTTCCAGTCCGAGCAGTTTCATCCTTTTGATGATCTGGGGCACTTCCTCTTCAAGGAATTCCTTCCTGCTTCTTTCCAGCACGATTTCCCTGGCATCAGGGCATATGAAATATCCGATGCCCCTCTTGTTGTAGATTATGCCGTCGCCCGTAAGTTTCTCGTAGCTGCGCATCACGGTGTTGGGATTAACCCCCATTTCAGCTCCATAGTCCCTGACCGACTGTATCCTTGAGTCCGGACCGAGCTCTCCGCTCATTATCTTCTCGCAGATCGAGTCGCATATCTGGAGATATATTGATTTGTTTGAGTTGAAGTCCATGATTCTAATGCTTTAATGTTTTGAGTCTGAAATATATTGCGACAAGTATGCCGACCATGATGATGCAGTCGTTGACCGTGTCCCATACCGCTGCATTCCTGAACAGGGATGTCCCGAACAGTATGGACGGGTCATCCATCTGTGCAATCGAACCGGCGTTCTCCGAGATGTAATGGAGCATCAGAGGTCCTGAAATCATCCCGACTGCCATTGAAACCGCTATGATGGCAAGTAGGGTCTTGGCACTCTTGTTCCTCTTGAAGCAGATTGCACCGAGGAGGAAGATGAGGATCATACCGATATGGTCGTCGATGTACAGCCAAGGCTTCATCATCTTTTTCACGAAATTGACGGCCTCGATGTCCGGAATCTCGTTCACGAATCCAGGAAGGGTAGTCATAATCTTGCAGAAGGAGTCCCCGCAGGAAGGGTCCAATGTGCATATCAGCCAGTCAGCACCGACGAAGACGAGGCCGAATATGGCAGGTATCACGATGGCTGTGTTGAGCACCATGCTCAGGAATTTCTCCAGGGTGGAAGCCGGAACCATCAGCCAGTTGCTGCCTGACCGCAGGTCGGTTATGTGCCCGTAGCATTTCACCGGCATCGACACTATCAGGACGATGTAGCATATGCTGAGCGTAGCGCACCTGAGGCCGAATCCAGGACCGCTCCACTCTCCTGAAGTCATCAGGCTGAAGAAGCATACGAACAGATATACGATGACTTCCATCAGCGAAATCAGTGCGAGGCTCAACCCGAAATTGGCAGCGTTGCTGCTCAGGTCGGAAACGAAATACTTTCCGAATCTTCTTATGTTGAATGTGTCTTTCATCAGAGTTCGATTTTCTTTGTTCTGTAATATGTGTATGTGAGGCAGCAGACTGCGCAGAATGTCTGGAACAAGATCCAGCACAGGCAGATGGAGTGAATGTCCATGTTCAGGAATCTGCTGCCTGTCTTGGTGAAGCCGATGATGGCTACAAGGAGGATGAATGACAGGGAGCAGGTGAGGAATGTCTTGGCTCCCTTGCCTTTCTTGAACAGCACGGCTCCCGTGAGTCCAGCAGAGGACACCATCCAAGGCATGAAGAAGGTCGTAAGCAGCGACGTCACATTGTTGTCACAGGCTGATATGCCCATATTGCTTGCGATTGACACAGCTACCATTCCTTCATACCTTTCTGGGAACAGTCCGTAGAGTGCAGCATCTGTCCCGAGATACAGCGCGCAGAATGCAAAGGGGAGAATGATGACGGATATTATGGACATGCTGACGTATTTCTCCGCGTGTGAGGCCGGAAGCATGGCTGCAGCGCTACCCTCTTTCCTGTCGGTCAGCATCCCATAGCAACTGATCGGGACTATCAGGAAATACAGCACGGACGCAATTGCTGTCACCGTGTCTTTGGTTTCATTCCCGATTTCCCATATCCCGTATTCATCCATACCTAAGTTCATGACGGCAACCATAACGAGCATCATGGCCGGGATGAGCCCGCACAGAAGGGTGGACAGACCGACTTTCCTTATGCAGGTCTTCAGGTCAAGGACGAAATATTCGCCGAAACGCCTGAAATTGAATTTGTCCGATTTCATGACCTCAGGTGATTATTTGCTGAACATTCCTTTTATCAGCTCCTTGTGGAGGTGCACCGCGTTGAAGAGGGCTTCGATGTTGACCTTGCTTTCCTCGCCTGTCGTATTCACGAGGACCTGGACGTTTCCGCCCGGAGTCATTTCACGGTACAATGCGCCCTCCACGGTGTCGCTGGAGTACTCGAAGAACAGTTTCCCTGAAATCTCCTCGAGGGTGGCATTGAGCAGGACATCCTGACGGTCAAGGATTATGATAGGGTCGATGATGTTCTCAAGGTCGCGTACCTGATGGGTGGAAATCACCAGTGTGGATTCCTCATCGGTGTATTTGGTCACGGCCTTGCGGAACTGTGCCTTGGAAGGGATGTCGAGCCCGTTGGTAGGTTCGTCCATGAAAATGTAACGGGTGTTGCAGGCAAGTGCGAAACTTATCCAGGTCTTCTTCAGCTGGCCGCAGGACATCCTGTTCATCTTCTGCTGAGGGTCGTTCTCGAACACCTGCATGATTTCAAGGAATTTGTCGAGGTCGAACTTCTCCCAGAACTTTCCGAAATTCCTTGCATAGTCGATTGCCTTCATGTTCACGGCGGCTACCTCGTCGCTCAGATAATATTGGTCCGTCAGGAATGAAGGTTTCCTGTCATAAGGGGTGTACCCGTCAATGCTGATGCTTCCCGTCTGGGGCTTCTTCAGCCCGCACAGAAGTGTCAGAAGGGTGGTCTTGCCCACTCCGTTCTCGCCGAGCAAACCATAGATACGACCTTTTTCAAGGTTCATACTGATGTTCTTCAATACGGGAGTTTGCCCGTAGCTGAATCCTAAGTCTTTGATTTCTATCATATTGTTATTCTTAAATATTATTTTTCCGTCTTGCTTCGTGTGTGTTAGTGAAGTAGTACACTGCAAATGTAAAAACAATATTTGAAATAACAAATTATTTTTTCAAAAAATCAGATCAGCATCAGAATCATCAGTTGTGCGGCAAGCACCCTGAGGAACATTGAAAGTGGATAGACAGTGGCATATCCCACAGCTGCGGCATCGGAATTCCTGTCCTGCTCGCCGGCGTATGCCAGGGCCGGCGGATTGGTGCACGAACCGGAAAGCACTCCTATAAGTGTCTGGTAGTCAAGCTTGAGGACAAACCTGCCGATGACTCCTCCAAGCACTACAGGTATGATGGTGATGAGTGCTCCGTAGAGAATCCATTTGAGTCCGCCTCCATGGACGATGGTCTCGATGAATCCATCACCGGCTTCCAGACCCACGCAAGCAAGGAAGAGCGAAATGCCTATCTCCCTGATCATCAGGTTCGCGCTTGTGGTGGCGTATGTGACGACCTTGAACCGGGGGCCGAAATGGCTTATGAGGATGGATACTATCAGAGGTCCTCCCGCAAGTCCCAGTTTTACCGGCTGGGGAATTCCGGGGAATGCTATCGGGATGCTTCCGAGCGCGCATCCGAGGGCTATACCTATGAATATAGGAATCAGGTTCGGCTGGTCAAGCCTTTTGAGGGAGTTGCCGAGCACTTTCTCGACTGCGGCTACCGATTCGGCGCTGCCGACGACCTTCACTGTGTCACCGTATTGGAGCCTCGTGGACGGAGTTGCGTTAAGCTCGATTCCGGAGCGGTTGATTCTTACCACGGTGGCGCCGAGATTGTCCGGAAAATTCAGTCTGGAAAGAGTGATTCCGTTCAGTTTCGGCTTGGAAATCAGTATCTTGCGGGAAATGTAATTATTGCTTGGTCCTGATTGTTTCTCCGCCTTGAAAGTCTCGGTGGCAAGTTCCGTATGCTTCTCATCCTTTTTTACAGGGTTGGTCAGGTAGCATGTTTTCTTGATGAGGATGAATGCGAGGATGCAGCCTATGACTCCGAGAGGGTATGCCACAGCATAACCGAGGGCAATGTCGTTGGCCGCTGTACCGGTAGTGTCGAAATATGCCTGCTGTGCGGCTCCGAGGCCGGGGGTGTTCGTCACGGCTCCGGACATTATGCCTGTCATTGTCGTGACAGGGGTGCCGGTGAGGAAATGCAGGGCGACAGCCGTGCCGACTCCCGACAGGATTACGAAGAATGCCAGTCCGTTGAGGGCGAGTCCTCCTGAACGGAAACTTGAGAAGAAGCCAGGGCCGACCTGCATACCGATTGAATATACGAACAGTATCAGTCCGAATTCCTTCAGGAAATGAAGCAGATTCGCATCGAGGGTAAGGTTGAAATGCCCGAAGAGGATTCCGGTGAAAAGCACCCAGGTAACTCCGAATGATATGCCGAGGATTTTCGTGCGGCCGAGGATTTTTCCGAGTGCTATGACGAGTGACAGTATTATCATTATATGTGCAATTCCTCCACTCCAGGAGCCTTGCACACCTTCGAAAAGATTGTTTATGAATTCCATGTTTCCTATTCAAGCCAGTAGTTGGCTTTTTTCCTGACTGCAACAGAGTCACGCAGCAGTTTGATGAATTCCTCTGCAGCGCGTTTGCGGTATGATTTACGGAGGGTATGTACGCAACCCTCCATGATATTGTGAGGTACTTCCAGAGGGATGGCTTTCAGGTCTGAGGACTGGAGGACGGCCGATGAGAGAACCGTGATGAGGTTGCTTCCGTGTACAAGGTCGAGAAGCACGTTCACCTCGTTCATTTCCACCCTTATATTGAGGCTTTCGCAGGCCCCCGGGAACATCTGGTCGAAAGCATTCCTTGCCTGCAAGCCTTTGGATGGCATTGCTATGCTGTAAGGCTTTATGTCGGAGAGGGTTACAGATTCTTTCCCAGCAAGGGGATGACTTCTCCCGACAATGATGGAAAGGCAGTTGTCGAAAAGGACATGGGATTCGATTTCTTCGTGGACGGAAGACGGCTTGAATGCCAGCACGAAATCGAGTTCCCTCTTCCGAAGCATCTCCATCAACTCTTCCATCGTCTTGTAGCAGATGTTCAGTTTTACTCCAGGGTGGATTTTCAGGAATTCCATCAGGGTTTCTGTCAGAAGCGGTGCGAAGGTATATGTGATACCTATGTTCAAAGAACCGGAAAGCAATTGTTGCAGGTCATTGATACGATCCTGACAAGCAGTAGCATCCTGCAGGGTGCGTTTTGCCAAAGGCAGAAGCAGTTCTCCGCTTTCTGTCAGCTGGACATTGTGGCTGTCCCTCATGAACAGGGTGGTGCCAAGTTCCTGTTCCAACTGTCTGACCTGTTGGGACAGAGTGCTCTGTGTCACGAACAGAAGTCTTGCAGCCTCCGAGAAGTTGAGGGTTTCCGCTGTCTTGACGAAATATCTGAGTTGCCTGAGTTCCATATGATTGAAAAGCCGTGCGGCCGGGTTAATCCATTAAGTCCTTGTATCTGTTGAGTGCTTCCTGAATGTCGTCTGCCTTTTTTACAGGGATTTTCTTGGTAGATTTCTGTATTCTACGGATTTTTTCAATTCCTTCGAGAACGAATGTGAGCGCAAGACATGCTGCGATGACGATAAAACCTTTCATTTTCTGTGTTTTTTTTGAATTCGGGGCAAAGTTATGCTCCTTCCGTGAAGACTGGAAATGTCGGTTCGTGTTTGTTTCTATCGCCACATTCGAAAAAAATAATGGACGGCAAGGCCGTCCATTGTTTCAGAATTTGTCCATTACCGAGAATATGCTGTCCCGGACCTGTTCTATGTTGCCTGTGCCGTCAATCTCGTGATATCTGGCGGCTGACCTGTAATATTCTATGAGAGGTTCCGTCTGCTTGTGGTATGTGGAGATGCGGTTGTTGATCACATCTTCGCTCGCATCGTCCGCCCTGCCTTCCTTGAGTGCCCTTCCCTTGATCCTTTCCATTATCATGGAGTCCGGAATCATTATGGACACCGTGGCCGTAACTTCCTCGCCTGTCTTTGCGAGAAGCCCGTCGAGGGCCTCAGCCTGGGCTATTGTGCGCGGGAAGCCGTCGAGGAGAAATCCATCCACGCCCTTCACCGTCCTGAATTCCGATTCTATCATGCCCTCAACCACCTCGTCCGGAACGAGGGAACCTTTCTCGATGAGTTCCTTAGCCTTGATTCCGAGAGGGGAGCCTGCCGCTATTTCCTTGCGGAGAAGGGCACCTGTTGAAATGTGATGAAGATTGTATCTCTCCACCATCGCCGTGGCCTGGGTGCCCTTGCCGGCACCTGGAGGACCGAAAAGAATGTAATACTTTGTCATTGTCCGATCTATGATTTATTCATCGAGCACATAGATGTCCTTGTAGTTGCGCCCGATTTCATTGTAGTCAAGTCCGAAGCCGACTATGAACCTGTTGGGGATGGTGATTGCCACATAGTCCAGTGGCAGATCCTTGATGCAGGCATCCGGTTTGTGCAGGAGAGTGCACACAAGGCATTCGGAAGCGCCTTTTTTCTTGAGGATGTTCTTGAGTTCCACGATCGTATGGCCGCTGTCCACGATGTCTTCCACGATAATGACCTTCCTGCCGGTGATGTTCGCCGTCAGCCCCATTGTCTGATTCACCTTGCCTGTCGAGGTGGTCCCGCAGTATGATGTCATCTTCGTGGAGACCAGTTCGCAGTCGAAGTTGAGCCTCTTCATCAGTTCGCTCGTGAACATTATAGATCCGTTCAGGACACACAGGAGAATCGGGATTTCGTTGCTTCCTGCAAAATCCTCGTTCATCTTCTCTGCGACCTTGTCAATTGCTGACTCGATATCCTTGTAAGGGATGTAAATCTTGAAAGTCTTGTCGTATAAAGTAATATGTTCCATACTCACCTGTCGTGAAAACCAGTCACAAAAATAAACAAAACCATATAAAAAAAGAAAAATCTTCAGTTGTTTTTAGGTAAAACAACATGAATCCTGACAGACCTGGATACATTTGCCATGGCCTTCAGCAATGGCCGTCGTATGATATGGAAGCAGTGGGGAGATATTTGTTGATTTCGGTTGCAGCAATGCTTGCCGTGTCCGGGTTGCCTGCAAAGGAGCCCTTGAGGGGTATGGATGCCATAATGAGGTTCCTGGGAGCGGACTGCCCTGAGGAACTTGACCAGCAGGAGGTGGAGAGGCTGTACGACCTGCTGGAGCATCCGCTGGAAATCAACAGGGCTTCCTTGCCGTCTCTTGTGGAATCCGGGCTGTTCAGCCGGTATCAGGCAGCGTCAATCATCGACTACAGGCAGTCCTCCGGGGACATACTTTCACTGACTGAATTCCTGTCGCTTGACGGAATAGGGG
This sequence comes from Candidatus Cryptobacteroides sp., assembly GCA_051870255.1. GTDB lineage: Bacteria > Bacteroidota > Bacteroidia > Bacteroidales > UBA932 > Cryptobacteroides. Next base: position 27,955 of record JBJEBR010000057.1, read on the forward strand.
AGGATTTCGCCCTGCGGGTGTCTCCGTTCATCTCACTGGAAGGCAGACTTGGTAAATCGGCCGGTTCAGTCCGGCGCTTCCGTGGGGATGTCCGCGCGCGTGCCTCCCTGAAGCCGTCTTCCGACGGTCGGATTCCTTGGAGTCTCGGAGTCAGGTATTCTTCGAAGGCAGGGGAGAGGTTGTCTGCGGGGCTGGCGTTCTCGAAGACGTATTCGGGGACTCCGATGCTTCAGGACTTGTCCGGCCATCTGGGATGGAATTGCGTCAGGGCGCCGATCAGGCTGATTGCCGGCGACTTCAACGCCCGTTTCGGACAGGGACTTGCGCTGTGGTCCGGAATTGGGATGGGAGGCGTGTCCTCGGTGGGCTCGATGGAGAGACGCCCTTCAGGTTTGAGCCCTTCCTCGTCAATGTCTTCCGGCTATTCCCTTACGGGACTGGCTGCCAGTTTCTCACCCGGGAGGTTCGTGATATCTTCAGGATTGGCGTTGCCGGGGATTCGTCAGCTCGCAACGAAGCCGGAAGAGTTCGGGCTGATGCCTCTGGCCGATGTATCCTGGTTCTGCGGCATAGGGCAGGTGTCGGTGACCGCCTATGCCGGGATCGGTCCTCCCGGCCGTCTTACAGGATTTGCCAGGCCTCTTGTGGGCAGTGCCAAGACATCCGTCTCGCAACGCTTCTGCCTGAGGGGTACGGAGATTTTCTCGGAGTTGTCATACGACTGGATTGCCGAGGTGGCGGCAGGTCTTGCAGGGGTCGCCTTCAGTCCCCTTGACGGTGTCAGGATGGCCTCAATGCTTCGTTATTACCCGGCGGACTATGCTTCGGATTACAGCTGCGCACCGCGTTCCCTCACGAAATGCAGCAATGAACATTCCGTGTCGGTAGCTGCTGAGTTCGCTTTGGGGAAATACGTTGAAATCAACGGGGAGGATGGTTTCAACCGTTCCCGGAAAAGGCATGTAGGAAGCTTTGCGGCGGATTTGTGCTACTTCCCGGAACCCAAGGCGAAGGATGACCCGATGAGCAGGCAACTGAGGCTGGTTGCAGTCTGGGATATGGTAGTGAACGGCTTCTGGTCTTTCAGCATGCGTTTCTGCGAGAAGCTTCGCACCTGGGGGATGCCGAGCCGCACGGAAATCAGGGCGGAATGTCTTTTCAGGACGGACTGCTGGTCTTTGAAGGCGAGAGCTGACGCGGTATTATGTGACGGATGCGGCCTTCTCGGCTATGTTGAAGGAGGATGGAGGGGACGCAGCCTGACTGCATATATGCGCACCGGAGTCTTCTTTGTCGATGATTGGGATGACAGGATATATGTATATGAGAGGGATGCGCCGGGCACCTTGAACGTACCTGCCTGTTACGGCAGGGGGCTTTGGGCTGCGCTCACCGCATCGTGGAAATACGCAAGCTGGGGGAGAATCTTCATCAGGGCCGGATGTACATCATACCCTTTCATGGCAGGGCAAAACAAAAAGCCCGGCAATGCCGAGCTTAAGTTGCAGTTGGATTTCAGATTCTGATGCCGTGTCAGAGCTTCGGTATCCTGATTTTCATCCCAGGTTTGATGTTGGCACCTATCTTATTGTAATCCATTATGTTCTGGGCACTGACTCCTGGGAATTTCTTCGCAATGCTGTAGAGGGATTCGCCTTCCTTGACCACATAGATGACATAATCATCCCCTGATTGTGAAACTGAAGCCTGCTGTCCGGCCGACGAGCCTGAAGATGAGGTGGATGACTTCGTAGATGCGGACGAAGATGCCGATGAAGCTGCCGTTCCGGAGGACTTCGATGCCGATGAAGCCTGGGAGGTTCCCGACGAAGATGAAGCCGATGAAGAAGCCGATGATGCAGGGGCGCCTCCGCCTCTGTAGATGACGAGCTTCTGTCCGATCCTGATGTTGTTGCTGCTCAGATTGTTCCATCTCTTTATCTGGGCGACGCTCACATGATATTTCGAAGCGATTCTTCCGAGGTAGTCTCCGCTCTTTACTTTATATACTATTCTCTCTCCGTCTCCACCATCCTTTATCTTCTTGATGGTCACCGGATTGAAGAATATGTCGGACTTGTATGTGTGAATGCTGTCCTGATGCTCTATGAACGAATTGGTATATTTGTAAGGAAGCCTCAGGATGTACTCTCTCTCGTTCCCTGGTATTATTTCGTGCTTGTACTGAGGATTGAGGTTCTTGATTTGCTCCATTGGTGCCCCTGTCAGCTCGGCAACCTGTCCGAAATGAAGCATCTTGTTGATTTTGAATGTGTCCACATGGGCAGGCATCTGGACTGGTTCAGGCCTGATGCCATGTTCCTTGTAGTAAGTCATGGCGTAGAGGGCGCCCACGAATGCAGGGACATAGCCCCTTGTCTCCCTCGGGAGGTAAGGCCAGATATCCCAGAAAGCCCTCTTGCCTCCGCTCCTTCTGATTGCCTTGTTGACATTGCCTGCACCGCAGTTGTAGGATGCTATCGCAAGGTTCCAGTCTCCGAAGATTTCGTAAGCGTCTTTCAGGTAGCGTGCGGCAGCATCGGCAGACTTGACAGGGTCAAGCCTTTCATCCACGAATGAATTGATGTTCAGTCCGTATATCTTGGCGGTGGAATACATGAACTGCCACATTCCTTTCGCCCCTGCCCTTGACACGGCGAGAGGATTGAGGGCTGATTCTATCACAGCCATCGCCTTCAGTTCCTCCGGCATGTCATATCTGTCGAATATTTCCTGGAATATCGGCATGTAATAATCGCACAGGCCAAGGATTGAACCCATCTTGGTGGGCATCTTCTCCGAGTAGAGTATTATGTAGTTGCGCACTATGTCGTTGTACGGAAGACTGATGAAGGAGTTCATGGCCTTGATTCTCTCGACGTACACCTCGTCGGGGACATTGGAACTGAATTTGACCGAATCCATGTCGTACTGCACGATTTCATCCGCCGTGGTCTTCTTGTGGACATACCAGAGGTTGAGGAGACTGTCGGAAATCTCCGGGGTGTAGTCTTCGGGGTTCAGCCCTGCCCCTCCCTTTCCCTCGTTGTCCTCATACAGTTCCCTGACCTGCTCTGCAATGCTGTCGTTCAGGTGCAGTTCTGCCCGGTAGGTCTCAATCTCCTGCCTGAGGGAGTCTATCTGCCTCCGGAGTTCTGTGTTCTCCTTCGAGAGTTTCTTCCTTGGCGCTACTCCGTCTCGGGGAGCTGCCGCAGCTGTCGCAATGAAAAGTCCTGCCGTCAGGACGGCGATGATATGTCTGATGTCCATGAATCTTTAATTTACATAGTGTGCGTCATACTTCAGAAGTTCAGTCCTATCCTCAGACCGAAGGAATTCTGTCCATAGCCTCCGGAGGACGGATTGATGGCATATGCGTTGTCAGGCGGGATGACTGCCGGAGATATGCTCATGGATATGTCGTCACTGACTTCGAAGTCGTGCATATAGGCGAATACATTGGCGTCGATGACCTGCAGCAGATATACGAGGGCCGTCGCCACGATGGAATAGTCCCTGTAGCGGCGATAGACATCCCTGTACCATTTGGCGGTGTCCCCACTGATGCTTCCCGTGTAGCCTGGGGATGTCGCTTCATTGTGTATCCTCTTGAACCTCACATAATTGCGGTTGTTGTTCACAAGGAGATGTACGGAAATCAGCAGGCCTCCCCAATAAATCGGAAGCTTGAACAGCTCACCGTTGTATATCTGTCCGAGTCCTGGAAGCAGGGCGGAGTAGAGGGTGGCGCGTCCCGGGAGAGGATTCTTGTCGCTCTGATAGCTGACGACTCCGTCCAGGAGCGAACCCCAATAGACGAGTCCGGCTCCGACCATGAGCCAGGTGCCTGTGGTCTTTGCCCTGTAGTCGATCTGCGGGGCGGCATACGGATAATGCACCCCGTATTCCGTCTCGTAGCTTATCTTGGCTTCGCTGTAGGAATCATATGCCTTCTTTGTCTTGTTGTATCTGTGGAGATAGTAACCTCCGGTGCCGGCAAATGCCCCTATACCGCCATACACTATAGGCAGTTTCCAATAATCCTTGTTGTAAATCTGGGCTGTGCCGGGCAGGACGACCGATCCGGCGAACATGTTGCCGATCTGAATCCTGTTCTTGTGACCGAGTCCTCCGAAATATTCCTTGAAAGAGAACAGCTTCGCCGTGGTATCACCTGTCGATGTGGTGTCGCCCGGCTCGTTGTATGTCTGGGTGAAAGCCTCTTTCCTGAACTGGGCCCTGCTCTCTACGGACAAAAAGGCAAGGCAGAACAGGAACGGGACGAGATATGTCGCTAACCTTCTTCTGTCCATTGCAATAAATCAGAACTTAGAGTCTTCAAGAGCCTTGAGGAATCTCCTGACTTCTTCATCATTGTTGAAATGTATAGTCATCGAGCCTTTCCCGTTGCCGCTTCTTTTAAGGCTGATGTCATTCTCGAAATATTTGCCCACGATCTCCAGCACCTTCACATAGTCTTCTGGAAGGTCCTGCTGCCTGATGTCCTCGTGAGCCGCTTTCCCGGATGTAAGCTTCTTGATCTTTTCCTCAAGCTGTCTCACGGACATACCGTCCCTGATGACCATGTCGCAGAGGGTTTCCTGAAGCATTGTGTCGTCAACCCCGAGGAGCACCTTGGCGTGTCCTACGCTGAGAAGCCCTACCTTCAGGTCGTGCTGAATCTTTGCCGGGAGTTTGAGCAGACGCAGGAAATTGGTGACTGAAGCCCTTTTCTTCCCGACTCTTACGGCCATCTGCTCCTGTGTGAGGTCACATTCCTCGATGAGCCTCTGATAGCTCATAGCCACTTCGATAGGGTCCAGGTTCTCCCTCTGGATGTTCTCCACGATGGCCATCTCCAGCATTCCCTGGTCATTGGCGTCGCGGATATATGCCGGAATCATGTCCATCCCGCACATCCTGCATGCCCTGAACCTGCGTTCTCCACTGATTATCTGGTATCTGTCGGCAGATTTCCTCCTGACGGTGATAGGCTGGACGAGTCCGAGTGTCCTGATTGAATCAGCAAGTTCCTCAAGGGCCTCCTGGTCGAAGGACATCCTCGGCTGGAACGGGTTTGGCTCGATCATGTCCACGGGTATGCGCAGGATGTCCGCGGTGTCCTGTTTCTGCACCGTGCTCACCACTTCCTTGTTCACATAGCCGACCGGCTTCCTCATGTTGCTGAGGTCGGTGTCCTCTCCGAGAAGCGCACCGAGACCTTTGCCCAATCCTCTTTGCTGTTTGCTCATTTCCGTCCAGTTAAAAATCAATGCCTACCGTCCGTTCTTCTCAAGGAGTTCCTTGGCCAGGTTGAGATAGTTGGCGGTTCCGCTGCATATGACATCATAGAGGATGATAGGCTTGCCGTGAGATGGGGCCTCGCTCAATCGTATGTTCCTCTGTATTATGGTCTTGAATACCATATCTCCGAAATGTTCCCTCAATTCTTCCAGCACCTGGTTGTGTACCTTCGTCCTGCCGTCGAACATCGTCACCAAGAATCCTTCGATTGTCAGTGCCGGGTTCACGCCTTTCTGCACGAGCCTGATGGTCTGGAGCAGCTTGCCGAGGCCTTCGAGCGCGAAGAACTCCGGCTGTACGGGTATGATTATCGAGTCCGCAGCCGTGAGCGAATTGACGGTGATGATTCCGAGGGAAGGGGAGCAGTCGATGATGATGAAATCGTAGTCGTCACGAATCGGGGCAAGAGCCTTCTTCAGCACTGACTCCTTGTCGGTAATGTTCTCTTCGATCATCTCGATTTCGACTCCGACGAGATTGATGTGTGAAGGAATCAGATGGAGATTCGCTATCTCAGTCTGTATCAGGGAGTCCCTGATGTCGAGCTTCCCGATCATCACCTCGTAGAGCGTCCTTTTCTGGTCGTCTTCCGGTGAAAAGTTCAGCCCGGAAGTCGTGTTTGCCTGCGGATCGGCGTCGATTATGAGCACCTTTTTCTCAAGCACGGCAAGCGATGCTGCAAGGTTGATTGCAGTGGTCGTCTTTCCGACTCCTCCTTTCTGATTTGCGATGGCTATGACTTTTCCCATTATAATTATGATATCATTGTCAATATCTTGCAAATTTACAATTTTTTTTCATTCAATCCCCTTTATTTACTACTTTTGTTCGCAATTGGCTCCAAAAGGACAAAAGGAGCGGAAGTGAAGTTGAATTAACTTGCTTGTCAGATATCTATGAAAGAGCTGAGCGACAGATGGTTCGTCGTCGTCAACATATATGCTGCGTCGAAGAAAGCCGGGGAAAAATGGGAAAAGACAAAGAAACTCATTGAGGATGAGGGGATTGATTGTGAATTTATGTTGACAGGTGAGAACGGGAGCGCCCATACGCTGACTCTGGACGGATGCCGGAGGGGATTCCGCAGGTTCATCGCAGTCGGCGGAGACGGCACAGTGCATGATGTACTCAACGCGATGATGTCCTTCGTCGATGCTTCCGCCGGGGCCGTGCCATCGTCGGATTTCACCCTCGGTGTCATCCCTATGGGTTCAGGGAATGACTGGATAAAGACTCTCGGCATCCGGAAGAATATCAGGGACGCGGTTTCAGTGATTTCAGCCTGCAGGACCAGCCGTCAGGATGTGGTAAGGGTAACCTGCCTCGATCCTAAGGCCCTTCCAGGGAAGAAGCCTCTGTCCGTCTCGTACATGGCAAATGTCGGCGGTGTGGGCATAGATGCGCGGGTGTGCCAGATAGTGAACCACCGCAAGAAGAACGGCGAGGGTGGCAAGATATTGTATGTCAAGGCTTTGCTCAAGGCCATAAAGGAGAGGAAGGCTTCACGCATAATCGTTTCGAGCGATGGGGAGAAGGTTTATGAGGGAGATTACCTGTCGATAGCTTTCGGCGTAGGCAAATATTCCGGAGGCGGTATGAGGCAGACCCCTGCAGCCGTGATTGACGACGGTCTTGTGGACATGACACTCATCCCTGACCTGCCTCTCGGGAGGATTGCAAGGGAGGTCCCGAAACTTTTCACGGGCAATTTCCTGTCGGTCCCGGAACTTGTCGTGACGAAGAGCAGGATCGTAGAGGTCTATCCGGATGAAGGCCAGGGCGCATTGGTCGAGGTCGATGGCGAGGTGGTCGGAAAATCCCCTGTGACCGTCGAGGTGGCAGAAGGATGGCTCAACGTGCTTGTTCCTTGAAACATATGACAGGAAGTGCCCTCAGGACGGGTCCACATTCATGATGATATGCCCGTCGTAGCCCATATTCTTCTCGAATTCATTGACGGTATCCTTCAGTATTTCCTTTCCTTTCTTCAGGTTCCTGTCTTTCCGCAGGCTTATCCTGATCATTCTCAGATAGTTGTCTGCAAGTTTGTCCGGAATGGGCGTATATGGTCCCGTGACGGATGCGCTGCCCTTACCGTATATCGTGGCAAGTCTTTCCCCGAGGATTGAGCCGAGCCCTGAAGCCATCCTCGATGCCCTGTCCTCATACCTGTCCCTTATCTGAATCTCGACAATCCTTGAGAATGGCGGGAAACCGAACTCCTTGCGTTCCAGCAGGAGGCTGTTCGTGAACGATTCGCTGTTCCCCTCCAGGATTCCCTGATATACAGGATGCTCCGGCTGTGAAGTCTGGATGACGAACTTGCCCCTGACATCCCTCCTGCCGCATCTTCCCCTGAACTGCCCGAGAATCTGCATGGCCTTCTCGTCCGCGCGGAAGTCCTGCATCCCGAGAAGACTGTCCGCCGCGATGACTGCCACCAATTGCAGGTTGCTGAAATCGAATCCCTTGGTCACAATCTGGGTACCGACCAGGATGTCGGTCTTTCCTTCGCTGAATTCCTCGATCAGGCGCTTGGCGTTATTATCCTGCGCAGTATCGCCGTCGAGCCTGGCAACCCTTGCCTGAGGGAACAGGGCTGCGATTTCTTCCTCGATTCTCTGCGTGCCTGCCCCGCCTGCGGAAAGTTCCCCGGAGCATTTATGACATTTTCCGGTGTATGGGGCCGTCCATCCGCAGTAATGGCAGACAAGCCTGCCGGACATGTCATTCCCGGAATCCGGGGCATTGTCCCGGTGGAGGCTGAGGCTCACATTGCAACGGGGACATTTCTGTATTTCCCCGCAGGAGGTGCATTGTACTGCGGTAGCCCATGCCCTGCGGGCCCTGAGTATCATTACCTGCCCGCCTCTGTCGAGAACTTCCCGGATGTCTGCGATGAGTTTCCGTGATATGTTCCCGACCATCCCGCGCTTCCTCTTTTCAGCCCTGGTGTCGATGATTTCGATTTCGGAGTCATCCGCACCGTGGTATCTGTATGGCAATCTTACGATTTCATGTCTGCCGGAAAGGCAGTTGTAAAGTTCTTCGAGCGAGGGAGTCGCCGAGCCCATCAGCACATTGCATCCGTGTATCCTGGAAAGCATCAGGGCAGTGTCCCTGCCGTTGTAACGCGGTGCCGGGGAGTCCTGCTTGTAGGATGTGTCGTGTTCCTCGTCCACGATCACCAGGCCGAGGTCATGGTGCGGAAGGAACAGGGACGACCTGGTCCCGAGAAGGATATATCCCCTCGACAGGCCTTGTTTCCCATATGATGACCTGATGATGTCCGCCGTGTCCCTTCTGCGCGCTGCGCTCTCTGCTGAATGGAATACCAGCAGTTCATCGGGGAAATGTGTCCTCAGCCTCTCCTCCAGTTGCCTGCCCAGCGCGATTTCAGGCACGAGATACAGCACGTTCCTGCCGCCTGCAATGACTTCGGAAGCGAGCCTGAGATAAATCTCCGTCTTTCCGGAACCAGTGATTCCGTGCAGCAGCACAGGCTTTCCACGCGAGAATCCTTCCTTTATCCCTGCGACGGCCTGCTCCTGTGCCGGAGTCAGCCCTATGCCCTCGCCGCCCGTCATCTGCCTTCCTCGATTCCCGGCGCCACGGCATTCAAGCCCCCTCAGCCTTTCCTCGATTTCCGCTGCAGCCTTGACGGCCCGGTCCCTTTCAGCGACATATTTCTCCCTTGTCTCTTCCTTCCTCGCCCTTGCAATCATATCCTCCTTCCGCCCGATGCCGTCGCGCAACTTCTCCAGCCTCGCCCTGAGAGCCGCTATTTCCTTTTCCGCCCTACGCTCCGCCTTCTGCCTTGACAGTGCAAGGGCTTCTTCCATATTGGTCTTTCCAATCGGATATGCAGCCTTGCAGACCTCTCCGACAGTACAGAGATAATAGTCCGCCACCATCCTCCAAAGCTCGATTTCCTCGGGCAGCACCCTTCCCAGGCCGGCCGTATCCCTGACGGCGGTCTTGATCCTGCTGACATCTGCCGCAGGTTCGATACCGACCTTGCTGACGACACCCACATATTTCCTTCCGGCAAAGTCCACCCTTACCCTGTCACCCACGACAATCCCGCTCCCGTCCCCATCAATGGCATAGCAAGGCTCCCACTCAAGTCTGAGCGGCAATATCACCGATATGAAAATTCTTCCCTCCATATTGCTGCGAAGATACTCAACATACTCCAAAAACCCATCGGAATCTGACTTTTTTCACCCTGACAAAGATTTTTATGCGCGGAAAAATAATTTTTCACAAAAAATTTGCAAATAACAAAATAATCCCTACCTTTGCATTCCCATTCGAGAAACGATGGACAAAACGGTGTCATAGCTCAGTTGGTAGAGCAAAGGACTGAAAATCCTTGTGTCCCTGGTTCGATTCCCGGTGACACCACCTCAAACCCCCGTAGAAGCGCTTCTACGGGGGTTTGTAGTTTAAATCCCTCCTAAATCCCTCCTTAGAAATTCGATAAGGCTCGAATACATCTCTGCATCCGAGCCAATTTTCGTGAGGCTTTCTCATCTGGTCATCAGTGAGCCGGAGATAGGCACATAACTGGCCTAGATAAACAGACTTGAATGGACCTTTTTTCAATTCCAGAATTACAAGTATATGTGCTAAACTATTGCACAAGCTTCGAATTATTTGAAATTAAGGTGAATATTTAATCTGAATGCTATATTTTTGTATTGAAGGTAACAGCAAATGACAGTACAGTAGCATTCAACTGTTTTATTCTAAATATTACCCATATGGACAACAAAAGAAGAAAGCAGATTAAATCTGCAATTTCATCACTAAAACAAATCAAACATAAAATTGAGTCAATTGATGACAACTATGACGATCTTGACTCTCTTGAAATTGACGAGAAGATGGAGGTGTCTGAAGTAATTGAGGATATTTCAGAAGAAATATCAACCATTCAAGATGATGTGGATACCTATATGTCCGATGAACAGGAAAGTTATGACAATCTTCCAGAAGCACTGCAGTGGTCAGAAAAAGGTGAAATGATGGAAGAGGCTATCAATAATCTTGAATCAGCAAGAGATTCTATTGAAACGGCAGCTTCAGATATTTCAACTCTGTGTGAGGAGTTGGAGGATGAGTTTGTTTCAGTAGAGTGTCAAGATATTATTGGAAGCCTAGATGAGGCAATTGAATATTTGGAGTCAGCTATAGAACAATACTGATTTATACATCCTATCCATATAACAATGAATGGACTATTACGACAACGAGTCGCAAATCGCGACTCGTTGCTGTTTGTAATGGCATTATTAAACCATTGCTTTTAATTCAGTATCAGAAAGACATAGCGTCAGCAACTCATTTATAGATGCTGGTTCGAATGAAGGATTGAGGCTTTGCTCTACTAGGGTAATTAAATAAGTATAATGACCATTGATCAAATATCTTTGCAAAAATCTAGGAAAGGTGTAAATTTGTGATGTCTAAAATCTAGGAAAGGTGTAAATTTGTGATGTCTAAAATCTAGGAAAGGTGTATATGGCGGATTGTATAAAAAACTGGAAATGTGATTATGAAAAGAAAGATATATGATAAACTTATTCAATGGAAGAATGAGAAAGATGGAACAACAGCTCTTATGATAGAGGGCGCAAGACGTATAGGAAAGAGCTATATTGCTGAGAAATTTGCGAAAAATGAGTATGATTCATATATCCTGATTGATTTCAGTAAGGCGCCACTTCGTGTGCGTGGATGGTTTGATGAGTATCTGGAAGATATTGATACTCTTCTCCAAAATATACAGTTGCATTACAAGAAGAAGCTTACTCCGCGCAAATCACTGATTATCTTTGACGAGGTCCAGAAATGCCCTCGTGCTCGTGAAGCTATCAAGGCATTGGTTGAAGATCACCGTTTCGATTATATTGAGACTGGATCACTCATATCCATCAAGAAAAATGTTGATGATATACTAATACCATCAGAAGAAGACGGTATTGAGATGTATCCGATGGATTTTGAAGAGTTTTTATGGGCTATGGGTGATGAAGTCATGTATCCATACATACGAAAGTGTTTTGAGACAAATATGCCGATGGGAGATTTTCATCGTGAGGCTATGAGGTATTTCCGTCAGTATCTAATTGTGGGAGGAATGCCACAAGCTGTTAAAGAGTATGCAAAGTCAAAAGATTTCAATAAAGTAGATGCTATCAAGAGGCAGATATTGAGACTATATAGAAACGACATAAAGAAGTACGCAGGATCTGCAACCGCTAAGGTATCTTCAATATTTGAATCAATTCCGGGTCAGCTGCAGAAAAGAGAAAAGAAGTTCAGACTTGCAGAACTCAATGAAGAGGCAAGGATGAGAGATTATGATTCTGCATTCTTTTGGCTTAATGACGCGCGTCTGGCGAATATATGTTACAACACCACGGCTCCGAACATCGGGTTGCAACTTAATGAGGAACGAACTACTCTCAAGTGTTATTTCTGTGATACCGGGCTTTTGATTTCAATGGCATTCAATGCAAGAGGGATAGTCCAGAATGAGGTATATCAGAAGCTTATGTTTGATAAGCTAGAGATAAATGAAGGAATGCTGGTGGAAAACATAGTTGCGCAGATGCTCAGAACAGCTGGGCATAATTTGTTCTTCTACAGTAATTATGACAAGGAAGACGCCAGCAACCGCATGGAGGTAGATTTTCTGATACAGAAGGAATCTGTGACCTCAAGACATAATATTTCGCCTATTGAAGTGAAGAGTAGTACAAATTATACGCTGACCTCTTTGACCAAATGCATCCATAAGTTTGGTCAGTACCTTTCTACTCCATATGTGCTTCATTCAAAAGATATTGTAATAGAAAAGGGTATAACCTATCTGCCGTTGTATATGACCGCTCTTTTGTAAGTGTAATAGTATAGAAATGTGGTCTATTAAATTCTGACCGCAGGCTTCTTTGCCAGCAAGACTCTTGGTCTGGATCTTGACCCTCTGCAGGCCAAGGATAACTACGGAATGCGCGACGAGCAGGAGAAGTGTTTCGCGCTGCAAAAAGGTCCACTTGGTCACGACCGCCTCAGAACCTGGTTGCACCTATAGGAATATGCAGTAATATACTGCTTTTTGAGATCTTCGGACAGGAAAGACTTATCAATAAGTTCAATAGCTCTGAGGTTCGGCTTCTGGAACATCTGTATCTCTTTCATGATTACTTTTTCCGTAAGCCCTATTCTTCTGCCGAATTCCACAAAGTCATCGTAACCAATGGTATGAGTGTCTGCTGGACTCATACCTTCCCTGAAGAGCCCCCTGTCAAGGGCAAATATATGAGGCTCATATAGTTGAAGGGAGGTATTTACAAGGTCATAGGCAGGTGAAAGACGGTATTCTCCGTTTCTCTCAATGAGGGAGAAATTTTTCAGATGTGCGTCATCGTTAAGAGTTACGAAGTTGAACAGTATGATCCTATAGAATCGTCTGATGTCAATAAGGGCAGCTTTGACATATCTATATATGACCTCTGCACAATCTTCATAGCTTGCTCTATCGTATTTGAAGTTTTTTCCTCCGTTATCTTTGCTCCAACCGAGCAATGCAGCAAAGTCCTCCTGCTTGTATTTTCCTTCCGGATGAACATCAAAACGTCTGGTGATATATGCTGGCTTATCATCTTCAAAAAAACACAGGGCATCTGGAGCGGTCTCAATCCCGTAAACCTGAGATGCAATCTGCATTGTGACATGTTCATTTGCCACACAATAATCTTTGTTGATAATCTGATAACCGGTAGGACGAGGCTTCATGATATATGTTCCTTGTTCTCCCTCACGTGTATATCTCATCTTATTGTCATTGCCAATAATGACAGAAAACTTTGGCTGTTCTTCCAGATATTCGTCAAACCACCTATGTAGCTGGCGCGCACTATATCCACTGCTTTTCGCAATCTCTTCGATGGTCATTTTCCCAAGAACCCATTTCCTGAACCATGACTTTCTGTTACATTGGGTAATCTCCTTTCTCCGGGCTGAAAACAATGCGGAACAATCACGACATTTGAACCTTTGAACTCCATTGCGGATGCCCCATCTGATCACATCTAAGCTGCCACATCTTGGGCACCTTTGACGCCTTCTTATTTTTGACTTATCACTCATTAGATGAAAACCTTTTCATCTAATTTATGTAATTTTATGATTTTTAGAAAGTTATAAAGATTTTACCAACCACTTTTGTCAATTATACCCAGAATGGCGCGGTGATGATATGAAAACAAAAAAAAGAGGATGATTGAAAATGCTTTCAGTCATCCTCTTGTGGTAGTCGGTAGGGGAATCGAACCCCTATTGCAAGATTGAGAATCTTGAGTACTAACCGTTATACGAACCGACCATTTTTCGTTTTGGGATTGCAAAGGTAGGCAAATTTTCTCTACTTCCAAATTTTTCTTCATATTTATTCAAAAATCTTAATGATTTCTGCCTTGTGAGGGTGCCAGACTGCCTGTCGGTTTTTCATCCCAGAAGATTTTCCTGTCCGGTTTCAATAATTTAATGTGATTTACAAAAAACATAGTGACCGGGGTGAAGATACAGGTTACATTTGCAGAACCACATATTCAAGTGCTTTGACCAATGTCTGTAAAAAATTTCTTCACAGTTGACCTCGGGGCGACGAGCGGCAGGACCATTCTCGCCCGCTTCGACGGAGCCAGGATGCATCTTGAGGAACTTATGAGATTCAGGAATCCGATAGTTCCGCTCAGAGGCCATCTTTTCTGGAACCTGCCTCATCTGTACGACGAGGTGCTCAGCGGTCTGAGGAAGGCCGCAGATTCCGGGGTGTCGATTGATTCAATCGGAATCGATACCTGGGGATGCGATTTCGCTTTCTTCGGAAAGGACGGACAGCTTCTCGGCCTGCCTTATTGTTATCGCGACCCGCATACTGACGGGGCTCAGGAGAGATTCTTCCGGAAGATGCCGTCCGAGGAGCTGTACCGGCGTACCGGCATCCAGTTCATGAATTTCAATTCGGTGTTCCAGCTCGACACCCTTGCATGGAACGGGTGTTCTGCCCTGGAGGCTGCGGACAAGATTCTGTTCATCCCTGATGCCCTCATATATATGCTTACGGGTGAGGCTGTGTGCGAATATACCGTGGCTTCCACATCGCAGATCCTCAATGCAGGGACGGGAGACCTTGACCCGAAGGTGCTGGAGGCCCTCGGATTGGGGAGGGAGAGGTTCGGAAGGATGGTCCGTCCGGGAGAGGTGGTCGGCGAACTGTCAGCCCAGGTCCGTCAGGCTACGGGACTCGGACCGGTGAAGGTGGTGGCCGTGGCAGGTCACGATACCGCTTCCGCCGTCGCCGCCGTACCGGCTGAAGGAAAGGATTTCGCATATCTGAGTTGCGGTACCTGGTCCCTCCTTGGCATCGAATCCCCTGTGCCGATAATCTCTGCAGACAGTTTCAGGGAGAATTTCACCAACGAAGGGGGAGTGGACGGTACAGTCCGTTTCCTCAAGAACATATGCGGTATGTGGATATTCGAGCAGTGCAGGCCGTCTTTCAAGGATGCTCCGGAATCTGTCGGGGAACTTGTGGGATTGGCCGGGACCACTGATTTCGCCTCCCTCATCGATCCGGATGCGGAGTGCTTCGCCCATCCTGCCTCAATGAAGGAAGCCATCGATGAATATTGTTCCCTTACGGGGCAGGCCATCCCTTCCAGTCCTGCCGAATATTGCCGCTGCATATTCAGGAGCCTTGCCCTGCGATGCCGTCAGGTCATAGAGATCCTGTCGGGGCTGTCTTCCATTCCTGTGAATGCGCTGAATGTCATAGGCGGAGGTTCCAGGAATGCATTCCTGATGCAATATATGGCAGATGTGCTCGGCATCAAGGTGATATGCGGACCTGTTGAAGGGACCGCGATGGGAAATGCCCTTGTCCAGGCCAAGGCGGCGGGGCTGTGCCCGACGCTCGCAAGGATGCGTCAGATTTCGGCAGCCTCGGTTTCGCTTGTCGAATATTCGCCGTCTGCCCGGCGCGACGATGAATATGGGGAATTTGTCAGGATACAACGGAAATATAATACCATAAGATAATGAAAGAAAACAGAATCAGGCAGGCTTACGAGCTTGCGAAAGAACGCTATGCCGATTATGGCATCGACACGGAGAAAGTCCTGGGACAGCTTCAGGATTTCCATCTCAGCATGCACTGCTGGCAGGCCGACGATGTGAAAGGGTTCGAGGTGCTTTCCGGAGCCCTTTCCGGAGGAATCCAGAGTACGGGCAACTATCCAGGGGCGGCGCGCAACATAGACGAGCTCCGCGCTGACATCCTGATGGCCAAGAGCCTCATTCCTGGTACCCACAGGCTGAACCTCCACGAAATCTACGGTGATTTCAATGGCAAGGTGGTCGACAGGGACGAGGTGACGGTGGATTATTTCCGGAGCTGGATTGACTGGGCGAAGGAGAATGACACCAAGCTCGATTTCAACTCTACATCATTCTCACATCCGAAAAGCGGCAACCTGTCCCTTGCCAACCCGGACAAGTCCATCCGTGATTTCTGGATTGAGCATACTAAGAGATGTCGTGACATCGCCGATGAGATAGGAAAGGCCCAGGGCGACCCTTGCATCATGAACCTCTGGGTGCATGACGGATGCAAGGATGTGTCTGTCAATCATTTCCTGTATAGGAGCCTGCTGAAGGAGTCTCTGGACACCATATTCGCGCAGAAGAAGGACAATATGAAGGACTGCATCGAGGGCAAGGTCTTCGGCATCGGTCTGGAGAGTTTCACCGTCGGCTCGCATGATTTCTATACTGCCTATGCTGCGGCCAACGGCAAGATTCCGACCATAGACACAGGCCACTATCATCCGACCGAGGTGCCTGCCGACAAGGTTTCCGCCCTCCTGTGCTTCGTACCTGAGCTGATGCTCCATGTCAGCCGTCCTGTACGCTGGGATTCCGACCATGTTACGATAATGGACGACAATACCCAGGAGCTCTTCTCCGAGATCGTCCGTGCCGGGGCGCTTGACAGGGTGCATTACGGACTCGACTATTTCGACGGGGCAATGAACAGGGTAGGGGCTTATGTCACTGGCTCACGCGCTGCCCAGAAATGTATGCTGAGGGCATTGCTCGAACCAAAGGAGATGATTTCCGAATATGAGATAGCCGGGAAGAGTTTCGAGGTGCTTGCCCTTGAGGAGGAGTGCAAGGCCCTGCCTTGGAGTGCGGTCTATGACGAGTTCTGCCTGCGCAACGGAGTGCCTGCCGGCTCGGATTTCATCGCCCTGGTGCAGAAATATGAAAGGGATGTCCTTTCTGCCAGGTAAGATATGTCGCACCAGTCCCTCAAGGGTGGAATAGGATGAACCATCCTGAAAGACCTGGGCAGGGAATATAGACAGTTAGGAAAATGGAAATAACGATTGGACTTCTGATAATAGCAATCGGCGCTTTCTGCCAGTCGAGCAGCTATGTGCCGATAAACAAGATAAAATCCTGGAGCTGGGAAAGTTATTGGCTCATACAAGGTGTTTTTGCGTGGTTGGTATTTCCGATTCTCGGGGCTCTGCTTGCAGTACCCCGGGGCGGAAATCTTTTCCAGCTCTACGCCTCATTCCCGACTGAATCGCTTCTGACCATCCTGTTCGGGATGCTGTGGGGTGTCGGAGGGCTTACCTTCGGTCTGTCAATGCGTTACCTCGGTGTGGCTCTCGGACAGTCGATAGCCCTCGGTACCTGTGCAGGCCTCGGGACCATCCTCACACCTCTTCTGCTCGGACGTCCAGGTGACCTGACAGCTTCGGTGATATGCGGGGTAGTGGCGACACTCCTGGGCATAGCCATAATCGGTGTCGCAGGACATCTGAAATCCTCGTCTCAGTCAGACGAGCAGAAGAAGGCTGCAGTCAAGGACTTCAATTTCACGAAAGGCATAATCGTGGCACTGTCAGCCGGATTCATGAGTTCGTGTTTCAACATCGGACTTGGATTCGGGGAACCTCTCAATTTCGGGGACGCCACTCCTGACATATTCAAGACTCTGCCTGCTACCTTGCTCGTGACTTTCGGCGGTTTCCTGACCAATGCCGCCTACTGCCTTTTCCAGAACGCAAGTAACAAGACATTTTCCGACTATGCTGACGGAAAGGTCCTGGCCTCCAACCTGCTTTTCTGCGCTTTGGCGGGGCTGCTATGGTACAGCCAGTTCTTCGGGCTGAGTCTCGGCAAGGGATTCCTGACCTCGTCAGAGTCGCTCCTGACATTCAGCTGGTGCATCCTGATGGCTCTGAATGTCACTTTCTCAAATGTGTGGGGAATAATATTGAAGGAATGGAAGGGCTGTTCGAAGAAGACGGTCACGGTGCTTGTCATCGGACTTGCTGTCCTGATTTTCAGCTCATTCCTTCCTGAATTGCTTAAATAATCCATTCCCCTCAGGCCGCCCATGGCTTGTGGGGAATGCCAGAAACAGAAGATATATGTCAATCCTGGACAACAGACCTGCACTGAAGGACGCCGTATGGCAGGTCGCAGAAACGGCTGGCTACCTGTGGACGAAAGGCTGGGCCGAAAGAAACGGCGGGAACATCACCGTGAATGTGACTGAATATGCCGATGACCTTATGAAGGCGATGCCTGCCATCAGCGAGCCGAAGCCTATAGGAGTCGTCCTGCCCCACCTGAAGGGTTGCTGGTTCTACTGCAAGGGCACCCAGAAAAGGATGAGGGACCTTGCACGCGACCCGATGGCAAACGGTTCCATAATCAGGATCACAGACGACTGCGCCCATTATGAGATCGTTGCCGACACTCCTGTAATGCCGACCTCGGAACTCCCGTCACATCTGAGCGTTCACGACTACCTGCTTGCCAAAGGCTCTCCATACCGTGCCTCCCTGCATACTCATCCGATTGAGCTCGTTGCACTGACACACAGCAGGTATTTCATGACCAAGGATGTGGCAACCAGGCTTCTATGGTCCATGATTCCTGAGACCAAGGCTTTCTGTCCGAGAGGTCTGGGCATGGTGCCGTACATGCTTCCGGGCAGCGTGGAGCTGGCCGATGCCACGATCAGGACCATAGATGATGATTACGATGTGGTGATGTGGGAGAAGCACGGAGTCTTCGCAGTGGATACCGACATAATGTCCGCCTTCGACCAGGTGGATGTGCTCAACAAGGCCGCCCAGATTTACATCAGTGCCAAGAACATGGGATTCGAGCCGGACGGCATGGACATGGAGCAGATGCAGGAAATATCCAGGGTATTCGGGTTGCCGAAATAGTTTTCACGCCGATAGTGGCAGACGCTTGCCTGAATCGGGCCGTCACTCAGCCTCCTTCATTTCCCATCCCGTGACCGTGGAGATGTATGGGATGGCGCAGCTTGCCACCTTCCTCTGTCCCTTGTAGTTGGGATGCCAGCTTGCACCCAGCTCCGATGTCTCGTTGTGGATGCCTTTTGAAAGGCTCATATATACGGCATTCTTCAGTCCGCTCTCGATGCAGGCCTTCCTTACATAGTCTGCACAGAGCGGATTGGCGTTTGATGCCATGCAGACCACTGGTATATCCTCGCCATAGTTCTCCGCCACGGAATGCAGGAGCTTGCAATATTTCTCCACGAATAGCTGAAGATGAGGCTGTCTTCCTGTGGAGAAGTCATTTGTACACAGGTAGATGACCACTACATCCGGAGTATATGCCGCAGCTTTCGCGTCCCATTTCTCATCAGGGTCCATGTCGAAGGTCTGGAGATAGCGTTCCGGCATAGCATATCCTGGGCGATAGTCGTCATAATTCCTGCATATTCCTTGTCCTGAATGGCTTACAAGGTTGAAGTCGGCGTCGAAATACCTCGATGCGATGGCCGCATATGTCAGGTTGCAGTTCTCCGTGGCAGCCTTGAAAGGGTCGTCCCGGCTTTCGCTTTCCGTGCCGTAACCGCAAGTGTATGAATCACCTATGAATTCGATATGCCTTTCCTTCCTGCGGTTGCTCTGGAGGAATTCCCCGTCACAGCTGAACGAGTGGAGAGTCACCTTGCCCTGTTCCCCTTCAGTCCTTTTCTGCAGGATGATTTCATGTTCTCCTTTCCTGAGGCCTTTCACGAGCACGAGTGTGGTGTCGCAGGATTTCACATGGAACCTTGCATCCTCCCTCGGAGAGAACTCGCTGGAGTTCCACAGGTTGAACCAGGTGTCCCCCGTAGTGGTGCATCTGACGGAAA
Organism: Candidatus Cryptobacteroides sp.; assembly: GCA_051870255.1. GTDB lineage: Bacteria > Bacteroidota > Bacteroidia > Bacteroidales > UBA932 > Cryptobacteroides. Next base: position 47,531 of record JBJEBR010000057.1, read on the forward strand.
GTTCCGTACCGGTGAACCTTACCCTTACATACACACCGCTCCAGTCGTATGAGACGTCGCCTCCGCTCACGAGGGTGCGTCCGATATATTCGAATCTTCCGTCTGAAGCATCGGCCTCAGCATAGGCTTTGGTCGCTCCGTTCAATGTTCCGGCCATACCGACAAGCACGGCGCATGCAAAAATTATTTTTCTTATCATGGCAATAAATCTAACTTCTCCAGAAAACCTTTCCCTTGGTGAACAGACAGGTCACTACCATCATCAGGGCAGTCAGGATGATACCCTGAGCCATTCCCCAGAACATGGAACCTACCGTAAGTGCTGACAACCCGTCCATTATTCCGCAGAGGCTCAGGACAGGTATGATGAGGAACGATGTAACGGTGTATGCAATCATAGGATTCTGCCCTGTCATCACGAGGAGCCTGCATCCTGTCCTGAAATTCCCATCGAGCATGATGAAGAACGAATTGGTGAGCGCAGCCATGCCACAGGTCGTGAACAGGTATGAAAGATTGCAGTAATCCTTGGTTATCCCACCGTCTATCGGGTCGAATATGATTCCGGCTATCAGGAAAATGAAACCAATGGTTCCGATGATGGTCAGGTTGTCCTTCCTTTTCCAGGTCAGGACGGCGAAGCCGGCTGCAAGGGCGATGCTCACGACCAGGTCTATGGCGACATTCCTCGTATATAACCCCCAGAGCTGGAAAACCATTGCCGCCAATGCGATGAACCCCGCCCAGGCGCTCCTGCGGTCGAAAGTCCCTTCCTTTCCCTTCCGGGAATTATCCAGAAGCACATCCCCTGCAATCGAACCGGGTATCGCAATCAACAGATATTGCAGATATTCCCATCTGAAGAACCAAGCGCAGGAATTGCATTCCGGCAGGGAAGCCAGCACTTCGGGGCAATAGGAAGAAACGGCCTTCAGCATCGCAACGAATCCGAAAATCAGCCACCTGAGCCCCTGTCTGTCCTTTGTCAGCATCCAGATGCAGCCACCGGTGAGGACCACATTGGCCAATATCATCATTATGATGTCGCTCTTGTATCTGTCGATGTCCACTCCGAACCATCTGCTCTTGAGGAATCCCAGTCCAACCAATGCCGCAAGTCCGGCTACATTCACGACAGCGCTCCTGTTTCTCCTGAGCCAGCCGACGAACCCCTTGCCTGACTCATCTGAGGAGGCATTACCGACTCTCACCAAGGACAGGAACAATGCACACCATACAGCTATCCTGAACAGATTCACGCTCCAGGCCGGACGCGTCGATGCCGCAATGTCATACGAATTGCCGAGTACAAGGGCGAAGCATACGAGTATCACCCACCTTTTCACAAGACTGAGGAACACCTTCCATCTTCCGACTCCATTCTCCAGTTTCTTCCTCATGGACAACGGGAAGGCCGCCCCGAGAGGGAACAGGAAGAACGGGAACACCAGGTCCACCCAAGTGAGTCCTGGCAGGTCAGGGTTGAAGGCATAGGTCGGAGGCGGGGTCTGTGCGTGGAACATCCAGGCCGGAAGACCGGAGCTGAAGCCTATCGAAGCGCAGAGGACCATGCCGACCACGGCAAGCCCCCTGAGAGCGTCTATTGAAAGAATCCTTTTGCTGGCCATCGTGCTATTCTTTAGTGTTGCCTTTCCTGAAGGTGTCTGTCTTCTGCAACCTTCAGCCAGATAAGCATCTGGGCGCTGTAGTAAGGTATCATTATGAGATATTTCTGCCCTTCGACCGGGCAGACGAACTTGTTCCATGCCAGAATCATGTCCGAGAATACGAACAGAAGTGCCCCGGCGGCAAGAATCCCGTTACGCTGCATCAGGGCGGTCGCCAGCATGCAGCTTATGAGGAATGCGTAGATGAAGCATCCGGTCCTGACCACGCCTGCAGGTGCGTGCGGGACAATGGATGTGGCGGCGAATATGAACAGGCAGGCCGCCACGGTGATCCCGAGGTATATGAAGGACTTCTGCCTGCGGCTGCGGCCTCTGCCTCCTTTCCTGAGACGGATTATGAAATAGATGACCATCAGCAGGTGGGCTGCCGCGAAGGCCGACATCTGGCCGATGAATAAGCCATAGGAGCCGCATAGGTCCCCGATGAACGAGCAGGTCATGGACGCTGCCATCAGACCAGGGAGAAGGAATATTCCCGAAAGGGCAAGAATCAGCAGAGGGCCTCCGGTCCTGTGAGAAGTGACGGCTTCAGGTATTATGCCGTCAAGGCAGGACGCAGGTATGAAATAGAATATGCCGAGCAGGATGGCGACTGACAGCGCCGCTATGGTTTCTTTCCTGAACATATGTCATTCGACTATGCCGGCTTCAACCCAGGCATTGCAGAGATTGACCGAATCCTTCAGGGCAAGCTCCCTGTCTATGCCGTATTCCTCGATGAGCATGTCAGCCATGTCTTCCGCCGTGAATTCCTTGCCTTCGACTTTTTCGAACAGGAATGCAGCCGTGCTGTTGAGGGATATGAGCTTGTTGAAATTGATGTTTTCGAGACCTTCCCCTGATACAATCTTCTCGCCGCAGAGGTCGCGGAGGATGAAACCTTTCTTTATTTTCATGATTATGGTTTATTTGTTATTGTCAATAATGTATATATATCAAAATCCAAATATACGAATTTCCATTGTTATAATCTTCCGATATTTGGAAAACTTGAGTAAAAATGGAGTATATTTGCAATTCTCCAATCATAATTGCAATGAAAGTCAAGATTGTAAACAAATCAGGTTATCCTTCTCCTTCCTATGCTACACCGATGTCTGCCGGGATGGATTTGAAGGCGGACATTCAGGAGCCGATAATCCTTGAACCACTTCAGAGGACCATGGTCCCTACGGGGCTTTTCATCTCGTTGCCGGAAGGTACTGAGGCACAGGTACGTCCGAGGAGCGGGCTTGCCGCAAAGTTCGGAATATCGGTGCTGAATGCTCCCGGTACGATAGATGCGGACTACAGGGGGGAGGTCAAGGTCATCCTCGTGAACCTTTCTTCCGAACCTTTCACCGTCAATCCGGGTGAGAGGATTGCGCAGCTCGTGCTGGCGAGGTATGAGCGCATCGAATGGGAAGAGGTCGATGTCCTCGATGACACAGACCGTGGGAGCGGAGGTTTCGGCAGCACAGGCCGATAATAATATATAAAATATGAACACGAAATCACTATACTCGATATATCGCCGCTGCAACGGCCAGGTTACCACTGACACCCGCACCCTGAAAGGCGGGGAACTCTTCTTTGCCTTGAAGGGTGAAAACTTCGACGGCAACGAATATGCCCTGAAAGCCCTCGAATCCGGTGCTGCATTCGCCGTAGTCGATGCATCCTCGAAAGTCGCCCTCCTGGCAGGCCCGCAGCCGTCACCCGACGCTCCAGGATATGTATGGACTCCGGAAGGGGAGTGCAGGCTGATACCGGTGGAGGACACCCTGAAGGCTTTGCAGGACCTTGCCCGTTGGCATCGCTCTGTAACATTCGTTGATGGCAAACCGTTGACTGTCATAGCATTGACGGGGACGAACGGCAAGACTACCACCAAGGAGCTCATCCGTCAGGTCCTGTCCGTGAAATACAATGTTACGGCTACAGAAGGCAATCTGAACAACAATATCGGGGTTCCGCTCACTCTGTTGAAAATCAATGCTGAAACCGGCATAGCGGTGATTGAGATGGGAGCAAGCCACCCCGGAGACATAAACGAGCTTGTGGAAATTGCCCTTCCGAACTTCGGGCTAATAACCAATGTCGGCAAGGCACATCTTCTCGGTTTCGGCAGTTTCGAGGGTGTGATGAAGACAAAGGGCGAATTGTACGACTATCTTCGCAGGACTGCCGACAAGGTTTTCCTGAATGCCGACAACCCTTATCTGTGCAAGATGGCTGCCGACCGCAACCTGCATACCGACCCGGAGCGTCCTCAGTCCCTTGTCCAGCCATATGGACTTGAGTATCAGCATGCCCGCATCCTTACGGCTTCTCCAGAGCATCCTTTCCTCAGGATCAGGATTCCGGACGGGAAGGGCGGGGAAGTGTCCGTCGATACGAAGTTGGTCGGTTCCTACAATGCCGACAATGTCATGGCTGCAATAGCCGTGGGACGGTATTTCGGCGTCTCGCTTGAAGATGCAGCGAAGGCGGTGGAAGCATATGTCCCGTCCAACAACCGTTCCCAGATGACCGCTACCGAAAGGAATATGCTCATCGTGGATGCCTACAATGCCAACCCTACAAGCATGGCTGCTGCCCTGGACAATTTCGCATCCGTCCAGGCTGACAGGAAGATCGCACTCCTTGGAGATATGCTTGAACTTGGAACCGAATCTGTTGCAGAGCATATCCAGGTGGTCTCTAAAGTGCTCGGACTCGGCATATATGATGTCTGCTTCGTCGGACAGGAGTTCGGCAAGGCCTTGGAGCGCATGAGGTCCGAATGTCCGGATCTGCTGTCCGCGACATCGTGGAGGCATTTCGACACTTCCGACCAATTGAGGGACTATCTTGCGTCGGAGCCTCTTTCCGGTGCCTTGATCCTCGTGAAAGGCTCCCGTGGCACCCGAATGGAGAAAACCATCCCCGCCCTTTAGCCTACCTCATTCTCTGTATTGTCGGACGAAATGGGACGTCTGTGTCCTGTCATGATCCTCGTTTCTACCCGAATTAGTTCCATTTTGCAGCAAAATCAAACAAATATCTTTTGATAAATCGGCTTCCTACATTGACAGGAGGCCGATTTTGGCATTTATCCGTGTATTTTTTCGGTACACGGATAATCCTTCCGAAATTTGCACGGTAATGATTTATGTCCAATCAATGTAGATATGTGCTGTATGAAGGATTTGAAAAGGAAGACGAGGGTGGACGAGATGGGGAGGCGATTCGTGAACCTGATGGAGGACGCCGGATTCAAGGCGGTGTATTGCGACCGCCAGAACAAGGACTTGCTGATAGATTTGCTGAATCACCTGTTACCGGACTATGCGAGGGTGAGCGACATCGTGAAATACCGTGACAGGGAGAAGGTGGCGGACTACGGAGGCGCGAAGAAGACTATACTTGACCTGTGCTGCCAGGGTGATGGTGGGAGGATGTTCAATGTCGAGGTCCAGCAGGAGAACAGCGAATATTTTTACGAGAGGATAATGTACTATGGAGCTGGCGATTACCATTCCCAGTTGATGGAATCCGAGGACTATGACAGCCTCAATCCCGTCTTCATGGTAGTCCTGATGTCAGGCATCCTCCAGCATGAAAGGTGCAGAGAGTCTATGGTGAGGCCGGTTGGTCATCCCATTGACGTTGATTGCAGTCCTCAGTCCGGTGATCTGCTTCCTGACGAGGTTGTCACGAGGTATGTGATGAAGGAGGAACGGCACAATGTATTTGCTCCTTCGACGATTTTTCTTATCTTCGCACAGTTGGGACGGTTTCGGAAGGCTCTGGAGGATTGCGTCACATACGAGGACTACCTGTTCCATTGGTTCCTGAACGGATGGAGGTACGATTCGATTCCGGAGATATTCAGGGGCGTCCACGGTCTGGAGCGACTTACGGATGCCACGGAGGTCGCCGGATTCACCGAAGAGAAATACAGATTGTACAAGTCAGACATGAAAACGGAAAGGGACATTCGCTTCTTCGCCAGGGAGCGCCACAAGGAAGAACTCAGGAAGATGCTCGAGGAAGAAAGGATTGCCACGGCAAAGAGGATGCTGGCCGATGGTCTCCCGATTGAGATTGTTTCCAAGTATTCGGGATTGCCGGTGGAGAAAGTCAGGTCGTTGAGTCCTGATGCGGTATCTGCCTCGTAATGAGGCTGACTACGTTCCTATTGGACTTGATCGGAAATGGCTTGCCAGAATTATTTGGCAAGCCATTTCTGATGAGTGTCGGATTATTCCGTCTTGATGGATTCCACGGGGTCGGAGAGGGCGGCGGAGAGGCTGCGGAGAGTCACTACGATGACGGTGACGAGCAGGACTGCGAGGAGGGCGAGGGCGAAGACCCACCAGTGCAGCGGCATCCTGTAGGCGAAGCCTTTGAGGTAGGTGTCCGAGATGAACCACCCTATCGGAGCCGCCACTACGAAACTTATGAGTACAATCCTGATGAACTTCATATTGAACATCCTGAGGATGTCACCGACTGTCGCCCCGTTCACACGCCTGATTCCTATCTCCTTCCGCCTGTATTCAGCCTCGAACATCACAAGACCGAACACTCCCATCAGAGATATGACTATAGCCAACATGGTGAAAAGCAGTATGATACGCGATGTCCTCCTTTCTTTTCCATATTCAGAGTCAAGCCTGCTGTCGAAGAAGGAAACATCAATTTCATCCTTTGAGACGGAAGGGTCCAATTCGTGGAGCCGGGTCTTTATCCAGTCAATCAGGACGGGGATGTCGGCACCCGGCTGAGTCCTGATATAGAGAGTATTCAATACTTTCCAGGAGTTTTTGCCGAAAATGTAGAGGGCAAACGGCTCCACACTTTCCGACAACGATTTGTAGTTGAAATTCCTGCATATCCCCACTATCTCGGTCTCACCCTGATGCCCCTCCATCTTGTCCTCCAAGGTCAGTCCGAACTTGTCCCGTGCCGCCTCGTTGAAGATGAAGACACCGTTCTCGCACATCTCGTCACTCTCAGTGAAATCACGCCCCTCAACAATGTCTATTCCCATAAAATCCAAGAAGTTCCATTGAACAGGATAACACATGAAATTAATCTGTTCGCCTTTGAACTGCCTTCCCCAGCCCATCCTGTAGTTTGATACGAGGTCTCCGTTCGCAAAGGTGACATCCTTTATTTCAGGATTGTTTTTCAGGGCAGACGATGCTGTCCTTCTCATATCGGCAACCTTCGGTGAAGTATAGACCTGAAGCAGCTGACTGCGGTCGAAGCCCATATCATAGTGGAGCATATATTGCCTCTGCATGGTTACGAAGCAGGCGCAGATAATCATCACTATGGAAACGATGAACTGGAAGCCTATGAGACCTGTGCGGAATGCCTTCCCTTTGGATGCCGTACCGAAACTGCCTTTGAGGGCGAAGGCCGGTGAGAATGAAGTGATGTAGAGGGCCGGATAGAACGAGGACACTACAGCAAGGACAAGCCCTCCGACGGCAGTGAAGACCGCCACTCCTATGTTCTTCGAGAACAAAGCGCTGCAAGGAATCAGTGAGGCCAGGGTGCTGCCGCAGAACAGTTTGACGGCGCCGGCAGCCAGGGCGAGGGCAATGACAATCATCACCACCGATTCGCATACAATCCCTGTCACAAGTCTTCTTCGGGATGCGCCCAGAATCTTTTTCGTATTGACGGAACGCAGCCGCACAGGCACGAGGGCGAAGAAGAAATTGATGAAATTGATGAACGCGATTACAATCACCAGGATGGCTATTGCAAGGAGGGTGTATGTCGTGGTCTTGCTTCCGCTTAAACCCGGGCTGGAGAGAGTATTCTCGAAATACATATCCTCAAAAGGGAAGAGTTTGATTCTGAGTCTGGATCTGGCCTCTTCCAAATCTTCGTCCGTCACTTCCTCCCCTTCAGCGTCCGCCATATCCAAGAATGATTTTACTATATAGTCGTATGCCTGTTTTTCAAAGACTTCCTTATCATCTTTGGAATGCAGTCTGACAAAATACGGGTAGCTCCATTCGCTGAACTTATCGATGTGTTTATCGCCGATGTTGACAAAGCAGTCTATCGCTCCGAGGTCGCTGTTGGAAGGATAGTGTTTGAATATTGCCGCCACATAATACTGATGGTTTACCCCGTCCTGACCACGGATATAAAGCACGTCGCCGGCGTGCAGTCCGAGTTCACTTGCCTTGGTATCCGAAATGACAAGGTCCGTCCACTGGGCGAGGTCTCCGAATCCTCCTTCCACGGCCTCCACTCCGAATACATCCAACGCTCCCAATGAAACCCTGCTGATATTCAGGTGGAAAGATCCGGTTCCGTCTTCATCGCGGCTGAATCCTTGCCATTCGCTCCGAAAGTCGCAGGTGCCACCATATTCCACGCAAGGGACATTGCTGATTGCCGCCTCGCAAAGCGGCCTCGACATCCACGGCATCCAGTTCCCCGGTGTGAACCAGTCCGGTATCGTCACTATATAGATTCTGTCGGAGTCCTTGATTCTCTTGTTGAATCCGAGGTCGAAACTGACCTGGACCATAATGATGTACAGGGCGGCAAATGCCATCGCCATTCCTATGATGTTCAGAAGCGAAGCCGCTGCCGAACTTTTCCCGCCTGTCAGATTTCTTATTGACATTGTTCTATTGTTTTGTTGTTTTCCTATTTATTTTTCAGTTCTCTCCATTCCGATGCTTCGTGCCTCCCTGTCACCTCGATCCTCCCCTGTCATCTCGACCGAGCGCAGCGAGCGGAGAGATCTCCTGTCACCCAATCTATTCCTTCCTGAGACTGTCAATCGGATTCGCCACCGCCGCCCGCCAATACATCAGCGCCACTATTGCAAGGGTCAGCACCGTGATGACGGCAAACGCCGCGACGAACTCCAGTCCCGATATTCCGACCTTCTCGACAAACTTCTCCTGCCACCTCACTATCGAAAGCCATCCGAAAGGAACGGCTATGATGAACGCCGCAATCACCCTGACGGTATATTTCACCAGCCCGTCGGCTATCAGAGGGCCGTTCTCCGCTCCGTAAACCTTCCTTATGGCAATCGGACGCCTGCTGTATTGCAAGTCAAGCAGGACCTGACCGAAAATACCTGCAAGTGAAAGTATTGCAGCGAGCAGGGTGAAAAGCGAGACAATCTTCTCCTGCTTGATTTCAGGCTTGTACAAGTCTCCAAGTATGCTGTCATACAGCCTGGTCTCGAATATATAAGACGGATCCATTTCATAGAGGATGTCATTGATCTTCTTCACACACTCCATCCGGTCGTAGCCGTCCGCGAGCCTGATGTATGCGTAGGACAGTGATGCATATCCTTCCGGGAGGGCGATATAGCAAATCGGAGAAATTTCATTTCTGAATGAATTGATGCGCAGCTCCTTGGTGATGCCGACCACTTCTCCCATATTTTCAACCGGTCCCAGACCAATACCCAGATCAGCGGCAGCCTTGTTGATGATAACCCGACCACCCGTCATATCCGACTCGTTGAACCCCCGTCCCTCAGCCACGGGTATTCCCGTCACGTCGAGGAAGTTAGGGCTGCAGTAGAACACGAATGTCCTTACCGGCGTCCCACGATATTGGAATGTGGATGTGCTGTAAACATCCTGCCCGGCCATGCACTCCATGGCGAAAGCGACATCCTCCACTTCCGGCAAGGACGAAAGCCTCTGCCTGAGCCAGTCAGCCTTCCCTTTGTAATGAGTCTGTGAAATCTCCACCACAGCCACCTTGTCTTTTTCAAATCCGTTGTCACGGCTGAGCATATATTTGTTCTGACGATAGAGTGATATGACAAATACAAGCAGGACGAAGGATACCGCATATTGGAGAATCATCATCACGGAGCGGAAACGCCTGCCTGACAATGAATATTGGATGTCTCCGCCGAGGGCGAACACAGGTGGCAGGCTCGTGACATAGAAACTCGGGAAAAGCCCTGCGACAAGTCCGGTCAGGAGGGCGGTCGCCGCAGATAAGGCTATCAGCGCCGTCTGCTCGGAAAATCTGAACGGGACCGCTACAAGTGAATCCGCTGCCAAAGCCGAGCTTACAGGTGAAACGATGCAGAGGGTCGCTGCAAATGCCGCAAGACTGAAGAACACCGCTTCAAGAATCAACCCCGCGCGTAAGGAGGCGACGCTGCTTCCGAGGATTTTCCTCGTGTTGACACTTTTGACCCTCATAGGGGAGAGTGCCGTGAAGAAAGTCGTGTAATTGATTCCGCCGATAAGGAGAACGACGATGGAGATGCATATCAACAGCCACATCTGGGAACGGCTGCCATTTTTATAAATGGCGCTGCCGCTGTCATTGAAATAGATGTCCTCCACCGGAGTCAGCTCGATTGCAGTGAGCCAGTCGGTGTCTCCGTAATCCATCGACTCGTTGAAGGTCTGTTCCACGAGTCCCTTGTTCCCAGAGGAATCCAACAGAAGATAGCAATTGAAGTTTGCTCCGCCGTAACTCCCTTTGTTTATGTCGCCGACATTCATAAATATGTCGTTGTCAATCTGGGAGTTGGCAGGGAAATCCTTATAGACTGCACCGATAGTGATTTCTTTTCCCCTGTTCGAGCCGAGAAGATATTGCTCGTTGAGTGCCAGTATCTTGCCGATTGCCGATTCTCCACGGAAGAGTTTCTCCGCCAATGACTGTGGAATGGCCGCGGTATTGATGTCCTCCAAAACCTGGGCGCTTCCCTCGACAAATTCCGCTCCGAACACTTCAAACAATTCGGGATATACGATATTTATCGGACTTTTGAACGCCATGGGCATTTCACCGTCTTTTTCAACGACGTTGAAAATGATGTCGTCGATGAAAGGACAGGTGATTGAACCGGCCTGGATATGTGGTGAGCAGGAAATGATGTCGTCGGCATATCCCCTTGGAATGATGTTTCTGAACACATCGTCCTTGCCAGTGCCGATCTTGTCAACGCGGTAGATCCTGCCGGAAGTCGGATGATTCCTGTCAAACCCCCGTTCATAGCCGACCTGGACCATCAGGACCATGAAGGCTGTGAAGCCCAATGCCAGCCCTATGAAGTTCATAGCCATCGCCACGGTGTATTTCCTCAGTATGGAAAGAAAACTTTTCATTATTGATTTTTAAAATGCTGTTGCTGTTGTCTTTTATAAAGGCAGTATCTCACGACAGTGCCGTGTTCAATATTTATGTTACAGTTCATTCTGAACATCGCTGACGATTTCGCCGTCAAAGAGGTTGATGATGCGCTGGGCGCAGGAAGCATCTCTCTGTGAGTGGGTTACCATCACGATGGTAGTGCCCTCGGCGTTGAGTTCCTGAAGAAGTTCCATCACCTCTTTGCCGTTCTTGGAGTCGAGGTTACCGGTCGGCTCGTCGGCGAGAATCAGTTTAGGGTTTGATACCACGGCGCGGGCGATTGCCACCCTCTGCTGCTGACCTCCGGAAAGCTGCTGCGGGAAGTGCTGTGCACGGTGGCTGATATTCATCCTCTTGAGCATCGCCGTCACCCTCTCCTTGCGCTCGGACGCGCTGATGTTGAGGTAGCGCAGAGGCAGCTCGACATTCTCATACACGTTGAGTTCGTCGATGAGATTGAAGCTCTGGAACACGAAGCCGATGTTGCCTTTGCGGAATTTGGTACGGTCCTTTTCCTTGAGATCTGCCACCTCCTGACCGAGGAGTTCGTAGCTCCCCGATGAAGGGTTGTCAAGCAGGCCGAGGATGTTCAGCAGGGTTGATTTGCCGCATCCTGACGGGCCCATTATGGCTACGAATTCGCCGTCACCAATTTCAAATGATACATTGTTCAATGCAGTAGTCTCGATTTCTTCCGTGCGGAATACTTTGCACAGGTCATTTACTTTAATCATGGTGTTTTGTTTTTATTTATTTGTTTGTTATTATTCAGTTTTAATGCCTTCAGCCGGATTGCGGCGGACGGCGTGGATGGTCTGCCAGAGGATGGAGAGCACCGCAAGAGCGAGAGATGCCACGCAGGCAAGGATGAAAATCCAGGCGCTGAGCGGAATGTGGTAGCTGAAGTCCTGGAGCCACCTGTCCGATATATAATATGCCACCGGTACGGCAACAAGGCAGGAAGCCAGAAGCGGAGCGCAGAACTTGGTGAGCATCAGCAAGATGACCTCGTGGACACTTCCTCCCATAATTCTCCTGACTGCAATCTCATTTCTGTGCTGACGGATGAAGAAGAGCGACAGCCCTATGAACCCAAAGATTGATATCAGCAGGGCTATGCCTGTGAACATCAGTACAATATGCAGGACATTCCTTTCTTCCTCAAATTGCGAGGCCACATCCTCTTCAAGATTCTGCACCACCCAGTCAATGTCGTTTCTGTCTGTTATGACTTCAGCGACGGCTTCTTTGATTTTCCTGACAGCGTCATCAGATCCGTCAGTCTTGACTACAAAGTCAGGATTCTTCATCTTTTCCGGATCCTTGGGATAAATCGCAAACTCCCTTATATCCGCAAGGATATTCCCTTTATGGAAGTTCTTGATAACCCCTGCAATCTGTTCTACGCCATATCCTTCATACCATTGTATCTCACGGTCGGAATCAGACAGGCCGAGCGATTCTTTCATCTTCTCGTTGATGTAAACCGCCCCCTCGGAAGCACCGTAATCATTCAGGATTTCCACTCCATAAATGTCAAGCGCCTCCTTGTCCAGGCTTGCCTGATAGATCAGATGAGTGGCTCCAGCCTGATCCTTTCTCATACTCATTGACGACATTCCTGAAGACAGGCAGCTGCCGCGGCTGAAGCCAATCTTCTGCACACACGGAAGTCCCTGCAGTGTGGACAGTATCGGCTCAGAATCTTCCGGCTCCCCTGATATGAAAAGGACATCCTTGGTATTGATTCCAAGAGGAGCCTTGACAAGGGCATTGATCTGCAGGGCCACTACAAATGACAGGGTGAGCATCACTACGGTGATCAGATTCTGGATCATTATGAACACCCGGCTGAAGAGCATCTTTGATTTGTATCGGAAAGTTCCCTTCACCACATCAATCGGCTTGAATGCAGAAATCTGAAGTCCCGGGATGATTCCGGCAAGGAGTCCGGTCACAACAATGAAGCACAGGCAGACGCTGACGGTTCCAGGGGTGAAATCGTTTTCAAGTATTATCCTGCCACGGAACATCGACGCCAAGTCATCCTGAAACAGGAACGAGAGACCCAGTCCTATGAGGAAGGAAATCAGCACAATAAGAATGGATTCACCTACAAGTTTGCTGATTACGTCCGAGGATGAGCTGCCGAGCAGCCTTCTTGTAGCCATCTCTCTTGCTCTCATTCCTGTGTTGGCAACCGTCAGATTGATGTAGTTTGTAACAGCAAACAGCAGAATGGCAATGACGGCACTGAGCAAAATGACCAGCAGTCCCTTGTTGCCTTTTTCCAGTCCCAATCCGTCATTCTGTTCGTCAAACATCACTTTTCTCAGTGGAGTGAAGGTGGCAGTAGTCTTGTTGACATCCACATCAAACTCCATCATCGGGATGTCCCTTATGAGGGTTGACCAGATTTCATCTGCCTTGGAGTCCAGTTCCGCTCCCTTCTCTAAAAGATAGAATGTCTTGAAGCATCCGTGGCTCGTGCTTACGAAGCACTGAGGTGTCATATTGTATCCGAGAATCTGAGGATGTCTGTTTATTGAGGCAATGATTTTCGTATTATTAGGAAAAACGGTCTTGTCGAAATCCTTGACTACTCCGCTGACGGTATATACAAGAGTACTGTCGTAGGGGTCCTGCATTCCATTTATGAATACGTTTCTGAGGCCTATTATCCTGAGAGGTTCACCCATAGGGTCCTTACCCGGAAAAATTGCATCTGCAAGGCTCCTGGTGATGACGCATTTGTCCGGGGATGACAAGGCTACTTCAGGATCGCCGGAGACGAAATCGTATGAAAAAACATCGAAGAATGTTGAGTCCACCAGCATCATGGGATTACCGTCCACATCCCTGAAACTCTCCATGTCTGACCTGATGGTTCCAGCCTGGCTGACCACGCAGCAAGTGTTCTCGATTTCGGGATACATCCGACCGATCTTCCACGACTCCTCAGGCCAGGACATATAGTCGCCTGATCGGCCCATCAGCACAATCCTGTCTTTGTTCGGCTGGGAGGAGTCTGTGCTGAACTGTCTCCAGGTGTAATCGCCTATCAGGATGACGAACATCAGGGCCACAGAAAGCCCCAGGATGTTTATCACCGTATAATAAGGATTCCTCTTCAAAAATCTCAGAAAACTTTTCATACTATCAAAAATTTCATGTTCGGTTTAATAATTACTCATTTTTAAGCGATTCAACAGGATTTGACCGTGAAATGCGAAGGCAGTTCAGGACGACGGTGGCGGCTACGATGGCAAGGACCATGATGTCGGCGGCGATGAAAATCAGAGGGGAAAGAGTGATTTTCTCCGCAAAATTCTCCAGCCAGACCTTTGCCGCGAAAAACGCACCTGCATCCGCAAGCAATGCAGCGACGATGCCGAGTTTCATTATCTCCCCGACGAACAGTCCGAGAATATCCTTTATCGACGCACCGTTTATCTTCCTGACAGCCACCTCCTTGCTCCTGCGCTCCGACTCGTCGTGAACATATCCCACAAGTCCGAACAAGGCTATCAATATACAGATCGCGCATCCTGACAGCACCGTATTTCTCATCTTCCTCTCGTCCGAATATGCCTCCCTCATCTCATCCTTGTACGCAGTAAATACAATCTCCCTCTCCGTGAATGTCTCCTTCAGGACCTCATCTGCCTTATCCATGATTTCCCGGCCAACCTCATTGACCTTCACGATCATATATGGCATATATCCTTCTCCTACCTTTCCGTAGAATTTCACGCTCGCCCTTTCGTCGGGATTGGTCAGGTCCCTGATGCGGTAATCCTTATATACTCCGCAGACAGTCAAAGCCTGTCCATTGTTACTGTGCTCCGAGATATAAATCTGTTTGCCGACTGCTCCGTCGCTCCAGTCCTCGAACTCCGCCATCTTGTCAAGGAAGCTCTCGCTTACAGCCACTTCCGTCAGAGTCTGCGGATAACGTCCCTCCATGAACGGTATTCCCATCATCGCGAATAGTCCTTCAGTACCTTCATATTGGTCGGCTATGTTGAAAATATCACGTCTCGAATCCTCCCACAGGAACACATTGTTGCCGGAAGACCATTCAAGCGGAATCGAATAACTCATCTGCACGTCTTCCACTCCGGGAATCGTACGCAGTTTGTCGATGACCGGTTGATGGACAGAAAAATCTGTTCCCCGGAGGTTCGTAAATATCAGATTCTCATATTCATACCCTGGTTTGTCGTTGATTGCCTTCCTGTATTGGAGACCGATGACAATGACCAGAGTCATAAGGAATGTACACACGCAGATCTGCGCGAAAAGCAGGGCGAGCTTCCACATTCTCTTGTTCTCCTTGTAGTTGCGTATTGCCGAGGCAATCGGAATATTCGAATACAACCTCGCCGGAACGAATGCTGCCACCACGAAGACAATCGCCACTACGACTGCAAGGGTCATTATGGTCTGAGGCACGAACAACGCTTCCACAGGGACTCCGACCAAATCACCGATGATTGTCCTGAAAGCGAAGATCAGCATGGCGGCAACCGCAAGTGATGCAACCACATCCACCGCCGCCTCCTTCATCATCATTCCGTATATGTTTACCGTTCCTGCACCATAGCATTTGCGCACGCCGACCTCCCTGGATCGTTTCACCATTGCGGAAATCACGAAGAGGACATAGTTCAGGAGCGAAATCGCGAGCATCAGCACTGACACTATGCCGAGGATGACAAGCATGTTCCTTACCTTGTCCTCCGATGTATGACGGCTTGCCAGAGGGGAAAGATAGTACCATAGCTTCGAACCGGACTTCTCGATTTCCTCAAGAGGCTGGTTCTTCTCCTGCATCAGGCGGATTGCAGGGTCAAGCATCTTGTAATCAACGCCTTCCGCAAGACGGACATATCCTTTGTACCTGTCATTCCCGACCCAGTTTTCAGTTGACCGCTTTGAGTATGACTCCATTGACAGAAGGAGGTCGTATTTCTGCGAACTCTGATAGGGGAAGTCCTCTAATACTCCTGCGACAGCCATCTTGTAGCCTTCATATTCCTCGCTCTCAACCATTTTCCCGACTGCCTCCTGAACTCCGCCCAGTTTCTCGGCAAACGTCCTTGAGACCATAAGATTGGCAGCCACGGAAAGTGCTGTTTTCGGATCTCCTGCGATAATCTTTGCAGGAAAGACATCGAAATAGGATGTGTCGGCAAGGATGAGATTGCCGGTGACAGTATTGCCATCCTCGTCACTGAAGCGGTCGCTTTCAACTAAGAATGTCGTTCTTGTAGCAGCGTCCACTCCCGGGACATATTGCCTGAAGCCGGGGGCGATAGCTCCGCTGACCTGTCCGTAGTCAAAGTCGTGTCCCTGCTGGTCGTAGCCCGTGCGGATCTGGTATATGTTTTCATAATCCCTGTAGCAGCGGTCGTAGCTCAGCTCGAAGCCGATTTTCGCTACGAGGATTATGCTGATTGCCAGTCCGATGCCGAGGGACAGGGATTTTATTGCTATGTCTTTGGGTTTCATTGTTTTATTTGTAATAATTTCATATTTTATTCAGATCTCTCCACGCGCTTCGCTTGGTCGAGATGACAGGAACAATTCGCTTGGTCAAGATGACAGGGGAAGGAGATCTCTTCACGCGCTTTGTGTCCGACTGCCGTCGGCTGCTCGCTGCAAAAGCCCACTGGGCTGTTTGCTGACCGCTCACGAGGTCGAGATGACAGCATTGTCATTTCGAGCGGAGCCCGAAGGGCGAAGTCGAGAAATCTAATCTTTTTCAGGATATAAGTCTTTCCATTCTGGATTAGCAATATCAACAAGCTCATTCTTTTTGCTCCTACTCCATTTCTTCAATTGTTTTTCCCGTGCAATTGCTTCATTGACATCTGAATATTCTTCATAATATACCAGTTTATGACAATTATACTTTTGTGTAAAACCGGGAATCAATCCTGATCTATGTTCTTCTATCCTTCTTTCAAGGTTATTCGTTACACCAATATACAGAGTATTATTGTTTGATGATGACAGGAAGTATATGTAATATGTTTTGTACATTTTTGTTACTTTGTTTAAAAACATTCAGATCTCTCCACGCGCTTCGCTTGGTCGAGATGACAGGGGAAGGAGATCTTTTCACGCGCTTTGTGTCCGACTGCCGTCGGCTGCTCGCTGCAAAAGCCCACCGGGCTGTTTGCTGACCGCTCACGAGGTCGAGATGACAGGAACAATTCGCTTGGTCGGGATGACAGGTTAAAATACAAGGACCTCGTTGTCGCCGAATGAGTCGTAGCCGGAGGTGATGACCTTTTCGCCAGGGTTCAGGCCTTCGAGAACTTCGTAATACTGAGGATTCTGACGGCCGATGCGGATTTCACGGCGCACAGCCTTGCCCCCGTCAGGGGAGACGACGAATATCCATTTGCCGCCGGTCTTCTGATAGAAGGTTCCGCGAGGGACGAGCACGGCATTCTCAGGCTGCCCGAGCTGGAGGTTGAGGTAATAGGTCTGGCCGCTGCGGATGTTCTCCGGGGTCTCGCCTTCGAACTTGAAGTCTGCCTTGAACTTCCCGTCCCGCACCTCCGGATAGACCTTGCGGATGACGGCGCCGTAAGAGTCGTTCTGCCTCTGGAATGTGGCTGAAAGGCCTGCCGTCACGCGGTCGATATAATGCTCATCTATCTGAGCCTCGATCTTGTAACTGTCAAGGTTGTTGATCTGGCCGATTTTCATTCCTGCCGAAATCGACTGTCCCAGGACCACGTCCAGAAGACCGAGTTCGCCGTCTATCGGAGCCTTGATGGTAAGGTTCTCCTTCCTGTGACGGATCATCAGCATATTCCGCCTCATATTGTCAAGACTTTCCTCCATCTGGAGTATCTGCACGCTCCTGTAGAGGCTGTCCTGCTCGGCCCTGTCCTTCACGAGTTCAAGTTTGCCTGCCGCAAGCTCATAGTCCTCCTTGGCTGTCAGATAGTCCTCGCGGGCTATCAGCTTGTCCTCATACAGAGCCTTGTTCTGCTCGTATTTCCTCCTGAGCCTTGCCACTTCGGTCTGGAGCTGGAGCTTGTCCTGCCTGAGGGAAAGTTTCTGCTGTTCCATGGAAATCAATGTGTTGCGCAGAATGTTCTCCTTCTCTGCAAGTTCAGCCTCGGAGTTCAGGATCTGAAGGTCGAGGTTGTCGTTGCTCAGACGGATGATTACATCGCCCGCCTTCACCTTCGAGCCTTCCTCGGTTACGATTTCCTGAACGATTCCGCCTTCCTGCGGGCTTATCTGGATAGTCGTCATAGGCTGGACCTGACCGCTTACTCGGATGTAGTCATTGAATTCTCCTTGGCGTACTTCGCTGATTGTCAGTGAATCGGCATTGACCCTGAGGGTTGCCGAATTGTCCCTGAACACGAGCCAGAGGATGAACGCCAGCACGAGGGCGCCGCCCCACCAAGGGAGTGCCTTTTTCGTGAATATGACACTTATGCCTTTTTTCTTTTCTATTATTTTGTCCATTTTGTTTTGGTTTTATTCTGTTTATAGATTTCTCCATTCCGGCACTTCGTGCCT
>JBJEBR010000057.1:65998-97435 GCA_051870255.1 Candidatus Cryptobacteroides sp.
CCAGTCGAAATGACAGAAACGTGTTTTAACTTCGTGCCTCCAGTCGAAATGACAGAAACGTGTTTTAACTTCGTGCCTCCAGTCGAAATGACAGCATTGTCATTCCGAGCGACCGAAGGGAGTCGAGGAATCTATCTTAATATTGGTCGATATAGGATATGCCGTCATAATATTTCACGACGCTGCTCTTGAGACGGAACTTCAGCAGGGCGTTGAGCCTTTCGGCCTTTGCATTGAGCAGATTGTCCGAAGCCTTGCGGAAATCGATTCCGGAGATGAGCCCCTGCTCGAACTTCTTGACATTCAGCCTCCAGGCTTCCTCCTGCACGCTCTCGCGGCGCTCCGCCTGATTCAGTGCTGCCCCGGCGCCGTTGCGGTCCTGCACGGCCCTTTCCACCTCGGCCTGCACCTGGCGTACGGCTGAATCATATTCCGCCTCGGCCCTCCTGTAGTCGTTTTTCTTTTTCCTGAGATTTGAGAAGGTCTGGAGCCTGTTGTATATAGGGAAAGAAAGTGAAAGCTGGATATATTCACCCCCGTTGTTGCGGAACTGCTGACCGTAAGGCACAGGCACATATCCTGCGAGCCCCGGATAGGTATAATAGCTTGTGGACCATCCGGCATTGAGGGACAGATAAGGACTGAATTTCCATTTTGCCGTCCTGAGGCTGAGTCTCGCATTGTCCATCTTTCCTTTGGCTATCAGCACTGAAGGATTGTGTCCTATCGCATAATCCGCCACGGCGCTGCACTCCGCAACGGAATCCCCGTCCACGAGGGTGCTCGCCTGCTCGATGCCTTCCATGTCGATGACCAGCTCGTTGTCCTCCTCCCAGAACATTATGTCCTTGAGGGTGATCAGAGCCGATGCAAGATTGTTCTGCGCCACGATGAGGTTATATTCCATGTCGGCGAGGTCGGCCTCGGTCTGCACCACGTCCGCATATCCCTTCTGCCCGAGTTCCTCCTGCCTCCTGACCAGCGACAGGGCATCTTCCAAAGTCTTCACCTGACCGCCGACTATTTCGGAAAGCTTGGAATAATAGACCACATTGTAGAAAGCCTCCATAGTGGCAAGGCAGATCTCATCCTTGAGCTTCTGCTCCTGCTCGATGCCCATCATCAAGGAAGTCTTTGAAATCTTCATGTTGTTGACCGCCTCGAAGCCGTTGAAAAGCACGATGCCTCCCGAAATGGAATAGCCGTTGTTGAACGAAGTCGTGGAGACATAAGTATTCGTCTCAGGGTCAACGCTTCGTCCGAAATTGCTGTAGGCATATGTACCTGCCTCGACGGCAGGAGTGAAGGCCTTGAGGATGGCATCCCTGCGTGCAATGCGGGCGTCATCCACGTCGGCTTCCTGAACCTTCAGCTTCGCCGACTTGTCAAGGGCGTATTCCATACACTCCTTCAGGCTGAGCCTTTGTCCAAAGGCTCCCGTGCAGGCAAGCGATAGAATGGCGACTGTAAATATCCTGTGATTCATAATCTTGGTTGTTCAAATCCGCCATCGGTTGAGCATCCCCCGTGCCAAACCATTCAACTTGTTGTGAATCACCAAGATATGAAAATTACAAAAAAGAAGAAGTGTAAAGAAATCTTACACTTCTGTAAAAAGTCTTTACACTTCGCACCAGTTCCCTTCCGGGTATGTCTCCGCGCAGAAGAAGATGTTGTCAGGAAAATCCCTTGGATTTCTTGATCTTGTCGTATGCTTCGTTGACCTCCTGGAATTTCTTTTCGGCCTCCTTCTGGACTTCGACGCTCTGGGTGGCATATTTGTCAGGATGGAACCGTACTGCCAGCTTGCGGTATGCGGTCTTTATCTCATCCACGCTTGCATTCTGTCCGACCCCGAGGACCTCATATGCGGACGCACATCCTCTGTCCACATCTGCCCCTGTGAACCTTTCATATCCATCATCCCATCCGTATGGACGGTCATAAGCTCCATATCTGGCCCTTCCCTCGTCTGCAAATACACGGAACAGCAGCTGGGAAACAATGAAAATCATCAAAAGGAACGGTATCATGTCTCAAATGTTTTATTGACGGTACTACTTGAACAACAGGATTGCCAACAGGATGAGCGGCAGGGCAAGAGTCACAGCGTAAAGGGCCTTCTGCCATTTCTTCATGGATGCCCAGGCATATGCGAACTGGGCTTTGGCTACGCTCAGCCTTGCCATTGTCCTTTCTTTCCACATCTGGAATCTGCCGATTCCTGCATCCTTGACTTTGGCGGACTTGTCTTTTACCTTTACCTTGACCGTCGTGGTCTCCTTCCTGCCGTTGCATACCCCTATGAGGGTGAAGGACATATCTTTCTGCGCCCTGTTCGACCAGCAGAGCCGGCTGCCGGAGTCCGGTACCTGTATCCTCTGGACGGTGTCACCGTCATCCACCACGAGAACGAGTGAATCCGGGGTGACGCTTGTCCAGCTAATATTGACGTTGTCGCCCTTGCTCAGGGAGGATTTGTCAGCCTTCAATTGTAAAGTAGATGCCATTGTCTGTTGAAATTTTCCGCACATTTATCAATATCCATGCTATGACAGGCCGTGGAACCGATTTGGGGCAGAATCGGAACAATTGTGCGAATAAAAGACAATATGATTTCCCGGTCATCCTGACGGAATCCATCTTGCCGGAAGCCGGTACATCCAGGCTGTCATTATCAAAAGGATGTGTTTTTCTAATCCATTATGGCTGTGTAATTGTCAAAAGGTCGTTTCCTGTTGTTAAGGGGCATATAATTTGTGCCAAAATTACCCTGCCTTGTCATTGACAAGGATATTCACTGAAAGAGGAAAGGATAAGGTAAATTATATATAATATGAAAGAACAAGCCCAAAGAATCCAGACTTCCATTCTCAATGCTGCCGAGAAGAAAGTGCTTGTATGGCTCGCCGAAAGGCAGCCAAGGTGGATGACATCTGACAAACTGACATTCATAGGTGTGCTCGGAGCCATAATCGTGGCAGTCGGATATGCCCTTTCGAACATTGACATCAACTGGCTGTGGCTATCTTCCGCCGGCCTGCTCATCAACTGGTACGGCGACTCCCTTGACGGCACCCTCGCCCGTGTCCGTGGCACCCAGAGGCCGATCTATGGTTTTTATCTGGACCACAACATCGACGGTATCACGATAGCCATCATGTGCATAGGCGCAGGTTTGTCCGACATGCTGAACCTTTATGTGGCGATGGGAGTCCTCGTCGTATATCTCCTTCTTTCCATTTCGGTATATATCAACTCCCACCTGAAAGGTGAGTTCAAACTGACATACGCCGGCATGGGACCTACGGAATTCAGGCTCATCGTAATGATAGTCAATACATTGTTCATATATGTAAGACCTCTGCGCGAGTTCGTCAGACATTTCACCATATGCGGGATGGATGTCAGTTTCGGGGCTTTCGATTTCGTGGGACTCGCAATTCTCGTAATCCTCGTGATAATCCATGTTACGAACTTTGTCAAGGATGCCAGGGGCTACGCGGCAATTGATCCTCTGAAGAAGTGGGAAGGAAAACAAAATTAGCCAAGAATTTTTCCAAATTCGTGATTACCAATGTCCTGGGCACGGTCGTGGATACGGCCGTGCTCTGGCTGTTTTCCAAATATGTATTCAGTAACTATGTGGGTGTCTATGTGATATCCCCGATTGTCTCGTTCGAATGTGCGGTGACCACGAATTACCTCTGTTCCTTCTTCTTCATATGGAAGGACAGGGTCCGCAACTACCGTCTCACTTATTTCCTGAAGAAATACTTCATATACAATGCCTCCGCGAGTGCAGTGTTCCTCGTGAAGATGGGCTTCCTCCTCCTTTTCGAGGTGATATTCGGCTGGAATGTCATCTGGTGCAACCTTGCCGCGCTCTGCGTGTCCGGAATGCTCAATTTCTCGATGGGGGAGTGGGTGATATTCCGTAAGAAAAAACAACCAATTGATAATTGACAATCATCTGACTATGCCGCTTTTGACGATATCGGAAATGGAATCCATGTCCCCCGTATTCAGGGGCAAGGCCGGAAATATGCTGGCAAGGGAACTTATGAAGTTGCTGTCGGTTGACAAGATAAACTCCCTCTTTGACCGTTTCGGACATCTGTCCGGCCCGGATTTCACGGAAGCGGTCTTCAAGGATGTGGGATATTCGTACACGGTCGCGTTCCCGGGCCAGGAACCTATGGACCAGTCCGGGGAAAGCCTTGGGGACCGCCTTGCCTCGATGCTACCGGAAGGACCGTTCATCACCGTGAGCAACCATCCTTGCGGCCATCTTGACGGTATGTCCCTCGTGGACATCTTCGCGAGGGTGCGTCCGGATTACAGGGTGCTGGTGAACAAGATACTGGCACGCATAACCACCCTTGGGGACAACTTCATTTCCGTCACCCCTGTAGGGGAAACCCGCACGTCCCCGACATCCGACAGCATAAGCGGAATCAAGGCTGCCATGCGGCATCTGTCAGACGGCGGAGCCCTCGGACTTTTCCCTTCCGGTGCCGTTTCAGACCTCTCGCTCAAGGACAGGTGCGTCAGGGACAGGCAGTGGCAGGAACCTGTCATAAGGCTCATCCGTAAGGCCAAGGTCCCGGTAGTGCCGGTCCGTTTCTTCGACGGGAACTCTCCGTTCTATTACTCCCTGGGACTTGTAAGCTGGAAGGTCAGGCTTCTGCGTCTTCTCGCAGAGGTGTTCAACAAGGACGGAAAGACGATGCACATCGGAATCGGCCCGGTCATCTCGGTTGACGAACAGGTTGAGGCCGCCTCACGTGGCACGGACGCCCTTTCCGACCTGCTCCGCTCCAGCGTCTATTCAATGACGCTCTGACCCCGTCCTGATGCGTTGCCCTCCTGCCTCGGAATGATGGCGCGGTAGCGTCCATAATCCGTCGGACCTTGTCATTCCTTATATGGTAGTCCCCCTCATCCGCCGGTCCATGTCATTCCTTAATATGGCAGCCCCCTCATCCGCCGGGCCTTGTCATTCCTTATACGGTAGCCCCTTCATCCTTCGGTCCTTGTCATTCCGAACGGAGTGAGGAATCTGAGGCCAGGAGCGCCAGCATGGAACTCATTCCAAAATCCGATTGACATTAAGGATAAAATTCATATCTTTGTCAAGATATAACCAAGACCTACCTTAATGCCTCTTCTGGAAAAAATAGTCATATCCGATTTCAGGAATATAGCCCTGCAGGAACTGGAGTTCTCGCCGAACATAAACTGCATCAGCGGCAACAACGGGGAAGGGAAGACCAACCTCCTTGATGCCATATATTACCTGTCCATGACCAAGAGTGCATTCTCATCCTCTGACAGATACAATTTCCGTCACGGAACCGGGGAATTCTCAATCGCTGCCACATGCAGGATGGAGAACTCTCTTGCAAGCCGCTTCAGCGTGAAGGTCAATTCCAAGGGGGAGAAGAAACTCCGCCGCGACGACAAGCCATATACCAAGGTTTCGGACCACATCGGCGTCCTGCCGATAGTCCTCGTGTCGCCTTCAGACAGTTCGATGGTCAGCGAATCCGGTGACGAAAGACGCCGCTTCGTGAACTCCGTCCTCTCCCAGATGGACAGAGGCTATCTTTCCTCGCTCCAGCAATACAACAGGCTTCTACTCCAGCGCAACAGGATGCTGAAGGACAGCGTTCCGGACCGTTCCCTCCTCGAGGTCATCGACATGAGGATGGCGGCCCTCGCAGAGCCTGTATATGAAAGGAGGAAGCGCTTCGTGGAGGAACTGAACCCTGTGGTGGCGGAATACTACCGCAACCTGTCGGGAGGAGGCGAAGATGTGTCGGTGGAATATGAGTCAGACCTGTCCAAGGCTCCGCTTGACGAACTTCTCGCGGCTGGATATGACAGGGATATGGCATTGAGATATACGGGCTCGGGAATCCAGAGGGACGATTTCGTGTTCAACATGAACGGATGGCAGCTGCGCAGATGCGGCTCCCAGGGGCAGCAGAAGTCTTTCCTCGTCTCCCTGAAGTTCGCCCAGTACGAAATCATGAAGCGCAGCTACGGGTTTGCCCCGACCCTGCTTCTGGATGATGTGTTCGACAAGCTGGACATGGGACGCATATCGAACCTGCTCCAGATGGTGTCGGGCAATGATTTCGGGCAGATTTTCATAACGGACAGCAACAAGGTCCGCCTCGCGGGCATCGTGGATGCGCTCACTCAGGACAGGGCGTATTTCGACACCGTGGCGGGAACATTCAGGAGGATAGGAGATGGAGAACAGGAATAGGGGAAGGATGTCCCGCAAGGAGGCCGTCGGGATGGAAGAGCTTATCGGCCAGTACATCAGGTCGATGAAACTCTCGTCCGGACTCAACAGGCAGAGGGTGTTCGCCGCCTGGAACGATGTTTCCGGGGCCGCCCGCCATACAGTCTCGCTGTTCTTCCGCAACGGGGTCCTGTATTGTACGATGAATTCGTCCGTCGTGCGCAACAGGCTGTATTTCATGAAGGAAGACATATTGAAACTGATGAATGACCGCCTTGCCGGCGATGAGCTTTTCACCCCTGAGGGCAAGGATGACGGTTATGTGAAGGATATTGTGTTGAAATGATTTAATAGGATAACCTATGCGAATTGTAGCAGACAAGAACATCCCGTTTCTCGAAGGCGTGTTCGAACCATACGCGGATGTCGTGTACATCAACGGAAAGGAAATAACGAGGGAGGATGTGCGTGATGCCGACGCCCTGATTATAAGGACCCGTACCAAATGCAACGCCGACCTGCTCGACGGCTCAAGGGTCAAGATGATTGCGACCGCCACGATAGGCACCGACCATATCGATTTCGACTATTGCAACTCTCATGGAATCGAGGTGCACAATGCTGAGGGCTGCAATGCCGGAGGCGTGATGCAATATGTGTTCTCAGCCCTGTACGGGGTCGCCGCGAGGAAGGCCATCAAGCTCGACGGCGTCAATTTCGGAATCATCGGCGTCGGGAATGTGGGCAGGCTTGTGGAGAAAATGGCGAGGTATCTCGGATTCAATGTCCTGCTCTGCGACCCTCCGAGAGCCGCCAAGGAAGGCCCTGAAGGGTTCTGCAGCCTTGAAACGCTGCTTGCCAACTCCAAGGTGGTGACAATGCATGTGCCCCTTGACGAGACTACGCGCAAGATGGCGGATGAATCCTTCTTCACGGCGCTCGCTCCCGGGACCATCTTCATAAATGCTTCCCGTGGGGAAGTCGTGGATGAGGCTGCCCTGATGGAGGCACTCCCAAAGCTCGGAGCGGTCATCATAGACACTTGGAACAACGAACCGGATGTGAATCAGAAACTTATAGAGAAGGTGGACATTGCAACGCCTCATATCGCTGGATATTCTTTCCAAGGGAAGCAGAATGGCACGGCTTCGGCAGTACAGGCGGTGGCAAGACATTTCGGCATAGAGCCTCTTTATGGTTTCAGACCGGAATGTGATGTGGAGGAGCATCAGCCTGTAAAGCTTGACCTTACGGGAAAGAACCAGGGAGAAGTGGCAGCTGTGTTCCAATATAACTATCCTATATTCACCGATGATTTCCGATTCAGAAGCGAGCCGGGAAGTTTCGAGAAGATGAGGTCGGACTACCAGTATCGAAGGGAGATATATATCTGACACATTTGATTAACCATATAACACACAACACTATGTTTACTAAAGAAGATGTTGCGCAGATTCAGGGCAGAGGCTCTTCTGTGCAGACTGTTGAAGAACAGGTCGAACGTTTCAAGAAAGGTTTCCCTTGGCTCAAGATAGTGGCTCCGGCTACTCCAGCCAAAGGTATTGAGGTGCTTGATGAAGCGGCTGCCGATGCTGCTGTCAAGTATTATGAATCAGCTCAGATCGACGGAAAATGCAAGTTCGTGCCTGCCTCAGGTGCTGCATCCCGTATGTTCAAGGATCTTTTCAGCGGTCTCGACGCTCTCGAATCAGGCAAGGAAATCGCTTCAGATTCTCCTGCCGCAAGGTTCGTTTCCCAGATTTGCTCGTTTGCATTCTATACCCCTGAACTTTTCGGAGACAAACCATCTGAATGTCCGGAATACAGGAAATCCGTCCTTGCCAAGACTCTCCGTCCGGAAGGCCTCGGCTACGGTTCCAAGCCAAAGGGTGTGCTCAAATTCCACAGATATGCCGACGGAGAAATCCGTACTGCTTTCGCCGAGCATCTGGTCGAGGCTCAGAACTATATGAGGAACGATGACGGCACCGCCAACCTCGTGGTGACGATTTCCCCTGAACACAGGGAACTTTTCGAAGAAGCATATGCCCAGGTGAAGGCCGAATACGAACAGCGCTACGGGGTGAAATACAGTATTACCTTCACATATCAGGACAAGGCTACTGACACTGTTGCAGTCGATGTGGAGAACCGTCCGTTCAGGACTGAGACTGACTCCCTGCTTTTCCGCCCTGCAGGACACGGAGCCCTCATATACAATCTCAATAATATTGCCGAAGAGGTCGTTTCAATCAAGAATATCGACAATGTGGCGAACGAGAGGCTGCTTCCTGAGACTGCTAAATGGAAGAAGGTGCTTCTTGGCAAGGCCCTTGAACTCCGTGACCAGATTTTCGGATATCTGCGCGAGCTTGACATCGTTACCAACAGGACCGTCGGCAAGGTCGAGAACATAGAGGTTCCTGGACTTACTGGCCTTGGAGACGACGATATTTATCAGAGCGAGGCTGTCCAGACCCTGTGCGACGACATCGAGGCTTTCCTTGCAAACAAGCTTTGTGTCTCAATGCCAGCAGCTGCTGACTGCAAGTCACGTGTCGAGGCTCTGCGTGCCAAGCTGAACCGCCCAATAAGGGTCTGCGGAATGGTCAAGAACCAGGGCGAGCCGGGCGGCGGTCCTTTCATCATCGAGGAAAAGGACGGTTCAACATCGCTTCAGGTGCTTGAGAGTGTGCAGATTAACATGGAAGACGAGCAGGCCCGTGCAGCACTTGCCTCAGCCACCCATTTCAATCCTGTGGACCTGGTATGCTGCCTGCATGACTATAATGGAAAGAGCTTCGACCTTCTCAAATATGTGGACAACGACGCTGGATTCATCAGCTCGAAGAGCTACCAGGGCAGGGAACTGAAGGCTCTCGAACTTCCTGGTCTTTGGAATGGTGCAATGAGCAACTGGAACACGCTTTTCGTGGAGGTTCCTCTCGCTACATTCAATCCTGTGAAGGTCGTGCTTGACCTCCTTCGTCCAGCACACCAGAACTGATAATCCTCTCTGATGCTATGAGCATGGCTCCTGCCTTGTCGGAGCGCAGACAAAAAATATGAACATTGGAAGACGGCCCGGAGTTACCCTTTGGGCCGCTTTTCATTATTTTTCTGTATGTTTCGGTGTCTGCCGGGAGGTTTCTTGCAGTGATGTCCGCTCCCGGAAAATCCCTTCCCGCCTCCTTCAGCGCTTTCTTGTCGAGGGGCACGCATCTGACTATCCTGAAGACTTTCCCGAACGATGCCACCTTCGCTGCCTGACAGAGGCTTCCGATATAATAATGGGTGGATGCACCAATTTTCTTCATTCCTGACATTTCTCCGACAATGTTGAATGCCCCGGCTTTCATCATCGCCTTCCCCGGTTCGAACAGCACAGCGCCTTCGTCAGATGCACCTTCGCTGCGGTTGTCCGTGCACCCTGCCTGCCTGAGATCTTCCTCCGTGGCCAGGGAAATCACGGCCTGCCTTTCCTGGATGGGACTGAAAGTGAATGTGTCGGTGCTTCCTGCACCAAGTTCGGCGGCGGTTATGGAATATTCCCCCTCCCACTCTCTGTCCATCCAAATAAGGAGTTCCTTGCACTCGTCTCCAACTGACACTACATGCACTTCACGGCAGCACCTTCCGAGCCTGTCACAGACCATCCGGATGTCAGCCATAGGAGAGAGCTTCAGGAGAATGTGACGGCATTGGCGGAAAAGCTCGTCCTTCAGGGAAAGGACGTCTGGGCTGCATTCCTCTATCAGGAACACCTTCCTGCCAGTTTCAGAGCGTCTTGCCGGGTCCATATATACGATGTCCGGACGGAAGTCTCCGATTATCTCTTCAGGGGTGGCAAATCCTTCCGGCCTGAGTGCCATTGGAATCTTCTCAGAGCCTGTCATACGGTTTATTACCGAGATGTTACCTGCTCCCAGTACCTTGAAATTGTGTGTTGCGGCATCGCACAGGGGCTTCTGCATCTCGCAGTACAGGACCTCAGCAGCCTTCAGTGAGAAGAACCAGGAATCAACTCCGAGGCCTCCCGTAAGGTCTGCTATTCTCCATCCGGACCTGGCGGCTATCCGTTCCGCGAAAGCGGCCTTGTAGCGTGCCGCACGGCTTCCGCTGCACTGCTCTGCGGACAACTTGACCGGGAACACAAGTTCCTGGTTGGCAACCCATTCAGGGAGCTTGCCCTTGAGCTTGCGCCTGCTTTCGATGCAGTTTACGGCAAGGTTTATGTCAATTTCTGGCCATCTGTCCCTCTTCAGAATCAGAGCAGCCGTGTCATCTGCCAGATGTTCTGAGACAAATTCCGTAATGTTCTTCATTTTCGGTATCCTGCAATGTTTTTTCAGCCTTTTCGGCAAATCAGGTTATAATCTGTTGCAAAAATAGTCAGATTATTCAAATTTTCTCGTTATATT
Source organism: Candidatus Cryptobacteroides sp. (assembly GCA_051870255.1). GTDB lineage: Bacteria > Bacteroidota > Bacteroidia > Bacteroidales > UBA932 > Cryptobacteroides. The sequence continues at coordinate 76,676 of JBJEBR010000057.1, forward strand.
TGTTTGCTTTATAAATTGCATCTCTAATAAGGCCTCAGGCCGCATGGAGAGAACTGATAACCGGAATTACTAATTTTTAATACTAAACTATATGGAAAAGGATTTCAGACAAGTAGCCCAGAGTTGGCTGGATGGCAATTTCGACCAGCAGACCAAAGACCAGGTCAAAGAATTGATGGCAAACGACCCAGTCGGTTTGGAGGATGCATTCTACCGCAACCTCGAATTCGGTACGGGCGGTCTCCGCGGTATTATGGGAGTCGGTACCAACCGTATGAACAAATATACCGTAGGAATGGCGACCCAGGGCCTTGCCAACTATATGAAAGCCAATTGCAAAGGTGATCTTTCGGTATGTATATCCTTCGACAGCCGCAACAACAGCGAGGCGTTCGCAAAGATCACTGCTGACGTGCTTTCTGCAAACGGTATCAAGGTATATATCTTCGACAAACTCCATCCGATTGCCCTGATGAGCTATTCGGTAAGGACCAAGAAGGCTACTGCCGGTATCATGATCACGGCTTCCCACAACCCTAAGGAATACAACGGTTACAAGGTGTTCTGGTCAGACGGAGCACAGGTCATTTCCCCGGTTGACAAGGACATCGTTGCCGAGGTCGCAAAGATTGACGACCCTGCTATGGTGAAATTCGAGAGAGGTGCAGATGCCGCTCCGATTGAGGTCATGAGCCACGAGATGGACGAGGCTTATCTTGATGCAGTTTCATCTCTCATGCTTTCTCCTGAGTCACGCGCAAGGCACAAGGACATCAAGATAGTCTATACTCCTATCCACGGTTCAGGCGTGAGCATCGTTCCTGAATTCCTCCAGAGACTCGGTTTCGAGAACGTATATCATGTCCCTGAGCAGGATGTTGTTGACGGAAACTTCCCTACGGTAATGTCTCCTAACCCTGAGGAGCCTACTGCACTTGCAATGGCAGTCGAGGTTGCGAACAGGGAGGGTGCCGACATCGTGATGGCTACTGACCCTGACGCTGACCGCCTCGGTATCGCAGTGCGTGACAATGAGGGCAAGATGGTGCTCATGACTGGTAACCAGACAGCTTCCATCCTCACATATTACATCCTCCGCCGTTGGAGCGAGCTCGGAAAGATCCAGGGCAACAAATATTGCGTCAAGACCATCGTAACCACCGAACTCATCCGTGCGATTGCAGACAAATACGGAGTGAAGGTGCACAATGTCCTCACAGGATTCAAATGGATTGCCGACATCGTCAAGAAGAACGAGGGTAAGGGCGAGTTCATCTGCGGAGGCGAGGAAAGCTACGGCTTCAATGTAGGCGAGTTCGTGCGCGACAAGGATGCTCCTATTTCCTGCGCTATGGTTGCAGAGTGCGCTGCATGGGCTGCTGACCAGGGCAAGACCCTCTATCAGCTTCTCCAGGACATCTATGCTGAGTTCGGCTATTACAAGGAGTCACTCATCTCTGTCGTACGCAAGGGTAAGACAGGTGCCGAGGAGATTGCCCGGATGATGGTTGACTACCGCAACAATCCTCCTAAGGACCTTGCAGGCTCTCCTGTCGTGAAGGTGGTTGACTACAGCAAGCCTGAGACCACTGGGCTGCCTTCATCGAATGTCCTCCAGTTCTATAACGAGGCTGGTGATGTCGTGACAGTGCGTCCTTCAGGTACTGAGCCTAAGATCAAGTTCTACTTCGGTGCCAAGGGTGCTGATGCGGATGCCAAGATCGAGGCTCTGCGCGCTCAGTTCGGGAAATAGTTCCTTTATATAGAATAATTACTGCCGTCGGTAATCATTACTGACGGCAGTTTTTTTTGTAATATGGACGGTTCCACCCCCAGATTTCTCACTTCGTTCGAAATGACAGGGTATAGTCATTGGGGATTATGGCCGGAATGGCAGCATAGCCTGTCATTCCGAGGAGCGAAGCGACGAGGAATCTGCGGGCGACAGCTCATCATATAAGCACTGGGAGCATATCCGCCACAAGCTTGACAACCCACCCGGCGAGGCAGAGAATGCTGATCATCCATGCGATGAACAGGACAAGCCCAGGCTTCCATGAAGGCGCCTTGAAATTGAAGCAAAGCATGGTCCCGCACCACAACATCCAAACGCAGAGCAGGGCAACCACCACCGTGACCAGCCACCAGAATCCCGGTGCATTGATGATCCTCGACGCCACCGCAAGCTCTGTGTCAAAGTCCAACTGCCTGAGGTTGACGAATTTGTCGAACAAGTCCGGCATCGTAGGAATAAAGATACAACCGAGCAGTCCGGCAATTCCGCATATCATCATCAGGCAACCGAACAGGCACACGAATATCCTTCCAGCCTTTTTGAGAGCCGGTGATGAACTCAGGTCATTGATCTCCTGCTTTATATTGTTACCGCTACCGTTGGAGATGAAATTTTCCAGACGCATAGGCTTTCCTTTCATCATACATTTCTCCTCCACTGTCCTTGCTGCAGGCATTACAATCCACAGGATGGCATATCCGACTACAGCTATGGTCAAAAGCGCCTCGAACCTTGTGAATATGCCTATCACCGGCAACACCACGAACACAATCCTCAGGAACACAGGATCTATCCCGAAATACATACCAAGTCCGGAACATACTCCGCCAATGCATCTCCCCTCCATGTCCCTGAACATCTTCTTCTTCGGTGACTTTGTCTTGTCATTGACTTCCGGAGCGGTTTCTTCCTCGGAGATTTCCTCAGGATTCCCGATTCTATCCTTCACATTGCGGACTGACTGCAGGGTGACTACCGTACCGCCTTTGCACATTTCGCTCAGCAGTTCTGCGATCCTCACCTCTATGTCGGTAGTGATTTCCTCGGCGTCATCCTTCAGGCTCGCCTTTATGCTGTCAATATATTCGGAAAGTACCTTGTAGGCATCTTCCTCGATCACGAAGGCATATCCTCCGAGATTTATGTTTTCTGTCTTTTTCATAGGCTGACTATTCTATTGTTTCCAAAGAGAATTCTCCGTGGTTCTGATGTATTGATTCTATGCTTTTCACAAGGTCGTTCCAGGCCTCGTCAAGACCTGCAAGCTGTTCCCGTCCCTTGTCGGTGATCATATAGTACTTGCGTGGCGGCCCCTGTGGAGACTCCTCCCATCGGTAGTTCAGCAGCCCCAACTTCTTGAGCCTTATCAGCAGGGGATAGGTGGTCCCCTCTGCCACGATCATGTTCACATCCTTCAGCTTCTGGATTATGGATGAAGCATATTCGTCTCCACCTGCAAGTATCAGCAGGATGCTGTATTCGAGGACACCCCGTCGCATCTGCGTACGGTTGTTCTCGATGAAATTGCTGTTGTTCAGTGTTTCCATTGCTGTTCCGGTTATTTTGTTCCTGTGAATCTCCTGATATTCTCAGCCGTAGCAGGGATGCCTCGCATCTCGCATTTCTTGGCTGCCGTGTCAGCCTTAGGTGCGGCAATCCAGATTACTACATATACCCAGAATCCTGCGGAGCCACAGAACAAAGCCACAAGGAAGAGGACGCGTATGAGCACCACATCTATTCCGAGGTAGAATGAAAGTCCGGAACATACACCTGCAATCTGGCTGTTGTCCGGGTCGCGGAAGAATTTCTTGATTGACTCCGCCCCCTTGTCATAGCTTTCGCTCCTGCATGAGCTTGCAGATGCCCCGTCCGGCATGCCGAGCTGGTCTATGACTGCCTTCGTGATGGTTATGTCCACGACCTCGCGCCCTGCAAGCCTGCCTTTGAACAGGTCTGCAATGCGTGCTTCAAGTTCATCCATCACCTCTGCGCTGGATGAACCGTTCCCAAGCGCTGCCTTGAAGCTTTCGAGGTATGAGTCAAGTGCGTTGTAAGCATCTTCATCCATTGTGAAGCTGCATCCGCCAATTGCTACGTTAATAGTCTTTTTCATTTCAGTAATCTTTGTTTAGTAAGGTATTTTGACGGTGCAAATATATGTATTTTCTAAATACCTTGCAATACAAGGTACTAAAAATTTTCGAATATTTTTAAAAGAATCATTTTTTCCTATTTTTGCAAGTTGATGGGGAGGTGCTTCCGTCCTATATTATATAGGTCCCCGGAAGGCAAGGCCATCATAACGATAAATGTTTGATGATTATGGGATTATTCACTAAAGAAACCAAGACTCTCATCCCTGGTGACAGGGTCAGGAAGATGAGGACATGGATACCCGGGGCGGGTGGCTTGCTGAACGCCGTGGTCACATTGCCGCCAATGCCATCGGAAGGAAAAATGAAAATGGCCGTCCTGATGCACGGGTTCATGGCCAACAAACGCATGTTTCCTATAAAGGATCTCGCCGACAGGCTTGCCTCGTCCGGCATAGCCTCCTTAGCCTTTGACTTCAACGGCCATGGCAGGAGTTACGGGCGCTTCCGTGACATGACTATCCCCAACGAGGTGGACGATGCCGTCAAGGTATGCGAGTATGTCGAGGGTTTGCCTTTCGTGGACGGGATAATGCTCGTGGGACATTCCCAGGGCGGGGTGGTGGCATCGCTCTGCGCTGGAAGACTCGGCGACAGGATCTCCAAGGTAGTCCTGCTTGCAGCAGCCGCCGTGGCACACGACGACGCCCTGAACGGCCAGATCATGAACGGCAAGTTCGACCCTGCAGATCCTCCTGAGATTGTCCGTGTGATGCTGCATCCCCTTGGCAGGAACTATATCCTCGAGGCACAGAAACTCGACATATATTCCGAGGTATCAGCCTACAAGGGACCGATGTGCATAATCCACGGAAAGAAAGATACGATTGTACCTTATTCATATTCGGAGCGTTATCATGAGGCCTGCCCTCAGAGCGAACTGCATCTTCTTGATGATGAGAACCATATGCTGAACGGCGACCGCCGTCTGATCAGCAATCTGACATTTGATTTCCTGACGCGTGGATGACTCAAGGCTGCCCTCCCTGCAGGACCCTTGTAACTTCATCAATAATCAGTGGATTTGCCTGAGGAATTCCTCAGGGGAGAGTATGGTCGGGAACTGGATCGCAGAGTCAAGCAGGTGCCTGTCCCTGGAGACGATCACCCGGCATCCGTTCCTTGAGGCACATTCAACCTGCAGGGCATCCTCGAAATCATCAAGCCCCAAGGTCTGCGCATCGCAATATTGCCTGAGATCCATCGGCAATATCTGAAACAGCCCTGAAATGTCGGACGGCTGCAACGATGGTGCATATCTCCTTGATATGTAAAGCACATTCACAGCCGTCAGGATTGATATGCAAAGCTCGTACTGCGGATTTCTGCCAACCTGGACGATGCTTTTTGCGTTGCCGTCATCCATTCTCCCGGTGAAATAATCCAGGACCACGTTCGTGTCGATGAATATCCTTACCGGTTCCATATCCTTGCAAGCCTTTCGTCTTTGTCCAGGTCTTCCTGCGAAGGGCAGGCCATTATCCCGGCATATTTCTCCACCACATCGTCGAATGGCAATGGAAATGCCAATTTCGGGAGGTACCTCGATTCCCTGATGTCATCCTCGACAAGCCTTTCGAGGTACATCCTCGCACTTATGCCCAGTTCGGCAGAGCGTCTCCTGATCTTCCCCGTCAGGCTGATGTCCGCCCCATACGCCACTGCAGGCTCCTGGAGCAATTGCAGCGGTGATTCGTCAGTGTATCCATCCACAAGTCTTGATATATTCTCGACTCCGGTTATCTGGATTCCCAGCTTGTCGGAAATCTCCTGAAGAAGGGCTATCGTGAAATTGTGCTTCCCGCTCAGCCATTTGGTCACCTCGGAGGGGTTCCTGCCCATAAGCTCAGCGAACTGCTTCCTGGTCAGGCCACGCTGCCTGATGGCCTCCTCTATCTGCTCCGCAGCTATTCTCTGTCTTGACATGTCCGATGGTCTCATACTATGTATAATTTATGATGTCCGCTTCGTATGAGCAAAGATAGTGGTATTTTATATAAAAACAAAATATATCTATAAATAAAATGAAAATGCTTGCAATCGGGCAGGAATCCTGCCAGAACCATTGTGATTATGGAAATCCTAATCATAGCAGTATGTTTTGAATCATTGTCCTATGACTGGACCAAACCGTGCCAGACAGAGTGCGGCCAGCCTGCCAGTCCCGGGATGACAAGCAAATATAATGAATCTTTTTGTCCATATTGCCTCCGCTTGTAATCCCATTCTCGAAAAATGTTTCTAAATTTGACGGTCCTAACGAAACGGATTGAATGAAAGATTTCTGGATTATACTTGTTCCCTTCATCGGAACCGCCCTCGGCGCCGCCTGCGTCTATTTCATGCGCGACGGCATCAGCCAGCGGACGGAAAGGGCCCTTTCCGGATTCGCCGCCGGAGTGATGGTGGCCGCGTCGGTCTGGAGCCTCCTCATACCTTCGATGGACTATGCAGCATCCATGGGCGGCTGGGCTTTCGTTCCGGCAGTGGTAGGCTTCTGGGCCGGAATACTCTTCCTGCTCCTGCTCGACCATATCATTCCCCATCTGCACAACCACGGAACAGAGGACGAAGGCCCCAAGAGCAAGCTCAGGCGCACTACCAAGCTCGTGCTGGCCGTCACCCTGCACAATATCCCTGAGGGAATGGCAGTTGGTGTCACATATGCCGGCTGGCTCACGGGAAGCACATCCATAACGATGACAGGCGCCCTCGCCCTCGCAATAGGAATCGCCATCCAGAACTTCCCCGAAGGGGCGATCATCTCGATGCCTCTCAGGGCGGAAGGCACAACCCGAAACAAATCATTCCTCTATGGGATGCTGTCAGGGTTGGTGGAGCCTCTCGGTGCGCTTCTGACCATAGCCATCGCTTCCGCAATCCTCCCATACATCCCGTATCTTCTGAGTTTCGCCGCCGGAGCGATGCTCTATGTGGTCGTGGAGGAACTGATACCAGAGATGGCTTCCGGCAGCCATTCCAATGTGGGTACGATAATGTTCGCCGTGGGATTCTCGCTCATGATGGCGCTTGACGTGGCATTGGGATGACATTCTGATTCTGATATTTTCGTGACATGGAAAAATACAACAGCGAAGATGTACTGACCCTCGCATCCGATGCGGGACGACTCCTTCTCGAGAACGGGGCTGAAATCTCCCGTGTGGAGGAGACCATGGAGAGGATAGCCGGACATTACGGTGAGTCCGGGGAGAAATTCTTTGTCCTGAGCAACGGCATTTTCACTACCGGAAGGTCGTTCGCGAATGTTGAGTTCATCCCGATAAAGGGAGCCCGTCTTGATATTGTGGTGGAAGTCAACCAGTTCTCCCGTGACATAGCAGCCGGGAAATACACCCTGTCCCAGGCGAGGCAGAAACTTGAGGAAATACGCACGATGCCTTCAAAGCCGGATTGGGAGTCATACCTCGGCGCCGCTTTCGGCTGTGCGGGATTCTGCATCATCTTCGGCGGCAGCTTCCTGGACTCTGCAGCAGCCATGGTTGCCGCAATCCTGCTCAATTTCTTCCTGCTCAGATTCGCCAACAAATATCTTACAAAGACTCTGTGCAACATCTGCGCAGGGCTTCTCGGCACCCTTTGCTGCATACTCTTCCAGCATCTTGGATTCGGAGAGAATATCGGCAACATGGTCGTAGGTACAATGATTCTGCTCATTCCCGGGGTGGCTTTCACCAACGGACTCCGCGACGTGGCCAACGAGGACTATCTTGCCGGCCTGACAAGGCTTGCTGACGCCCTGATGATGTTCATGAGCATTGCCATAGGTGTCTGCATGGCTTTCATAGTCCACGGATGGTTCGTAGGGGAGGTGATCCAGCTCAGCGGCACCAGCACCGACAGTGTCACAGCTTCGTTCCCTGTCCAGGTAATAACTTCATTTATAGCTACTTCTGCCTTCGCGGTCTTGTTCGGAGTACCTCGGAGGCATTATATGTCTGCAGGGCTTGTCGGAATGGCCGGATGGATTGTCTATCTGATATTGATGCGCTATGTGCAGGCCGGTCCTTTCGCCGCGAATTTCCTCGCTGCGACCGTGGTGGCTTTCCTGTCACGTTATTTCGCCAAGGTCCTCAGATGCCCGAGGACGGTCTTCCTGATCTGCGGGATTTTCCCTCTCATTCCGGGAGGCGGAGTGTTCTGGAGCGCATATTATGTGGCGTCCGGGCAGCTTTCCTCGGCTCTCTCCGCCGGTTTCCTCGCCGTGGAGGTCACCATAGCGATAGTGCTCGGAATCATCATTTCCGCGAATGTGTTCAACAATCCATCCCGCAGATGATTGCTCTACCTGATAAATTAACAATGGCGGCCCTTGCGGGGCCGCCATTGTTAATCAGTCATTGTTCATTTCCCTGATGTCCACCTCGTGGCGCTTGCTGCTGCCCAGGAGCCATTCGCTGTAGTAGTCTGCCAGCTTCCAGAAGAAATATTCGTTCATGTCTCCGTAGCCGTGCCTCTGGCCTGGCAGGAACAGCATGTCGAATCTCTTGTTTGCGCGTATCAGGGCGTTTATCACCCTTATCGTGTTGGCTGGATGCACATTGTCATCGATGTCGCCCGTGCAGAGCAGAAGGTGCCCCTTGAGGTTTGCCGCCAGATCCTGGTTGGTCTCGATGGAATATGCGAAAGTCGTGTCATTCTTCTCGACCACCTCCCTTATGCCGTGATGCTGTTCGCTCCACCAGCGGTTGTAGATGCGGTTGTCGTGGTTGCCTGAGCAGGATACCGCCACCTTGAAGAAGTCCGGGTAGGTGAGTATGGCGGCGGTTGACATGAAACCTCCGCCGGAATGTCCGTGGATGCCTACTCTGTCGAGGTCTATCCAAGGATACCTTGCCCCAAGCTGCTGTATCGCATATTTCTGGTCTTCGAGTCCGTAGTCCCTGAGGTTTCCGTATCCGTAGTTGTGATACCATTTAGACCTGTTCGGATGACCGCCACGGTTGCCGACGGTAATGACTATGAAGCCGAGCTGGGCGAGCCTGTCTGTGCGGGTGAACCCTCTGCTCCATACTATGTCGTTGGCCTCGACCTGAGGACCAGGATATACATAGTCGCAGATCGGATATACCTTGGTGGAGTCGAAGTCATAAGGCTTGTAGATGGCTCCGTAGAGGTCGGTAACCCCGTCGGCAGCCTTCACCTTGAATCTTTCAGGGAATTTGTACCCTGCATCGAAAAGGAGCGAGAAATCTGCCTCGCCGAGGGTGCAGACCTTCTTGCCGTTTGCATCGAACAACAGGGAGAACGGCTTGCTGTCAACCCTTGAGCAGTTGGCTATGAAATACTTGCCGTCTTCTGACGTCATAGCGTCCACATTCATGTCGGCCATGTCGAGCAGTTTAGGCTCGCCTCCGCCCAAGGACACCCTGTAGGTGTGCATCTGATATGGATTCTCGCCTTTCTCCTTGCCGCAGGCACTGATAAGCACATAGCCTTCTTTCTCGTTCACTCCCAGCACATCCTCCACGTGATATGCTCCTTCGGTAAGGTTCCTCACAAGCGTTCCGTCCGAATTGTAAAGATAAAGGTTGGCCCATCCGTTGCGCTCTGACCAATGCAGGAGCTTCCTTCCACCGTCAAGCAGGACGGTGTTCCGTCCTTCCACATAGGTGTTCATCCTTTCGGAAATGACCGTCCTCGTGGAGTCTCCGTCCACGGCAACATGGCAAAGGTCCATCCTCTTGAGGTCTCGGCTGATGCGGTATATGTACAATCCGTTCTCGTCTCCGAGCCATTTGCTGCTGCGATACTCCTTGAAGCTGTCCTCAACCTTGCGTGGCGCGTGCTGGAACGACAGGTCCTGGTCCTTGAATGCGACGCACCTGATTTCCTTGCCTGTCCAGTCCTCGACGGAGAACATATAGAGGTGTCCCTTCGGCCCAGGTTCGCCGGGCATCTGGTATTTGTAGGTCTCGAGGGTCGGCCTCGGGGAACTCAGGGAGTTGATCACCCAGAATTCCTTGACTTCCGACATGTCCCATCTCATCAGGGCGAAATGCCTGGAATCCGGGCTCCATACAAGTTCCATAGGATAGATTCTCTCGGTCGTGTCTTTCTGGGTGTTCCCCTTGTAGTTGTTGATACCGTATGAGAATTCGAGAGTGCCGTCCCTGGTGATCCTGTGTTCGACTATCGTGCTGTCCTTGGCATCCTTGGCGGCCTTCCTGAGGTTGAGGGTGTCCATATAATATATGTCTCCTCCCTTTACGTAAACCCCGACCATCCCGTCAGGTGAAATGCTGGCCCAGTGAGGATATTTTTCAGGCCTCTCGTCGGTATCCCAGGTGAGGTCGCCGTCCGAAATACGGTACTTGAAATGATAGACTATCTTTTCCTTCTTTCCCTTGCCGGCCTTGGAGGTGTCGCGCTTTTCCTGCGAACCCGTGATGTCGAAAGTCAGGAACCTGTCGTCCTCCCTGTCAATTCGAAGGTCCTTGAAAGGTATGTGTCTTGCGTCGAACGGGTCCTTGGTGACTTCCGTGAGCTTCATCGCAAGCCTGTCAAGATTGAAGACAGGTGTGGTCCTGCCTGCGACTGGATCAGCGATATAATACTGTACGCCTTCCGAAGTCTTCCATTCATAGATGAACTTGTCCCCTTGTCTGAACCATTGTGGCTTTGTATTCGTGGTGAATACCATCTTCGATACCCTCTTTGTCGAGAATCTCTCTGCAAGCGCATAATTCGGGGTGTCGGCAGCCTTTGAAGCAGGCTGTGCCGTGGAAACTGTCCCGCAAAGGAATGCAACGGCAGCCATGGCCATTGCCGGAAAGTACATTCTTCTCATCATGTTGGTTGTGTTGGAAGTTCAAAGAGGGTGGCAAAAAAGCTAGCTTTTCCGCCACCCTCTTCTAACCATAATACCACTTCAATAACGCTTCTTTCCGCAGCTTTACTTTGCAAAGCTATGAATTTTTTCGGAATATGAAACTAAAATCGTGGCAAAATGAAAATATTTCAATAAAATTAAAATAAAATAAAAATTTTCCCTTGTTGAAAATATCTGGAAATGAAAAAATCCCTATATTTGCGTATGGAAGTGCAACCGGATTATTCCGCAATGAGAATCTGGACACCAAGGTCTTCGATTTTCTGGCGCATGTTGTCCGGAATGCCCGGGTCGGTAATGATGATGTCGATATCCTCGACATTGCCAATCTTCCCGAAGCCCCTTCTTCCGAACTTGGAGGAATCGGCGAGCACGACTGTCTGGGTGCAGGCTTTCATCATCGCTGTTGTCAGACGGGCCTCCTCAAGGTTGGAACAGGTTATCCCTGTATCAAGGTTGATTCCGTCACAGCCGATGAAAAGCTTCGAGCAACTGACATTCACCAGTCCGGCTTCCGTGTAGCTTCCGCGGACCGACATAGAGTTCTTGTACATTTCGCCTCCGAGCATCATCACCTTGACATTGTTCTTCTCGTTGAGGAGCATCGCAATTCCGAGAGATGGAGTCACCACATTTATGGTGTTTACGGGAGTAAGGATTTCGGCGAAAGCCGTGACAGACGAGCCGGATGCAAGAATTATGGCGTCATCAGGCTGAACGAGCAACTGGGCTGTCTGGGCTATGATGAGTTTCTTGTCTCTGTTCTGGCTTGCCTTGACATCGACGCTGATGTCCATTACGTGAGGTTTGACAGGCGATGCGCTGCCATGAGTCCGGAGCAGGATGTTCTGGCTTTCGAGTATTCGAAGGTCCTTGCGGACAGTAGCTCCGGTAACACCAAGCTGATCAGCCAGATCCTGAACACGGACATAGCCGTTCAGTTGAAGCTGCTCCTTGATAAATTTGTGTCTTTCTGCAATGCTGATCATCTTAAGTAATTTTGATGGTTATTTGATTGAAAACGCAAATATATGAAAATAAATGAAAAAATCAAGGTATAATTGATTAGGACATAATAATATATATACAATATGAAACCAAATGGAATGGTTGCCGAAGCCTTGAAACGGGCGAATGATACTAAAGCCCTGAGGCTCGGTGCCGGTGCAGTCTCGCAGACCGGGATGCTTTTCAGGGAACTGTTTCCCGAATCGAAGGCGGTGGTCGTTGCGGACCGTAACACGTGGAAGGCTGCCGGTGAGCGTGTGTGTGAAAGCCTTGGACAGGCCGGGGTGGAGCAGAATGCCCCATATATCATAGAAGATGAGGATCTCTATGCGGAATGGTCGTTCCTTGAGAGGGTGGAGGCCTTCCTTGCTTCTGACGATGCGATAGCTGTAGCCGTGGGCTCCGGCGTCATAAACGACCTTACTAAACTTGCATCACATCATCTCGGACGCCGCTATGTCATCGTGGGGACTGCCGCATCGATGGACGGTTACACGGCGTTCGGGGCTTCCATAACCAAGGACGGCAACAAGCAGACCTTCAGTTGCCGCGCCCCATACGGTATGGTCTTCGACCCGGAGATTGCCGCCAAGGCACCAAAGGAGCTTGCCGCTTCAGGATATGCTGACCTGATAGCCAAGGTGCCTGCCGCTGCCGACTGGATGATCGCGGACGCACTCGGGGAGGAGCCTATCGACGACTTTGCATATTCGCTGCTGCACAATGACCTGATGGACGCCCTTTCTTGTCCTTCTCAGGTTCTCTCTGGAGATGTTGAGGCTACGGGAAAGCTGGCCAATGGCTTGATAATGAGTGGCTTCGCAATGCAGGCAATACAGTCGAGCCGTCCAGCGTCAGGCACCGAGCACCAGTTCTCGCATTGCTGGGACATGGAGGGCCTGAGCTATCCGTCAGGAAAACATGTCTCCCACGGATTCAAGGTGGGAATCGGAACCCTCGTGTCAACCCTGGAACTTGAATTCCTCCTGTCCAAGGACCTGGCCTGTGTGGATGCCGATGCTGTCGCCGCAGCCTGGAAGACCTGGCCGGAAATCGAATCGGAGATAAGGACGGTATGTGCAGGCAGACCAGGACATCTGGCAAGGTGCCTGGAGGAGACGAGGGAAAAATTCATAGACAGGGACCGGCTTCGTGAACAGGTCCTGAGGCTCAAATCATGCTGGGGAACTCTTTCAGAGAAAATCCGCCGCACCATAATCCCTACCACGATGGTGTATGACAACCTGAAGGCGGTGGGAGCGCCATATGAGCCTGAGATGATATGCGTCAGCCGCAAGCATCTCAAGGAGACTTTCTCCTTCATCCCGTTCATGAGAAGCCGCTTCACGAATATCGACCTGCTCTACAGGCTCGGACTTCTCGGAGAATTCACCGACTCAATCTTCGGGAAAGGCGGCAGATGGGAAGTGGATAATTGTTAAATTTGCGGAAATATATTTTTGATATGATGAAACATACATTGACAACACTGACTCTAATCCTTTCAGCCTGTGCCGCAATCTCGGCACAGGACTGGAAGCCCTCTGGCGAGACGATCAGGACAAGGTGGGCCGACGAGGTCAATCCTTCAGCACCCCTTCCTGAATATCCGCGCCCTCAGATGGTGCGCTCCAGCTGGACCAATCTCAACGGACTCTGGGACTATGCCATTACTCCGGAGCAGGACTCCGATTTCGTCCCTCAGGGGAAGATCCTGGTGCCTTTCGCAGTTGAATCCTCATTGTCCGGTGTCGGACGTATGGTCGGCAAGGAGCAGGCTCTTTGGTACGAGAGGACCTTCGACCTTCCAAGAAATTCCAAGGGCCGCAGGACTCTTCTGCATTTCGGTGCAGTGGACTGGAAGGCAACGGTTTATGTGAACGGTGTGCAGGTCGCTGAGCATACCGGAGGCTATACTCCGTTTACAGTTGACATCACGGCAGTTGCCAAAGCAAAGGGCAATGTATTGAAAATCAGGGTATGGGATGCAACGGACAATTCCTGGCAGCCTCGTGGCAAGCAGGTCAACGAGCCTCAGAGCATCTGGTACACCCCGGTGACCGGCATCTGGCAGACGGTATGGCTGGAGTCCGTGCCGCAGACCTATGTCGAATCATATTATGCGGTCTCCGACATCAATGAAGGTACCCTGTCCTTCGATGTCGCCACTTGCGGACTTCAGGAGGGGGATGTCGTGAAGGTGGAAGTCCTCGAAGGTGGAGTCGGCTACAGTGCCGAGAAACCTGGAAACGTCGTGGTTGCCGATGCCATTGCCGAGGGCGGAAAGGCCCTGGTGACTCTCCCGCAGGTCAATCTGTGGTCTCCGGACAGTCCTTATCTGTACGGCGTGCGCGTGAGCATTTCCCGCAAGGGCAAGGTCGTGGATTCCGTTGACGGCTATACGGCAATGCGCGAAATCTCCATATGCAAGAACAAGGGATACAACAAGAGGATGGCCCTGAACGGGAAGCTACTTTTCCATTTCGGCCCTCTCGACCAGGGATGGTGGCCTGACGGGCTTTACACGGCTCCGACTGACGAGGCCCTCCGCTATGACATTGTCAAGACCAAGGAATGGGGATTCAACATGATTCGCAAGCACATCAAGGTGGAGCCAGCAAGATGGTACTATTGGGCTGATGTCGAAGGCATCCTCGTATGGCAGGACATGCCTTGCATCGCTGACTACTGCCGTGGCGTGATTGACACCCGTGACCCTGAGATCGCTGAAGGACAGAAGAACAAATGGTCACATGACAGTTTCCTCGGAGGTACGGACTGCGTGGTGCCTCAGGAGTGGAAGGACAACTATTACAAGGAGTGGACTGAAATAATGGATGCTGTCAAATGCTTCCAGTGCATAGTGGTCTGGGTGCCTTTCAACGAGGCATGGGGACAGTTCGACACCCGTGCCGTGGTTGATTTCACGAGGCAGAAGGACCCTACAAGGCTCATAAACCAGTCTTCAGGCGGTAACTTCGAGTTCTGCGGAGACATCCAGGACTGCCACCATTATCCTCAGCCTGCGATGAATGCCATAGAGGGCAAGTTCGTGAATGTCCTTGGGGAATATGGCGGTATCGGCTATCCTGTCGAAGGACATCTCTGGAAGGCCGACAAGAACTGGGGTTACGGCAATGTAAAACACAGCAGGCAGGAACTTATGGACCAGTATGAAGAATATGCAGAACTGCTCAAGCATTTCATTTATTGCGGAACTGCGGCTGCGGTCTATACCCAGACTACCGATGTGGAAGTGGAGGTCAACGGTATAATGACGTATGACCGTGTGGTGAAGGTGGACGAAGGCAGGTTCCGTGAAATCAACCAGTCAGTCATCAATACTCCTGCCAAATAATCTACCATTTCGAGCGGAGTTCAGGCCTGTCATTTCGAGCGGAGTTCAGGCCTGTCATTTCGAGCGGAGCCCGAAGGGCGAAGTCGAGAAATCTTCCTTCAATACAATCGGCAGAACGAAGTAAAGAAACCAAAACACCAAACATAATGAAAAATGCATTATTATTCCTATCAACATTACTGATAAGTGTAATGTCCTTAGCATCAAATGAATATAACCCGAAAGCCAATCCTTCGGCGGTAGTGATATGCGGAAACGCCCGTTTCACTGTGCTCACCCCTAAACTTATCCGAATGGAGTGGAGTGAGGACGGCAGGTTCGAAGACCATGCCACCCTCGCAATCGTGAACCGTAACCTCGAGGTTCCGCCTTTCACGATATCCAAGAAAGGTAAGTATATGGTGATTTCAACATCCGCACTCAAACTTTTCTATAGCGGAGAAGGCAAATTCGACGGTAAGAACCTGAGGGTTGAATTTACGATGAAAGATGCATCTGCACCGAAAGGTGTCCGCAAGGTCGTATGGACTCCAGAGTCTGACGATTCCGGCAACCTTCTCGGCACGACGCGTACCCTCGACGGATGTGACGGCGTAACTACAAGGGAGCCATTTGACAAAGGAGTGCTCTCGCGTGACGGTTGGGCAGTGCTCGACGAAAGCCAGCGCCATCTTTTCGTGGAGGACGACAGCGACTGGAAGACCTGGGTGGCTTCCCGCGACCAGACCGACAGGCAGGACCTCTATATGTTTGCATACGGTCACGATTACAAGGAAGCCCTCGGCGACTTCATAAAGGTGGCCGGAAGAATCCCGATGCCTCCTAAATATACCTTCGGCTACTGGTGGTCCCGCTACTGGCAGTATTCTGATGCAGAGTTCGTGGCCCTCGGCAAACAGATGAGGAGCCTCGGCATTCCTATCGACATCATGGTCATCGACATGGACTGGCACGAGACATGGAGCCTCATGGTGAAGGACAGCAAAAAGGATGAATTCGGCCAGAGAATCGGATGGACCGGATATACCTGGCAGAAACAGTTGTTCCCTAATCCGGAGAACCTGCTCGCCGACATCCACAACCTGAAGATGAAGACCTCCCTCAACCTCCATCCTGCATCAGGTATCCAGCCTTATGAGGATTGCTATGAGGCGTTTGTAAAGGATTATCTTTCAAGGACTTCTGAATATGACGGACCTGAAGGTTACGTCTATGGAGAAGAAAAGTACCAGTTTGCCGGCACGAAGGAACCTTGCGGTACACCGGGCGAGAAGGCTCCTGTCCCGTTCAGGATTGACGACCGCAATTGGGCAGATGCCTATTTCAACTCGGTGATCCATCCTCTGGAGGAACAGGGCGTAGATTTCTGGTGGCTCGACTGGCAGCAGTGGCGCAGAAGCAAATATACTCCTGAACTCAGCAATACATTCTGGCTTAACAGGACTTTCTTCGATGACAAGGTAAGACGCACTGAGTCCGAAGGCAAGATGGCCCCTCGTCCTTTCATCTACCACAGATGGGGCGGCCTCGGAAGCCACCGCTACCAGCTCGGATTCTCCGGCGACACCTACACGACATGGAAAGTCCTCGGCTACCTCCCTTATTTCACATCGACGGCATCCAATGTCGGCTACGGCTACTGGGGACACGACATTGGAGGACACATGAGCCCTAAGGGTGAGTCCGGAACCGACCCGGAGATGCTCACAAGATGGCTCCAGTTCGGTGTCTTCACACCTATCTTCAAGACCCACAGCACCAAGAACGCCTCCCTAGAAAGGCGCATCTGGATGTTCCCTGAGTATTTCGAGACCATGAGGGCGGCAATCCGTCTGCGCTACAGCCTCTCTCCATACATCTATACTGCCGCAAGGACAACCTACGATACTGGTATATCAATGTGCCGTCCGATGTATTATGACTATCCTGAAGCAGATGAGGCATATGAGTGGAACCAGCAGTACATGTTCGGAGATGACATTCTTGTGGCTGCAATTGACAAGGCTTCTGATTCTGAGACAGGACTCTCCGAGAGGTCTTGGTGGCTTCCTGAGGGCAACGACTGGTATGATGCCGCTACCGGCACTTTGCTCAAAGGTGGTGTAAAAGTTATCGGAAAGTACACCATCGAGGAGAATCCATATTTCATCAAGGCAGGAGCAGTCATCCCTATGGCATCACCTGAAATCACCAACCTTCAGGACGCAGACAACGAGCTATATCTGTTCGTGGCTCCAGGAGGTGCAGATGCCTCCGCAACGGTCTATGAGGATGACGGCAACACCCAGGCTTATGATTCCGACTATGCAACCACAAAGATCACCAAGACCCTTGCTGACGGCAAGGCAGTCGTGAAGGTCGCCGCACGTGTGGGTACTTATGAAGGAATGGTACCTACAAGGAAAATCAGGGTGGTCTTCGACAATATCCTTCCTCCTTCAGAAGTGAAGGTAAACGGTGAGGTCATACCTTATTCCCGTTTCAGCAAAGAGGGTTGCTGGATGTATTCAGGCAGTGATCTGGCTGCTACGGTGGTTCTTGCCGAGACATCGGCCGAAGAGGATGTCGTGGTTGAATGTACATATCCTCAGGACAGGACTGCGATTGACGGGAAGAAAGCCGTCGTACACAGGATGTTCTCCCTCACCCCTGAGGCAAAACTCCTGTTCAGTGCGAAGGTGGATGCTTTCATGATGCTTCCTATCGATCTTCTCAAGGCCGCACAGTGCGGAAGCCTGATAAATGAGAATCCAAGTGAAGCCGCCAAGTTCCTGCAGGATATAGATGTCAAGGCAATGTACGAGAGCGTGGCAAGCTACGAGAA
Source organism: Candidatus Cryptobacteroides sp. (assembly GCA_051870255.1). GTDB lineage: Bacteria > Bacteroidota > Bacteroidia > Bacteroidales > UBA932 > Cryptobacteroides. Next base: position 94,670 of record JBJEBR010000057.1, read on the forward strand.
GATTCCTGAAACCTTCAAAGCCAAGATCAAGGCTCAGGGTGCTCCTGTATATGAGACTTTGAAATAACCGTTTTATGAGTATAAAAAGAATGTTGTTTGTAGCGGCAGCCGCGATGTTTGCATCGGGGCTGCTGCCTTGTTATGGACAGAGGACCGAAGTGCTTCTGGAAAAGGACTGGAAATTCCACCTCGGGGATGTCCCGGAGGCATTCTCCCTCGGATATGACGATTCGTCGTGGCAGGATGTGACAATCCCGCATGACTGGGCCATATACGGACCTTTCAGCAGGGACATAGACCTCCAGCCTAATGATGACGGCTCGGCGGTGATGACAGGCAGGACAGGCGGGCTTCCTTATGTCGGATGTGGGTGGTACCGCAGGAATTTCGCCGTGGAATCCGGAAAGAGGACGACTTTGCTGTTCGACGGGGCGATGAGCGAGGCGAGGGTATATGTGAACGGCAAGGAGGTTTGCTTCTGGCCCTATGGCTACAACGCTTTCCATTGTGATGTGACCGGTTATGTCCATCCGGGGGAGAATGAGCTTGCAGTCCGTCTGGAGAACCTTCCGCAGTCTTCGCGCTGGTATCCGGGGGCTGGATTGTACAGGAATGTCCATCTCATACAGACTTCAGATGTCCGTATCCCTGTCTGGGGAACATATGTCACCACACCTGATGTCTGCGCCGACTATGCATCCGTAAGGCTTGAAACCCTGGTTGACGGGGCTGACGGACGCAGGGTGGACATAAGGACCGAAATCATTGATGCTGACGGAATCTGCCGTGCATCATCCACAAAGAACCTGATGGTCAGGGAAGGGGAGCCTTTGCTCCAGACCTTCATCGTGGACGCCCCACGGCTCTGGAGTCCCGAGTCTCCGTCCCTTTATGTGGCTCGGACCGTGATTTCAATCGAAGGGCAGGAACTTGACCGCTATTCAACCACATTCGGAATCCGCAAGATTGAATATATACCCCAGAAGGGCTTCTTCCTGAACGGGGAGGTCCGTAAATTCAAGGGCGTCTGCAACCATCACGACCTCGGCCCTCTCGGTGCGGCTGTGAACGAGTCAGCCCTGAGGCATCAGATAGAGATGCTGAAGGACATGGGATGCGATGCCATAAGGACCTCACACAATGTGCCTGCGCCTGAACTGGTCCGCCTTTGCGACGAGATGGGCATCATGATGATGGTGGAGGCTTTCGACGAGTGGGATGTGGCGAAATGCGTCAATGGCTACCACAGGTTCTATGACGAGTGGGCTGAAAGGGATATGGTCAATATGCTGCATCATTTCCGCAACAATCCTTCGGTAATGATGTGGAGCGTCGGAAACGAAGTCCCTTCTCAGCTTGAGGCTGACGGCTGGAAGACCGGAAAGTTCCTTCAGGATATCTGCCACAGGGAAGACCCGACCAGACCGGTCACCTGCGGAATCAACTATGTGAAGGCTTCGCTGGCAAACGGATTCATAGACACATACGACATAGTGGGAATCAACTATCATCCGTGGAATTACATCCAGGTTCACGACAAGGTCGGGCACGGACTCGTGCTCGGCAGCGAGACTGGTTCGACGGTAAGTTCGCGAGGAGTTTACAAATTCCCTGTGCAGAGGCGTTTCAGCGTGTCGGACGAAGACCATCATTCCAATTCTTACGAGGTGGATGCCTGCAAATGGTCCAACGTGCCGGAGGTGGATTTCTCCATGCAGGACGACTATCCTTGGGTGATAGGGCAGTTCGTATGGACTGGCTTCGACTATCTCGGCGAGCCTACTCCTTATGACAACGACGCTTGGCCCAACCACAGCTCGATGTTCGGAATCATCGACCTGGCATCAATCCCGAAAGACAGGTTCTATCTGTTCCGCAGCCAGTGGAACACGGAGGACGCCACCTTGCACATCCTTCCGCATTGGAACTGGAAAGGACATGAAGGGGAGGGGATACCTGTTCATCTGTTCACGAGCTGGCCTTCAGCGGAGCTTTTCCTGAACGGTGAGAGCCAGGGAATCAGATACAAAGTCACAGATGCTCCGAAATCCACGGGTTCCCAGAAGAATAACGATGTGGACGGACGCTACAGACTGATGTGGGATTCCGTGCCATACAGCCCGGGCGAACTGATGGCCGTGGCATATGATTCTGAAGGGAATCCTGCCGACACAGCCTATGTGCGCACGGCAGGGAATCCTCATCATATCGAACTCTCAGCCAGTCGTACTGCACTTGCTGCCGACGGGAAGGATCTTGCCTATATCACTGCGTCCGTGGTGGACAAGGACGGCAACCTATGCCCGGTCGAGTCGAGGATGCTGACTTTCGAGACCTCTGGAGCCGGTTCATTCAAGGCAACTGCCAACGGTGACCCTACCTGCCTTCTGCCTTTCCATGAGCCTCGCATGAATACTTTCAGCGGCAAGCTGACTGTAATAGTCCAAAGCTCTGAATCAGTTGGCAATGTGGTACTTACAGTCCGTTCTAAAGGTCTTGGTCCGGCTGTGTTGACAATTCCTGTTACCAAATGATCGCTTGCGTCGCTCATTACAGATAACAAGGGGCTGACTAAAAAGCCCCTTGTTTGTCATCTCGACTGAGCGAAGCGAATGGAGAGATCTATGTAATATATTTATAATCAATAGATATCTCGACTACGCACTTCGTGCTTCGCTCGATATGACAGGCTTTTTAGTCACCCTCTTGTGTGTATGTTCGGCAACCGTTATCCGGTTATCAGTTCTCATTGATGATCTTTTCAGC
>JBJEBR010000057.1:97535-104705 GCA_051870255.1 Candidatus Cryptobacteroides sp.
TGTATGTTCGGCAACCGTTATCCGGTTATCAGTTCTCATTGATGATCTTTTCAGCCTTGGCATAGCCATCGGCAGGGGCGTTCCACATAAGGGCAATCACTATGGTTCCGACTACGCCTATTATTACTGATACAAGGAATACGGAGTCCCATCCGTAATGCTGTGCCAGGAATCCGAATACAAGACCGGAAACCGTCGTGCTCGCGTAACCGAATATGCCGAGGATGCCGTTGGCTGTGGCGCAGGCATGTTTGGTGGCCTGGTTGGAGGCAGCGATGCCGAGCAGGGCCTGAGGACCATATACGAAGAAGCTTGAAAGCACAAGCCATACGATTGATAGCCAGTTCATCGAGGCCGGGGTCTTCCAGAAGAGGAAGAATGACAAAGTCGCTCCGATAGTACAGATCAGGCAGGTCCTGTGGGCGCGGCTCTTCATGAACCGGTCGGTGAACCATCCAGCTACAAGCATTCCAAGAATGCCTCCGATGATTTCTGTGGTAGCCACCACTGTTCCAGCCGTGGAAATATCCATTCCCTTGAACTGGGTCAGGAAAGTCGCTCCCCAGTCGAGAATGGTGAATCTGACTATGTAAATGCAGAAATTGGCTACGGCAAGTATCCAGATGAGAGGATTCTTGAATACCAGATTGCTGACCAGTTTCTTGTAACTCTTTTCTGACAGTCTCTCGTGTGCCTTTGCCGGAGCCTCGCCACCATTCTCCTCCGCCTCGATTTCTTCGAGTTCAGGAAGTCCTACGGAAGAAGGTGTGTCGCGTAGCAGTGCATATAGGGCAATCGCTCCCACGATGGCTATTGCAGCAGGCACGGCGAAGCAAAGCTGCCAGGCGCTGTAGCCGAATGTCTTCAATATGAATCCGCATACGGCCACGATGATACCGGCACCGATGGAGTGTGAGGCGTTCCATATCGACTGCTTGGTCGCGAGTTCCTTAGGTGATATCCAATGTGCCATCAGGCTCATGCACGGAGGAACTCCCATTCCCTGGAAGAAACCGTTCAGCACCCACAATGAACCTATTATATATACAAGGGTCATCGTCGCTTTCCCGTCCGGCCCGAGTACATTCACAAAGGCATTCATCGAAGGACTGAAACAGATGCACAGGTTCACCAATGCCGACAATATCAGTCCTATGGTCATCAGTTTGCGCCGGCTCATTCTGTCCGCGAGGAATCCGTTCACGAACCTTGACAAGCCGTAGATGACTCCGTTGAGCGTCAGGAAGAGTCCGAGCTGCGTCTTGGTGATTCCGAGCTCAGCCTCGAGGGCAGGCATTGCAACGCTGAAATGTTTCCTGACGAAATAATAGAGGGCATACCCTACCATAAGCGTGATGAGGGTCCTCCATTGCCAATACTGATACTTTTTCTTTGTCTGGATGTCCATGATGTTGGTGTAGATTTGTCTTATTGATGTTTCTGAATTTTCAATGTCTTTTATATTTCGGCATAAAGATAGATATTTGTTTCCTTTTGTCAAATAATATTTATACATTTGTACTTTAGTGAAACAAAATGAAACCTATTCGAACAGAAATGAAACCGAACCACAATGCCACGATCACTCCTTCGATGAGAGAGAGATTGTCTAAAATCAAGAGGTTGGCACTTGATATGGACGGGACGATATATCTGGGCAGCACATTGTTCCCGTTCACGCTCGATTTCCTCCAGTCGCTGAAGGATGTCGGCGTAGGTTATTCATTTCTTACCAACAATCCGACGCGTTCTGTGGCTGCTTATGTCAGGAAACTTGCCTCCATGGGCATAAAGGCCGACGAAGAATGCATGTACACTACATCTCTTGCTGCCATTGACTATATCAAGGCTCATTATCCTTACGCAAAACGTCTTTTCATGCTAGGCACCCCAAGCATGATTTCCCAGTTTGAGAAGGAGGGATTTGAATCATGTGCCGATGACCCTGATGATGTACCAGATGTCCTTGTTGTGGCATTCGATCCTACTCTCGAATACAACAGGCTTTGCAGGGCGACCTGGTGGGCTTCGCAAGGTATTCCTTATATTGCAACCAATCCTGATAAAGTGTGCCCTACGGACCAGAGAACAATACTTGTGGATTGCGGTTCCATCTGCAGATGCATCGAGCATGCTTCCGGAAGGCATCCTGATGTTGTGCTTGGCAAGCCTGACCCCAATGTCCTTTATGGGATCATGGACAAATTCGGTCTGAAGGCAGAGGAAATCGCGATGGTAGGGGACAGAATATATACTGACACTGCCACTGCGCACAATGCCGGTGCTTTCGGTGTGCTGGTGCTTTCCGGTGAGACCACTATGGAGACCGTCCAGGATGTCAGGGATGACGCTGCCGTGAATCCTTCCCCGGAATTCTTCCCTCCTGACCTTGTTGTCAGGGATGTGAAGGAATTGGGTGAACTCATCGTCGCCTGCCATTCACAGGACAAATGACCTTCAACGGTGCTTTCGCCCGCAGATCCCTCACTTCTTTCGGGATGACAGGTTAAATGTCATGTCGAACGAAGTGAGACATCTCTTTCTTGTCACGGCAAACAGAAGCATCACTTGTACCGCTTTCACCCGCAGATCCCTCGCAGGGGCTCGGGATGACAGCATTACGGGATTGTCGCACTGACTTCTTTCAAGGGGCTCGGGATGACAAGGTTAAAAGAAAGCCGCCCCGGCGAGGGCGGCTTCTTTGATTTTATGGTTTAGTCTGCTGATTACCAGATTTCGACATTGTCGAGGAACCAGCGATAGAGAGAACCGTCGGTGGTCACTTCACCACAGAAAGCGGTAGGATAAATCTTGATGCGGGTTTCGCTGTCAGCACCTTCGATTACGATGGTCTCGGTCTTCCATTCGAACGCACCGGTCGGCTTGAGTTCAGATGATACCTTCTCACCGTTGATAGTTCCGTTTCCTTCGACCTCCACTACGAGAATCACATTGTCCGTTGTGTTCTTGCCCCAGTCGAAGGTGAGAGTTATGTCATCGGTTCCATCGATAGCGACAGCAGGGAGCCTTACACCGTTACAGTTGTTGGTCTTGCTGAACTTCAGATAGTTGCCTTCACATACATAGACAGTCTTGGATGAATAGAACAGAGACTCATATTTCATCGTGCCGGTAAACATATCCTCGAAACCAGGAATGGCATACGCATTTCCATAGTTTACGGTTGCCTTTTTAGCCATTGAATCGCCTTGGGTCCTGCCGTTGTCCTTGTCCCACTGAACGAAAGGAGCAACCCAGTCGAAATTGTCTGAGTACAGAGGCACGATAGGAGGAGTCTCGCCTTTGTCGGTGAATGAAACCACTGCAATGACTACAACCTTGCCCTCTTTGCCGACATAGTATCCAAGGAACTCCGCATCACGTTTGAGAAGGACATCGAAGTCGGATGTAACGTTGCAGATGGAAGCGCGAGGCTTGCCGTTGATTGCCAGTTTGCCGCCTGCGAGGAAGGAGCCTGTGAATTTCACGTACTCTACCTTGTCTGATGCGTAGGTGGTTGAGTTAGAAGTGATGTCAACCGGTTGTGGATATGTGACGGATGAATTGGAAATGACCTTGAGGTCTTCCACCTTGATCTCAGTCATGCTTCCGAAAGCAGCGACATCACCGCCGAAGGTTACCCTGTCACCGATTTTCACGGATTCGGTTGTCTCGATATACATATTTGATTTACCGTCACTCACGATGGCGCCGTCATTGGTTTTAGCCATCACTGTACATTCGGATACCTTTGCAAGGTCACCGACTTTCAGTGAGAGAGCGTCAGTCACGGAAACTGCAGTAATTTCGCGGAAACGGTCAAATTTCTGGTTGATGACAATCTCTACGTCGCTTATTGTAGATGATCCGCTTACGATAATCTTGCCCTGACGTGATTCCTTTCCGAAATTCTCATCGACAGTGAGGACCACATCCATCGTACCCCAGCCTTCTGTGGTATCTATCGAGAGCCAGTCTTCGGTAACTGCGGCCTTCCATGTACCATCAGCATAGATGGTGAGGTTCCTTGTGGTAGCCTCAGCCTTCAAGGATATAGTGCTCTCACTTGTCATGATTGCTCTCGACTCCGCCTTTTCAGGCTCCGTACATCCGCCAACGCCCAATAGTATGGCGCAGGCCAATGGAAGGATTGAATATCTTGATAGTTTCATAATCAATTGTTTGTATGGTTATATTAAAAGTCAAGTCCGTCATCCCAACCTGGGTTCTGTGTCAGATTCGGGTTGAGGGTTCTGTCATTGATTGGAATAGGATAGAGATAATCCCTATCAGGATTGAATGCGAACTGGTCCTGTATGTTGCCGTGAGGCCAGAGATAGCCGTGGTCGCCTTCGCTCAGATATACTTCCTTTCCGATTTCGGAGGTAACGGTGGCTTTTACGCTGCTGTCCTTGTTTCCGGTCGTGTAGAAGTAATAGTCGTTGGTGCCGTCACCGTCGATGTCATAGACGCCAGGTCCCGGGAAATATACTCCGTAATAAGGCTCTGCGACCATCTCTCCGTGTTTCCACCTCATCAGGTCGTCATAGCGCAATCCTTCCTGTGCGAGCTCGACAGCCCTTTCACGACGGATTTCGAGGAGCACGCCGGATGTAACCTCAGGATAGAAATCAGCAGACTGGAGATATGGGTCAGCTGTAACGCCGACTTGCATATGAGGCATTCCCACGCGGTCACGGAGTTTGTTCACGGAGTTGTCAAGGTCATCCTGGGTTATCGTGCCAAGCTCAGCCTTCGCCTCAGCATAGATCAGGTAAACCTCTCCGAGGCGGAATATCATAAGGTCATTGTATGACTTGTCGAACTTGTCGAGGGCGGTGTTGTTGTCAGGCATGACGTACTTCGCCATCTGATAGCCCGTGAGGGTCACGACAGGGTCCACGCCCAGTTTCGTTGATGAGTATGAATAGCTGCCTCCGTTTTCAGTGATACGTGCATAACCAGGGATGCGGATGGTCTGGCCGAGACGAGGGTCGCGGTTTGCGGTTTCTTCAATGAATGACATCGTCTCCCAACCAGCCTTGTCGGTGAACCTTGTGCCATCCTTCATCAGGTAGCAGTTCACGAACTTCTTTGTGAGGGATGTACGTCCCTGGCTGTTCATCAGAGCCACTGCCGTCGCATTGTGGCAGAGGGCGATTCCGCTGTCGAAGTTGATGGCGAGGATGGCCTCGCAGGTAGGTGCGTCATACATCGAGAAGAGGACTGCATAGTCAAGATCCGGATTGCCCGTCGTGTAGAGGGAGAAAGGACCGTTGTCCATGATTTCCTTGGCTGCATCGGCTGCAAGACCGAGATAGTAGCTGTAGTCATGCTCAGGATAGGAAATCTGGTGGTATTTCCTGTAGGTTCCCTCGTAGAGGCAGAAGCGGGCCTTGAGTGCAAGTGCTGCCCATTTCGTGGCTCTGTAGTTGAGTGAACCGTATGAGGACGGAAGACCTGCAATGGCTTCGTCGATGTCCTCAATCATCTTGGTCATGATATATTCGCGGCTGTCCCTCGGAGCATAGAGCACAGGGTCGTTGGAACCGGGTTCATGGTCTAGCCATGGAACGTCTCCGAATTTCTTAACCTTGTCGAAGTAGAGATAAGCCCTGAAGAACTTGCAGAGTGCGCTGTACTGCACGGCGGCAGCCTCATCCTCGCACTGCTGTGGAATGTAGTCGAGACAGGTGTTTATCCTGCGGAGGTCGGTCCATGTCCAGCTTCCTCCGGATGCAGGGACTGTCCTTGATTTGCCTTTCATCAGGTCTGAAGGCTCCATCTTTACATACTGGTCACTCTCCTCGTTATAAGGATTCTTAGGTATGAGATTGTTGTAAAGCGGGTTCGTGAAAAGCTGCAGGTCCGTGGCAGTCTTGAAATATGTCTCAGGACTGAGTTTTGATTGCGGAGCCTTGTCAAGCATCGAGTCGCAGGATACGAAGGCGATCGCTGCTGCAGCAATAATAAATATATACTTTCTCATAATTTTCCGCATAATTAGAATGTGATATCAATACCGAACATATATGACTTGTGCCATGGATAGAATGCCCTGTTGAAGTCATTTGAATCCCTGTTGAATGCTGCCTCAGGGTCAATGTAGATGGTGTGCTCCTTGAGTGGAGACCAGTAGCAGAGGTTCTCTCCGGTGAAATAGAAGCGGATCTTCTCGATACCGATCTTCCTTGTCGCCTTCTGAGGGAGGGTATATCCGACTGTCAGGTTCTTGAATCTGAGGTAGCGGATGTTCTGCAGATAACGGGTATTGACTCTGTTGAGCTGTCCACCGGTTGTATAGGCATAGTATGCAACAGGACGTGGGAAGTATGCGTCAGGATTGTTCTCGCTCCAGCAGTTCTGAAGGAGGTCCTTGGCAATGTATGAACACATAGGCTGGCAGAATGGTCCCCAGAATGCGAACGACCTTGTATGCGGATACCAATAGTGGTTGCCCGTTCCCTGGAAGAATGCGGAGATGTCGAATCCGAAGTAGTCGAGGTTGATGGTGAAACCATACTGGAGCTTCGCGAGGGAGTTACCGATGATCTTGCGGTCGCCAGGGTCTTTCACGTTGTTGGAGCCGATGTCGATTTTGCCGTTTCCGTTGAGGTCAATATATTTGAGGTCACCGGCAGCCCATTTGCCGCCAGGAAGTTCCTTGTTCACATAAGAAAGGTCAACCTGTGAAGCGTATTCCTGTGCTTCCTCGTCGCTCTGGAAGAGGTCGTCGGCAACGAATCCCCAGATCTCGCCGAGCTTCATCCCCTCATAATACTCCTTTGCAAAAGTCTTGTCAGGGTTTTCATACTTGGTGATTTCAGAATCGTAAACACTTATATTGCCTTTGATTCCGTATCCGAAAGGATGTCCGCCGAGCATGAACTGGTCTTTCCATGCGAGCGAGAACTCGAGACCCTTCGTGCGGAGGTCTGCGGTGTTCTGCTTAGGAGCGTCGGCTCCGTAAAGTGCAGGAAGCGCATATCCTTCGGTAAGCATGTTCTTGGTGTCGCGGATGTATGCCTCGCCGGTGAACTGGAGTCTGTTCTTGAACATGTCGATGTCGAGACCGACGTTCCACTGCTCTGTGGTCTCCCAGGTCAGGTCTGAGGAGTTGTACGAACCCCTGCCGGGGAGCGTCAGCTAGAGCTGCCGATTGTTTGAAGC
>JBJEBR010000058.1:0-10102 GCA_051870255.1 Candidatus Cryptobacteroides sp.
TTGATATCGCCCATGGGCGAAAATATATCAAAGATTTTCATGTTCGGTTTCATATAAATGTCAGTTATGGTTTTGTTTTTAATTTAAAGGAGATATATCGCACAACATTCTGATTGGATAAATAAAATTATAATCTGCAGTATTTGTGCTAGTATCATAAGATTCTGAATCGGCAGTATTGTACGTGCCAAAAGTGAAGTACCCGTTGCATTGCCCGTTCCATCCCCAATTAATATGCAAACTGTGTGATTCTCCAGTCATCATGTGAGATGTTAATGTATATCCTCCGTCAGCATAAACTTTTTCATATTTATCCTTATAATAAATTAGATCTTTATATCCATCTACGACCCAAGCATGACCAGCTCCACCTTGTGTGTAGCCATACATGAAAATAGGTTTGCCAGCATTAAGAGAATTTTTGATTTTATCAGTATCAGCCAAAATTATCCCCTCTGATGAGTAAGTGTATCCGAAATGATTGAGAACGGGCACAATTTTGCTCGGACTAGCTCCACTTGATGTTGCGTTATATGATGTTTGCGATTGAACTCCTAATTCTCTCATAAGTGCTCCTATATGATTATGAGCAGCATTGCATGTCAAAGTTCCGGAATGAATGGCGGTGTGTGATTTCATTCCAGTCCAGTTTAAGGCTATTGTTTCATCAGTTTGAAAATCATTTCCCATATCACAAGAACATACTAAACATGTAGGCTTCTTAAATATGCAAAAGATTTGAGCAACAGCTGTGTTAAAACATCCAGCTATTCCATTCGGGCAATACTGTCCATATATATCACCTTGCCCCCAACGTATTGAAGCTAAAAGAGGATTTTTATAAGTACCTACTGAATATGTATCATAGTAATAATATACTTCAGGAGCATTAATACCATATTGCGTTTGTGTCAAATCATCAATTATGCTCTGCATGTATAAGTCAAATGGCTCGACCCCTGTTGGCTCACCAATAGAATAGTTACCACTTTCTGTAATAGCAACTAAGGGGGGAACATTTCGATCTGTTGCAACTATTGAAAATCCTCTATTGTCGCTAAAGTTGAAAATATATAGGATAGTATCTTGACTGGATGCTTTTGTAGGCACGGAAAAGGTTTGCGTTGATATGATTTTTCGCTCATTAGTACCCTTTGTTTGATCAGTCTCATCAAGTAAGGTGATTGCAGATGATGCAATAGAATATGCCTCACTTACACTTCGTTTGGTAGAGATAGGTGGTAAGGGCTCCTTAACGGATTGCAATAGTGTCTCATTGCTATCGCAGGAGATAGCAATCATAACTATAAAAAATAGAATGCCTACACGCTTCATAAAACCGAATTATTTAGAGTTGACATAAAATACATGATGTTGTGTCTTTTGCTCATCGCGCCATAAAAATCGTCATGCCACTGAGTCATAATGTTAGGAAACGATTCCTTCCACCTACAAAATTACATTTTTTTCACAACATTACAATAACTTATCCCTTCCCGACAGGAAGAATTCCAATTCCTGGACGATCGGAGAGCGTGATTTTGCCGGAGATGACCTTCATCCCGTCAAACAAGTCGTTGGAAATCAAAAGATTGCCATCAAGGTCGGCAAAATCCACTGCCGGAGAAAGCTGGGCGGCAGCGGAAACGGCACATGAAGTCTCAGTCATGCACCCCACCATGACCTTCATACCCTCGGCACGGGCGTAATTGACCATCTTCCAGGCCTCCCTCATCCCGGTGCATTTCATCAGCTTGATGTTGATTCCGTGATAGGCACCTTTCACGGACGGAATGTCGGCAAGCCTCTGGACGGCCTCGTCTGCAAAAATCGGAAGCGGACTCCTTTCAGTTATCCAGGCGTTGTCGTCAGGACGATCCTTTGACATCGGCTGTTCCACCATGACGATACCATTCTCCTTTAGCCAGAAGATTTCGTCAAGCGCCTTCTCCCTGTCCTTCCAGCCCTGATTGGCATCCACGGCTATCGGCAAGTCCGTGATTTCCCTGATTGTGCGTATCATCTGTTTGTCATTGTCCAGTCCGACCTTGACTTTCAGTATATTGAAACGGTCCGCACATTCGCGCGTCTTTTCCCTGACGACATCGGGCGTGTCTATGCCGATGGTGAATGTCGTGTCCGGAGCCTTGGAAGGGTCGAGCCCCCATATCCTGTACCAAGGAGCGCCGAGCAGCTTGCCGACCAGGTCGTGAAGCGCAATATCCACGGCCGCCTTGGCAGCGCTGTCTCCCGGAGAGAGCGAATCCACATAAGAAAGAATGTCCTCCAGCATGAACGGGTCGGAAAACCTTCCCAGATCGACTTTTGAAAGAAAAGCCATCACCGTTTCCACGCTCTGGCCGAGGTAAGGTGGCATGGATGCTTCCCCATAACCCGTAAAACCACCATAATCAATCCTTACCTGGACTCCAGGAGTGGTCTTGCGGGAATATGAAGACACCGTAAACACATGCCTCAGCTGAAGTTCATATGGCTCGTAAGTGAGCTTCATCCTGTCAGAAAGCCCTGACGCCGTCATTCCGCCGCCATTCCCGGAGCAGCCGGTCACAATGGCCTGTCCAGTCCCTGCCAAAGCAGCCGCAGCAGTCCCGGCAGCAGCCGTCTTCAAGAATTTTCTTCTGTCCATCATCTCAAATCATTATGCCAATCACGCAAATTTAAGAAAGTTATGATATTTTGTTTACCTTTGCCTGATATTTTAAACTAACCTGAAGACATTGACATCAATGTCATGGAACCATACATGAATTTATAAGTATGAAACGAATTATTTCTATTCTTGCAGTGGCTGCCGCCATCATAATCGCCGCCGGATGTACCAAGGAAGCAAGGAAGGTGTCCGTAGAGCGTCAGTGGGCGGGAGTCATCGTGGCTGAAGAAGACGAGTCCATATCATTCTGCATAGACCTCGGCGTTACCGCCAAGGACAGTATGACGATAGCCATAAAGGCAGGCGATATCCTGAACGGACTCGATGCTTTGGGAAACATCAACTGGGACGATATAAACCTTGGAGATCTTGTGGATCTGGGAAGCCTCGGCAATCTGGGAGACCTGACGACGCTGCTGAAGCTCATCGCTTCAATCAATTCCGATGATTTCATATATGCCGACATGACAAGCATTCCTTATACCCTGACATATACCGGGAAGGATACCGGCAACATTACCTTCACGGCACCAGGAATCGGAGGAAGCACCATGACCGCCGAATTCTGGAACCTGACCACCACATCGGTCACCGTATCTTTGGAAGGAGAAGAAATGACACTCACCGTGACCGATAAGAAACTGATCAAGATCAACGACTCCATCTTCAAAATGTTTTTCTGACAAATCCGTTATGTCCAAGAGAGTCCTGATAATTTCATATTATTGGCCCCCGACGGGAGGTTCCGGAGTGCAGAGATGGGTTAAATTCGCCAAATATCTGCCATCGGAAGGATGGCAGCCTGTCATTTACACCCCTGAGAATCCCGAAGCCATCACCATAGACGGCTCTCTCGGGGCAGAAATCCCGGAAACCGTGGAAGTCATCAGGAGGAAGATATTCGAGCCTTACGAGATATACCGGACCCTGACAGGAAAGAAAAAGGAAGGAGGGGCGACCAACGGGGAAGTCAATCCGATCAATTCCCAGGAAAAGTCGTTTACCCAGAAGGTTTCGATGTGGATAAGGGGCAACCTGTTCATCCCGGACCCTCGGTGCATGTGGATAAGACCTTCCGTCAATTACCTGAAAAAATACCTGAAGGAGCATCCTGTGGACATCATCGTGAGCACAGGACCGCCTCATTCAATGCATCTGATAGCCAGGAAGCTGGCTGCCGCCACAGGACTCCCGTGGGTGGCTGATTTCCGCGACCCGTGGACCAGGATGTTCTATTTCAAGCATCTTTCCCTGAGCAGATGGGCAGAAAGGAAACACAGGAAATTGGAGCAGAAAGTGCTTGACGACGCTTCTGTCGTAGTGGCCGTCTCCCCTTTGGTCCAGGATGAATTCAAGGCCATGACTTCCACGCCCGTTGAACTGATTACCAACGGTTTCGATGAAGAGGATTTCTCCGCTCCCGCAAGGAAAGATGACAGATTCAACATCACTCACACAGGACTGTTCGCCTCGGACGGCAATCCTGAGATGCTCTGGGAAGTGCTTGCCACCAAATGCGCTTCAGACCCTGAGTTCAAAGACAGCCTCCGGATACGGCTTGCGGGCAAGACGGACAAGGAAATCATCGGATCGATAAGGCAGGCAGGACTCGGGGACAACCTCGAAGACCTCGGATACCGTTGTCACAAGGATGCCGTCATGGACCAGAAAAGCGCATCGCTCCTGATACTCCCCCTGCGGAAAGAACCGGAATACAGGGCGACGCTTCCCGGCAAACTGTTTGAATACCTTGCCTCAGGCAGACCGATTCTCGGCATAGGACAGACGGACGGAGCAATGGCAAGGATAATAAGCGAGACGAAGGCGGGATTCGTCTTCGACTGGAACGACAAGGCATCAATCGACAGATACATAGAACTTTGCTGGGAACGGTTCAAGCAAGGAACCCTGCAAGCCGGCACAGAAAACATAGAGCGTTTCTCCCGCCGCAGCCTCACCCGTTCGATGGCAAGGCTTTTCGACTCGCTCTGCCATTCCGACTGAACGAGGCTCATCTGTCACTTTGACTGAGCGAAGCCCTTCTGTCATTTTGACCGAATGAAGCCCATCTGTCATTTCGACTGAGCGCAGCGAATGGAGAAATCTATTAAAACCAAAACACATGAACAAATCCCACCTGAAAGAAATCCTGATATACGCCGGAATCGTCCTACTTTTCCTCGTAGCAGCCTACGGCTTCACCCCTCAGGTCCTCACAGGCAAGATAGTGAACCAAAGCGACATATCGGCCTGGAAAGGAATGGCCGAAGAAGCCGTTTCATACAACCGCGAACACCCTGACGACCCGACGGCATGGACAGGATCGATGTTCTCGGGAATGCCGACGACGGCCTTCATCGACGATTTCCACGGAGACATCACGAAACCACTCTATAAGTTCCTGTTGACGGGAAGAAGGCCTGCAAGCTACCTTTTCATAACCCTTCTCGGGGCCTTCCTGCTGATGCTTTCGATGGGTACAGGCAAGATTATAGCCGTGGCTGGAGCAATCGCCGTGGCATTCTGCTCATACAACATGCAGATAATCCAGGTCGGGCACAACACGAAGATGCAGGCCATAGCATTTTTCCCTTGGGTGCTGGCCGCCATCATATTCACCTATAAATCAGCCCTCTCCGACAAAAAGGAACTCCGCAGATGGCTGCCCCTCACCATCCTCGGCTCGGTATTGTTCGCCCTCGCGCTCAGCTTCCAGATAAAGGCAAACCATGTCCAGATAACGTACTACCTCGCCATAGTCATCTTCGTCTATGCCCTCGGCCTGCTCATAAGCCTCTGCATTGACAAGGCTAAAAGACACCAGCTCAAACGGTTCTTCGCGGCATCAGTCCTGCTCCTTGTGGTCGGCTGCATCGGCATTGGCACCAATGCCAACAAGCTCATCCCAACCTACGAATACACCCCTTACACGATGCGAGGCGGCTCGGAACTTTCCTCCGACCATGCGAGCCACAACAAGAAAGGCCTGAACCTCGACTACGCGACAGCATGGTCATACGGCATAAACGAAATGCCGAACCTCATGATTCCGAACTTCAACGGAGGCTCATCCTCAGGGGAACTGCCCCTCGACTCCGAGACAGGGAAACTCCTCAAAAGAGCCGGTCAGCCGAACTTGAAACAGACGATGAAAGCCCTGCCTCTGTACTGGGGTCCTCAACCTTTCACGGCTGGACCGATGTACCTCGGTGCAATATCGATCTTCCTTTTCGTCCTCGGGCTCATACTCTGCAAAGGACGGGAGAAATGGTGGATTCTCGTAGCCACAATCATAGCCATCCTGCTTGCGTGGGGCAACCATTTCATGTGGTTCACCAAGCTCTGGTTCAACTACGCCCCGATGTACAACAAGTTCAGGACCGTGTCAATGGCCCTGACCGTACTCCAGGTGACGGTTCCGATGCTCGGCTTCCTGGTGCTTGACCGAATCACAAAGGAACAGTATTCCCGCAAGGAATTCAACAAGGCCGGCTGGATCGCATACGCACTTACTGCCGGCTTCTGCCTGCTCTGCGTACTCATACCAGGCATAGCAGGCTCATTCACCGGTGCTGCCGACGCCGGGCAGCCTGAAATCCTCGCCGACGCCCTCGCAGCCGACAGGCAGACGCTGCTGCGCAAGGATGCGCTGAGGTCGCTCCTGCTCATCACCGTGACCTTCGCCCTCATACTGTGGGCATACAGGGCCAAGGAACCTTTCGCTGCAAAAGGAAGGATGACCATTATCTCCGTCTGCATAGTTGCAATCGTTTTCTTCGACCTGTTCTCCGTAGGCAAGAGATACCTCAACAAAAGCCATTTCGTTACCCCGGAGGACTTCAGCTCCGTATATGAGCCGCGTCCTGTGGACGAAATCATATTCGAGGACACGGACCCTGATTTCAGGGTACTCGACATAAGCGTGAACACCTTCAACGATGCCATCCAGAGCTATCACCACAAATGTATCGGAGGCTACAGCCCAGTGAAGATGCAGAGGTATCAGGACCTGATAGACAGATATATAAGCCCTGAAATCAGGAAGATATACGATGTAATCGGCAAGTCATCGACCATCGGGGAGGTGGAGGAGAACCTGCCTGAACTGAAAATCGTGTCGATGCTGAACGGACGGTACATCATCCTTGGAGAGGATTATCCTCCGGTGGTGAACAGATATGCAATGGGGAACTGCTGGTTCGTGGATTCTGTCGTACCGGCAGCGAATCCTGACGAGGAAATCGCCCTGACAGGAGTTGCCGACCTTTGGTCGCAGGCCGTGGTCGGAAAGGATTTCGAGTGGGTATATGGCGCCGTAAAGGCGGGGCACGAGGATGCCTCAGATTTCGTCGAGCTTGACAGCTATGCCCCGAACGAACTCCGATATTCGTTCAGTACGGATTCTGAAAGGGCCGTGATATTCAGCGAAATCTATTATCCTGAGGGATGGAAGGCCTGGATTGAGCCTCTTGGAAGCCTCGGAGAAGTGCGCAAAGGACGGTATATCCCGACCGAAAAGGCGGAGCCTTTGGAGCTGTTCCGTGCGGACTGGGTGCTCAGGGGTGCCATAGTGCCAGAAGGCGAGGGACAGATTGTCATGAGGTTCGAGCCTGACTCATACAGGACAGGGGCGAATGTGTCACTCGCAAGCTCAATTCTGCTGATCCTGCTTCTTGTAGGCTCTGCAGTCGGTGCCGGACTGTCAGAAAGACGAAAGAATAACTGATTTTAAGGCCTTTTCATTTGCAATAGGTCGTATTCGTTTCATTTTTGGCTGAAACAGGTATGGATTTTGACGACTGAACTAGGGTCAGACACAAAGACAGATGTCTGAATATTCAGTATTTAACACACGAACACCATGAAACATGAATCATTATTCACACTTGTTGCCGGATTGGCAATAGGAGTGACGGCCGGTATCCTCCTCGCACCTGAAAAAGGTTCCGAAACACGCCGTAAAATCAAGGAGGCTGCACATGAAGGTTGCGATCTGGCAAAGGAAAAGGGAGAAAAGCTCAAAGAGGAACTGAATGAGCTCAAGGAGATGCTCGCCAAGGAAAGTGGGCACATCAAGGCTGATGTGAAGGATAAATTCGTCGAAAAGCTCGAAAAGCTGGAAAAGGCCCTCGCAGCAGAAAAAGAAGAAGTTGACGATCAGACTGCAGAAGCATAATGGACAGCGATTTCATCAAGCCTGTCGAAGACCTCGGCAGAAGTACGGCGGAGTATGTCGATCTGAAGACTGACGACATGAAGCTCCGCACGGCAAAAGGATTGTCAGTCGCCCTCAACAGGGTGATACTGACAATTCTTTTCCTGAACATTGGAGGAATCGTGCTCATGGCAGCCGCTTTCGGAGGCGTCCTTCTTATCGGCGACCTTATCGGAAGCTATGCGGCAGGAGCGTTCATCGTTGCTGGATTCTTCCTTGTTGTTTTGGCTATATTGTTCATTTTCAGGAACAAACTATTTCTCGGCGGACTCGTCAGGATGTTTGTCCGATTGTTTTTTGATGACAAGCAGATATGAGATACACAGACATAACAGACATCAAAAGCCTTGACGCTGCAAGAGAACAGCTGTCTGGCAGGATGGAGGCAAAGGCAAAGGAAATCTCCCGCCATTATGAAGCGGTGAAAGAGTCCTGCACCCCTGTGTCCATATTTGCAGGAGTGGTGAAAAGAGTCTCATACAGGACTCCATACGACAGAATCCTCCTTGGAATCGTCAGAAACATCATCCACCGCCTGAAAGCATAACCGTCATTTCGAGCGACTCCCGGTTCTGCCTTTTCAAGCGACTCCCGGTTCTGTCATTTCGAGCGACTCCCGGTTCTGTCATTTCGAGCGACTGAAGGGAGTCGAGAAATCTTTTCATCCCCTACCAAAACAGATTGGAGAGGAAGATTATTATTATGACGAGGGGAGCTATCCATCTGATTATGAACCAGAATGGCTTGAAGAGGCGGGCATTGCCGCTGAGGGTGCCTCCGTTGGTGAACTCGTCCATCACATCCGACTTCTTCATTCTCCATCCTACGAACATCACCACGAGGAAGCTTCCGATTGTCATGAGGAAATTTGCTGAGAGCTTGTCGAAGAAATCGAAAATCGTATTTCCGAAGATTTTGATGTCAGCGAGAGGACCGAATGAAAGTGAACACAGCACGCCTATGCTCCAAGTCACCAGAAATGCCACAAGGCATGCAGTCCTGCGTTTCATCTTCTTTTCCTCGACCAGATAGGCCACTCCGACCTCAAACAACGAAATTGACGATGTGAACGCCGCAATCAGAAGGGCAAGGAAGAAGAATATGGCCACGAATGCTCCTAAAGGCATCTGCGAGAATATGAAAGGCAATGTCTTGAATACAAGTCCAGGACCGGCCTGAGGGCTGACTCCGAAAGCAAATACGGCAGGCATGATGGCGCATCCCGCTATGATTGCGAAGACCAAGTCCGACACCGCAATGGCGACTGAAGACTTTGCGATGTTTTCCTGCTTGCTGACATAAGAAGCATAGGTGAGCATGGTGCCGCAGCCGAGGGAAAGCGAGAAGAAAGACTGGCCGAGGGCCGCCGCGAAGACTTCAGCGTTGAGTTTGGAGAAATCCGGCTTGAAAAGATAGGCTATTCCTTCCGACGCACCGTCAAGAGTCATGGACCTGACTGCAATCAGCACTACCACCACGAACAGGATTGGCATCATCACCTTTCCGAACCTCTCGATTCCGCTTTTTACCCCTCCCATTACGATAAGTGCGGTTATGGCCAGGAAAGCGGTATGACCGAAAAGAGGAATCCAGGTGGATGAGACGAAATCGTTGAACATCGTCTCAAGTTGCTCATTCGTGACATATTCTGTAAATCCGAATGTGCAGGCCTTGAAGAAATACTCTATCGACCATCCTCCGATGACGCTGTAGTATGACACGATGATGGAAGGAGCCAGGATGCAGAGCACACCCACCCATTTCCACGGGGTTCCAGGGGCCATTTTCTTGAAGGCGCCGAGGGCGTTGGTCTGGCTGCGTCTTCCAAGTATGAATTCAGCGAAAAGGATTGGAAGGGAAAGCAGGAATACGCACAGCACATAGATGATGATGAAGGCTGCTCCTCCGTATTCTCCCACCATGTATGGGAAACGCCACATGTTTCCAAGTCCTATGGCAGAACCGGCCATAGCCATGAGCACACCGAAGCGGCTCGAAAAATTTTCTCGTTTCATATTGTCAGGTTCTTTCCGCCTTCAGAAGCATCCTCTGCCACTCTTGTCCTCATCTCTCATTTCGACTGAACACCTTATATTCAGCTGTCATTTCGACTGAACGACTTTTATTCCTCTGTCATTTCGACTGAACGACTTTTATTCCTCTGTCATTTCGACTGAACGACTTTTATTCCTCTGTCATTTCGACTGAACGGAGTG
>JBJEBR010000058.1:10202-35460 GCA_051870255.1 Candidatus Cryptobacteroides sp.
CTGTCATTTCGACTGAACGACTTTTATTCCTCTGTCATTTCGACTGAACGGAGTGAATGGAGAAATCTGCCCCTGCAGGGATGGCGGTTTTATTTTCGTATATATGTCACAAATTCAAAGTCATATCCCGTCTCCGGATCCGTATGGACCTCTGAACGGCTTTCCTCCTTCCAGATTTGCGGATTAACCTCAGGGAAGAAGGTATCTGCATCCTCTATCGACACATGTACCCTCGTGAGCACAAGGCTGTCGGCAGTCTGCATGGCCTGGGAGTAAATCTGCCCTCCGCCTATCACAAAGCATTTCCCGTCAGACATCCCGTGCTGAGCGGACAGTTCGGAAGCAATAGAGAAAGCCTCATTGAGCGAAGAAGCCACAAGCACACCCTCGGGAGCCTCGAAATTCCTGGAAACCACTATGTTGAGCCTCTTTGGAAGAGGCCGTCCGAGAGACTCGAATGTCTTCCTGCCCATTATCACGGTGCATCCTGAAGTATTCCTCTTGAAGAATTTCAGGTCCTCGGAGATATGCCAGAGCAGGGCATTCTCCTTCCCGATGGCACCATTGTCTGCCACGGCAGCTATTATAACCTTCTCCATCATACTGCCACAGGTGCCGGAATGCGGGGATAAGGGTCATATCCCTCGAGGGTGAAATCCTCGTATTTGAAATCGAATATGTCTTTCACCTGAGGATTTATCTTCATGACTGGCAAAGCCCTCGGCTCACGGGAAAGCTGGAGGTCAACCTGCTCGAAATGATTGAGATAGATATGGGTATCACCGGTGGTATGGATAAATTCTCCAGGTTCGTAACCGCAGACCTGGGCAATCATCATGGTCAGCAGCGCATAAGAAGCAATGTTGAACGGCACTCCGAGGAACACGTCGGCACTCCTCTGGTAGAGCTGGCAGGACAGCTTTCCGTCGGCTACATAGAACTGGAAAAGGGTGTGGCATGGCGGTAGCGCCATCTTGTCCACTTCGGCCACATTCCATGCCGACACTATCATCCTGCGGGAATCAGGATTGCGCCTGAGGGTATCTATCACATTGGACAGCTGGTCAATCGTGCTTCCGTCAGGAGCAGGCCAACTCCTCCACTGGTGGCCATACACAGGTCCGAGGTCGCCGTTCTCATCGGCCCATTCGTCCCAGATGCTCACGCCGTGATCCTTGAGGTATTTTATGTTGGTGTCACCGGAAATGAACCACAGAAGCTCATAAATTATGGATTTCAGATGCACTTTCTTGGTGGTGAGAAGGGGAAATCCCTTGCTCAGGTCGAAGCGCATCTGGTAGCCGAACACGCTCTTGGTGCCCACTCCGGTTCGGTCGCTCTTTATTGCCCCGTTCTCCTTGATGTGACGTAGAAGGTCCAGATATTGTTTCATCGGTATTATTGTTTCAGATATCTCGACTATACACTTGTTGCTTCGCTCGATATGACATCATGTCATCCCGAGCCTGTCGAGGGATCTATTCAACTGAAAAAGCAAAAATTATAGCCTGCTCATAAACATCCCCAGGACGGAGCACAGGCGAAGGATAATCGGCCTTGTTCGGAGCGTCCGGGAAGTTCTGGCACTCGATTGCCACTCCCTCGTAATCATTGTAACTGCGTCCGCATTTGCCTGCAGGGCAGCCTGCAAGCCAGTTGCCCGTATATACCTGAACGCCAGGCTGTGTGGTATAGACTGACAAGGTACGGCCACTCTTCGGGGAGTGGAGCCATGCGGCCTCCTGAATCTGTCCAGGCTCATAACCGTCTATCACCCAGCAGTTGTCATATCCCTTGCCATATTTCAAGGCAGGGAAATCCTCGTTGATGTCCCTTCCGAGAGGCTTCTCGACGATGAAATCCATAGGTGTTCCAGCTACTGGCTCACTCTCTCCAAGCGGAATCAGGGTGTCGTCCGTCGGAAGGTATTCCGAAGCATTTAGACGGAGCAGATGACCGAGAATGTCGCCGCTACCTTCCCCGTCCAGGTTGAAATATGCGTGGTTCGTAAGGTTTATGATGGTAGGGGCGTCGGACTCCGCCGTCAGGGTCAGGCGCAGTTCGTTTTCCTCGCTCCAGTCATAGCGGGCAGTTGCCTTCAAGGCTCCCGGATAACCCATCTCCCCATCCTCGGCATAATACAGGAACTCGACGGCATCACCGTTCACACGACTCTCCCAAACCTTGTTCTGAAAGCCCTCAGGACCTCCGTGAAGATGGTTGGGGCCATTGTTTACAGGGAGCTCATACTCCTTGCCGTCAAGGATGAAGCGCCCCTTCGCAATACGGTTGGCATATCTGCCAGGCACCTTTCCGGCACACGGGCCGTCTCCGAAATAGCTTGCAGCCTCAGGATATCCGAGTACCACATCCGCCATCTTTCCGTCCTTGTCAGGCACCACGACAGACACAATGCCGGCTCCTGTTGAAGACAGTTTCACATAAGCTCCTGAACTGTTCGTGACCGTATAGAGACATATCTCCTTGCCACAGGCCGTCTTGCCCCAGATTTCCTTGTTGATCTGCATATCGGTTCGGTTTTTATTGTCATTGCATGAGGTTTTCGAAGAATGCGAAAACTCTTTCCGGAACGGCATCCTTCATCACCACAATCTTGTCCTTGTCAAGCACATAGAGCGAAGGGATGGCCCTCACATTGTACAGGATATCTGTCCTGATTATGAAATCCGGGTCGAATCCGTTGTACCATTCCTTCGGATATATCGGCATATATGACCTCCAAGCCTCGAGGTCTTCGTCTATGTAGATGTTCAGCACCGCAAGTTCTCCGCAAGAGAGCATCGCCTCTATGTTGCGGGACGACTTGATGGAATTGATGATCTCCATGCAGGCCTCGCATCCTGGATTGCTGAAGAAAAGCAGAATCCAGTCGGCCTCGATGCCGTAGAGGTTGGCAATCCTGCCACGGCTGTCCGAAAACCTGAAATCGGAAGCCCTGGTCCCCACCCTGTTCAGAGAACACATCTTCGCATCGAATGAATATGCATCCCGTCGGGCCGGATCGATGAATTCACATCCTGCCAGTTTCTCGGCATATAGTCCATAAAGGTCCTCGTTGCGCACAGGGGAGTTCGGGTCATACAGATATTTGTAAATCAGTTCGTTGATTGTCTCGAATATGTTGGATGAAGAATCCTTGCGCTCACAGGCTGCCACCTTCGAATACAGGTTGGACACGGCTTTGGATGCGGTTCCGAAAGATACCATTCCAAGACAGGCGGTCCAGTCGGCGAATTTCTGTTCCACCTCGGTATGGCGCACTCCCCCGCAAAGGGAGGTGTCGCGCGAATATTCCCTTGACGGATCGGCAAATGAATCCCAGAAATGCAGAGCCACATAGTCAGCCCTGTCCTGGACATCCTCCATCATGGCCGGAGGCATCACGACAGGAAAAGACGCAGCCACTTCCTGCCGGCTGCGCCCCTTACATCCCGCCAATACAAGCAAGGAAACGAATATTGTCAGAAAACGACCTTTCATCGTGTCAATAACACTTGATTTCTGATGATAATATCAAGTTTCGCAAGTGATAAGTTATTAATATCCTGATGGTTGTACCGCTTGCGAAACTTTTGCTACCGCACAAATCCTGTTTACGAGGACCTATCCCTAAATCCCTTTCCCCGGGAAAGAGACTTACTATCGGCCCTTATGGGCCTCAAAATAAGGTGTTTCGCAATTGCGAAACTTAAGTTACAATAATCTCAATCTAAATTTGTACAAAAATATAAAAAATAATTAGATTTGTGGCTGGACTTATATACAAAGGCAACGGAAAAATAAATGAAATCACATACGACAGTCAGACATATATTCATCACCTTCATCATACTGATATTTCCCTCCCTGTGCAAGGCACAGTTCTATGTGACGGGAGACGACCCCGGAAAACTCAGATGGAACACCGTTGAAACCGACAACTACAAGATAATATATCCCGTCGGGAATGACAGCCTTGCCCATCTGTATGCCCGAAATCTCGAAAAATACAGGATGTCCATATCGAGAACCACCGGCTATCCCGCCAAAGGCAACTGGAACAGCAAGATGCCGGTAGTGCTTCACACACATTATGGTGAAAACGGTTCCGTGGCATGGGCGCCGAGCAGGATGGACCTGTTCACAATTCCGAATCCATATTCTCCTGAACCGCTTCCGTGGCACAAGATGCTCGCGATACACGAATCCAGACACGTCACCCAGATGCAGTTCGGAATGACGAAATCGCTCAGGCCTTTCAACTGGTTCTTCGGCGAAATGATAAACATCGCCGCTTCCCTGCTTTATCCGGGCATCTCGAACATGGAAGGTGACGCAGTGATCGTCGAGACCGCATATTCCCAGTCAGGAAGGGGCAGGACGGCGGATTTCCTGAACTACTACAGGGTAGCCTTCGACAGCGGGATAGAACGCAACTGGTTCAAATGGAGATACGGCTCACAGAGATTCTATGTGCCGAACTACTACGCATTGGGATATATCACGGTGGGAGGCACGAGGGTGCTTTACGACTGCCCGGACTATATGTACAGGGTATATGACCTTGCGGCAAGGAGACCGTACCGGTTCGATGCTAACTTTGCTGTCCTGAAGCAAGTCTCAGGGAAAGGAATAAAGCCCGCATTCAAGGAAATATGCGACTCCCTCACCCTTGTATGGAAATCCGAAGCAGACGCAAGGGCACCGTACATAGACGTGAACCCTGTTTCCAAGGAGCAGAGGCTCCATACCAATTATTCCAACCCGGTATTTACCGAAGACGGTATCTTCACTGTCAAGTCAGGTTTCCTCAACTCCCCGGCACTCATAAAGATAGACTCTGACGGAAAGGAGAAGTTCGTCAAGCATATGTCCTCCAACATCAGCAACATCAATTACGACAGGGAAAACCATAGGTTATGGTGGAGCGAAAGCACATCCGGAGTACGCTGGTCGCTCAAGTCAAGAAGTCTGATCTACAGCATGGACACCCAGTCCGGACGCACACGGACATATCACGGCAGATACCTCCTGCACAATCCTGAGGCATCCCCTGACGGAAAGATGGTTGCCACGGCCCACTATGACGCATCCGGTACGACGGCTATCACCCTGATGGATGCTCAAAAAGGGGATTGGAGAAGGACTTTACAGGCTCCCGATTCCCTGCAGGTAGTCCAGATTGTATGGAAGGAAGACGGCAACCTGTATGCAAGCTCCGTGTCCGAGGGAGGATATGGAATATTCCGTATCAATCCGGACAAAGGGGAATGGGAAAATGTGCTTCCTCCGCAGCCCGTGATGCTCACCGACCTGAAGGACTGCCCTGAAGGATTGTCGTTCACAAGCGACATGGACGGCGAGAATGAGTTGTATGTATTTGATTTGCAATCCAAAACATTAGTCAGGAAAAGCCGTTCGAGATTCGGTCTCCAGGACTACTCGTTCTCTCCTGACAGGAACAAGGTGGTCTTCTCGAAGCCGACTGTAAAAGGACACGCCCTCGTTTCCGCCCACGCCGACTCCCTGCGAAGCGACACCGTTTCATTCGGTCCACATCACAGATATCATCTTGCGGAAAGGCTTACTGCACAGGAGAAGGCATTTGCCGCCTCCAAGGAAGAGGAATACATCTCGTCTTCCGATTCCATTTCCATCTCGCAGCCAAAAAGATACAGGAAGGCCGCCCATCTGTTCAATGTCCATTCCTGGGCTCCGTTCTATGTGAGTGTGGACAACATAATGAACATGTCGGGCGACTATATGTTCCAGACCATAGCGCTCGGAGCTTCAGGCATTATGCAGAACCGCCTTGCAACCATGGTAGGAGAGTTCGGCTATTCAGCCCACAAGGACCCTTACAACCGCTCCAGATGGAGACATTCAGGTCATGCCAAGCTGACATATTCGGGGCTTCTCCCAGTATTCGAAGCCTCGATTGACTTCAATGACAGGGCAGCCCGTCTCTATACCAATTATGCCTGGACGAAAGGCAAGTCAGCAAGCATCGGGATGAGTTCATCAGAACTGCCCATACCTTCCCTTCAGGGAAAGATTTCGGCATATGTCCCTCTTTCATTCAACTCCGGAGGATGGTACAGTGGATTCATCCCTAAGCTGACATACAGCATCAACAATGACTGTTTCGACAATACAATGCTTGTCAGAAGCTATGATGTGGTCCCAGGGGGGTCTCCTGTGCGTAAGGTCATATATGGCAAGAGGACGAAGACGATGCAGAGCCTGATGGGTTCATTGAGATTGTATGGAACCCTTGCCGTTCCAAATTCGGCGGTCTATCCGAGATGGGGAGGAGGAGTTGAACTCGGAGTATATGGTTCCCTGTCATACGGGAAATATGTATCTCCTATGGGATATGGATATGCCTACGGATATTTCCCTGGAGTCGTCAGGGCCCAGGGACTGAAACTTACCGCATTGTACCAGCAGAAACTCTCCGGCAGCCACTATTTCGGAATGGCCGTGACCAATACCATGCCGAGGGGCTTCGAAGATGTTGCGTCACTCCCTTCCTGGGGAGCGAATGCAAGCGGATGGGCCTTGAAATTCACTGCTGACTACGCGATACCTATCTATGCGGGAGAATGGCCTATATTCGATTCGTTCATCTATGTCAAGAGAATGGTCCTCACGCCTCATTTCGACTGCTCCCTGTTCAACGGATTCTCACTCTATTCTGCAGGTGCCTCGCTTACATTCAGCCTCCAGACCTTGGTATGGATAGAATGGCCTTGCTCAGTAGGTGTGACGGCATCCGTCAACGGCAGCCTCAACGGAACATTCGACGCTGTCAGAAATGCTTCAGGCCTGAATCTCAGCAGATGGTTCGTGGGTCCTGTATTCAATGTATCTTTCTAAAAACAAATATAATGTCAATAATAAAGGAAGCATCGGCACCGTGCAGCAAATGCGGTGAAAAACAGACAGTCAGGATATACAGAAGCATCAATACCGCCGAGAATCCTGAGCTGAAGGAGAAAGTCAGGAACGGTTCCCTTTTCCTTTGGGAATGTCCTCATTGCGGTCAGATGAATCTCGCAAGATATGAAACCCTGTACCACGACCCTGAAAGCAAGCTGATGGTATGGCTGCTCCCTGAGGGAGACTTGTCGGAGACACAGATGCAGTCCATCACGATGCACACCAAGGCAATGGGAGGATATACCCTCCGTAGGGTGACCGACATGGGTTCGCTGATGGAGAAGGTGCTTATCCGAGAGGCGGGACTGGACGACGTGGCAATCGAGATGTGCAAATATGTCACGAAGATGGAGATGATGTCCAAGATAACCGGCAAGGAGTCCCAGGAAAGCCTCATCGGCTCAAAATTCCATTTCTACAGATGTGAAGGGGAAGGGGACGACAGGACAATCACCCTGATGTTCCCGAAGGACGGTGCAATGGCTGGAGTCAATATCGGGTGGAATGTATATCAGGACTGCGAAGGCATCCTGTCACGGAATCCGCAGATGGCCCCGGATGAGGGATTCGCCATGGTTGACAGCAACTGGCTGGCTTCCAAGATGATGTAACGGAATTTGACCCGAAGCCATGGCGTCGATAGTATAACAGAAACTGACCCGAAGATGTCTCGACTTCGCTCGACATGACACGTTCGGGTCAGTTTCGTAATATATTCAGTAAGACAGAATTACTCAAGCTTGCGTGCTCCGTCACTGATAACTACATCGATCACGATAGGCTCGTGACCGTATTTCTCGGCAAATGAAGCCTTCGCCTTGGTGATGAATCCATCATAAAGATCTTCCTTGACAAGGTTGATGGTACATCCGCCGAAGCCACCACCCATGATCCTGGAGCCTGTGACGCCGCATTCCTTTGCAACGGTGGCAAGGAAGTCAAGCTCCTCGCAAGAAACCTCATAATCCTTGGACATTCCCCAATGGGTCTCATACATACGGGCTCCGACGGTCTCATAGTCTCCTTTCTGGAGGGCGTCGCATACATCCAGGACTCTCCTTTCCTCACCTATGACATAACGGGCCCTCAGGTAGTCTTCCTCTGAAATCTTGTCCTTGATTGCCTCAAGCTGCTCCATGGTGGCGCCGCGAAGGAACTCCTGTCCGAGCACCTTTGCCACCCTTTCGCAAGAAGCCCTGCGGTCATTGTAAGGAGAGCCTACGAGCTCGTGTTTCACACGGGAATTGAGAAGCACCAGCTTGTAGCCGTATTTTCCTGGATCGAACGGGAAATATTCGAACTCCATTGAACGGCAGTCAAGACGCATGAGGTTGCCTTTCTTTCCGAATACGGAAGCGAACTGGTCCATGATACCGCAGTTCACTCCGCAATAGTTATGCTCCGTGCTCTGTCCGATGCGTGCAAGTTCGAACTTGTCGAATCCGATGTTGAAAAGATAGTCGAGCGCGAATGCGAAAGTACTTTCGAGGGCGGCGGAAGATGACATTCCTGCTCCGAGAGGGACATCGCCGGCAAATACGGTGTCGAATCCCGAAATCTTTCCTCCCCTCTTGATGGTCTCACGGCATACGCCGAAGATGTAGCGTGCCCAGCTCTGTGAAGGAGCATCCTCCTCATTCAGCCCGAACTCGCAATATTCATCCAGATCGAGGGCGAAAGCATGCACCTTCTCGGTCCCATTGAGCTTGATTTCGGCAATCATTCCCTTGTCGATGGCTCCCGGGAATACGAAACCACCATTGTAGTCGGTATGTTCACCGATAAGGTTGATACGGCCCGCAGAAGCGAAGAAATCACCTTCTGTCTGATAAAGGGTACGGAATTTTTCAGCAATTTTCTGTTTCATTGTCTTAGTGTATTTTATTTCTGTCTTTTCTGAAAGAAGTAGTAAATCGTGGGACTATGCAAAATTCTTTCAAATTTATAAAATACCTGCGATATTCCAATATGGGACGCTATATCTTTTTCTCTCTTTTTATTTTCAGCACTATGGGGCAATGGTCGCTCACCCCGCCCAGATATCTTGGCCCGGAATAAGTCCTGAATGGCTTGAATCCGGGATAAGCGGAATCCCACACCATAAGGAACGGTATATGTTCTATGTACATCCTCGAACGGTCCGCAATGTCCCTGCTGACGAGAAACATGTCTATCAGGTCCCATTTCCCCTGGAACCTTATGGTACCTTTCCCCTGCCTTGACAGAGGCTCGGACTTGTTTTCAAGCACCCCGTCCATCACGGAAAATTGCTCCGCCGAAGGAATGTCGTTGAAGTCGCCCATCGCCACTATCGGGACTCCACCGGAAACCTCATCCAGGGAATCACATACCGATTTCAGGGCCTCCATCACCGCCACCCTCCTGCCCTGGGACTCCTTCGCTCCTCCGAACTTGGACGGATGATGGTTCACTATGAAATGGATGTATCCGCCATCCTCCTTTTCCTGGAGGCATACCTGAAGAATGTCCCTCGTATCCATCCTCCTGCCTTCATATTCGGGCACTTTCCTGTGACAGGAGACGAAGCGGAACGATGAATCCCTGTACAGAAGTGCAACATCAATCCCCCTCCTGTCCCCGGAGTCATAGTGTACGATCCTGTAGCCATATTTCCTCAACAGGGTATCGTCCAGCAACCTGTATAGGACACCCCTGTTTTCTATCTCGCAAAGCCCTATTGCATCAGGCATCCTGCCATATCTGTCCCCTATCAGGAAAATCGCCTTGGCTGCGGCATCGCATTTTGCGTGAAACCTCCCCGATGTCCATCTCCTCGCACCGGACGAAGAGAACTCCGCATCTGACCTTCCCTGCCCCGAATCCTTCCAGTCATAGAAATTCTCCATGTTCCAGAACATTACCAGGAGACTGTCCTCTGAATGAACTCCCGCGCCTGCAAGGGTATGGAGCATAATGCACATTATGACGATTCCAAACATATACATTCAACCATATTGCTGCCCGACATCAGGCAACGCATCACAAATTTGACATATTGTCCGTTCCCAGGATGACGAAAACAGAAAAACTTTCTTATAAAAACAGAAATAAATTAAAGAAAAAGAAAAAGTTGGACTAACTTTGCATTCTTTGTAATACGAACATATCTAAAACAAAGAATTATGTCACTCAAATGCGGTATAGTGGGACTTCCGAATGTCGGAAAATCGACATTGTTCAACTGTGTCAGCTCAGGAAAGGCCCAGAGCGCCAATTTCCCGTTCTGCACGATTGAGCCGAACATCGGTTCCACGATTGTCCCGGACAAAAGACTCGAAGTGCTTGAAAAGCTGTGCAACCCGAAAAGAGTTGTACCAGCCACTGTGGAAATCGTAGATATAGCAGGCCTTGTAAAAGGTGCCAGCAAAGGGGAAGGACTCGGCAACCAGTTCCTTGCTAACATAAGAGAGACTGATGCAATACTGCATGTGCTGAGGTGTTTCGATGACCCTAACATCGTCCATGTAGATGGAAGCATCGACCCTGTAAGGGACAAGGAGGTCATCGACATGGAGCTTCAGCTCAAGGACCTCGAGACAGTCGAGAACAGGCTTGCAAAGGTCCAGAAACAGGCTCAGACCGGAGGGGATAAGAATGCCAGGAAGCTCTGCGACATACTTCTCAGGTACAAGGCAGCCCTCGAACAGGGGAAGTCCTGCCGCACCGTCACATTCGACAATCCTGAGGACAGGCAGCTCGCCAAGGAACTTTTCCTTCTGACTGACAAGCCGGTGATGTATGTCTGCAATGTGGATGAAGCCTCTGCGAAAGGCGGAAACGAATATGTGGAGAGAGTCAGGGAGGCTGTCAAGGATGAGAACGCCGAGATACTTGTCATCGCAGCGAAGATAGAATCGGACATAGCAGAGCTTGAAAGCTATGAGGAAAGGCAGATGTTCCTCGAAGAGATGGGACTTGAGGAATCAGGCGTGGTAAGGCTCATACAGAGCGCTTATTCCCTGCTCAATCTAAGGACATTCTTCACTGCCGGCTCCGATGAATGCCGTGCATGGACGATCAATAAGGGCGACAAGGCTCCGAGAGCCGCAGGAGTCATCCATACTGACTTCGAAAAAGGCTTCATAAGGGCCGAAGTGATCAAATATGAAGACTTCGTCGGGCTGAAGTCCGAAGCGGCCTGCAGGGCGGCTGGAAAGCTCGGAATAGAGGGAAAGGACTATGTCGTCCAGGACGGAGACATAATGCACTTTCTGTTTAATGTGTAGATATAATTATTCTCAACTAAAACAATATCGTATTATGGATCTGGACAAATGGTGGTCAGGACTCAGAGTCACTGAAAAAGAAAGAATTGCAGGCAAGGTACTGGCAAAGAATCCCGAAATCAAAGGGGATTCTTCTTATCCTCATTGTACTGCATTGTGGAACAGTCTTGATGAAGAGAGAAAAGTATGGATTTACCGACACTGCATGTTCAAGCATGGATATCTGGACAAAGTAGATTTCGACGGAGAACCTTACACAGACTGAGTATGATTGAAGTAATTTTCTGAACACTTTGAAAAACAAAAATGGTGGTCACATCAATTATGGACCACCATTTTTGTTTTCCAATCACTATCTTTTAGAAGAAGCGTGCGCGGTTGTCAACTACTTCGGCGTCATCCATCATTACTGGGATGAGCATCTGTGTAGAATACTGGGTCATCTGTGACTCACGGGCCTTTGCGTCATCTTCAGTGAAGAAAGCACCTGTATCACGGCCTGTGACCTTATATACATAGACTCCGATGTTTCCTGCTACAGGACCGCACACCTTCCCATCCTCAGCCACAGAAGCAGCGCCTATGAACTTAGGGTCAAGTCCCTGTGAAGTAAGTGAAGAGAATGCAACACCTTCCTTGGTGCTTACAGTTGTTCCGAGAGCGTCTGCGACAGCCTGCATGTCTGAAATACCTTCAATCTTGCCTGCCACCTCGGCAGCCTTCTTCTCGCCTGCCTTCTGGCTGTAGAGAATATTGCTGATGCTTGAAGAAACCTCCTTGATGTCGGCATAGCCTCCCTTGTGGATGGACTTGAGGGCTGCAATCACGAAATAGTTGTTGTTGACGGTGATGATGTTGGATACCTTTCCAACCTTTGCATCGAATGCCCATCTTGAAACTTCCTTGGCATTGTCGATTGAGCCGATCCTGTCAGCACCTTCCTGCAACTTGTTGATAGGATGTGCATAGAGACCTTCTTCCTCGACGGCCTTCTTGAAATTCTCGTATTTGCCTGCAGACTTGATTGCAAGGTTGTTGGCCTGGGCATAGTAACCGTTGATGGTCTCCCTGCCTGCTACAGCGCCTTTTTCAAGGACGGCCACCTTCTTCTTCTCGACAGGTGCAGTCCTCTTGGTAACCTCAACGATATGTTTTCCATACTGAGTATTGAGGATGAAAGGCTCTTTTACCTTTGCTGTGAGGACAGACTCGAATCCAGGAATCATATAGTTCTGGGTCATCCAGCCAATGTCTCCCCTCTCCTCTACATTCGGGTTGTTATCTGCAGAATACTGGGCTGCAAGGGCTGCAAAGGAAGATTTCCTTGATTTGAGGACATCCATGAGGCTGTCAGCCTTGTCAACGTCTTCTCCCTGAAGAAGAATATGTCTCACGAATACTGAATCAGGAACCATTGCAGTCTCCATTACCCTTACTGCATAGAACACATCCTTGTCAGCAATCACCTCAGAAGTACCCTTGGCACCGCTGAATGCGAAATCGTTGACATCCTTGGAGATTGTCCTCAGCTCACCAGCCTTGTACCAACGATCCTCATACTGCCTGTCTGAATTGGCAAGAAGGAAGCTCTTGATATTCTCTGCAGAGGCGAACTCATCATATACATCTATGAGGGCCTGGTTGGCGGCAGCTATGTCCTCTGCGGAAGGAACCACCTCGAATACGACATATTCGATGTCGCGGCTTGCCGTCTGCTTGTAGAATTTCTTGTGAGACTTGTAGTAGTCCTTGATCTCCTTGTCAGACACCACGATGGTGCTGTCCTTTGCATAACCGAAAGGAATCATTACGAACTCGATGTCGAAAGTATTGTTGTTCTCGGCAATTTTTTCAGTGAGCATCAGAGGATTGACAATGTTGCTCTGGGTGAAAAGGGAGTAATACTTCGAATAATACTGCTGTGTCTGTGCTGCCGTCTGAAGATAGTCCCAATAGATTTTGAGCCTTCCAGTCTGGTCAGAATGTACATAATTCACGAAATCAAGTACACTTTCCTTTGAGAATCTTCCGTTTTCATCATAGAAGACAGGATTCTGGGTGAATACAGGTGAATCAAGCTCTCCGGAAAGTATCTTCACCATTTCCTCCTCTCCAACATGGATACCTGCAGCTTCCGCATTCTTGACAAAGAGATATTTGTCAACGAGTGCCTGCCAAGCGGCATTCCTTACGGAAATCTGCTGCTGCTCATTGTGTAGTGTTGAACCTGTAACGATTTCATTGATTGCAGTGAACTTTTCTACATCTGCCTGGAAATCATTGTATGATATGGCTTTGCCGTCAATGTTTCCTACATCGTATTTCGATGACATAGAAGAAGATACAGACTGAAGCGTGTTCGGATCGATGATGAATGACAACAGTGCCACTGCAATAAGCACCGTTATCAGGATTCCGAGTTTTACACGGATTGTTTCAAGAACTGCCATTTTTATTTTATTTTAGATTATTATCAGTTGTTTGTCCAAAAAAGCATGAAGTTTCACAATACGAAACCTGAATAAACATTTTGGGGTGCGAATATAGCAATTTTCTGCCAATACACTGCTATTTTTTTTGCAAAGGTCCAATAAAATTGACAGAATCGGTCAAAACTTGAGTACTGTCCTGCACGACAATGCCATAACTGTTGAACGGTTTCCTCAATATGGAATTCCTTGCACGCTGGTCAGACTCCATCCCATAACCCTGCATGAAACCGTCAGGAGAGTACATCCTGACATAGCAGTCCGTATATATCTTCTCATTCTGCTGGTCCCAGTAGAGAGTGTCCGTCTCCATCACCTCCTGCTTTATCAGATTCTTCACCACTACATTTCCGAACGCCTCCCATTTCTCCCTTCCGTCCTTGTATTTCAGATGCCTTGCATTGTCGGACACGATCTCGGTTTCAAGACGTTCCTCGTCGGTATATCCGTAAACGGCAAAGCCTTTGGGAAACAATTCGTATGAAAGGGTATCGTTCTCATACCTTTCCATCAGGTCAGCCTCCATCCTCATCTGGATCAGACCGTTCTCAGTATGGACGACGAACATGCCTTCAACAGTCTGCACAGGTGTTTCATCAAGCACAAGACTGTCCGCCTCGGCAAGTTTTCCCTTGCAGGAATAAACGATGAAAGCAACCGCCGTGGCGGTTGCAATCATCCTTACCTTATTTAGAATTCTTTCCAAAGAATACTATTTCTGCGTCCTTACGACGGTAACAGCCCTCATTCCGGCGCAAGAAACGGTATATGACTGTCCGTCGGTGATATCGTACATGAATGCCTCGGCAGTCTGAGGGAAGTATGACTTGTACTGACGGATGTAGTTGTCAGCATCCTCAGCAAGTGAAGGGTCTGCATTCTTTGCCTTGGTCATATAATCCACAGCAACCCAGTAAGGAGCCCTGCGAGTGATCTCGTCACCCTGGCAAGACTGTGAACCCCAGATGGTACCTGCAAGCATATATGCCTTTCCAGCGATTTCCGGATCAAGTTCAGCTGCTTTCAGGACTGAATCGAAAGCCTTTGAAGGAGAGCCGTTCTTGAAACAGTATGCTGCGAGCTGGTAATAATAATCAGCATCTGTCTTATCATCAGACTCCTCGTAGTCGATTGCCTGCTGGATGAATTTTACAGCGTTTTCCATCTCGCCCCTTGAAGAATACAACCTGTAGAGGAAGTATGCAGAGTTATGTGAAGGCTCAACCTCATACATCTTGTTCACTGCATTCAGGAAAAGGTCGTTGTCAGTACATCCCTCGGTGATGCTCATCATCTTGACCACGTTCTTTGCAAGGTCGAGATTGTCAGGCTCTGCAGCCACCCTAGGTCCGAAAAGTGCGATGAGATTGTCGCAGCTTGCCACCTTACTCTGGATGAAGAGGCTCTCTATATCCTCTACCGTCTTTGCAATAAGTTTGGACTCTGTATCATTCTTAGGAGTTGCAGCACCAAGATACTCTATTGAT
The DNA here is from genome assembly GCA_051870255.1 of Candidatus Cryptobacteroides sp. Lineage (GTDB taxonomy): Bacteria > Bacteroidota > Bacteroidia > Bacteroidales > UBA932 > Cryptobacteroides. The sequence goes on from JBJEBR010000058.1 coordinate 25,368, forward strand.
GATTCATATGTATTGATTACAGTCTCCGGGTCAAGATTGCCGTTCTTGTAGAGCTCGCATGCAGTGTCCATGTTGAACAGGAAGATGTTAGGCTTGGTAGCAGACTTGGTCTGTGCAATGATTTCAGTAAGACCGTTGAAAAGCTTTTCGGGATCGCTCTTCATAAAGTTATACATATCAAGAGCCTTGTTGTTCAATGAACTTGTGGCATATTTAGGCCAGAACTCAACCCTCTGGTCGTAAACTGTCATGAGGGAATCGATGAGCTGCGACTTGTATTCGGCATTCTTCTCCTTGTTTATCAGATACCTAAGGAGAGTGGTACCGTCAGAAAGAAGGGAATACCTTGCAGTAGGAGGACAATACTTATATGCCTGCCTCCAATTCGGGATAGCTGAATCATAATTCTTCTGTTTGTAATACTCGGTGTAGTAGGACAGATACTTGATGCACTCGGTACTGTCCGGACCGAATTTTCCCTGCGCGGAAACCTTCAGGCTGCCCATCAATGCAATGGTAACAGCAATAAGAGACAAAACAACTTTTTTCATGGTATTGATTTCTTTCTTTATATTGTTTCAGTTAATTGTATCTTGGCTTCTGGAACCATATGTCGTGTATGTTGAAGCCGACGTTGAACATCACATATCTTTCCCTTATCATGTTGTTCTTCGTGCTCGCCTTCTGCCCTACATCCACTCCGATAGATATTCCATTGTACCATCTGAATACCGGGAGTGTTATTCCGAGGGTAAGACCCATCGAGTTCACATTGTTCCCGTCCAGCTTGTAATAAGCCTTGTCGTAATAGAGTCCCGCTCGGTAGGCACATCTCCTGAAATAATATCTGATGTCATTCCTGTTAGGAACTATCTCGAATCCTGCCCTGAACGAATGTGACACCGTGGATGTGAACACCGCTCCGCTGCTGATTGAAGAGAAACCAGGGGAACTGTCAAGTCCTGATTTAGTCCAGTCGGACCTCAGATAGTCGAACTCCACGGTCCACTGCTCACCTCCTTTCAAGGATATTCCTACCCCAAGTTCGTCCCCGAACCTTACCCCGGAACGGGAGAGGGTGTCAACATTGTATCTCAAGGTATCGGTGACACTTGACTGTGTGGCGTACCTGTATGTAGTGGAATATCCCTTCATGTTCGTCCCCATCTTGTAAGTGGCTCCCAATATCATGGATACATTACCTCCGAGCTTCTGCTCGTACTGGAGACCGAACTTTCCTGTCAGACCCCTTACCGTCAGGTCGCTTCCACTGTTCACGGACCTGTAGGAAGAGTTGGTGTAGTCCATCGTGGTGATCTTGTCGATGTTTCCGAAATAATATATCATTTCGGCACCTAATGACAACCTTTTCCAGAATGTAACCCCGGCTCCGAGGAATACCTGGTAAACACTACCCTTTCCGCTTGAATCATATGAGATGTTCCCGGTGTTACCTATGATGGACTCGTCATCCTCTATCGATGAGAAATCATAACCAACATCGCTGTACGGCGTGATTCCAACCATGAATGCGGATGAACGCCATATAGGGAAACTCAATATGAAATCGTATATGTTGAAAGTGTTGTTTCCAGACCTTATGTCTCCCTGTCTGTATATGGTGTTCTTTTCGGAAAGTCCGAAGTCCGCCATGAATGCAAGCGTGTCCCTCGCGGTAACGGCTGCAGGGTTCAGGTAATTGATGAACCTTCTGTTCCTCATGGCTATTCCCGTACCTCCCATGCTCTTGTTGAACGCTGTACCCTCCTTCGATATGTCTCCTATTCCGAATATCGAGTATGGAGAATATGCACCGAAAGTTCCGTCCTGAGCATATGCACAGGTACAGATGGTCGCCAATAACGTAAAAAGAAATATTCTTGCTGTCCTTATCGTCATATCAGTTCATATCCACGGCTATCAAAGCCAACCCCATAAGCACGAGATTACAAACTACAAAGATGGAGTTTTTCATCCGTTTTGCAAAATAAATCGCATCACCGCCCGTAAAAACAGTGATATTGTCGGGATAACGACAAATGTAGCCGTCTATTTCAAACATTATGCCTGTAACGACTCCTGATGCTATGGAATCCTGCAAGGACAATCCCATTTCACTCGTTTCGGAAGGTGTGTCAACCAAAGGAAGATTCTTGGAATACCTGTTCAGGGCCTTGAATCTCGTCCTGCATCCCGGAGAAATCATTCCCCCTTCAAATTTTCCTTCCCCATCTATGAAATCGATGGAAAGCGTGGTACCGAAATCGAAGATTGTGCATCCACGTCCCTTGAACAGGTATCTGGAAGCCACTATCGATGCAGCCCTGTCGGCTGAAAGATATTCCGGAATACCATATTTTCCAAGGATGTCCCCATCCACTATGACAAGCCTGTCACATTCCCTGCCGAGCCTTTCTATGTTCTGAGGGGAAAAATGACTCACGCTGCTCAGCACCATTGTCTCCGGCTTGTTCCTTTCCGTCATCGAAAGAATGAAATCCATCATCCTTTCACCTTGATATCTGAAAGTCTTGCCGAGGGTGATACCGTCAGCCCAAGCCGCCTTCAAGGCAGTGTTTCCGATGTCTATGATAAGGTTTGCCACTTTCCTATCTGTTTGAAGCCCACAAAAGTAATAATTATTGCAGTTTTTTCAAAATTGAGAAAGCCTTGTCGAGGGAATCCACATTCCTTGAAAAAATCCTCAGCCTGTTGTCGTTCTGCTTCAGTTCGAACAGATTTGGATTCCTGCTTACATTTTCCAATATGTCAGCAAAACGCTTGCTTCGGTAATATTGTGAAAGAGGATTCGATATGAAGAACGATATCATCACACCATTCTTGATTATAATCTTTTCAAAACCAAGCTGTTGTCCAAGCCTTCTGATCTTAACTATATCAAACAGCCTCAACACCTCGTCAGGCATTTGACCGAAACGGTCAGAAAGCCTTTTCTTCATGGAATCCATCTCCTTGTCGGAAGAAAGGGAATCAAGTTCCTTGTATATCCTTATCTTCTCGGCAGTCATATCTATATATGAATCAGGGATAAGGGCAAGCTGGTCGGTGTCTATGGTGCAGTCAGGTACATATTTGTCGTCCTGGGTCCTCGATGTCATTCCGGTCTCGACACCAAGTTCCTCCATGGCCTCCGCAAGGATTTTCTGGTAAGTCTCGAAGCCCATGTCGGTTATGAATCCGCTCTGCTCGGCACCGAGAAGGTTACCTGCTCCCCTTATGTCCAGGTCCTGCATCGCTATGTTGAAACCGCTTCCAAGGTCGGAGAATGATTCTATTGCCTTGAGCCTTCTCCTTGCATCTTCGGTTATGGATACCAAAGGAGGCACTATGAGATAGCAGAAAGACCTTCTGTTGGACCTTCCTACCCTTCCCCTGAGCTGATGCAGGTCGCTGAGCCCTATATTCTGGGCCTGGTTTATTATTATGGTGTTGGCGTTTGGGATGTCGAGTCCGTTCTCTATGATAGTGGTGCAGAGAAGCATGTCATAATCCCCCGCCATGAAATCCAGGATCTTGTTCTCGAGTTCCTTTGGTTCCATCTGGCCGTGTGCCACACATATCTTCATGTCTGGAACGAGCCTGTGAAGTATGTCATGGATGGACTGAAGTTCCTCTACACGGTTGTGCACGAAGAAAATCTGGCCTCCACGGTTGAGTTCATAATCTATGATCTTCCTTATTTCGTCATGGTCGAAAAGCATGATCTCAGTCTGGACAGGAATCCTGTTCGGAGGAGGAGTGTTGATTATGGAAAGGTCCCTCGCCCCGAGAAGGGAGAACTGAAGGGTACGCGGGATAGGTGTGGCGGTAAGGGTAAGGGTATCGACGGACGCCTTCATCTGCCTTATCTTCTCCTTCGCGCTTACCCCGAATTTCTGTTCCTCGTCTATTATGAGAAGCCCGAGGTCCTTGAATTCGAATCCTTTACCTATGAGCTTGTGGGTACCTATTATTATATCTATGGCACCGCTCTTCATCCTTTTCTGGATATCGGATATTTCCTTTGCGGTACGGAGCCTGCTCACGAAATCCACGGTGCACGGGAAATCCTTAAGGCGGCTCCTGAAAGTATTGTAATGCTGGAGCGCAAGTATGGTCGTAGGGACAAGCACGGCCACCTGCTTGCTGTCCGCGACAGCCTTGAACGCAGCCCTTATGGCAACTTCCGTCTTTCCGAATCCCACATCACCGCATACGAGCCTGTCCATTGGGCAGCTGTCCTCCATGTCCCGTTTGACGGCCTGTACAGCCCTTTCCTGGTCAGGGGTGTCCTCATACATGAAAGAGGATTCAAGCTCCTGCTGGAGATATGTGTCTGCGGAGAAAGAGAATCCTGACTGGCTTTTCCTCTTGGCATACAGCTGTATGAGGTCCTTGGCTATGTCCTTTACCTTGGATTTCGTGCTCGCCTTCAGGTTCTGCCATGCCTTAGAACCGAGCTTGTATATCTTCGGAGGCTCTGCATCCTTGGATTTGTAGCGTGAAATCTTGTGAAGGGAATGTACGGAAATGAACACGGTGTCATTGTCCTTATATACGAGCTTCACTACCTCGTGCATCCTTCCCTTGTCATCCTTCATCCTGACAAGACCTCCGAATATCCCGACTCCATAATCTATATGGACTACATAATCCCCTATTGAAAAGGAAGTCAGGTCATTGATCGTCAGCTGTTCGCTTTTTTCCACCGTCCTCCTGATGGTAACCCTGTGGAAACGGTCGAATATCTCGTGGTCACTGTAGCAGCATACCTTGTCCTCATGGTCCACGAATCCGTTGTGGATGTTACATTCCGGCACGAACTCCGGCATTATCCCTCCGTTCTGCCCGAGGATGGACCTCAGCCTTTCAAGCTGTGATTTCTTCTCTCCATATATCCTGACCCTGTAACCTTCCTCCAGCCTTTTCCTTATGTCTTCGGTAAGAAGCTCGAAATTCTTGTTGAACACAGGCTGCGGGGATATGCTGAACTTGACGGCATCTTCACCCTGGCGTGACAACGGCACATCGGTATATATCCTCGTGAACCTTCCGAGCAACGGATAGAAATCCTTTTCCTTGTACATGTCAGAAGAATCGAGCCAGCACAGGGTGGTGTCCGGGAAAATATCCACAATGGACATGCAAGGTTCTGTGTCAGAGGCCACTATGTCAGGGTATATCTCCGCCGTTGAGACCTTCTCCTTGGACAACTGTGTATTGCAGTCGAATATATTGATGGAATCAATCTCATCCCCGAAGAAGGAGATTCTGAACGGGTCGCTCCAAGAATATGAGAATATGTCTATGATGGCACCCCTCACAGCATACTGTCCTGGCTCCGACACGAAATCAACCCTTTCGAATCCGTGTCCGGACAATGAAACCGATATTTCCTCATGGCTTACTTCGTCCCCCACATTCAATTTCATCAGGGACTCCCTTATCTTCCCCGTGTCAGGTATGAGTTCCTCCAAGGCATCAGGATAGGTCACAGCGATCATTCCGCCACCTGAAGAGGAAGATTCGAGTATCTTTCCTATGGCAGACGTCCTCTGTACCCCGAGGGAAGACTTGTAATTGCTTCTTTCAAGGTTCTTTCCGGAATCTGGAAGGAAGTAAACCCTGTCAGCGTCCACGAGATTGTAAAGGTCAGCCGCGCAGTATTCGGCGGAATCCCTGTCTGGAAGGACTATGAGCTGCACTCCTTCATGGTCAAGCTGGGATACGGTGAACCATCTCGCGGACAGGAAAAGCCCGCTGCAGAATATCTCCTTGTATTTTCCAATCCTGCCGGCAATTTCTCCGACAGATTTCGAACTTATCAACATATCAGACAAATTTCTGTTGAAATCAGGTTGAAAACCCGGTTGAAAGCTATTGAAAAGAAAATTGGCATTTGTCGTCAATCCGTATATACCGGGATAGAAAAATAAAATCCAAATCCGTCATCAACATTTTTCCAAAGACTTCAAATCAGGCTTATCAACAGTAATCAAAAGTACAATATACTGACAATCAGTATGAAAAGTGTGTTTTCAACATATCCACATGATAATAATCATGAATAAATTTCAAAATATAAACTATATTTGTATATAATTATTTCTGAACGATGGGTAGCAGCGACTTCGATCCCCGCAAGGCAAGCGAGGGCAAAGATAAGGAATTGGACGGAATTATAAGGCCGCAGGACCTTCAAGATTTCTCCGGACAGGACAAAATCATAGCCAACCTCAAGATTTTCGTGGCAGCCGCGAAGATGAGGGGGGAGTCTCTTGACCATGTGCTTTTCCACGGCCCTCCGGGACTCGGGAAGACTACACTTGCGCATATCATAGCCAACGAGCTGGGTGTGAACATGAAGGTCACTTCCGGTCCAGTACTTGACAAGCCTGGAGACCTTGCAGGGCTTCTGACATCCCTCGACGAGGGTGATGTCCTTTTCATTGATGAAATCCACAGGCTTTCCCCGGTCGTGGAGGAATACCTGTATTCGGCTATGGAGGATTTCGTCATAGATATAATGATAGACAAGGGACCGGGAGCAAGGTCCGTGAGGATTTCCCTGAATCCATTCACATTGGTCGGCGCCACCACGAGGAGCGGCCTTCTGACCTCTCCGCTCAGGGCACGCTTCGGAATCACGTGCGCGATGGAATACTATGATACGGAGACCCTCGTGCGTATAGTAAGGAGAAGTGCGTCAATATTGAAGATAGGCATTGACCAGGATGCAGCCATGGAGATAGCCCTCAGAAGCCGTGGAACGCCTCGAATAGCAAACTCCCTGCTGAGAAGGGTGAGGGATTTCGCCCAGGTCATGGGAGACGGAAGTATAGACCTCCATATAGCAAGGTATGCACTCGATGCGCTCAACATAGACAAGAGGGGATTGGATGCTATTGACAATAAAATACTTAGGACTATCATAACCAAATTCAAGGGCGGTCCTGTCGGGGCCAACACCATAGCCACGGCGGTAGGCGAGGACCAGGGTACGCTCGAAGAGGTATATGAGCCATTCCTTATAAAGGAAGGATTCATCGTGAGGACTCCGAGGGGCAGGGAAGTGACGGAACTTGCATACAGGCATCTCGGCATTTCCCCGGGCGTGGATGATGAAAGCTCATTGTTTTAGTTCCCTGCTCGACAGCATCTGTGAAACTTGATATTTTTGTATGGGCAACGTCTCTAAAGTTTGTTCGTTTGCCTAAAAATCCGTAAAATTGTGCCGAAATTTCAATCAACACTATAAAATGGCCGAAAAACTAATTTCTAAGATTCCTGAGGGACCTTTGTCTGAGAAATGGACAAAGCATAAATCTCAGATCCGCGTTGTCAGTCCTGGCAACAAAAGGAAACTCGAAGTCATTGTCATAGGAACCGGACTCGGAGGAGCGTCTGCAGCTGCTTCCCTCGGAGAACTCGGTTACAATGTCAAGGTATTCTGCATCAGCGACTCACCTCGTCGTGCCCATTCAATTGCGGCACAGGGAGGTATCAACGCCGCCAAGAACTACCAGAACGACAATGACTCTGTCTATCGTCTTTTCTATGATACCATCAAAGGCGGTGACTACCGTTCACGTGAAGCCAATGTGTACAGGCTTGCCGAAGTCAGCAACAACATCATCGACCAGTGTGTGGCACAGGGCGTTCCTTTCGCAAGGGAGTATGGCGGACTTCTCGCAAACCGTTCATTCGGTGGTGCTCAGGTAAGTCGTACCTTCTATGCACGCGGACAAACCGGACAGCAGCTTCTTCTCGGAGCTTACGCGGCTCTCAACCGCCAGATTGCAGCCGGTACGGTGAAGTCATATCCGCGTTATGAAATGCTCGACCTCGTCCTCATCAACGGAGAGGCCAAGGGTATCATTGCAAGGAATCTCGTGACGGGAGAAATAGAAAGATTCGGCGCACATGCAGTCGTAATTGCCTCAGGCGGATACGGAAACACATACTTCCTTTCCACCAACGCAATGAACAGCAACGGTTCAGCCGCTTGGCAGTGCTACAAGAAGGGTGCTTTCTTCGCAAACCCTTGCTTTGCACAGATTCATCCTACCTGTATCCCTGTACACGGCGAGCAGCAGTCCAAGCTTACCCTCATGTCCGAGTCCCTGAGGAACGACGGACGAATCTGGGTACCTAAGAAGAAAGAGGATGTCGAGAAACTCCGCAAACATCAGATTAAACCTTCCCAGATAGCAGAGGAAGACCGCGACTATTATCTTGAGCGCCGTTACCCTGCATTCGGTAACCTTGTGCCACGCGATGTTGCATCCCGTGCCGCCAAGGAGCGTTGCGATGCTGGATTCGGAGTGAATGAGACAGGCCTTGCAGTATTCCTTGATTTCAAGACTGCTATCGACAGGCTCGGAGAGGACAAGATCCGTGAGCGTTACGGCAACCTCTTCCAGATGTATGAGAAGATCACTGACACCAACCCATACAAGGAGCCTATGATGATTTATCCGGCCATCCACTATACTATGGGAGGTATCTGGGTTGACTACAACCTCATGACGACCATACCTGGTCTTTATGCCATAGGTGAGGCCAATTTCTCTGACCATGGTGGAAACCGACTCGGTGCATCAGCACTCATGCAGGGTCTTGCAGACGGATATTTCATCCTTCCTTATACAATCGGAGACTATCTTGCATCCAAGTTCAAGGAGCCTAAGACTGATACCAACGCTCCGGAATTCGTGGAGGCAGAGAAGGCAGTCAGGGCAAAGATTGACAGGCTTTTCTCAATCAAGGGAAAACGTTCAGTGGATTCATTCCACAAGGAACTCGGCCACATCATGTGGGAGTATGTCGGAATGGCACGCAACGAGGCCGGCCTGAAGAAAGCCATCAAGCTCATCCAGGATCTCAAGGCTGATTTCTGGAAGAATGTATATGTCGCAGGGGAGAACGGAGAGTTCAATCAGGAGCTTGAAAAGGCACTCCGTCTTGCGGACTTCTTCGAAATCGGTGAACTTATGGCCCGTGACGCACTCAACAGGAACGAGTCATGCGGTGGACATTTCCGTGAGGAGATGCAGACTGAGGACGGAGAGACCAAGAGGGACGACAAGAACTACATGTATGTCGCCGCCTGGGAGTACAAGGGTGAGGGCGAGGAGCCTGAGCTTCACAAGGAACCTCTTGTGTACGAGAACATTAAGATTGCTACACGTAACTATAAAGACTAATTGACATGGATTTGACATTGAAAGTTTGGCGTCAGAAAAACGCTAAGTCAAAAGGACATTTTGAGACCTATCAGGTCAAGAATATTTCTCCGGACAGTTCTTTCCTCGAAATGCTTGACATTCTCAATGAGCAGTTGATAGCAGAGGGTGCAGATCCTGTTGCAGTCGAGAAAGGTTGCAAGAGCAGCGGTCCTGTATCGTTCGACCACGATTGCCGTGAGGGTATCTGCGGTGCTTGCTCGCTTTACATCAACGGAAGGGCACACGGACCAGACGATGAGGTTACCACCTGCCAGCTCCATATGCGCAAGTTCAAGGATGGTGACACCATCACTATCGAGCCTTGGAGAAGCAAGGGTTTCCCTGTAATCAAGGACCTTGTCGTTGACCGTCAGGCATTCGACAAGATACTTCAGGCCGGTGGATTCATCTCAGTGGGCACAGGCGGTGTTCCTGATGGAAACGCTATTCCTATCTCCCACGAGAAGGCTGAAGAAAGCATGGACGGTGCATCCTGCATCGGTTGCGGTGCTTGTGTTGCTACCTGCAAGAACGGTTCTGCAATGCTTTTCGTAGCTGCGCGCGTAAGTTCCCTTGCACTTCTTCCTCAGGGAAAGGTCGAGGGTGCAAAGAGGGCCAAGGCAATGGTCGCAAAGATGGACGAACTCGGTTTCGGTGCCTGCACCAACACCAGGGCATGTGAAATGGAGTGTCCTAAGCACATTACCGTTTCCCATATCGCCCGTCTGAACCGCGAATACCTTTGCGCAAAGTTCCAGGACTAAGGTAATCCCATTTAAGAAAAATAGCGGATGAATAACCATCCGCTATTTTTTTTGGTTCGTCCAGCACGAACGTACTCTAACGGGTGAAAGTCCCCAAACCGC
>JBJEBR010000059.1:0-3817 GCA_051870255.1 Candidatus Cryptobacteroides sp.
TAAGTGGATTATTTGTTATTATTTCTTGTAATTCGTCTGATAGAATCTTTTCTTGATGACTGTCCCAGGGAATACCTTCTTCCTGATACGGACAGAAAGGGGAGTGCCGAGTGCGGAATATGCCGCATCGACCATCGCGAAGCATATGCTCTTGTCGAGGGAGATGGAATGATAACCGGTGGTCACGACACCTACCTGGGTGCCGTCCTCTGTCTCGACAGGGTATGTGGCGCGTGGAATGGCCTTGTCGAAAATCTCGATTCCCACGAGCTTCCTCGATGGACCTTCCGCCTTCTGGGCAGCGAGCGCGTCCCTGCCGACGAAGTCCTTGTCAAGCTTGCAGAACATTCCCAGACCGGCCTCCACAGGGGTTATCGTGTCCGAAAGCTCGTCCCCATAGAGAGGAAGCCCTGCCTCGAAACGCAATGTGTCGCGGCATCCAAGTCCGCACGGAGTGACTCCGGCCTTGATCAGGATATCCCATATTTCCTGGATTCCTTCAGGCGTGGTATAAATCTCGAACCCGTCCTCCCCGGTGTATCCGGTACGGCTGAGAACCATCCTTGCACCCTTCCACGAAGACTCGCAATAGGTGTAGAACACCAGTGAGGCAGCCTCTGCAAGTCCGAGGACCTCGGTCACGACTTTCTCGGACTCAGGACCTTGCACCGCAATCTGCCCCCAGCTTTCAGACTCGTTCACTACCTTCACGTCGAAGCCCTCGGCCTGGCTACACACCCATTCATAGTCCTTGGCGATGTTGGCCGCGTTGACCACGAGAAGGAAATGGTCAGGCTCGAACTCCCTGTATACCAGAAGGTCGTCCACGACTCCTCCGCTCGGGTGGCACATCATGCCATAGAGCACCTTCCCCGGCTCGAATCCCCTTATCTCGTTTGTGAAGATATGGTTCACGAATCTCTCCGCGTCAGGTCCGCTCACGAAGATCTCTCCCATGTGCGAGACATCGAACATCCCGACATTGTTGCGCACCGCGTTGTGCTCATAGGTTATGGAACTGTACTGGATCGGCATCATGAACCCGGCGAAAGGGCTCATCTTGGCCCCGAGTGCCAGATGGCTGTCATACAGACATGTTTTCTTAAGGTTGTCTTCCATATAATAGTTATTTATACAATGATTCAACAAGCATCCTGCCGTGCAGGCCTCCTACAAATTCCCCTAAATCGAGTCCATCCAAGGCCTTGCTGACCTCCTCCACGGTGTCCTGGCGTCCTTCGAGGGTCTTTGTCAGGACATCGTCGATGCCATCCTTGAGCGGAAAGAAGTCCCCGGAGAGATGACATCTGACGATCTCGCCGCCTTTCATCTCATATTCGGCGCAGACTTCACCCACTCCCTCTATCTTCCCTTTCCTTGATGCCGTGTATGAATGGTTCCTGCCTTCGAGGAATGAAGGGTCGAGATAACCGGCCTCTATTGTCTCGATTGCCGCTATCTGGCTATCGCTGAGGACTATCTCGTCCAGACCGGCATATTTCCCGTCTGCCCCGCGGATTCCGCAGAACTCGTTTGCGAGATATTTCTTGAAATTACCTATTTCTGAGAGGGATCGTTTCCAAGGGGTGTCCGCATCTACAAAATAAGGACGCAGATTCGTCACATGCTGGCGGACGGAATCTACACCCTTGCTGCGGATTTTGGCCTGTGAAGGAGTGATGGCCTTGACAAGTTCGTCGAAGTCGCTGTCATAGAGCATCGTACCATGGACGATGCTGGATTTGGGCTGGAGGAAGAAGGCGTTGCCTGAGACCTTCTTCCCGTCCACGAGGATGTCGTTGCGGCCTGAAGTAGTGGCATTCAGCCCGGCCTTGCGCAGAATCAGGGCAACCCTTTGAAGGAATTTGTCGAAAGTGAAGGCTACATCCGTAGAATCGGTTATGTATGAAAGCATTATGTTACCCCAGTCTGAATATACGCATCCTCCACCGCTCTTGCGTCTGAAAAGACGGATGCCTTTCTCCTTGCAATAAGCCATGTTGACCTCGGCTTCCATCACCTGGTTGCGTCCGAAGATGACGGTAGGGGGCACCTGCCACATGAAAAACGCTTCCTTGATGTCCTTACCTGGGAAAAGTTCGTCAAGATGGGAGGCCACATATTCCTCCATCGCCAGGTAGAACACCAGGCGTCGGTTTGAATCCTCTTTGGGCAGAGATATATAGGTCATAGGTCGTTTCGATATATCCTCTCAAAGTTAGAAAATAAATTTGATTCTGCAACCACGCGCACTGATTGCCGTTCAAGTTGCCCTATAAGTTTGTCAAAGTCTGATCGAATATTTATCTTTGGATCCGGCATTCAATCCCGACGATGCCGATGTATAATGTCTGTCATTTCGACGATGGCCGCAGGCCTGAGGAGAAATCTGCCCTCATTGCAAAATGTATATTAATTGAAATGAACACTGATTGCCTGTAATTGTATTATATTGAAATATAATAATATATGATAACATATATGATAATATCGGCTGCCGTGGCAGCCCTTGTGGCCGTCATCCTGACGGCTCTTGTCTGCAATTCGAAGGCAGACAGGAAACTGAATGAATGCCTGAAGGAACAGGAAACCGAGATGGCACGTCTGCGGACCGGACTCGCCCGGAAGGAAAGCGAACTGGAGATGGCCTCCAAATACCATGAGAAGGCTATTGCCGAAATGAAGGAGAACACCCAGAGGCAGATGCAGACCCTTCTCGCGGACATGAAGTCGGAGACTGCGGAAATCCTGAGGCAGCGTGAGGAGGAACTCGCCAAGGGCAACCGTTCCGAGATGGACGGCATACTCAAACCTCTGAAAGAGAGCATGGATGCCATGCGCAAGGCAATGAAGGAAAACGAGGAAAGCCATATAAGGAATACCGTTTCCCTCTCAAAGCAGCTTGAACAGGCCGTCAAGGACATGGAGCAGAAGACCGCAGACATCGGCGCCAAGGCCGACAACCTGTCGGAAGCCCTTACCTCCAGGCCGAAGGTGCAGGGCTGTTTCGGAGAGAACTTCCTCGACGCGATGCTTGCCAACGAGAATCTCGTGGAGGGGCTGCACTATACCCGTGAAGCAGCCAACGATGACCTGAGCCGCCCTGATTTCGTATTCCATTTCAAGGACGGTCTTGAGCAGAAGGACCTGATAGTGGATTCCAAGGTGTCCCTGACCGCATTCGTGGAATATGTGAACGCCAAGGACGAACAGGCCAGGACCACAGCCCTTGCAGACCATCTCAGGAGCGTCCGCAAGCACGTGGACGAACTCGCAGCCAAGGACTATGCGAGGAAGAATCCCAATTCGTTCGCGGACTATGTCGTGATGTTCATGCCAATCAGTGCCGCCCTCCAGGCAGCCTTGGACCAGGACCCTATGCTGTGGCAGGACTCATACCGGAAGGGAGTCCTCATCACCACCGAGCAGACCATAATGCCTTTCCTGAAGATAATCCAGCTTACCTGGACCAAATACCGTCACGACACCAACCTGCTCGAAATCACCAAGGCAGCCGAGACGATGATAGAGAGGGTAGGCTCGTTCTACGACTCCTACAGAGAACTTGGTAAGAAGCTCAAGGCGGTCTGCCGCGAGTACAACGACGGAGTGGGCAAGCTGAAGGACAACGGTTTCAGCATCACCACATCGGCCCGTAAGGTGATGGCGGTAGGGATACGCCGTGCAAAAGGAAAGGAGCTGTCCGCGCCTTCCGAACAGCTCCCTGAAAACGAAATCGAGGCTTGACCTGCTATTCCAGCTCCTTGGCAAGTCCTCCTTCCCCGGTCTCCTTGTAAACCGACGGGAGGTCTTTTCC
>JBJEBR010000059.1:3917-6111 GCA_051870255.1 Candidatus Cryptobacteroides sp.
GTGACTGCCGCGGCTGCCATTGCGCAGGCCACTCCGACCTCTCCCTGGCATCCGACCTCGGCGCCGGAGATGGAAGCGTTGTGTTTAACCACATTGCCCACGAGTCCGGCAGTGGCGAGCGCCCTTACAATCCTTTTGTCACTGAATCCATAGACCTTCTTCACATGGTATAGAACTCCCGGCAGCACACCGCATGACCCGCAGGTCGGAGCCGTGACGATGGTTCCTCCGCAGGCGTTTTCTTCGCTGACGGCGAGAGCATAGGAGAAAATCAGCCCCCTCGTGCGCAGGACATCGCTGTAGCCCTCGGCGCGTATGTAATAGCTTGATGCCTTTCGCCTTATCCCCAGCGGCCCCGGAAGAGAACCCTCCTGGTCGATACCCCTCTCGACAGCCTCGCACATTACCTTCCAGACAAGTTCGAGATGCTCCCAGAGTCCATATCCCTTTCCTTCAACCTCGTCAACATATTCCCAATATGCCTTGCCTCCCTTGTTGCACCAGTCGAGGAGTTCCTTCATAGTGTTAAGGGAATAGATGTCATCCTCATCATCCGATTCGGTGGGGTGCTCAAGGCAGACTATGTCTCCTCCTCCCACGCTGTAATATGTCCATTTGTCATACAGGTCCCCGTCGAAATTGACCGAGGCGATCTTCATGCCGTTCGGGTGGAAGGGGAGTGTCTCCTTCGGCCTCCATTCGATGTCAACGTCGCCCGCCCTCCTGAAATTGCTCTCGAGGGTTTCCCTGTCGGTCCTCCTCCAGGTCTGGTATGCCTCCTCGATTGCCACGTCGGTGAGGTGGCCCTTGCCTGTAGCAGCGAGGGAACCGTAGAGCGTGACATGGAGGTGATGTGCGTCCGGATGGTTCTCCAGATATGAACGCACTGCCTTGAACGGGCCCATCGTATGGCTGCTGGATGGGCCTTTCCCTATCTTGTATATGGATTTTATTGATTTCATTTCAAATAGTCGTCAAAATACATTGAAACCTTGTCCATCAGGTGAACGCGGTCTTTTCCCATAACATTGTGTTCTGCACGCGGATATGGGAAATAGTCGACCTGCACGTTGTTCGCGATGCACTCGCGGATGAAGCTGAGGCTGTTCTCCCATACGACGACAGGATCTATGACTCCCTGACATATAAGAAGTTTTCCCTTAAGGTCCTTAGCCTTAGCAATGAGGCTGGTCCTTGAATATCCTTCAGCGTTTTCAGAAGGATTTCCCATATATCTCTCCCCGTACATCACCTCGTACCATTTCCAGTCGATGACGGGACCTCCTGCCACTCCGACCTTGAACACGTCAGGATAATTCGTGATGAGGGATATGGTCATGAATCCCCCGTAGCTCCATCCATGCACTCCGATCCTGTCGGTATCTATATACGGAAGTTCCATCAAAGCCCTCACACCGACCATCTGATCGGCCATCTCTGCCTGGCCGCATTGTCCGTATATGGCCTGCTCGAAATCCAGACCTCTGTTGGATGTACCTCTGTTGTCCTGTACATAAACCACATAGCCTCTCTGAGCCATGTACATCTCCCATCTGCGCAGCTCGGCACAGAATGTATTGCGGACCATCTGAGAATGCGGACCGCCATAGACATAGACGATCAGCGGGTATTTCTTTGACGGGTCGAAACCGGCTGGCTTTATGAGCCTGTAGTAATTGTCGTATTTCCCGTCGGCGCTTTTCACCGTCCCGAGGGTGATTTCACCGTATGAATATTCCGTTGTCGGGTCAGGTGCGGTATAGATATTCCTTATTATGCTTCCGTCAGCGTTGCAGAGGTTCTGGACCCTTGGGACGCATATGGAGCTGTAATGGTCAACGAACTGGGTGCAGCCGCCGTCCATCATTATGTGATGCCAGCCAGGCTCGTGGGTAAGCCTCTGAGGTTGAGTGAATCTGACTTTATCCACTCCTTTCTTCAGATTGCTGATCCCGATTCTGAACAGATGGTTCTCGACAGGGGAGACCTCGGCTGAGGTGTAGTAAATCCAGCGGCCGTCGTTTGCAATGTATTCAACATCGGCCGGGACATTTGTTATCCTGCGGATATTTCCCTGATTGTCACAGAGATAGAGGCTTCTGAAGCCATCCCTGTTGGCTGTGCGGTATATGAACAGGTCCTGCTGCCCTTTTATAAAGTACAGTGGATCGAGAGGTTCCACATATCTGTCATT